>NZ_CABPRY010000005.1:0-286967 GCF_902459625.1 Pandoraea cepalis
CGGCGATGTTGGCCTGCGAGGACAACACGTCCATGCTTTGCGCGCGCGTGGTCCGCGGCGCGGCTTCCAAGGCGAAGCCAATGACACCCGCCGCCGCCATGCGCGCATTGTTCTCGGCATCGAACGGATTGAGCATGCCGACCACCGCACTGCCACGTGGAATCAACGCGATTTCCGCGATCGACGGCGCGCGTACCTTGAGCACCAACTCGGCGCCAAGGGCTTCGGCCGCGCTACCGCTCGACGCGCCCGCTGCGACATACGCCGCATCAGGCACGCTGGCCGCCTCGCCCGCACCACGCTCCACGGTGACGCGATGCCCTGCGCCCACCAGCTTCTTCACCGTTTCCGGTGTGGCCGCGACGCGGGATTCGCCGGCGGCCGTCTCCTTTGGAATGCCAATATGCATAGTTATTGTCTCGGGGTCTGAGCCCCTGTCGTGTTGTGAAACTCAGGCCGCAACGGCTCTCGGCGACTGCATCGAACGCCCTTCATTGGCCGCTTCGAAGCAACGCACCTTGGTGCAGTGAATCAGGTCGCACAGGAATTCCGGCTCGTAGGCGCGCAGCAGATGCGGCTGATGTCCGTCGAGATAAGCCCCGATCAGCAGCAGCTCGGCCATGCGCAACGCCTGCGCCGAAGCGCCTTCGAGATACGCCAGCGGTAAATCTTGGTTCCCGGTCGCGTGCAGCAAACGGGCATAGGTGGGGTGATCCCAATACCAGTCCAGCCCCAATTCGACGAATGCGTTGTTGAACGCATGCAGATGGGCGTTGGCAACCGGTGCCAGGGCGGCGGGTTTGATATGCGATTCGATGACAGACATGATGGCGCTCTCCCAAAACAGTGATCGTCTCCAGAACACGCAGACCCGCGCTCGCCTGACATGACAGGTCACCGACGCTTTGCTGTCACACCACTTTCATGCGGGCTGCCATTGCAGATTACGCAGCCCAATCCATAAAAGACAGTTAAAGTTAATTATGCAAACCATCAACGATTACTTATACTTCTTCGACAACGCTTCGCGCGCGGAAATCATTCCGCCGCCCCACTGATGTCAGGATGACCGCCGCATGAAACACGCCACGCTTCGTCAACTCAAGGTCTTCGAAACCGTGGCGCGCCATTTGAGCTTTTCGCGCGCCGCCGAAGAGCTTCACCTCACGCAACCGGCCGTCTCGACACAGGTCAAGCAGCTCGAGAGTCACGTCGGCCTCCCGCTTTTCGAGCAGTTGGGCAAGAAGGTCTTTCTCACGCCGGCGGGCGCCGAAATGCTCCATTACAGCCGCGCGATCATTGCGCTCTTTCGCGAAACCGAAGAGGCAATGGATCACCTCAAGGGCATCACGGGCGGCAAGCTCAACGTGGCCGTGATCAGCGCGGGCGACTATTTCTTTCCCAGGTTGCTCGCGGCCTTTACCGCACGCCATCCCGGCGTGACGCTCAATCTCACGGTTCACAACCGCGAGGAACTCCTGCATCAGCTCACCGAAAACCTCACCGATCTGGCGGTGATGGTGCGTCCGCCACCGGAGATCGACACGATCAACGAAGCCTTCGCACCCCATCCGTATGTCATCGTGGCACCGCCGGATCATCCGCTGGCGAGCCAGCGTCAGATTCCCTTCTCGCGTCTGACGGAAGAACCGTTCATCAGCCGCGAGCGCGGATCCGACACGTGGAATTCCCTGCAGGACGCCTTCGGTCAGCGCACCCAGCGACTCAAGATCACGATGGAGATCGCCAGCACGGAAACCATCAAGCAAGCGGTCGTGGCGGGCATGGGCATCAGCTTCCTGTCGGCCCATACCGTTGGCATGGAGCTTCAGACCGGTCAGTTGACGGTGCTCGACGTCCAGGGCTTTCCGGCCTGGCAAAGCTGGTACGTCGTGCATCGTCGCAGCAAGCGGCTGCCGCCGGTCGCGCTCGCCTTCCGGGAATTCCTGCTGGCCGAAGGCGCTGCGCTCATCGACGGCATGATGGCCTACAAGAGTCCCGTGCCGCCTCCCGCTGCGCGCGGCGGCGATCACGCCGTCTCGCGCCGGACAGATCCCGGATCCGCCGAATGAAAAAGGGCGATCGACTCAGGCCTTTGCCACCCCGGCCGACCACCGTGAAATCGATTGCTTCCTCAGCCGCCCATGCGGTTGGCTAACGTCCCCAGTCCGTCGATGCTCACCTCGACCAGCGCGCCCTCTTTCATCGAGCCCACGCCAATCGAGGTGCCCACGGCGATCACGTCCCCCGGCATCAGGGTCATGTCCTGTGAGATACGCGCGACGAGTTGCCACGGGTTGAAGATCATGTCGGCGAGCGGATAGCGCTGACGCTCCGTGCCGTCGAGCCGCGTGACGACCTCTGCCTCGCGCCAGTCGAAATCCTGTGCAATGACGGGGCCGAGACAGCCGAACGTGTCGAAGCCCTTGGCCCGCGTCCACTGTGCGAAGTTGCCGTCCTGCTCGATGATTTCAGCGGCGGTCACGTCGTTGACCAACGTGTAGCCGAGGATGTAATCGCGCGCGGCTTCCTCGCTCACTTGGCTCGCGCGCTTGCCGATCACAACGCCCAGTTCGCCCTCGAACACGATCTTGCCCGCATACGACGGGGGACGCTGAATCACCGCGTCGGGCCCGTTCAGCGACGTGGCCGGCTTGATGAGAAAGAGCGGATGCGACGGCGCGGCCTTGCCGAGCTTCGCGCCGAGCGCGTGAAAGTTGTTCCACAGCGCCACGATTTTCGAGGGCTCGCACGGGCACAGCAGGTCGACCGTATCGCGCGCGATCGTCGCGCCCGTGGCGATCGGCTGATCGTAGAGATCGCCGCGATGTTCGAGAATATGGTCGTCCTGCAGCAGGCCAAAGCCGATGCGACCATGCGCGGTCTTGAAACGGGTCCAGAGCTTCATGCGTATGCCTTATCTGTAACCGCCCGGCGCTACGGCAGGGTTCGCCGTTCGCGCGCCGGACGCGATGTCGTGACGTCATTCCCATCTGCCTCGTGCAGACGACTTGCGTTCGTGCGACGACGCTTACGCGGCGCCGCTTATACCGCGCCGATTTCGCGCAGTGCCGCGATCTGCTGTGTGCTGTAGCCGAATTCCGAAAGCACGTCGTCGGTGTGTTCGCCAAGCAGCGGCGAGCGCTCCACGTGCGTGGGGCTGGCCGAGAGCTTGATCGGGTTGCCGACGGTGAGGTACTTGCCGCGCTTCGGGTGATCGACTTCGACGATGGTCCCGGTCTCGCGCAGCGACATATCCTCGGCAATCTCTTTCATCGACAGAATCGGACCGCACGGGATGTCGTACTCGTTGAGGATCGCCATGACCTCGAACTTCGTCTTGGTCATGGTCCAATGCTCAACCGTGTCGAAGATCTCGCGCAGGCGCGGCAGACGGGCACGCGGCGTGGCGTAGTCGGGATGCTCGACCCACTCGGGCTTGCCGATCACCTTGCAGATCGAGCCCCACACGGGCGCCTGGGCGATGAAGTAGATGTACGCGTTCGGGTCGGTCTCCCAGCCCTGGCATTTAAGAATCCAGCCCGGCTGACCGCCGCCCGACGCATTGCCGGCACGCGGCACCGCGTCGCCGAACTCGCCGTTCGGGAACTGCGGATACTCTTCCATCACGCGCGCGCGCTCCAGGCGCTGCTGATCGCGCAGCTTCACGCGGCACAGGTTCAACACCCCGTCCTGCATGGCGGCGAGCACGCGCTGGCCCTGTCCGGTCATCGTGCGCTGATACAGCGCCGTAACGATGCCCAGCGCCAGATGCAGCCCCGTTCCCGAGTCGCCGATCTGCGCGCCCGTGACCATCGGCGGGCCGTCGTCGAAACCGGTCGTCGACGCCGCACCGCCCACGCACTGCGCCACGTTCTCGTAGACCTTGCAGTCCTGGTACGGACCGGGTCCGAAGCCCTTGACCGAGGCCACGATCATGCGCGGGTTCAACGCGTGGATGTGCTCCCACGTGAAGCCCATGCGATCGAGCGCGCCGGGGGCGAAGTTTTCAACGAGCACGTCGCAGTCGCGGATCATGCGCTCGAGCACCGCCTTGCCTTCCGGGTGCTTCGTGTCGAGCGTGATCGAACGCTTGTTGCTGTTGAGCATCGTGAAGTAGAGACTGTCCGCGTCGGGAATGTCTCGCAGTTGATCGCGCGTCACGTCGCCGTGTCCCGCGCGTTCGATCTTGATCACGTCCGCGCCGAACCAGGCGAGCAACTGCGTGCAAGTCGGCCCCGACTGCACGTGCGTGAAGTCGAGAATGCGCACACCTTCAAGTGCCTTGCCCATGATCGGCTCCGCTCAGCAAGTGGCCCGGGCAGCCGCGCCCGACGCCGACAGTTGAACTTGCGCATGGCGCACGGCACATGCCGCGACCTGCTGAATGTGCGTGCCACGCGCTGGGCGGGCTTCGCGCCGGATGCTGGCGACGATGATCATGGTTTGTCTCCTCCTGATGCGACGGCGTTTATGTAATCGGTGCGCGAGACGCGACGACACGCGAGGCTCGCCTGATCGCTCGATGGTTGTCGCCTCTGCGGGCGCCATCCCCATCGTGGATCGATTGCTGTGATATACAGTATTTCATACACGATATTTTATCAACGGCTTTTTGTTGCCGATGAGATTTGCTGTCTCGCCGCATCGATCGGCAAAAAATCGCCAGAATCCCCATGTATCAAGGGAGTCCGCACCGCAACATGGTCCATGCGATCCGACCGGGCTACGGGTTTACAGGCATGTGTCACAGCGATGAAATTCGGTCGCCTGCGGTGCGGATTCCTTGCAAATCCTGTGAATATATTGAATACAAAATATTTTCGTCCCGCCGCATCGCCTTTGCCTGGCGGCCGAAATGCAAAAAGCACCGATTCGCGACGCCGCCCTTTCGGGCGCGTTGCGAATCGGTGCTTCCTGTCTCTTGCGGTGACGGCCGGGCGTTAGCGGCGACCCCAGGCGCACCGCGCTGCGTCGACCGACATCGAACGATCAGCCTGCGGTGGCGGCCACCTTCGCCTCGAGTTCCGCCACGCGCTTGCGCAACTGACGATCTTCCTGGAAGCGCGCAGTCTCGTCGCGAATCACGGCCACGATACCGGTGACTTCGCCGCCCTCGCCATGCAACAACGCCACGGTGAACGCAATCGACATGGCGCGGCCGTCCTTGTGCGCGGCGGGGACTTTGAGCAGATCGCTGCCGTACTTCGTCTGCCCGGTCTCCATCGTCTTCACATAGCCTTCATTGTGGCGCGCGCGCAGCCGCTCGGGAATGATGATGTCCAGCGGCTGCCCGAGCGCCTCGGCCTCGGAGAAGCCGAACATCTTTTGCGCGCCGCTGTTCCACAGCGTGATGATGTTGTTCGGATCGGCCACGACGATGGCGTCGCCCACTACCTGGACCAACTGACTGACGTCGACGGATGCGCTCATGATGTCTCCAATAATTTTGTGGGAAATGCGATTGGCAGGGATATCAAACATGCCAATAAAGTACATCAATTAGAGGACAACACGGTCCCGAAAATAAAAATGGGTGCTGGCTCCGCTTGGCGCCGCACCCATGAACATTGCCTGCCTTGCGTCCCGCGCGCCGTCACCGCCCAAAGGCGGCGTCGGCACAGGCGGCGCATTGGCGGCGAGCCGGGCTCGGCCTGACTCGCCCCCCTCGCGGACTTAAACCGACCGCGACGAATGCAGGTTCGCGATCTGGTCCTTGCTGTAGCCCAGCTCGGCCAGGATCTCGTCGGTGTGCTCACCCAGCAGCGGCGAACCGGTGATTTCCGGCTTCAGACCCGAGAACTTGATCGGGCTGCCGACGGTCAGGTACGTACCACGCTCCTTGTGCGGCACTTCCACGATCGTGCCCGACGCGCGCAGCGACGGGTCGTTCGCGATTTCCTTCATCGACAGGACCGGTGCGCACGGAATATCGAACTTGCGCAGGATGTCGACCGCTTCGTACTTCGTCTTGTCGGCCAGCCAGGCTTCGATGGTCGCGAAGATGTCGAAGATGTGCGGTTGACGTGCTTGCGGCGTGGCGTAGTTCGGATCTTCGATCCACTCCGGCTTGCCCAGCGCGCGGCAGATCGGCTCCCAGGCGTGGCCCTGAATCGTGAAGTAGATGTACGCGTTCGGGTCCGTCTCCCAGCCCTTGCACTTGAGCACCCAGCCCGGCTGACCGCCACCGCCGGCGTTGCCGCCACGCGGCACCACGTCGCTGAACTCGCCATGCGGGTACTGCGGATACTCTTCGAGGTAGCCGATACGGTCCAGGCGTTGCTGGTCGCGCAGCTTCACGCGGCACAGGTTGATGACCGAATCCTGCATCGAGACGGCGACCTTCTGACCACGCCCCGTCTGGCCACGGCCGATGATGGCCGTCAGAATGCCGATCGCGAGGTGCATGCCGGTGTTGCTGTCGCCCAGCGCCGCGGCCGACACCGTCGGAGGGCCGTCCCAGAAGCCCGTCGTCGATGCCGCGCCACCTGCGCACTGCGCCACGTTCTCGTACACCTTCAAGTCATCGTAGTGGTGACCGTCCGAGAAGCCCTTCACCGAGGCCATGATCAGCTTCGGGTTGAGTTCGTTCAGACGCTCCCACGAGAAGCCCATGCGATCCAGCGCGCCCGGGCCGAAGTTTTCCACCAGCACGTCGGATTCACGCACCAGCTTTTCGAGAACTTCCTTGCCTTCCTGCGTCTTCGTGTCCAGCGTCAGCGAGCGCTTGTTGCTGTTGAGCATCGTGAAGTACAAGGCGTCGGCGTCGGGGATGTCGCGCAGTTGGTTACGCGTGACGTCGCCCGAACCCGGGCGTTCCACCTTGATGACGTCCGCACCGAACCAGGCCAGCAACTGCGTGCAGGCGGGGCCGGCTTGAACGTGCGTGAAGTCGATGATCTTGATACCTTCGAGGGGTTTGCTCATGTCATGTCTCCTTAATTGACTCGAGTTACTTTTTCATCGCCGCGCTTTGCGGATTCAGGTTCGTCAGACGGCCGCTTTCGGTGCCCGCCGCTTCGTCGATGACGGCGTTAATCAGCGCCGGCTTGCCTGCTGCGATGGACTCCTGCAGCGCCTTCGTCAGTTCTTCCGGCGTGGTGACGTGGTAGCCGATGCCGCCGAACGCTTCGATCATCTTGTCGTAGCGCGCGCCCTTGACGAACACCGTCGGTGCCACGTCCTTGCCGCCCGTCGGATTGACGTCGGTGCCGCGATACACACCGTTGTTGTTGAAGATGATGGTGGTGACAGGCAGCTCGTAACGGCAGATGGTTTCGAGTTCCATGCCGCTGAAGCCGAATGCGCTGTCGCCTTCGATGGCCACGACCGGCTGACCGCTCGTGACGGCCGCGCCGATGGCGAAGCCCATGCCGATGCCCATCACGCCCCACGTACCCGAGTCGAAGCGCTTGCGCGGCTGGTACTGGTCGATGATGGCGCGCGCGTAGTCGAGCGTGTTCGCACCTTCGTTGACGAGGTTGATGTCCGGATGCTGCTTGAGCACGTCGCGAATCGCACCCAGCGCGCTGTGGAAGTTCATCGGCGACGGATTCTGCGCCAGCGTTGCCGCCATCTTCGCCAGGTTTTTGCTCCTGCGCTCGGCGATGGCGCCGGTCCATTCGGTCGACGGCTTGCCGAAGTTGGCGTCCACACCGGCGAGCAGTGCCGACACGCACGAGCCGATGTCACCGATCACCGGGGCCGCGATGGCCACGTTGCTGTCGATTTCCGTGGGCGAGATGTCGATCTGCACGAACTTCTTCGGGGCGGCGCCCCACGTCTTGCCCTTGCCGTGCGCGAGCAGCCAGTTCAGGCGCGCGCCGATCAGCACGACAACGTCGGCTTCCTGCAGCACGAACGAACGTGCGGCCGCGGCCGATTGCTCATGCGTGTCGGGCAGCAGCCCCTTGGCCATCGACATCGGCAGGTAGGGAATGCCGGTCTTCTCGATGAGCGCGCGAATGTCGGCGTCGGCTTGTGCGTACGAAGCGCCCTTGCCGAGCAAGATCAGCGGACGCTTGGCGCCCTTGATGACGTCGAGCGCGCGCTGGACGGCATCCGGTGCCGGGATCTGACGCGGTGCGGCGTCGATCACGCGAATCAGGGAGTCCTTCGCCTTCTGTGCGTCGATGGTCTGGGCCAGCAGCTTGGCCGGCAAATCCAGGTAGACGCCGCCCGGGCGGCCCGACACGGCGGCGCGAATGGCGCGGGCCAGGCCCACGCCGATGTCTTCGGCGTGCAGTACGCGGTAGGCCGCCTTGCAATACGGCTTGGCCGCATTGAGCTGGTCCATCTCTTCGTAGTCGCCCTGCTGCAAGTCGACGATCTCACGCTCGCTCGAACCGCTGATCAGGATCATCGGGAAGCAGTTGGTGGTCGCGTTGGCGAGGGCGGTCAGGCCATTCAGGAAGCCAGGGGCCGACACGGTCAGGCAGATGCCGGGCTTTTGCGTCATGTACCCGGCGATGGCTGCGGCATGCCCGGCATGCTGTTCGTGGCGGAAGCCGATGAAACGCATGCCTTCGGCTTGCGCGAGTCGCGCCAGATCGGTGATGGGAATCCCCACCAGACCGAAGATGGTGTCGATGTCGTTCGCTTTCAGGGCGTCAATGATCAGATGGAAGCCATCAGTCGTTGCTGCCTCGGACACGATGTTCGCGTGTCGGCTGGTGTCATTGAGCGTGTTGCCCGCGGTGTCGTTTTCCGCTTTGCCGACTGGCACGGTCATCGCAATGGACATAATTCTCTCCTCCAATTTTTCCGGTTTCAGTGTTGCGTCGTCTTGTCTGACGATTAATGGGTATTCCCAAACTGCTGCGCTACTTGCTCACCCGGCCGTGCAACCGGCCCCGCAAGGGCACGGATTGCACGCCGGTCAAACATCTCTTCAATCCAGCCGCTCACGCGACGTCTTCATATCGTCAGTTCACGTTACGTGGTACTGCGCGATAGATCCGCCGCCTGCACGACCGGCTCGCTGGCTTGCGCCTTGTAGTCACTGGCGTAACGCTGTGCCAGACGGGCACGCATCGGCTTGAGGACGAACAAGGCAAGGAAGGCGGCGAAGGCGTTCATGGCGCAAGCGATCATGAACACGGCCTGCCAACTGCCGGTCGACGTGGTGATGATGCTCGAGAAGGGCACCAGCAACGCGGCGGTCCCCTTCGCGGTGTAGAGCATCCCCGCGTTGGTGGCGGCGTACTTCGAGCCATACGTGTCGGCGCAGGTCGCCGGGAACAAGCTGTAGATCTCTCCCCAGGCGAAGAACACCAGCCCCGTCAGGATCACGAAGGCCACCGGATGCTGGCCGAACTTGGCCAAGGCATAAATCCCGACGGCTTCCATCGCGAAGGCGATGAACATCGTGTTTTCGCGACCGATCTTGTCGGAGATCCAGCCGAACACCGGACGCGTCACCCCATTGAGCACACGGTCGATAGCCAGTGCGAAGGTGAGTGCGGGCAGCGTCAGACCGAGGATCGACACCGGGGCCTGATCGAGACCGTAGTCCTTGGCGATCGGACCGAGCTGTGCCGTCGCCATCAAACCGCCGGCGGCCATCAGCACGAACATCAGATACATCATCCAGAACACTGGCGAGCGCATCACTTCCGTCGGCTTGGCGTTGTAGCGCATGGCACCCGGGGCCAACTTCTTGAGTGCCTCGATCGATGCCGGCGGGTTGCAGAGCGCCAGACCCAGCAGCAGCACGATGATCCCCTGGCCCAGACCGAAGGTCAGGAAGGTGTTTTCGTAGCCGCTCGACTTGATCATGTTGGCAATCGGCACCACCGTCAGTGCCGAACCGGCGCCGAAACCCGCGGCGGTCAAGCCCGCAGCCAGACCGCGGCGATCCGGGAACCACTTCAACGCATTACCCACGCAGGTGCCATATACCGCACCGGCACCCACCCCGCCCACGGCCGCCGCGAAATACAGCATCGGCAGCGACGAGGCATGGGCATTCAACACCCAGGCGACACCGCACAACAGACCACCCCCGACCACCACCGGGCGCGGGCCGAATTTGTCGACCAGATACCCTTCGATCGGCACCAACCAGGTTTCGGTCACGACAAAAATCGTGAACGCCACCTGAATGGCCGTACGGCCCCAGTGATACTTCTCATCGATCGGGTTGACGAACAGCGTCCACCCGTACTGCAAGTTGGCGATCATCGCCATGCAAATCACGCCGAACACGAGCTGAACCCAAGGGCTCGCGAACACGGATTGCTTACCGTGTTGATTTTTCGTCTCCACTTGTACCTCCTCCATCGGTTTCCAGTTGTTTGGCAGCTTCACAACAACAACACCTTCCGGATGGGGTCTGTGCCCCCTGGGTATGCTTTACGAGGTCTTCGCCTCGTCGACTTGTCTCTGATGCTTACGGGGTCCATTGCATTTCCCGTAAATATACCGAACGAAATATACGATATATCAGATATAAGTCAACACTAATTTATTGCGATCCTCGTCGTCCGCTTCGTGTACCGCAGTCGTTTTCGTCCATTGCAGCGAAAACCATTCCGGCACACGAGGCACTGTTCTAAGTGGCGGCTAGATACAGTAACGCCACTGTAGGCCCGAGCGACGCAACAACGCAATGCGAAAATACTAAGGAGTTAACCTGATCTGAAAGGCTTACCTGATAAGGCACTCCGCCTTTTTATATCGGCCTCCTTGGCAATTTTTAAAACCAACACAAGACGATATTTTTGATAGTTTTTCTCACAATAGACCCACTTCGAGCATTCTCGCGAATCTCTTGTAATACACCGTAATAATTCACCTAAGGGACGCGCAACGCGTTTTCCAGGCCCCCTTCTCATGCCCGATGTGCTCACACATCCCGACGCCGGTTTTGGGTGCGTCTGCGGGGAAACCATGACGGGAATTGCCCCCAGAAGGCTTGGCGCTCCGGATCTTGTGATATACGATATACAACATTTGGTATTAGAAGAATAAATGGCCAGTACCAGGCCCAGGTTTCGATTCACCTTTGGAGGGAGAGACTTCATGAAGATTTGCATCTATGGCGCCGGTGCCATCGGTGGCTATCTCGGCGTGCAACTCGCACACGCCGGAGCCGATGTCAGTCTAGTGGCCCGCGGCCCGCATCTGGCCGCCATGCGCGAACACGGACTCAAGCTGCTGATCGATGGCGAGGAACGCGTCGCCCAGCTGCGTTGCACGGACGATCCGCGTGAACTCGGTCCGCAGGATTACGTGATCATCGCGTTGAAGGCGCATTCGGTCCCCGCGGTACTGGACGCGATGCAGCCCCTGATCGGTCCGAATACGGCGGTCGTCACGGCGGTGAACGGCATCCCCTACTGGTACTTCTATAAGCACGGCGGCGCGCTTGAAGGCACGACGCTCGAGAGCATCGACCCGGGCGGCCGTCAGTGGCGTCAGCTCGGCCCCGAGCGCGCCATCGGCTGCGTGGTCTATCCGGCCACTGAAGTGGTGGCCCCCGGCGTGATCCAGCACGTCTACGGGAACAAGTTCCCGCTGGGCGAAGCCAGCGGCGAGCGCACCGAGCGTGTGGAGAAGCTCTCGCAGTTGATGACCGCCGGCGGACTCGACGCGCCGATTCGCGAGAATATCCGCGACGAAATCTGGCTCAAGCTCTGGGGCAACCTCTGCTTCAACCCGATTTCGGCACTCACGCACGGCACGCTCGATATCATCGCGAGCGATCCGGGCACCCGCGCCATTGCGCGCGCCATGATGCTCGAGGCCAAGGCGATCGGCGACAAGTTCGGCGTGCATTTCCGCGTCGACGTGGAGCGTCGCATCAACGGTGCGGGTGCGGTCGGTGCCCACAAGACGTCCATGCTGCAGGATCTGGAACGTGGCCGTGCGATGGAAATCGATCCGCTCGTCTCGGTGGTGCAAGAGATGGGGCGCCTCGCCAACGTGCCGACACCGACGCTCGACGTGGTGCTGGCATTGATCAAGCAGCGCGAGTTCATGACGCAGCCCGACGCGGTCGCGGCCGCGCAAGCGCGTCTGGCCAAAGCGGCCTGAGCCAAACGTTGTTTCCGTGAAACACTCCTCGCGGGACTGACGGGACTGTCCCGCGAGAATCGGCCCCTCTATATATAGAGAGGCGGCGTACGCAAGCGAAGGTAGGAATGGGTTCATCGCCCCGCCCTGCCGTCGTTCGAGTGGGCCGCCACCGAATCGCCGGCCGCGGTCGATTTTTCGCCGATAACCCGCGACCCGTCGCGCCGAACCACGCCATTGCCGATGTGGTTTCGCGGCAACGCAATAATTCGCTTTCGCACCACGTTCAGAGCACTTCGGGTTCTCCCTGAAACCACGCGCGCCACGGGCGTCCCGAAATCCGCACCAATGCAAGCCTGACGGACCACCCAGGAGGTTCACCGCCACCCTCGAACCACAGAACAAAATCGGAAAAAAAGACAAATCCGGGCAGTCAAGCATCGCAACGACACAGGGAACGTCCCGAAAAACGATAAATATTGGTATTTGGTATGTGGTATATCTTGAGACTTGTTGCAGCGCGACATACAATGCAAAGCAAGTTCTCCCCCACATTTCATTCGTCAACTTTTATCAGGAGTATCACCATGTTCGTCGCTGCGCTGACTTTGCTTGCCCTTGCTTCCGCCCTTGCCACCGGTGTTGCGATGGTTCACCTCTTCGTCGCCCTGCCGGCCTCGATGCTCGAAAAGGCCGAAAAGAACGGCCGCTTCGCCTACCTGGCGGAAACCACGCAGGCAAATGAATCGGGTAAACTCGTTACCAAGCCGGCAACCATCGTGGGGCAGCAAGCATTGCGCCTCTGAAGGGGCCGTAATACCTAGGAGACTATTGCATGTCCCTGATCACCCCAACTCCGGCGCGCGTGACTCCGCTCGCGCTGGAGCCGATCGACACCACCACGAGTTTTCGCAATCAGGCGTATGCGCTGCTGAAAAAAGCCATCGCCGATGCCGATATATATAACCAGAAGGAAGAAATTCGCCTGGACGAGCGTCAGCTCATCCAGGTGCTTGGCGTTTCGCGCACGCCGATTCGCGAAGCGATGACCTTGCTGGAACAGGAAGGTTTTCTGCGGACGGTGCCGCGCCGGGGCATCTTCATCATCCGCAAGACCAAGCGCGAAATCGTCGAGATGATTCAGATGTGGGCAGCGCTCGAGGGGATGTCCGCGCGTCTGGCGACATTGCACGCAACCGACGAGGAAATCGCCAGGCTGCGCCATCTGTTCGACGAGTTCGTCAACGCGCCGCCGACGGATCATATCGAAGAGTATTCGGACGCGAACATCGACTTCCATCAGGCGCTGATCAATCTTGGCGGCTCGCAAGCCATCGCCAATACGATCAAGAACCTGTTCATTCACGTGCGCGCCATCCGCAAGGTGACGATCGCTCAGAACGACCGAGCCGCCCGCTCGATTGTCGATCACCTGAAGATCATTACCGCCCTCGAGAAGCGCGACACGGAACTCGCCGAGAAGCTCGCGCGCGACCACACCCTGGGCCTGGCCGCCTTCGTCGAAGAGCATTGCGACTTCCTCGAATAACGCGCTTGTGCCGCTGCACCGCGCCCGGTAACGGACGCGAGCCCCAATAAAGCCAGTGACATCGGTATGTCGCTGGCTTTTTTCTTTTGCCCCCGCCCTATCGCGTTCCCGCCCAAGTCCCGCGTCACGCCGGCATCCCTTCTGCCCTCCCCCCACAGTCTCGACAATTGCGGGGGATTCTGGAGCCGAGTACCAGCCCCCAATTCGGGTAAACGAGCCTGTCAAACCCGCCCCGAATCTATTGCACGTATACCGTATATCATATATCGTGTTTCACATACGGATGTACCGCAGCACCGACTTGTTGACGCAGGTTGACGAAGTAAGCCACGGGCGAGAGGCCGAGCTCGTGCGGCATATGGTGGGGGCTATGTGCCGCACGCTCGTCCGGCGCCGCGCTGATCGCTAGACCCGAGCAGCGTCGCCGGATGTGACCATTGGGCCTCTCGCCCCAGGGCAAGACAAGAACAGATAACTCACACCCTCAGGCGCCCCGTTCCCCGCAGGGTGCCAAACAGGAGACAACAGCCATGCGCGAGGCTTTTTCCATCGCCACGGTGCACGCGATTCTGGACGCCCATTCGACTCAGGAAGGTCCGCTTCTACCGATCCTTCATGACGTTCAGGACGCTTTCGGCTATGTCCCCCCGGACGCCGTGCCCGTCATCGCCAACGCCCTCAACCTGTCTCGCGCCGAAGTGCACGGCGTGATCACGTTCTACCATCACTTCCGCACCAGCCCGCCGCCGCGCCACGTCGTGCAGATCTGCCGCGCCGAGGCGTGTCAGAGCATGGGCGCCGACGCGCTTGTCGCGCATGCCGAACGCGTGCTGGGCTGCACGATGCACAGTCATCACGGCGACGTTGCGCTCGAACCAGTGTATTGCCTGGGCCAATGCGCGACGTCACCCGCGATCACGATCGACGACAAGCTTCACGCGCGCGTCACCCCCGAGAAATTCGACCGTCTGGTCGCCCGTGCCAAGGATGCCGCATGAGCCAATCCTCCACTTCCGCCCAACCGTCCTCCGGCAAGGTACGGCTTTATTTGCCGCGTGACTCCGCCGCACTCGCGCTCGGTGCCGACGACGTCGCCGATGCCATCGTGGCGCAAGCCGCCCAGCGCGGTCTCGACATCGAACTGGTGCGCAATGGTACGCGCGGCATGCTGTGGCTTGAACCGTTGCTCGAAGTCGCGACCCCGGCGGGGCGCGTCGCCTATGGTCCGGTCGATGTCGACGACGTCCCGGGCCTGTTCGATGCCAACGTCACGGCCGGTGGCGATCATCCGCTCGCCCTCGGACTGACCGAAGAGATTCCGTATTTCAAGAAGCAGGAACGGTTGACGTTTGCGCGCGTGGGCATCACCGATCCCGTATCGGTCGATGACTACGTTGCACATGACGGCTATCGCGGTCTGCGCAATGCGCTCGCGTTGGACGGCGCGGCCATCGTCGCGCAAGTCACCGAATCGGGCCTGCGCGGTCGCGGCGGTGCGGCGTTCCCGACCGGCATCAAGTGGAAGACGGTGCTCAACACGCCCGCCGCGCAAAAGTACATCGTCTGCAATGCGGACGAAGGCGATTCGGGCACGTTCGCCGACCGCATGCTGATGGAAGGCGATCCGCTCGTGCTTGTCGAGGGCATGACGATTGCCGGCATCGCCGTGGGCGCCACGCGCGGCTATATCTACGTGCGCAGCGAGTATCCGCATTCCATCGATGTGCTCAACGAAGCCATTGTCAACGCCGGCAAGGCGGGCTACCTGGGCGATGACATCCTGGGCTCGGGCAAGACCTTCCATCTCGAAGTGCGCAAGGCGGCCGGGGCTTACGTCTGCGGCGAAGAAACCGCATTGCTGGAAAGTCTCGAAGGCAAGCGCGGCGTGGTGCGCGCCAAACCGCCGCTACCGGCCATCGAAGGTCTCTTCGGCCTGCCCACCGTCATCAACAACGTGATTTCGCTGGCGTCGGTGCCGATCATCATGGATCGCGGCGCGGCGTTCTACAAGGACTTCGGCATGGGTCGCTCGCGCGGCACGCTGCCGATCCAGCTCGCGGGCAACATCAAGTACGGCGGCCTGATCGAGAAGGCCTTCGGCGTGACGCTGCGCGACATCCTGTACGAGTTCGGCGGCGGCGCCATCACCGGTCGCCCGCTGCGCGCGGTACAGGTCGGCGGCCCGCTCGGCTCCTATCTGCCCGAATCGCAATGGGACACCCCACTCGACTACGAAGCGTTCGCCGCACTCTGGGCGGTGCTCGGCCACGGCGGCATCGTGGCGCATGACGACACCGTCGACCTCGCCAAGCTCGCGCGCTATGCGATGGAGTTCTGCACCATCGAGTCGTGCGGCAAGTGCACGCCGTGCCGCATCGGTTCGACGCGCGGCGTCGAAGTGATGGACAAGATCATCGACGGACGCGACCGTCCCAAGCAGATCAAGCTGCTGCGCGACCTGTGCGACACCATGCTCTCCGGCTCGCTGTGCGCGATGGGCGGCATGACGCCCTACCCCGTGCTGTCTGCACTGAACCATTTCCCCGAAGACTTCGGCGCGGCCGAACCGTCGAATCTGCCGACCCAGGCCGCCTAGGAGATCGCCCACCATGATGGACCCGATGTTTGAGAAGGATTACGGCACCCCGCGCCGCGAATCGACGCAGGAAGTCACGCTGGAGATCGACGGCGAACAGGTCACCGTGCCCGCGGGCACGTCGATCATGCGCGCCGCCTCCGAAGGCGGCGTGAACGTGCCCAAGCTGTGCGCCACCGACTCGCTCGAGCCGTTCGGCTCGTGCCGTCTTTGCCTCGTCGAGATCGAAGGCCGACGCGGCTACCCCGCGTCGTGCACCACGCCCGTCGAACCGGGCATGAAGGTGCGCACGCAATCGCCGAAGCTCCAGGAACTGCGCAAGGGCGTGATGGAGCTGTACATCTCCGATCACCCGCTCGACTGCCTGACCTGCGCGGCCAACGGTGACTGCGAACTGCAGGGCATGGCCGGCGTGACGGGCCTGCGCGAAGTGCGATACGGCTTCGACGGCGACAATCACTTCGACAGCCAGAAAGACGAGTCGAACCCCTACTTCACCTACGACGCCTCGAAGTGCATCGTCTGCAACCGTTGCGTGCGCGCCTGCGAAGAAACGCAGGGCACATTCGCGTTGACGATCTCGGGCCGCGGGTTCGAAGCGCGCGTCTCGGCGGGACAGGATCAGTCGTTCATGGATTCCGAATGCGTGTCGTGCGGCGCCTGCGTGGCCGCCTGCCCGACCGCGACGCTGCAGGAAAAGTCGGTCATCCATCTCGGCCAGGCCGAGCACGCCAAGATCACCACCTGCGCCTATTGCGGCGTGGGTTGCTCGTTCAAGGCCGAGATGAAGGGTAACGAAGTCGTGCGCATGGTGCCGCACAAGGACGGTCAGGCCAACGAAGGCCACGCCTGCGTGAAGGGCCGCTTTGCCTGGGGTTACGCCACGCACAAGGACCGTATCCTTACGCCCAAGATTCGCAAGAAGATCACCGATCCGTGGCAGGACGTGTCGTGGGACGAGGCGCTCGACTATGCGGCGTCGGAGTTCAAGCGCATTCAGGCCAAGTACGGGCGCGATTCGATCGGCGGTCTGGTGTCGTCACGCTGCACGAACGAAGAAGACTACCTGGTGCAAAAGCTCGTGCGCGCCGCGTTCGGCAACAACAACGTCGACACCTGCGCACGCGTGTGCCACTCGCCGACCGGCTACGGCCTGAAGGCAACGCTCGGCGAATCGGCCGGCACGCAGACGTTCAAGTCGGTCGAACACTCGGACGTGATTCTCGTGATGGGCGCGAACCCAACCGACGGTCACCCGGTGTTCGGCTCGCGCATGAAGAAGCGCTTGCGCGCAGGCGCCAAGCTGATCGTGATCGATCCGCGCCGCATCGACCTGGTCAACAGCCCGCACGTCAAGGCCGACTACCATCTGCAACTGCGTCCCGGCACGAACGTGGCGATGATCAACGCGCTTGCGCACGTGATCGTCACCGAAGGCCTGATGGACGACGCGTTCATTGCCGAGCGCTGCGAGGACCGCGCGTTCCAGCAGTGGCGCGAGTTCACTGCCCGCGCCGAAAACTCGCCCGAAGCCACCGAAGTGCACACCGGCGTGCCGGCGCACCTCGTGCGCGGTGCCGCGCGTCTGTATGCCAAGGGCGGCAACGCGGCGATCTATTACGGTCTGGGTGTGACGGAGCATGCGCAAGGTTCCACGACGGTGATCGGTATCGCCAACCTCGCCATGGCCACCGGCAACATCGGCCGTGAAGGCGTGGGCGTGAACCCGCTGCGCGGCCAGAACAACGTGCAGGGCTCGTGCGACATGGGCGCATTCCCGCACGAACTGCCGGGCTACCGTCACGTGTCGGATTCGACTGCCCGCGCGCTGTTCGAAGCGGAATGGGGCGTCGAGATCCAGTCCGAGCCGGGCCTGCGCATTCCGAACATGTTCGACGCGGCGATCGCGGGCACCTTCATGGGCCTGTACTGCCAGGGCGAGGACATCGTGCAGTCCGACCCGAACACGCAACACGTGACCCATGCGCTCGAACAGATGGAGTGCATCGTAGTGCAGGACATCTTCCTGAACGAAACGGCGAAGTATGCGCACGTGCTGCTGCCGGGCTCGTCGTTCCTGGAGAAGGACGGCACGTTCACCAACGCCGAGCGTCGTATCTCACGCGTGCGTCAGGTGATGCCGCCGCGCGCCGGTTACGCCGACTGGGAAGTCACGATCCAACTGGCCAAGCGACTGGGCTACGAGATGAACTACTCGCACCCGTCGGAAATCATGGACGAGATCGCACGCCTCACGCCGACGTTTACCGGCGTGAGCTACGAGAAACTCGACCAGTTGGGCAGTGTGCAGTGGCCGTGCAACGAAGCGGCACCGGACGGCACGCCCGTCATGCACATCGACGAATTCGTGCGCGGAAAGGGCAAGTTCCTCATCACGCAGTACGTGCCCACGGATGAAAAGGTCACGCGCCGTTTCCCGCTCATCCTGACCACCGGGCGGATTCTGTCGCAGTACAACGTCGGCGCGCAAACGCGCCGCACGGACAACGTTCACTGGCATGACGAGGACCGGCTCGACATCCATCCGCACGATGCAGAAGAACGCGGTGTGAAGGACGGCGACTGGGTCGGCATTCAGAGTCGCGCGGGCGAGACCGTGCTGCGTGCCGTCGTGAGCGACCGCATGCAGCCCGGCGTGGTGTACACAACGTTCCACTTCCCGGAGTCGGGCGCGAACGTGATCACCACCGACAACTCGGACTGGGCGACCAATTGCCCCGAGTACAAGGTGACAGCGGT
This sequence comes from Pandoraea cepalis, assembly GCF_902459625.1. Classification (NCBI taxonomy): domain Bacteria; kingdom Pseudomonadati; phylum Pseudomonadota; class Betaproteobacteria; order Burkholderiales; family Burkholderiaceae; genus Pandoraea; species Pandoraea cepalis. The sequence continues at coordinate 18,921 of NZ_CABPRY010000005.1, forward strand.
GCAGGTCACGCCGGTGGCGCAGCCGTCGGAATGGCAGCGTCAGTACTCGGACTTCAATCGCCAGCAAGAGGCCTTCCTCGAGCACGCTCGCGGTGCGAGCGAGGCCAACGCGAACTGAGTCAGGGCAGGAAAAAGGGAAGCAACGCGCGCCGCGTCATCGGGGAGACCTTCGAGGCGGCGCGCTGCGACGGACAATCCGCGTCCATCGCCGGCGGCTGCGGCGAGCCTCATCGTCGATTGCCATCAGACGGTGCGGCGGACGCGCGATTGGCCACGTAAATGACGGCGGCCAACGCACCGAGAACGAATTCAGGGGACACAACAGATCATGGACACCGACAATCTGGTCAAGATGGCCAATCAGATCGGGGATTTCTTCGAGACGATGCCCGACCGCAGCGAGGCGCTCGACAACATTGCAGGCCACCTGCGACGCTTCTGGGCGCCGCGCATGCGCATGACGATTCTCGAACACCTCGAATCCACCGACGGACATGGGATGCGCGAGATCGTCGTGGCGGCGATCACGGCGCATCGCGCCGAACTCTGGCCACGCGGCTGAGCACACCCCCCCCAGGTACGACGCATGGCCGCCGGGGCCGCTGATCGGGTGGCTGATGCATCGACGGGTGCCTTCGCAGATGTCGCCACGTAGTCGCTGCGCAGGTGCCGCTCAGGTCAGCGCTCGGGTGCGCACCTAAGCGCTCAGTTTGATGAGTACCGCCCCGCCGACCACGAGGCCGCACGCCACGAGACGGCGGGCATTGAGCTTTTCGCGCAGGAACAACCAGCCCAGCAGCACCGCGATGATGGCGCTGGACTCGCGCAACGCCGACACGACACCCATCGGCAGGTATTGCAGCGCGAACACCACCATGGCATAGGCGCATTGCGCGACGATGCCCGCCCCCAGCGCTTCGGCCACGCGGCGGCGCGGCGCAAGGAACATGCCGCGCCATCCGCCCCGCCACTTCGCCACGGCACCGATCACCGGCACGCTCGCGAAAAGGTAGGCCCATGCGAGGTACCCGAAGCCGTTGCCGTTCGACAATCGCACGCCGAAGCCGTCGACAATCGTGTACGCCGCAATGAACACTCCCGTGAGCAACGCCGCAGGCACGCTGTCGCCCGAGAAGCGGCGCCCACGCAACGCCAGCGTCAGAATGCCGGCGCAGATACTCACGATGCCCCACGCCGCCATCGCCGTCGGCCACTCGCCCGCCAGCAGCAACGCCGCCCCCGAAATCAGCAACGGAGAAATGCCGCGTGCGATGGGATAGATTTGCCCGAACTCACCGACGCGATAGGCCCGGATGAGCGCCGCCGTGTATGCGACCTGCGCGCCGGCGGAGAGCAGAACAAGCGGCCAGACCTGTACTGGCGGCAGCGGCAACCACACGATGCCGGCCACGGCGGCGAGTCCTTGCGGCACCGCCATCACGCCGACTTGCCAGACGCGATCGGGACTGGCGTGGAGAAAGGCGTTCCAGGTGGCGTGCATCAGTGCCGAGAGCAGCACCAACAGCACAATGGGCGTGGTTGTCATGGGAATGAATCGCAGCGGGCGAATGCCCGGGGGGACGACGCAGGCCGCCCGCGTCGGACAGCACGCAAAGCGCCATTGTCGCAGCGGCGACCCCATCGAGATAGGGCCAACGTGAAGGATTCCTACGGGGCCAGGCCGCTGCGCGATCGCCGCGCCCCACGTCATCGATTCACGTCGCCTGCACCTCGTCGCTCGGTTGCGATGGCGTAACCGGTGCGCGCGGGCCTCGGTCGACGGCGCGCAAGCCACCTGCCGCCGGCGCCGCGCCGGCAAAAGTTGTCCACACCCTGTGTGGATAACCCACTGGATAACCTGCCCTTACCTTCTCGAACGCCTCACGAACAAAGGCTGTCAAGAGCCATGCTCAAAAAACGATCAGCCGCGGAACAAATTTTCGGCTTGACGGTCTTCCCCCTCCCTGCTCAGGCGCCGTCGCCTTCGTTTGCCGACGCATCGGGCTCCTTCGCAACCGGCGCATCGGATTTCCCGGATTTCCCGGATGCGTCGGGCGGCGACTGCGGCGCGCCGCGCAGCGCCGCCACCACCTGACTCTGCCCGAGCACCGCGTCCGGCGCCTGCTGCAAGGCCAGGCGATAGCGCTCGCCGAACTCGACGTCGGTGTGACGGAACAGCTTGGCCGCTTCGTCGGCCAGGGCAATGCCGGCGTCTGCCTGCGGCGGCGTCTGCTCCAGCCATTCGTCGAGGGCGACGATCAGACGCGAGAGCGGGTCGAGCCAGCGAAACCAGGCGTCTTCGGTAAGCAACTGCACGAAGCGTCCGGTGGGCACCGGTCCGAAGATTGCGTCGTATTGCAGACGATCGTTGGCGATCAGCACCTTGTGCTGGGCGAGCAGCGCGGCGCGCAACGCCTGCATGGCAGCGATGTGGGCGGCACTGGCCGGTGTATTGTCAGTCGGTTCGGTCATCTATCGCCCCGTGTACGTCAGAAAGGTTGGGAAACGGAAATGGAAAGCGTCTTACATGCACTTTAGGACTTGGCCCATAGCCAGCAGACGTTTGGGTCACGATACTACACGGGTCTCGCAAACACCTCGCGAGATCGGGCTTTCACTTCCCCGTGGAAGGCCTGCTTCCTCACCCGCCAAACCGGCGGGTTTTTTTTGTCCGTGTGCTCCCCGCTGAACGGTCATCCCGACCATCTGCCAACGCCTTGTGGCGGGCCCGACACGTCGTCGACGTTGCCTGCCGTCGATCGCGCTGGGCAAAGTCGTTTATCATCGGCTCCGCTGCTTCCCCTCCCCCCTCGATTCCGCGATCCGATATGAGCCATTCCTTGCGTCCCCAAACCATTGGTGTCATGGGTTCCGGCAAACAGCCGTGGACTGAACTGGCCGCGCCGCTTGGCCGCGCGATCGCCATGGCCGGGTTCCACCTGCTCACCGGCGGGGGACAGGGCGTGATGGCAAGCGTGAGCGAATCGTTCTGTGCCGTACCGCAGCGCTTGGGCCGCTGCATCGGCATCGTGCCGACCGAGGCCGTCGGCAACGAGGGCGAGCCGGTCAGGTTCCGCCCCGCGCCCGGTTATCCGAATCCGTTCGTGGAAGTGCCCATCGTGAGCCCGTTGCCGCGCCATCTGCCCGATGCGCCGCCAGGCACGCTCTCGCGCAATCACATCAATGTGCTTTCCAGCGATGTCATCGTCGCCCTGCCCGGCCAGCACGGGACACGCGACGAAGTCGGGCTCGCCGTGCGTTACGGCAAGCCCGTCATTTTGTTCGGGGACGTTGAGCATTTCACGGACATGCCCGCGACGCTCGTGCGAACGGTATCGCTCGATACCGTCATGAATTTCGTCAGAACGGTACGGTGAGCTTCGCGTCGACCGACTGGAAGCGATACGACCAGCCCGGCAGGCCGCTCGACGATGGCATCCACGGCGCGTTCAGGCGCTGCATCACCGACAGATCGAGCTTCGACGCCCCGAAATTGTGCGTGTGGCTCAGCCCCACCTCGGCATAGCTGTCGTAGGTGTGAAGCGCGTTCGGGTCTTCCGTGCGACTCCTGTTGTAGCGCAATTCCAGACCCGTCGAGCCATTCGCCGTGAAGTCGAACGCGCGGCGCACGCGCCATTGCAATGTCTGTGTCTGCGTAATGCCGGCGTCCATCTGGTCCTTCGCCGCGTTGGCCTTGCCGGTGATCCCGACCGTCCAGTCGGCATCGATCGGCACCGAGTAATTGGCCGACAAATCGCGGTTCGTCGCATCGCGACGCGCATTCTGCAAATCCTGACTGAGCGTCGTATTGAACTTCCCGTACATGCCCAGCGGATTGTTCATCAACAGATTCGCAGTGCCCTGCATCTTGCCCGAGGAGGTCATGCCGCTGTTGTTCATGCCGACGTTGAATTGGTAGGGCCGCTCGTTGATCACCTGGAGGCCCACGGCCCCCTCGCCGGGCGTGCGGCTGAGTGTAGCGACGAACGGCAACTGCGCGTCGCGCACCACGAGCCCTCCACGCATCAACATGCGGATGTTGCGATCCGCGCGACTCTCGTGTCGCGGCAGTCCGCGCAGACACGAGGCACGCGCAAGGAACGCATTGGGCGGCGCGATGTCCGGGGCCGGCGGCGGCTCGCCGCGCTCGGCCGATGCCGCCGATGCCGCCGCATCCAGGTCGACGGCGGAAATGGCCGTGCCGTCAGCGCTCAGCTCCGGCGCCACGGCAAAATCGGCGGCCGGCAGTGGCGGCGATGGCGCCGGCGCCTGTGCCGACGGCGCGCTTGCCATGCCGTCCGCCTCCGGCGCGTCTTGCGACGGATCGACGCGCGACGCTTGTGCGTCCGATGCCGGCTGCGGGGCCTCGGCCACCGCATCCCCGGCAGCGATCACGTCACTCGCCACTGATGGCGCGGCGCGCTTGGCGGCGTCGCGCTCGACGGCGGCGGCGACCGCGTTCGGATCATCCCCCGCGAACAAGGCAATGGGGTCGGAGGCGGCATCAGGATCCGTGGCCACCGGCGGCGCAGGCGCCGGGGGGGGCGGCACGAAATACTGAGGTGCGAGACCGCGATCCCACAACCCGTAGGACACTGCGTTCCGCTCAGTAAAACAGGGTGGATTGATATCCGAGAACAAGGATTGTGCGTACGCGCCCACCGGCATCCCGGCATTCAGGCACGCGGCCAACACGAGGCAACTCCGCACGACCGGCTTTACCGACATTCGACACCTGAAAATCTCACCCCGCGCTGATGTCATCCACCGGCGTCGTGCGCCGCGTCCGACATGAGGGGGGATGTAGCGACAAAGCGCCATTTTACGTCGATCGAGTGTCCCCCTGCCAGTCGCAAAACGCGGGGAACTCTTTCGCCCGATCGCCACTCATATCGCGTGACTTCCCCTGTAGTGATTTTTGCCCGCCTCGCGCGGGCATTTTTATTGACGCTCGCCGATGACATCCGTCGCACCGCCTTCAACGCTTGTCCGGCGGCCACATACGTCGGATGGCTGATGAATCAGCCGGCGTGCGAAGCGCTTCGCTGCCACGTCATTGGGGCGCGCGAATCTCGTGAATCGTGCCTGGCCCCCAGCCCGTGGCCGCCCAGGCACCGTCGCGCAACGTCCATTCGTGACGGCCCGTCTGCTCCCAATGCGGCGGCGTGTAGCGCATGCCCGGGCGCTTGGGTTCCATGTGTCCGTCGACCCAGTCGTAGCGACCGTCTGTCCACTGCCAGTAGCCCGGCACCCAGAATTGTCCGTGGGGCGCCGCGTGGTGATCCTCGAAGCGCGGCGGTGGCGGCCCCCGTTGCAGGGTCACGTCGGCGAGCACCGGCAGGCTCAGCAGACACAAGGCGCCCGCCAACGCATAACGACGGCGGGCAACCCGCAAGGCCGAAGATCGCAGGGAGGACGCGAGCCTCGAAACAGAAACGAGAGTCGAGGGCATCCGGCGCGAAGGCGAGGACGGCGAAGACGGCATATGCGGCCTTTTGTGACGAACGGAGACGTCGGGCATTGTACCGTTGGGGAATGGCACACCCCCGATCGCCGCGGCGGGCGCCCATCGCCCGGACGACGGCCAGACCTTATAATCGGCGCACTCGCAACCTGCCGCCGCTTGTGGCTTCCCGAATACCGGGTTTCCCGCCTTTCCGCTTTCCCGGATTGGCGGATTACCCGATTCCCCGATTCGATGGCAATCGCCCTGACCGGCGGCTGCCCAACTCACTCATGAACCCTGCCCCTGCGGCCGTCGACCACCGGCAACTGCTTCGTCTGGCGGTGCCTATCGTGCTCGCCAATCTCACTCAGCCCCTGCTCTCGGCCGTCGACACAGCCGTGGCCGGTCATCTGCCGGGCGCCGCTTATCTAGGCGGCGTCGCCCTCGGAGCGCTGCTGTTGAACCTGCTCTTCTGGGGCTTCTCGTTCCTGCGCATGGGCACCACGGGCCTCGCGGCACAAGCGTTCGGTGCCGGCGACGCCGAGCGTCTGCGCGACACGCTCGCACGCGCGCTGACGCTGGCGTTCGCGATTGGCGCCGTGTTGCTTGTCTTTCGCGAGCCGCTGGTGTCGCTGGGGGTGTCGTGGCTGGGGGGAAGCGCCCAAGTCCAATCCTTAGGACGACAATACGCAAGCATCCGCGTGCTCGCCGCGCCGCTGGCGCTCGGCAACTACGTGGTGCTCGGCTACCTGCTGGCGTGTCAACGCGTGCGGCAAGGGCTTGCCGTGCAGGTGTTCATCAATCTCGTGAATATCGTGGCGGTGTTGATCTTCGTGCGGGGCTTCGACTGGGGGGTGGCGGGCATTGCAGGGGCAACCGCGCTGGCCGATGTGCTCGGCTTTGCGCTGGGCGCATGGCTGCTCTGGCTCGCACGTACGCCCGGCTTGCCGCCGCTGCGACTGGCCACGCTGGTCGAGCGCGGCGCCCTGTGGCGCTTGCTGCGGCTCAATCTCGATATCTTCCTGCGCACGCTGTTTCTGCAACTCGCCTTTGCCTGGTTCGCTCGCGTGGGTGCGAGACTTGGCGACGTCACGCTCGCCGCCAACGCGCTGCTGCTGAACTTCCAGACGTTCATGGCGTTCGGCCTCGACGGCTTCGCCCACGCGGCCGAAGCCCTTGTAGGCGCCTATGTCGGTGCGCGTCAGCGAGCGGCGCTGCTGCATGCCATCCGGTTGTCGCTGGGCTGGGCGCTGGGGTGCGCCGTCGCGTTTTCCCTCGTCTACGCCGTGGCGGGTGGCGCGATCATCGATGCGCTGACCGATCAGCCGGCACTGCGCACGACGGCGCGCGAATTCCTGCCCTGGGCCGTGCTCTCGCCGCTTGTGGCGGTGTGGTGCTTCCAGCTCGACGGCGTCTTCATCGGCGCGACGCGTACGAGAGAACTGCTGACGTCCTCGTTGATCGGCCTGCTGGTCTTTGGCGCGGTCATGCCGTTCACGCTCGATGCCTGGGGCAATCACGGCTTGTGGGTCGCCCTCATGGCATTTCTCGCGACACGCGGCATCGTGCTGGGGGTGTTGCTGCCGCGCATCTGGCGGGGGCTTGCGCGCCCGATCACGTAACCCGCCAGCGAGGATGACCGGCACAACGACGACCGGGCGATCACTACCGTCGACGGCCTCAGTCCGCGCGAATACACGCCAGCGCGGCGGCGTGCAGCTCGGCATTCGCGGCGGCCAGCACGCGCCCCTGCGAGGTGAGCGTAAGCGGCCGGCCCTCCCAATCGGTGATGACGCCGCCCGCCGCCTCGACCACCGGCGCCACGGCCAGGTAATCGTAGGTTTGCAATCCCGCTTCCATGACCAACTCGATGTGTCCGCTCGCCAGCAGCCCGTAGGCGTAGCAATCTCCACCGAAGCGGCGACGGCTGACCGCCTTCGTCAGCCGCTCGAATTGCGCATACTCCGCCGCGTTGAAGATGTCGGGCGATGTCGCATAGACGGTCGCGTCGGCCAGCGTCGTCACTGGGCTGGTGGCACACACCGCACCGCCGAAGCGGGCCTCGCGCACGCCGCTGGCGGCGTCGTTCACGCCGATCCAGCGCTCGCCGGTCGCCGGAATGTCGATCAGGCCGACGACTGGCTGGCCGTGGTGCAACAGGGCGAGCAGCGTGCCCCACAGCGGGTGTCCCGTGATGAAGCTGCGCGTGCCGTCGATGGGGTCGACCGACCAGACGAATTCCGCGTCCACGCCCTGCTTGCCGAACTCTTCGCCCCAGATGCCGTGCGACGGATAGCGCGCCGCGATCTGCGCGCGCAGCGCCGTCTCGACCTCGCGATCCGCAATCGTGACCGGGCTCTCGTCTGCCTTGTCGTCAACCGCCAGGCGCCGGCGGAACCACCCCAACGACAGCGGTCTCACAGCATCGGCCATCGAAGCGGCGAAAGCCGCATACTCGGCAACAGCGGGTACGGACGACATGCACGAATCTCCTGCAAAGATGCCGCACGCGGCGGCAATCATGGAAAACGATCGACGAATCGCGATCATACGCGTTCGCGGGCATCGCGGACCGTTCCGCTGCCATTCGGCAGGCACGCCCCGATCTGGTGCGAATTTGCTATGCTCGCGATCTGACCCGGGCCTCGCCCTTTCCTTGCCCCCGCTCACAGGACCCCCATGCTTTCCGGTCGCGGCGTGATGCTCTCTGTCTCGGCATCCGTCATGTTTTCCGTTATGCCGGCGCTCGTCGCGCAACTGGCGCCCCTGTCCGGGCTGGACGTCTTCGCCTGGCGCATGCTGCTCACGCTGCCCGGCACGCTCGTCATTGTGACGGCACTGCGCCGGTGGCATGTGCTGCGCAGCACGCTCTCGCATGTGTTGCATCGCCCTGCGCTGCTCGTCGCCGTGCTGCTGTGCTCAGCGCTGCTGGGCGTTCAGCTCTGGCTGTTCGTCTGGGCACCGCTGCAACAGCGATTGCTCGACGTCTCGCTCGGTTACTTTCTCTTGCCGCTCACGATGGTGCTCGCCGGCCGCACGTTTTATCAAGAGCGTCTGAGCCGGCTGCAGACGGCGGCCGTCATCATCGCCGCGCTGGGCGTCGCACACGAACTCTGGGTAACGCACGCCTTGTCCTGGGTCACGGCGCTCATTGTGTTCGGCTATCCGCCCTACTTCTTGCTGCGCCGCCGGCTGAGGCTCGACGCGCTCAGCGGCTTCATCCTGGAAGTGCTCGCGATGACGCCGGTGGCCGTCTTCGTGCTCTGGCACGCGTGGCCGCAAAACGTCACGGTGCTCGGCGAGCCGCGCTACTGGTTCTGGCTGCCCGCGCTCGGCCTGCTCAGCGCCAGCGCACTGGCGAGCACACTGGGTGCCGCGCGCTTGCTGCCCATCGGCCTGTATGGCATTTTCGGGTACGTGGAGCCGGTGCTGCTGTTCGCCGTGTCGATCGTCGTGCTCGGCGAGCCTTTCACCGCGCGCGGGCTCTGGACGTACGTGCCCATCTGGTTCGGCGTTGCGCTCATCGTGTTCGACAGTCTGCACACGCTGCGCCGCCAGCGACGGGTCAGTGTCGCCACACGTGCCGACACGCCCCGTTGAGTCCGCTCGAGGCGTCGCCCCAAAGGCGGGCAGCCTTGCGCAGCAACGTCGCAGCGCCGCGCTATACTCCCGAGAGCTTATAAGACGACCTCTATGACAAATCTCGCCAAGATCGCTACGCTGCTCGCCTCGGGGCTCATGACGGTTGCGCTGTCGGCTTGCAGTTCGTCGGCCCCGCTGTTCACCTCGGACGGGCGTCCCACCCAGCAAATTCGGTGCTCGGCCAGCACCGCCGGCGACTGCGACCAGCGCGCCCGCACGCAATGCGTACAAAAGGACTACGACGTCCTCACGCGCGACGTGACGGGCGGTGTCGCCCATCTCGTGATCGCCTGCCGGCCGAACTAAGTCACGCGGTCCCCAAGGCCGCCTGACGTTCCGGACGTTGAAACACCCTTCCCCTCTCGACGCGAGTCGCCCCGGCGGATACGCACCGACCCGTGACATTCCGATGGATGCTTGCGTGCGGTCAATACCGCGCCATGTCGCGGGATGACTTTCGATGCCCGCGATGCGAGAATAAAAATACTCCAACGAATTGTCGTGCATCGCGGTCGCGATGCCGCCCAGGCGCCAAGCCTTCACGCACTTCCCGCACATAGAGGACACCATCATGTACGAACGCATTCTGGTCTCGATCGACGGCAGCACGCCCTCGAACCGCGCCATCGATGAAGCCGTCAAGCTCGTGGCGCTCAGCCAGGGCAAGATTCGCCTGGTGTCGGTCGTTCCCTCGCTCGCCAACGCCTACGCCGCCGGCGCCTACAGCGGCTTCGTGCCGTTGGAGAGCCAGGAGTCGTTCGAGAAGGAAACCGCGGAAATTCTGGCCAAGGCACAAACCGACCTGAAGCAGCGCGGGGTCGATGCCGAGACGAACATGATTACGCTCGAAGCCGGCACCGACGAAATCGCCGACGCAGTGCTGCGCGAAGCGCAAGCGTGGAATGCCGACGTGATCGTGCTCGGCACGCACGGCCGACGCGGCATCAACCGACTGCTGCTGGGGAGCGTCGCCGAAACGCTGCTGCGCATCACCACGCTGCCGATCCTGCTGGTCAAGGCCACCGACAAGTAAGCCTGCAAGCGCCCGGCTTCGCCAGCGCAAGCGACGCGACGGCACGCTCCCCAGCGTGCCGTTTTGTCTATTGCGGTCGCGCGACGTCGCGCGCCGCCATGCCTTTTATCGAATGCCCGCACGCATGAACGACTGCACGAACTGTCGCTGAAAGAGCAAAAATGCGACGAACAGCGGCGCGGCGGTCATCAGCGTCGCGGCCGTGATCATCGTCCAGTCGATGCCCTGGTCGGTCGACGCAAACACCTGCAGGCCGACCGTGAGCGGACGTGTCTCGACGGAGTTCGTGACGATGAGCGGCCACAGGAAGTTGTTCCAGTGGTGACTGATCGACACCAGCGCGTAGGCGACATACACCGGGCGGGCGAGCGGCACATACACGCGCCAGAGCACCTGCCACGCGTTGGCGCCTTCCACGCGCGCCGCGTCGTCCAATTCGCGCGGCACGGTCTTGAACGCCTGACGCAACAGAAAAATGCCGAACGCCGACGCGAAGTACGGCAACGCAATGCCGAAGATCGTGTCGCGCAGTCCCATCCAGGCGATCGTGCGATAGTTCTCGACGATCAGCACGTCGGGCATGACCATCAGTTGGAGCAGCACGACCATGAACGCCACCTCGCTGCCGCGAAACGTGAAGCGGGCAAAGGCATACGCTGCCAGCGTGCCCAGCACGAGTTGCGCCGCCAGGATCACTGTCACCAGAACGAAAGTATTGACGAGGTAGCGCCCAAACGGTGCAGCCTGCCATGCGTGCTCGAAATTCGCGAGCGTGAGCGGCGCACTCATGGAGAAGTGCGTGGCGTAGGCCGACGGATGGAACGCGCTCCACAGCGCATAGAGCAGCGGCAGCAGCCACAGCAGTCCGAGCAGCCATGCCCCGACGACGTCGAGCAGCGTCGTGTGACCGGTTGCGGAAAACACCGCAAGCGCGGCGCCTGGCTTTGTGGGCTTGCGGGGGCGCGTGTTCGGGCTGGCAGAGGTCGTCATTGATAATGCGTGCGTGAGTCGAGCAGACGGAATTTCACGAAGGCGACGACGGCGAGCAGCGTGAGCAGGACCACGGTGAGCGCTGCCGCGTATGAGGTATCCCAGAAGCTGAAGGCCACCTGATAGATGTAGTACAGGAGCAGTTGCGTGGCGTTATCGGGTCCTCCACGCGTCATCACGATAATGTGATCGACGAGACGGAACGCGTTGATGACGGCATTGATCACCACGAACACGGTCGTGGGCATGAGCAACGGCCACTGAACGCGGCGAAAGAACTGCCAGCGCGAGGCGCCTTCGAGCGCCGCCGCCTCGGCCAGGGTGGGCGAAATCTGTTGCAGTGCGGCCAGGTAGAAGATCATGAAGAACCCGGCCTCTTTCCAGATCGTCACGACCATCAGCGCCGGGAGTGCGGTGTCGGGTTGCCCGAGCCAGTTGTGATCGCCCCACCCGAGCGCCTGCGAAATCTGCGCGATGAGACCGTACTGCGGCGTGTAGAAAAACAGCCAGATGTTCGCCACGGCGATCATCGGCAAAATCGCGGGCGTGAAGTACGCGAGGCGCAATAACGTGCGCCCCGGCACTTGCCGGTGCACCCACAGCGCCATGGCGATCGCGAGCGCAATCGCGGCGGGCACGGTGACCAGTGCGAACAAGAGGTTGTTGCGCAGCGCCTGCCAGAAGACCGGGTCGTCGATCAGAAGCCGATAATTCTCGGTGCCGACAAAGACAGACGGCATCCCGGCGCGGCCCGTCGAGAAAAAGCTGTGCCACAGCGTGGCGACGGCCGGATAGTGGGTGAAGGCGACGAGCAGCACCAGCGCCGGAGACAACAGCAGCCAGGGCACCCACGAAGCAGAAGAGCGATTCATCGACGGTCCATCGATTCAACATGCGAGGCCGTGAAGATCGCGATCGCCGCGACGTTCAGGGCCCCGCATTTCAACGAGACTGACAGCAAAGTCCGGCGTCGGCCAGACTCATCGAGCGTACGGACGCAGGATGCGATCCGCTTCACGTTGCGCGTCGTCCAGCGCCTGCTTGGGCGACTTGGTGCCGGTGAGCGCCGCTTGCAGGGCGTCGTTCAGGGCCTTCGTCACGCGCTGGTTGTCGTGCGTCGAGAACTCGGCCACGCTCACCGCGAGCTGATCGCGTGCCACGGCCGCAGCAGGCACCTTCTGCACATATTGCTTCATCGCCGGGGTTTCCCAAGCAGCCGGCGTCACGGCCACATAGCCCGTGTCGATACCGAACTGCGCCGCACGCTCAGGCGAAGTGGCCCACTTGATGAACGTCATCGCCGCCTGCTTTTCTTCCGGCGAGGTCTTCTTGAACACGTAGAAGTTGCCACCGCCCGTCGGACTGCCGCCGCGCACCTTGGCCGGCATCTTGCCGACACCGAACGGGAACGTGGCGTTGGTCCGGATGTTGGTCAGGTTGCCGGTGGTCGTGTAGATGATGGCCGCCTTCTTCTCGAGAAAGTCCTTCGGCGTGGTGCCCCATTCGATCGCCCCCGTCGGCATCGCCTTGTACTTCGTCGCAAGATCGACCCAGTATTGCAACGACTCGACGGCCTGCGGCGCGTTCAGGAACGTCTTGGTCCCCGACGGATTCATCAGTTCGATACCCGCCGGCGTGGTGAACGCCTGGAACAGCCAATACGGGAAGCCCACGGACGGCACCTTGATGCCCCATTGCTTCACGTTGCCCGATGCGTCGCGCTGGGTGAGCTTCTGCGCGTCGCTGGCCAGTTCGGCCCAGTTCGCCGGCGCGCGGTCCGGGTCGAGACCCGCCTCACGGAACATGTCCTTGTTCCAGTACATGACGATGGTCGAACGCTGGAACGGCACACCCCACGTGTGGCCGTTGACGCGCGAGTTCAACATCAGCGCCGAGTAGAAGCCGTCGAGCCACTGCTTGTCGGCCGGCGTGTTGGCGATGCTGTCGATGGGCACCACCGCGTCTTCGTCGATCAACGTGAACACGTCGGCGGCAGCGAGCACAGCCAGTTGCGGCGGCGTGCCCGCCTTCGCGGCTGTCAGGGCCTTGACGACGGAATCCTGGTAAGTCCCGGCATATACCGGCTTGACCTTGATGCTCGGATGATCCTTTTCGAAGTCGGCCACCAGATCGTTGATGATCTTCGTCACCGGACCGCCGACGGCCACCGGGTAATAGAACGTGAGTTCCACCGGCTTCGTCTGCGCGATGGCCGAGCCGCTCAGGCCACCCAATGCCAGCGCGGCCAAACTGGCCGAAAACGTTTTCAGGATCGTGCGTCGCATATCGTTTGGTTCCCCATGTAAGCGTTGTGGTGATGTGCCGCCGTCGCGCCGCACCGAGCCGATGCGGCAGGGCCGGTGGCGGCCCTCGCGTCAGACGTGTTGTTCTGGGTTTTGCAACGTCACTGCGCCCCCCGGAAGCGGCCGCGCCGGTGCAAGCGCGGCCTCAGGTGCGCAGACCGCGCTTGCAACGACAGACTCGGCAGCGTCGATCGCCACACGGCCCGCTGCGCCCGTCACGAGGCGCTCCCCGGTGGTCGCGTCGAACAGATGCTGGTCGATCGCCGCCCATTGCAGACCGATGGCGTCGCCCACGGCGAACGGCCGATGGCCGGGCACCCGCGTGGTGATCGTGCCCGCGTCGCCAAGCGTGCAAGCAACGAGTGTGTCCGCGCCCAGATATTCGATGGCGCTCACTCTGGCAAGCACTGCGCCCAGCGACGTGGGCGGAACCGCGCGCACATGCTCCGGGCGCAGGCCGAGCAGCGCGGCGTTGCGCGCACCGGCCGCCACCAGCGCCGGGCCGGATTGCCCGGCGGGCACCAGGGCGTCGCCATGGCGGACAAGACGCAACAACTGCATCGGCGGCGTGCCGATGAAGCTCGCGGCAAAGCGCGTCGCCGGAGTGGCGTAGAGCGTGTGCGGGGCACCGCACTGCTCGATGCGGCCATCTCGCAGCAGCACGACCTGATCGGCCATGCTCATCGCTTCGGTTTGATCGTGGGTCACGTAGACAAGCGTCATGCCGAGCTGCTGTTGCAGCGCCCGGATCTCGCGACGCATGTCCTGACGCAGTTGGGCGTCGAGATTCGAGAGGGGTTCGTCCATCAGACACACGGACGTCTCGGCAATCACCGCGCGGCCCAGCGCCACACGCTGCTGCTGCCCCCCCGAGAGTTGCGACGGCTTGCGCTCCAGGTACGGCGCCAGCCCGAGCAGCGACGCCACGCGCGCCAGACGCTGCGGATACTCGCGCGCCGGTTCGCCGCGCACGCGAAGCCCGAACAACAGGTTTTCGCGCACCGAGAGATGCGGGAAGAGCGCGTACGACTGGAACACCATCGAGAGCTTGCGACGCGCAGGTGGCAGCGCGGTCACATCGGCGCCGCCAAGCACAATGCGCCCGGCGCTCGGCGTATCGAGGCCTGCGATCATGCGCAGCAGCGTCGACTTACCGCAGCCGGACGGGCCCAGCAGCACCACCAGCGAGCCGGCTTCAGCGGTGAAACTCACACCGTCGAGCGCACGTGTATTGCCCCACTGCTTGCAGACGGATTCGATGATGAGCGAGGACATGGCCGGATGAGCGCAGCGCCACCCTCAACTAACGCGGGTGGCCGTATCGGAAAACCACGACCATAACCGCCCATCGATGGCAGTTTGATGACACCACGCGCCGACCTCCGGCGCGTTCGGTCAGGCGGCGGACTGCCGGCGCTTGGCGCGCAGCAGCGCCTTCGAGATGATGCGCGTCTCGGACGTGGCGGCGCCGGTACGGCGCGCCACGGCGTCGCGGAAGAAGCGCCGCGTCTCGTCGGCAACGGTTTCGCGCTCGTTGTCCATCGTCAGAATGTGATAGCTCTCGCCGAGCAGGCACTTCTGTTTCACCTTGGACGACACCCCGTCGTAGACGATGCGCGCGTTGTGCGGGCTCGACGTGTCGTCGTCCACGGCGTGAATGACGAGACAATCCGCCGTCACCCGAGCCAGGCGCGCGCGCACGTGCGCGGCAAGCCGCCGCGCGTGATAGAGGTGCGCGAGCGGCAGCGACGCCGCACCGATTTCGGACGCATCGTGCAGCGACATCGATTTCGCCACGCGTGCTCGCAGCACCTCATTCTTCAGGCCGAACGGCGCGCGCTCGCGATAACGATAGTAATGGCGCAACGGCGTATGGAAGCCCAGATCGATAAGCGGGTAATACCACGGGATGGTCCAGCCGTCGTACACGAGGGTGACGGAGAGCAGCGAGAGCGCCGTCACATCCGGTTCCTCCTCCGCGACGGCCAGGCTCAACGTCGCGCCGATACACAACCCGCACAGCGACACCATCGCGTGCGTCGCCCGCAGTTCACGATACTTCGCCCGCGCGGCGGCAATCCAGGCGCGCCAGTCCGTGCATGGCCCGCCGAGTCCGTAGCCTTCGATATGCGGCACCCAGACGGTGTAGCCCTCGCGATGCAACGCCTTCGCCACCGGACGCATTTCGAGCGGCGTGCTCGACAGCCCCGGCAGCATCAGCACTGCATGCTCGCCGCCCTTGTAGAAAATATCTTCCTGGAACATGGTCAAATCCCGCCGGAGACGAGGGGCGTCTCGGTGACATCATGCGCCGTGGCTGCCGGTGTGAGCGTCTGCAGCGGCGCGACCGGACGCACCGTCGGCCCCGCATGCAAGCGCAAAATCACGTACGTGCCAACGTGCGCGCGAAAATACTGCAATTCGCAATGGCACATCTCGTAGCCGCCGTCGCGCGTGCGGATACGCAGATTGTGCGCGCCATGATGGGGGCGCTCGCCATCGAGGGCAAACAGCCCCGCCATACGCTGTGCGTCCTCCGGATGCAGCAGCGCGAGCAGCCCCTCGCGCTTGACGACGTCGGGCGCGACGCCCGTCGCCCGGCGAAAATGCTCGTCGATGTATTCGTAATGCGCGGCCGGATTGGACAGATAGAAGATCGTATCGAGGTGCTTCGTCAGATACGTCATCAGCGCATTGCCCAGTTGCACCGAGTCGGACAGGAGCATGCGCTCGTTTTCGGCGCGCAGCAGCATCTCATAGCGTGTCTGCGCGACCTCCGCGATCAGCTCGGCACGGTACTGGGCGCGACGCAGGCGCTCGATCAGCACGACGGCAAGTGGCGTAATCAACAGGAAGCCGGAGACGATCAGCACATCGCGCCGGTCGAACTGAGCGATGTCGCGAAACGGCGGCACGAAGAAGAAGTCGAAAATCGGGATGCTGATGATCATGGCCATGATCGCCGGCCCCAATCCCCATGTGAATTCGACAATGATGACGGCGCAAGTAAAGAAGATGCCCGGCATCGAGTGATCGAGCACCGGGTGCAGCAGGCTGCGCACGACAAACGCGGCAAAAACCACGAGCAACGCCCCGACGTAACGCTTCGCGCCGGGTTCCGCCCACCGTCGGGCGTTTCTGATATCCATGATGCCTCGCCCGGCCCCGCCGGTGCTCAATGATCCAGGGGGCAACCGATAGCACGGCGCCGCCGTTACGAAATATTACGGATTATCGCATGCCAGGCATTGACATTTCGTGACGGAGAACCCTGATTCAGTAGCGCCTTAACAACATGGGACGGGAGGTGGCGCCAAAACGGCACTCAGCGCAGCATGAACGACATCGCCGAGAGGCAGTTCAGTACCCGAACCGCCGCCTCGACGCTTGGCGCGACGAATTGCAGGGTCACGCCATCGACACGCTCAAGCGTCGGCCACTGGCAGAAGAGGTCGGCCAGTGCGGGGGTCTGCGCCTGCAGGCGCACCTCGACGGGCGTCTCGACCCGGTAGGCATGCCACGTGCGCGGGTCCGCGAGCGATGCCTTGGCGGCGTCGCGGATCAGGTCGCACGACTGGCTCGGGTTGAGCGTCATGCCACTGCCCTGTCCCCAGGCGGCTTTCGTCTGCACGTAATGCGCATGGGGAAAGATCAGTTGCGTCTCTTCGCAGAAGACGTCGTCGCCACTGGCCATGACCATCGGCACACCGCGCTCGCCGGCGAGCGCGCCGTACAACATGGCCTCGCTCGCTTCCTCCCCCGCCAGCCACACGCGCGCGAAGGCGAAGCTGTTGATCGTATGCGCCAGGATCCCGGCGCTCTGCGATCGGCTGTGGTAGCCGATCATGAAGAGCGCATCGCAACCGGCCTCCACCCCCGCCACCATGCCAAGATAGCGCGGCTTGCCCAGCACGAGGCGGGCGCGCGGATCGAGTTCGTCCGGCAGCAGGTTGCGAAAACCGCCGTGCGAATCGTTGACCATCACTTCGGTCGCGCCGCCGGCAAACGCGCCTTCGACAGCGGCATTGGCCTCGTGCGTCATCCAGCGGCGCGCGCGTTCGTATTCGCCATTGCCCGCCCGGGTCTGTTCGGCGTGGAAGACGCCCGCGACGCCTTCGATATCGGTGGAGATCAGGATTCGCATGATGTCGGCTTTGTCGTGAAAGGCTTACAGCGAGGCCCAGTCGGGCAGCACGTCGGCGAGGGCGCGGCGCACGTGCGCGTCGCGCCCGAGCACCGACTCGGCCGCAAAGAGCGCGTGCAGGATCGCCTGCTCGGTGGCGTCCGCCGTGGCCTGGAAAATCGGGTCGAGCAAGGCGTCCGGCACAAGCGCGGCGGGGGCAACGCGGCCCGTCGCGTCATGCGACACCGTATAGCCCGTGGTGAAGGCGAGTGCGACATCGCCGCTGCCGTGGCCGTACACGGACCCGGTGCGCGCCAAGCCGGCACCGGTACGCGTGGCGACCCGGCGCAACTGGCGCGCATCGAGCGGCGCGTCGGTGGCCACCAACATGATGATGGAGCCACGCTCGGGTGCCGCGCTCAACGCCGGCTGCGCCAGACGCGCGTCGAGCACCGGCCCGACATGACGCCCGGCGATCGTCAGTTGCGACGGACGGCCGAAATTCGACAGCACGAGCACGCCGACGGTAAAGCGCGCCCCGGCCGTCTCGACTATGCGCGACGCGGAGCCAATACCGCCCTTGAGGCCGAAGCTCGACATGCCGCGCCCCGCGCCGACCGCGCCCTGCGCGACATCGCGCGACGCATTCGCCAGCGCCTGCGCATAGTGTGCGTCGGTCACAGCAAACGCCTGCATATCGTTGAGATAGCCGTCGTTGCATTCGAGCACCGTCGGATTCAGCGACGGGCTGCCACGGCCGATGTCCGGATTCGCCGCGATCGCCGCGCGCAACTGGCCAAGCACCACGTGACTGACGGAAAACGTGTTGGTGAGCGCCACCGGCGCCTCGAGCACGCCGAGTTCGTCGATCTGCATCAATCCGACGCTCTTGCCGAAGCCATTGATGACGGCAGCGGCCGCCGGAATCTTGTCCCGGAACGGATCCCAGCCGGCGTCGGGCACTTCCGCGGCGGCAGCGTTGGCGGGCGTCGGGCACACCACCGTCACGCCCGTCTGCACCGGGCCTTGCGCGAGCGTGGCATGACCGACGTACACGCCCGGCACGTCGGTGATCGCATGGCGCGGCCCGGCCGGCAGATGCCCCACGTAGGGCGCACCGAACAAGGCTTCGCGCGGGTCCGTCGACGGTATCATGCGGCGCTCCTGCGCAGTCATCAATGCCGATCGAGCTTCGGATCGAGCGCGTCGCGCAGGCCGTCGCCCAGCAGGTTGAACGCGAGCACGGTCAGGAAAATGGCCAGGCTCGGGAAGATGGCGATGTGCGGGGCGTTGACCATGTCCGCACGGGCTTCGTTGAGCATCGCCCCCCACTCCGGCGTGGGCGGTTGGGCACCCAGACCGAGGAACGACAGACTCGCGGCCGTGATGATCGACGTGCCGATACGCATCGAGAAGTACACGACAATGGACGACACCGTGCCTGGCAAGATGTGCCGCATGATGATCGTCCAGTCCGACGCCCCGATGGAGCGCGCCGCTTCGATATACGTCAGATGCTTGAGCACCAGCGTGTTGCCGCGCACGAGCCGAGCGAAGGCCGGAATCGAGAAGATGGCGACGGCGACGATCACGTTGATCATGCCGTTCCCCAACACGGCCACCACACCGATGGCGAGCAGAATGCCCGGGAACGCGAAGAGCACGTCGGAAATGCGCATGACGATGCGATCCCACCAGCCTTCGTAATAGCCGGCGAGCAGCCCGAGCACCGTGCCGATCACCGCACCCAGCGCGACCGACCCGAACCCGGCGGCCAGCGAAATCCGTGCACCCGCGAGCACGCGGCTGAAGATGTCGCGCCCCAGCGAGTCGACACCGAACCAATGCGTCGCCGACGGCCCGGCGTTCAGGGCGTCGTAGTCGAAGTAGTTCTCCGGATCGAACGGCACGAGGTGCGGTGCAAGAATCGCGATGATGACGAGCGCGAGCACAAACGCCCCGGCGACCATGGCGATGTGCTGCTTCTTGAATTTGCGCCAGAACTCACGCCACGGCGTGCGCACGCGCGTTTGGCTGGTGGAGGCCGCGGCGTTGGCGGTAGTAGTCGGTTGACCCGCGTTCATGGTGCGTGCCTCACTTGTAGCGAATGGTCGGGTTGATGACGGCGTACAGCACGTCGACCACGAGGTTGATCAGAATGAACTCGAGCGAGAACAGCAGCACCAGCGCCTGGATCACCGGGTAGTCGCGCATCTCGACCGAATCGATCAGCAAACGCCCGAGCCCCGGCCAGTTGAAGACCACCTCGACGACAATCGAGCCGCCGAGCAAGAAACCGAACTGCAAGCCCATCATGGTGACGACGGGAATCATGGCGTTGCGCAGCGCGTGCTTGAAGACCACGCGCATTTCATTGAGCCCCTTCGCGCGCGCCGTGCGCACGAAATCTTCGTGCAACACGTCGACGAACGCCGAGCGGGTGAAGCGCGCCATCACGGCCGCCACCGCCGCCCCGAGGGTGATCGACGGCAGGATATAGCTCTTCCACGAATCGGCGCCCATCGTGGGCAGCCAGCCGAGCTGCACCGAAAAGACCTGCATCAGTAGCATCCCCAGCGCGAAGGCGGGGAACGAAATACCGGAGACGGCGAACGTCATGCCCAGCCGGTCGGGCCAGCGGTTGCGCCAGACCGCCGAGGCGACCCCGAGGCCCATGCCGATGATCACCGACCAGATCATGCTCACCAGCGTGAG
Organism: Pandoraea cepalis; assembly: GCF_902459625.1. Taxonomy (NCBI): domain Bacteria; kingdom Pseudomonadati; phylum Pseudomonadota; class Betaproteobacteria; order Burkholderiales; family Burkholderiaceae; genus Pandoraea; species Pandoraea cepalis. Next base: position 39,173 of record NZ_CABPRY010000005.1, read on the forward strand.
CCACAGCGTCGGCATGAAGCGGCTACCGATCTCTTCGGAGACCGGCTGCTTGCTGCGCATCGACAGCCCGAAGTCGCCACGCACTGCGTGCGTGATGAAGTTCGTGAACTGCGTGAGCAACGGCTTGTCGAGGCCGAGATCCTGGCGCACCAGCGCCACGGTCGCCTCGTCCGCCTGCGGACCGGCGGCCAGACGCGCCGGATCGCCCGGCAACATGTGCACGAAGGCGAACACCAGCACAGCCACGATCAGCAGCGTGGGAATCAGGCCGAACAGGCGCTTGAGAGAGTAATTGAGCATCGCAGTCTTGCCGAACGTCTTGCCAAACCATGTCTTGCGGTAAACCGCGCCGCCGGCCAATGCCGGCGGCGCGGGCACGTCACACTTGCGCGCGGCGCTTACTTCATCGAGATATCGGTGAAGTTGAACGATCCGTCAGGCATCGTGTAGACGCCCGACAGGTTCTTGTTGCGCGCATACAGCAGCTTTTCCGTCACGAGGAACGCCCACGGCGCGTCGTTCCAGATCTTCTTCTGCGCGTCGGTATAGAGCTTGGCCTTCTCCGCGCGGTCGGTCGTGAGCAGCGCCTTGTTGAAGTCGGCATCCACCGCATCGTTCTTGTAGTACGCCGTGTTGAACAGCTTCGGCGGGAACGACTCGGAGGCCAGCAGCGGACGCAGCGCCCAATCGGCTTCACCCGTCGATGACGACCAGCCCACGTAGTACATGCGCACCGGGGCCTTGTCGGGATCCGGCGCCGACTCGACGAGGTCGACACGCTGACCGGCTTCGAGCGCGCGCACCTGCGCCTTGATGCCAACCTGCGCCAGTTGCTGCTGCACGAACTGAATCACCTTCTGCGCCGTCGTGAACGTGTAAGCCGACCAGAGGGTGGTCTCGAAGCCGTTCGGGTAGCCGGCTTCCTTGAGCAGTTCTTTCGCCTTGGCCGGGTTGTACGGCCACGGGCCGGTCTTGGCGGCGTAATCCACCCCGTTCGGCACCACGCCTTCAGCCGGCGTTGCGTAGCCCGAGAAGGCCACCTTCACCAGCGCTTCCTTGTTGATGGCGTAGTTGATCGCCTGACGCACGCGCACGTCGTCGAACGGCTTCTGGCGGGTGTTCAAGCTGATGTAGCGTTGGATGATCGACGGGCCGGCGATCACATCGACCTTGCCGCTGGCCTTCAGCGTGGCGGCCTGCTCGTAAGGCAGCGGGAAGGCGAAACTGGCTTCGCCGGTCTGCATCACGGCGGCACGCGTGTTGTTGTCGACAACCGGCTTGAAGGTGATCGTGTCGACCTTCGGATAGCCCTTCTTCCAGTAGCCGTCGAACTTCTTCACCTTCACGTAATCGGTGCGGTTCCATTCGACGAACTCGAACGGGCCGGTGCCGACCGGGTGCGAGGCGATGTCCTTGCCGTACTTCTTGAGCGCCTCGGGCGAAATGATCACGGCCGACGGGTGCGCCAGCGTATTGATGAACGGCGAGAACGCCTCCTTGAGCGTGAACTTCACCGTATGCGGATCGACCACTTCCGTCTTGGCGATTTCCTTGTACAGGTTGTAGCGCTTGAGCTTGTTGTCCGGATTCGTCACGCGGTCGAAGTTGGCCTTGACGGCGGCCGCATCGAACGTCGTGCCGTCCTGGAACTTCACCCCCGACTTGAGCTTGATCGTGTAGACGAGGCCATCCGGCGACACCGTATAGCTGTCGGCCAGCACGTTGATGAGTTTCATGTCCTTGTCGAAGCCGAACATGCCTTCGTAGAACGACTTGGCAACGGCTTGCGACAGCGTATCGTTGGCGTCGTACGGGTCCATCGTCGTAAACGTCGACTGCACGGCCATCACGACATCCTTGGCGGCGAACGCCGGGGCTGCACTGAGCACCGCGGACGCCACGGCAACGGACGCGATCGCGGTTTTCCAGCGAGCGCCCAACAAAGCGTTTTTCGACATCTGTCTTTCTCCTTCTTGTCTGACGGGGTCGCCGCGAGCGAGTCTTGCGACTGCATCCCTTGGCGGGCATTGTGGCTACAACGAGAACTGCAACTGGGGACTGCCTGAGCTACTGAATCACGATCAATACACGCCGGCCACGCGGTGGCGCGCCACGAAGTGCCCCGCGCCGACTTCCACCAGCGGCTGCACCTGCGGTTCGTCGCCGACCGCGCGGATCGGGCTGGGAATCTCTTCCGTCAACAACTCGCGCTTGGCGTGACGACGCGCCGGATCGGCAATCGGCACGGCCGACATCAACTTCTTCGTGTATGGATGCTGCGGGTTTTCGAAGATGGCGCGACGCGGACCGATCTCCACGATCTGGCCGAGGAACATCACCGCCACCCGATGGCTGATGCGCTCGACGACCGCCATGTCGTGCGAGATGAACAGGAACGCGATGCCGAACTCCTTCTGCAGATCGAGCATCAGGTTGATGATCTGCGCCTGCACGGAGACGTCGAGCGCCGAGACGGATTCGTCGGCGATCACGACCTTCGGCTTGAGGGCCAGCGCCCGTGCAATCGCAATACGCTGGCGCTGCCCGCCCGAGAACTCGTGCGGATAGCGCTGGGCGTAATCGGTCGGCAGGCCAACCCGCTCGAGCAGTTCGGCCACGCGCCGCTCGGCCTCGACTCCGCTGGCCACGCCGTGCACGAGCAGCGGCTCCATGATCGAGAAGCCCACGGTGAGGCGCGGATCGAGCGACGCGAACGGATCCTGGAAAATGAACTGGATGTCGCGGCGCAGCCGCTGCAGCGCGCGTCCGGCGAGATCCTGAATCGGCTTGCCGCCGAATTCGATGGAACCGCCCTGGCTGGCGACCAGACGCAGCAACGCGCGCCCCGTGGTCGACTTGCCGCATCCGGACTCGCCCACGAGACCCAGCGTCTCGCCCGGGTACAGATCGAAACTCACGCGCTCGACGGCGTGCACGCGCTGCTTCACGCCACCGAAGAACCCCGACGGCACATCGAATCGGGCGACCAGATCCTTCACGCGAAGGATCGGGCCGGCGTCGGTCTTGACCGGCGGTTGTGGCGTTTCCGCCAGGGGCCTGGCGTCGGCCGGGGCGTCGTAGCGCAGCAGCGGAAAACGCGCCGGAAGGTCGGTCCCCTGCATCGAGCCCAGACGCGGCACGGCCGAGAGCAGTGCCTGTGTGTAGCGCTCGCGCGGCGCCGCGAAAATCTCGCGCGACGGCCCCTCTTCCACCGCGTCGCCGCGATGCATGACGAGCACGCGGTCGGCCACTTCCGCCACCACGCCCATGTCGTGCGTGATGAATACGACCCCCATGTGCATCTCGTCTTGCAGCGCACGAATCAACTGCAGGATCTGCGCCTGAATCGTCACGTCCAGGGCAGTCGTGGGTTCGTCGGCAATCAGCAGGCCCGGCTTGCACGACAACGCCATCGCGATCATGACCCGCTGACGCATTCCCCCCGAGAGTTGATGCGGGAAGCGGTCGAGCACGCGGCGTGCTTCGGGAATGCGCACGAGTTCGAGCATGCGCAGGGCTTCGGCACGCGCGGCGCCGGTGTCCTTGCCCTGGTGCAGGCGAATCGATTCGGCAATCTGTTCGCCCACCGGGAACACCGGGTTGAGCGAGGTCATCGGCTCCTGGAAGATCATCGCCATGTCCGCGCCGCGAATGCTGCGCATGGAGCTGCCGCTCGCGCGCGTGAGGTCGACGAGCGAGCCGTTGCGGCGGCGCATGACCATCGAGCCTTGGGCGATACGTCCCCCCCCGGTCTCGACGAGGCGCATGGCGGCCAGCGACGTCACCGACTTGCCGGAGCCCGACTCGCCCACGATGGCGAGCGTCTCGCCACGGTCGACATGGAAAGACAGGTCGCGCACGGCCGTGACCATGCGCTCGGACGTCGCGAACTGCACGGTAAGGCCGCGCACGTCGAGCACGCGCTCGTCGGGCAACGAAATCGTAGGGGTTGTCTTGCGCTCTGCCACGCCTGTCCTCGCTAATCTTCGCTTGCTGGTCTGAATCTTGATTCGGCGTGATGCCGTGTGATACCAAGTGATACCAAGTGATACCAGGCGATACCGAGGCCCAGACCGATGACGGCCAGGCCCCTCGCCTTCGAGCGTTACTCGTGAATGGACGTCACGGGCGTCTCGCCCACGCGGGCCACGCCACGATACATCCCTTCGGTATTGAAGGGCAGTGCGACGTTGCCTTGCGCGTCGACGGCGATCAGGCCGCCGCGACCCTGCACGCGCGGCAGCCGCTCGTGAATCACGCGCTCGGCGGCATCGGCGAGCGACAGGCCCGCGTAGGCCATCAGCGCGCCCACTTCGTAACACGCCACCGTGCGGATGAACGCCTCGCCGGTCCCCGTCGCCGAGACGGCCGCTGTCGCATCGTTCGCATAGCACCCGGCGCCGATGAGCGGCGTGTCGCCCACGCGGCCGACCGCCTTGTTCGTCATGCCCCCGGTGGATGTCGCGGCCGCCACGTGTCCATGCATGTCGCATGCCACGGCCCCGACTGTGCCGAACTTGGTGTCGGGATCGATCGGCTCTTTCTTGAGCGGCATGTCGTGGTCGAGCGCAACCGCCGCATCGGCCAGCGCGCGTTGCCATTGGGCGTAGCGACCTTCGGTGAAAAAGTACCCGGACTCGACCAGTTCGGCCCCGTTGGCCGCCGCGAAGGCTTCCGCGCCCTCGCCCATGAGCAATACATGCGGGCTATGTTCGAGCACCGAGCGGGCGGCGAGAATCGGGTTGCGCACGCGATGCACGCAGGCGATGGCGCCCGCGTCGAGCGTGGCACCGTCCATGATGGCCGCGTCGAGTTCGTGCGTGCCCTCGTGGGTGAACACGGCGCCGCGTCCCGCATTGAAGCGCGGACAATCTTCGAGGTGACGCACGGCTTCGGTGACGGCATCGAGCGCCGATCCGCCCGCGGCGAGCACGGTCTGGCCCGCGCGCAAGGCGTCGGCCAATGCCTCGTGATAGGCCGCGATTTCCGCCGGCGAGGTGTCGCGACTGATGGTTCCGGCACCGCCATGAATGGCGATGACCGCACGTTGGGTGTGACTCATGAGGCTTTGTCCTTTCTGTCCAGACGGCCCGGCGCAAGGCGGGGCGTGGCCGGTGGGGCCGGGTTCGGTTGGCTTTGCATCGTGACGCCTGCCGCCGTGGCCGCGCTTGTCAACGCCTTTGCCGTGACCGTGGCAGCCGCCGTGCGTTGCGGTGTAACGATTTGACCCACGGCCGATCCTGCCGGCACGTTAGCCAGACGGCCTGCCGTGGCCGCCGGGGCCAGCGAGGCGGAATCGAGCCACGGCAGCAGGAAATCGGTGAGTTCCGTCGCGCGATCGACGGCGTGTTTGGCGCGTTGGGCTACGGCGTCGCACAGGGCGTCGATCATCGCCAGCACGCTCGCTTCAGAGTTGCTGGACAGCCGCGGCTTGCTGCGCACGAAAATCACGATGTCGCCAAGCGGAGCCAACGGCGACGTCGGGCTGTCAGTGAGCGCCAACAAGGGCACCCCGCGCCCGCGCAGGCGTCGGCAAAGCGTGATGGTGTCCGTCACATATCGCGGGAAGGCGAGCGCGATCACCAGGTCGCCCTCGCGCAGTTTGAAGAGCTGGCGCGCAGCATGCGTCGATCCCCCGGCGCCGACCACCGCTTGCACATTCTCACAGTATGGATCGAGACCGTGATGCAGCAGGCCGGCGAGATAACCGCTCGCGCCCAGCCCCAGCACGTAGATGCGCCGCGCCTGCAGAATCGCGTCGACGGCACGCTCGCAAGTGCCGGCGTCGAGCGTGCGACGCGTCCATTCGAGGTTCTCGGCGGCCTGCGCCAATGACGCCGCCATCACATCGGCACTGGCGCTCGCCTGCGCTTTGCTCGTGCGCAGGCTTTCGATTGGGGCCAGTGTCGCCTCGAACCCGCGCACCATCGCGGCCCGGCATTGCGGATAGCCGTCGAAGCCGAGCGCGCGGGCGAAGCGATTGACAGTGGCGAGCGACACGCCAACGGCGTCGGCAAATTCGTCGATACGCATGGTCGCCGCACGAAACGTGTTTTCGAGCACGAACGCCGCCATGCGCTGCTGCGCGGGCGTCAGATCGGGCATGGCGCGCACGATGCGCTCGGTGAGCGGCAAATCGGCGGGCAACGAATCGGCGTTAATCATGGACCAAGGCGTTCTATGGGTGACGAAGAAAGTATATTTTCATTCACCCCCCGTCAAAAGAAAAAAAATAGTTCAAATGATGGCGAGGCGAGCGCGCGCCCCCTCGAGTTTCGCGGCAACCCCTGTCAAAACAGGGGGGAAGCCCGCCATCGAGACGCAAAAAGCGGTCATACTAGGGAAAACCCGAATGCACGAACTTGCCGGACGCTTTGCGATCCGACGTTAGGCGTACGGCGTCACCGCGCGGCGATTTGCGACCGACGTGAACCGTCAGGCCGCCGCATCACAGCACCGTCGAAGGATCTTCTGGGGAGGCGGGGTCGGAGGCGAGTCGTAACGTGCGGTAAACATGGCGTAGCCGAGGGCTTACATTTGCCCGGTACGCTGACGAAAAGCCTTCGCCTCAAGGAGCATGACCATGCTGAGCCCGCATGAAATCGCCACGCTGTTGCTGGCGGCCGCATCCCTTGGCCCTATCGATGCCGATGCGCTCGAACCACCGGACCTCGCGGCGCTGGAGCAAGCGCGTCTGGTGCATGTGAATGTCGACGAGGGACAAGCCAAAGTGATCGTGACCGAGGATGGTCGCCGCGTCCTGCATCGGCTGGGTCTGGCGCGAGCGGGCGGAGAGCGCGCGTAGGCGGCGCGGCCAACGATGGCGTACGCGCATCACGCAGGGCAAGCGGGAGGGCGCGTCGTCAGCCAGCGGTCCGCATCGACCACATCGACCGCATCAGCGAGGACGGCAGCGGCAGCGGGGTCGATCGAGTCAACGGGATGGCCCGTCGACTCGACCGCCCGTGAGTGTCGGCAGGCAGCGACGCTGCCCGCCAATGCATCAGAGCGTCGCGAAGAAAAGGCTTAAGCGCGCGAGCACGATCAGCAGGATCTGCATCAGCAGGAACAGTCCGAGCGGCGACAGATCGAAGCCGCCGACCATCGGAATGACGCGACGGATCGGGCGCAGCAGCGGGTCGAGCAAGTGCTGGAGAATCGGCATGGCGGCGGCACGCGGATTGACCCACGACAGCACGGCCATCAACAGCGTCATCCACATCACGAGGTTGGCGCCCCACTTGGCCACCAACACCAACGCCACCAGCAAGCCGCGCGGGAACACCGCGACCGGCGAGACGCCCACGACGGCGGTGATCAGCACCAGATAGACGATGCCGCACAGCCACGCGGCGATCAAGCTCGCCCAGTCGATGCCGCCCACGCCCGGCACGATACGCCGCAACGGCAACACCATCCAGTTGGTGAACTGGAACACCCCTTGTGAGAGCGGATTGCGCGGAGGCAACTGCGTCGCTTGCATCCACACGCGCAACAGCAACAACGCGCCGAATAGCGAGAAGACGAGGTCTAAGAGTAGACGGGCGATTTCGACAAGCATCTGGACTCCAACGGATGGTGCGGTCCCCCGCAAAGCGGGCATTGTCGCATGCGTTCGCCGAAGTTCAATGATCTCCCAACGCTTTCAGGGGATGCTCGCCTTGCGGCCACGGCGAGACGAAGAAGGCCTCGACCTGTGCCTGCGGGACTTCATCCAGGGTGGCGTAGCGCCATCGCGGCTGTTTGTCCTTGTCGATCAGCAGGGCGCGCACGCCCTCGACGAAATCACCGGACGCGAACGCGTGATATCCCAGCACCAGCTCCATGCGAAACGCGTCGGCCAGATCGAGCCGACGTCCCTTCGCCAATTGCCGGTCGGTCACGCACAGGCTCAGCGGCGAGCGCTGCTGCAACAACGCGAGCGTGTCGATGGCCCAGGGGGTCTGCGCGTCGCTGGCGAGCGACGCCACAATCCCCGGCACGTCGATTGCGCTGAAATGCCGGTCGAGGGTGGCCCGCACGTGCGCCAACGGCGCGGCGTCGGTCCACGCGCGCCCCAGCGGGAGGATAACGGATCGAAGCCGTTCCAGCAGATCGGCCGACGCAGATACCGACGCATGGCGGTCTGCCCGGCATCCGCCGTTGGCCCCCGCGTTGACCCCCGCGTTGACCCCGGCGTTGGCCCCGGCGTTGGCCCCAGTAGCGTCGTCCACCCCACTTGCACCGCCTGCACCTCCTCCTGCCCCGCTTGCGTCGAGCTTCGCATCGCTGGCAGGCGCATCTTCCGGCCAATTGAAATGCCGGAGTGCCGCCCGTAATTGCTGCGGCGCGTCGCCTTCGAGCCAGACGTCGGCGAGCCCGCAATACAGGGCATCGGCCGCAGTAATGGTCGCGCCGGTCAGACCGAGATAGCGCGCAAGCGTCGGTGCCAGATGCCCGAGGAACCAGCTGGCGCCCACGTCAGGAAACAGGCCGATGCCCGTCTCCGGCATCGCCAGTCGAGTGCGATCCGTAACGATACGCAGCGCCGCCCCTTGCGCGACGCCCATGCCGCCGCCCATCACAATCCCGTCGAGCAGAGCGATATATGGCTTCGGGTAACGGTGTATCAGATAGTCGAGACGGTATTCGTCGATGAAGAACGCCTGGTGATCGCTCGCGTCGTTCACGCGGCTTTCATAGAGCGCTCGCACGTCGCCGCCTGCGCAGAACGCCTTTTCGCCCGCGCCTTCGATCAACACGGCCCGCACCGCGGGGTCGTCGGCCCACGCATTGAGCTGGTGCCACATCGATCGCACCATGCCGTGCGTGATCGCGTTCAACGCCTTCGGCCGGTTCAGGGTGATGACGCCGAATCCATTGACCACGTCGAACAACACTTCATCTTGCGCCTCGACGGCGCGCTCATGCTGAGTCACTCCCCCTCCCCCTTAGCCATGCTGCGCCAATCGTCGCCGCCAGGCCCATGATCTCATCGCCGTATCGCTTGCCACGTTTGCCGTTTCGCGATCAGTCCAGCGCGCGGGCAATGACCTGACGCTGAATCTCGCTAGTACCCTCGTAGATCTGCGTAATACGGGCATCGCGGTAGTGACGCTCCACCGGATAATCCTCGAGATAGCCGTAGCCGCCGTGAATCTGGATGGCGTCGGAGCACACCGACTCCGCCAGCTCCGACGCGAACAGCTTGGCCTGCGACGCCTCGGACAGGCACGGCAATCCCTGGGTGCGCAACGCCGCCGCGTGCAGGATCAGGAATCTTGCCGCGTTGATACGCGTCGTCATGTCCGCCAGCATGTTCGCGATACTCTGATGCTCACGGATCGGCTTGCCAAACTGCTGGCGCTCGCCGGAATACCGCAGCGCCGCTTCGAACGCCGCCCGCGCCACGCCGAGCGCGAGCGCGGCAATGCCGATGCGTCCGCCCTCGAGATTGGACAACGCAATCTTCAGTCCCTGCCCCGGTTCGCCAAGGAGCGCATCGTCGCCCACTTCACAGTCGACGAGGGTGATCGGGCACGTATCCGACGCCCGGATGCCGAGCTTGTGCTCGGGATGCCCCACCTCGAACCCCGGGGTATGCGTCGGCACGATAAACGCCGAGATGCCACGCTTGCCGGCCGCGGGGTCCGTTACGGCGAACACGATGGCGATCGCCGCGCGCTTGCCGTTCGTCACGAACTGCTTGCTGCCGTTGAGCACCCATTTGTCGCCGCGGCGCTCGGCACGCGTTCGCAGATTATTGGCCTCCGACCCGGCCTGCGGTTCAGTCAGGCAGAACGCTCCGATTTTCCGACCGGCAGCCAGATCCGGCAACCAGCGCTCACGCTGCGCGTCGGTGCCGAATTTCAAAATCGGCCCGCACCCCACGGAGTTGTGAACAGACATCATCGTGGCTGTCGACGCACAACCGACGGCAATCTCCTCCATCGCCAGGGCATACGCCGTGTAATCCGTGTAAGAGCCGCCGTACGTTTCGGGCACCATCATCCCCAGCAAACCAAGCTCGCCCATTTGCGCGACCATGGCGTTGGGCAACGCGCAGTCGCGGTCCCATTGCGCCGCATTCGGCGCAAGCTGCTCGCTGGCAAACGTACGCGCCATGTCGCGAATCATGCGTTGGTCTTCGGTATAGAAATCCATGTTCTGTCTCCTGCACCCTGCCGTTATCCGAAGGGATCGCCAGCACCAGTGCCCTATCAATGGAATCAGTGTAGGGATCGCGCCGCATCGGCACCATAGCCAAAAGCGGCAAACTGCATGAGCGGAATTGCCATCGGAAACGGACGAAGCCACCCTCGGTAAAACCCTCGGTTCGGTCTGCGTCACCGAAGCGCCTTGCCCGGCGGGGAGCCCCGCCACCATTCAAGTCCCCACTGACGGAGTGGATAAATCCCTCACATACTCTGACCCGTTTGGGCATTGCCTCTCGCCGACGCCACGCATTAGGATGAATTTTGCCAATGCCGAGTGAGCGCCGCGTCCCGGATCAAGACGGCGCCACGGCGGTCCGCGATGCGTGCCCGAGCCTTTCCATCATAGGCGCGCGGCTGCGGACCGGCATCCGACTACAGGAGACGACCCATGACTGCCGACTACGCCGACACCTACCGCGCGTTCGACCTCGACGCGACCGTGCGCGCCACGCTTGCCGGCCAACTCGACGCGATGAACGCGTGCGTCGAGTGCTGTGACCGCCACGCGCTTCCCGGGCGCATCGCCCTGTTCTGGGAAGGGAAAGACGGCACGAGCCAGACATGGACGTTTCGCCAATTGCAAACGCTCTCCGCGCGCTTTGCCAATTTCCTTCGCGAACAGGGCGTGCAGCCCGGCGACCGCGTGAGCGGGCTGTTGCCGCGCACCCCCGAACTGCTCGTGACGATTCTTGGCACCTGGCGCGCGGGCGCCGTGTATCAACCGCTCTTCACGGCATTCGGCCCGAAGGCCATCGAACACCGGTTGCACAGCGCCCAGAGCAAGCTGGTGGTGACCGACGGTGCCAATCGGGCCAAGCTCGACGAAGTGGCCCTCTGCCCGCCCGTCGCCACGGTCAGCGGACCGCGCGGGCAAGGGGTGCGCCGGGGCGACTTCAGCTTCTGGCATGAAGTCGAGCAACACGCCCCCGACTTCGCGCCGGTGCTGCGCCGCGGCGACGATCCGTTTCTGATGATGTTCACCTCGGGCACGACCGGCGCCGCAAAGCCGGTCATGGTGCCATTGCGCGCGATCCTGGCGTTCGTCGGCTACATGCGCGACGCCGTCGATCTGCGACCGACCGATACGTTCTGGAACATTGCCGATCCGGGTTGGGCCTATGGCCTGTACTACGCGGTGACGGGCCCGCTCGCGATGGGCATTCCCACCACCTTCTACGACGGCCCCTTCAACGTCGAAAGTACGTACCGAATCATCCAGAAACTGGGTATCACGAATCTGGCCGGCTCACCGACCGCCTTTCGCCTGCTGATCGCGGGCGGCGACAAGGCGGCCGCGGCCGTAAAAGGAAAGCTGCGCGCCGTGTCCAGTGCGGGCGAGCCACTCAACCCCGAAGTCATCCGCTGGTTTGCCGAGCACCTCGGCGTAACCATTCATGACCACTATGGGCAGACTGAACTCGGCATGGTCGTCTGTAATCACCACGCGCTGGCCCATCCCGTGCGAGCCGGGACTGCCGGCTTCGCGTCGCCGGGACATCGCGTGGTCGTGCTGGGTGACGACGGACGCGAGTGCCCGGTCGGGCAGCCGGGCGTGCTCGCCCTCGATCGACGGCAATCGCCGCTGATGTGGTTCAACGGTTACTGGGAGCGGGACACGCCTGCGTTCGTGGGCGAGTACTATCTCTCCGGCGACACTGTCGAGCGCAACGAGGACGGCAGCATCAGCTTCGTCGGACGCAACGACGACGTCATCACGTCGGCCGGGTATCGCATCGGGCCGTTCGATGTCGAGAGTGCGCTGATCGAGCACCCCGCGGTGATCGAAACCGCCGTGGTCGGCAAACCGGATCCGGAGCGCACCGAACTGGTCAAGGCGTTCGTCGTGCTGCACCCGCAGTTCGCGCCGACGGACGCGCTCGCGCATGAATTGCAAGCGCATGTCCGTCACCGGCTGTCCACGCACGCCTATCCGCGTGAAATCGAATTCGTCGCCGAACTGCCCAAAACCCCGAGCGGCAAGCTTCAGCGCTTCATCTTGCGCAACCAGGAAATCGCCAAGGCCGCGCAGACTTCTGCCGGCGCGGTCTGAACCTCAACGCGCTTTTCTTTCAGGAATCGCAGCCCATGCAAATCAAGGATCGTGTCTTTCTCGTCACCGGCGCATCGTCGGGTCTCGGTGCAGCCACCGCCCGCATGTTCGTCGACGCGGGCGCCAAGGTCGTGCTCGGTGACATCAACGCCGAGGCCGGCGCCCGACAGGCCGAGGCATTGGGCGACGCCGCGCGTTTCGTCGCGACCGACATTACCCGCGAAGACGACGTTCAGCGCCTGGTCGACACGGCCCAAAGCGCGTTCGGCCGTCTGAACGGCGTGGTCAACTGCGCTGGGCTCGTCATGGGCGAACGTATTCTGGGCAAGCAAGGCCCGCACCGGCTCGACAGCTTTTCCCGCATCGTCAATGTGAATTTGATCGGCACGTTCAACGTGCTGCGCATCGCGGCAACGGCCATGGCCACGGGCGATGCCGACGCCGAGGGCGAACGCGGCGTGGTCGTCAACACGGCGTCGGTCGCCGCGTTCGACGGACAGATCGGGCAAGCCGCGTATGCGGCCTCGAAGGGCGGCGTTGCCGCCCTGACGCTACCGGCCGCACGTGAGCTGGCGCGCGTTGGCGTGCGCGTGGTGACGATTGCGCCGGGCATCTTCGAAACGCCGATGATGGCCGGCATGACGCCGGAGGTGCAGGCCGCGCTGGGCGCTTCGGTGCCGTTCCCGCCGCGCCTTGGTCGTCCGTCGGAATATGCCGCGCTGGTGCGCCATATCGTCGAGAACGTCATGCTCAACGGCGAAGTGATTCGTCTCGACGGCGCGCTGCGCATGGCACCGAAATAAGTCGTCGCCAGTCTCGTTGTCATACGCTGAACGCGAATTCGGAAAGCGCCGATCCTGTTTTCGGACGGCATCGGAGGCGTCTTCAGGGGCCGCACTGCTAGAATCGTTGCGTCCCCTGGCTACGATGTTCCGTTTCGCGACGCATGGAAAAAGGCAGCATTTCGATTCATTTCGTGATTAACGCATTGGCGCACGTCGAGCGGCTCGGCGGCGATCCGGCGGCATTGCTGCATGCCGCGGATATCGCGCCATCGCTGCTCGCGCACCCGCAAGCCCGCGTTTCCGCGGATCGCTATGCGCAGCTGTGGCGGCTGATCAGTGTCGCGCTCGACGACGAATTCTTCGGGCAGGATTCGCGCCGCATGAAAGTCGGCAGCTTTGCGATGCTGTGTCACACCGTCGTCGCGTGCCGCACCCTCGAGCAGGCGCTGCAACGTGCAACGCGTTTCATGGGACTCTTGCTCGACGACCTGCAGATGCACCTGGTGCGGGACGGCGCGCTCGCCCGACTCGAAGTCCGTGAGCGCGCGGACGAACGGTCGCCACGCATCTTCGGGCACGAAACACTGCTGATTCTCTTCTATGCGCTGACGTGCTGGCTGATCGCGCGTCGAGTGCCCTTGAGCACAGCCTATTTTTCATTTTCCGAGCCGGCATACAGCGACGAGTATCGGACGATGTACTCCCCGCGTCTGGTGTTCCACGCGACACATACGGCCATCGAATTCGATGCAGCCTGCCTGGACTTGACGGTGGTGCAGAACGACGCGTCGGTGAAGGAATTCCTGCGCGCGGCGCCGGGCAACATCATCCTCAAATACAAGAATACGAAGGGCATGGTCGCGCGCGTGCGGCGGCGTTTGAAGACGATGCCGACCGATCGCTGGCCGGCCTTCGACGCGCTGGCGGGCGAGTTCCACACCACACCGTCGACGTTGCGTCGGCGACTGGAGGACGAGGGGCAGTCGTATCAGTCGATCAAAGACCAACTGCGGCGCGATTTCGCGATTCATGCGCTGTGCCACACGTCCAAGCCGATGCTGGAGATCGCCCTGTCGCTGGGCTTTGCCGATCCGAGCGCGTTCTTTCGTGCGTTCCGAAAATGGACCGGGGCGCGTCCCGGCGACTATCGCCGTCAAGCCGTGGCCGCGTGACGCCGATCGGGCCGTTCAAACCGCGCGCGCATCCGCGTTGGCACCATTGCCCTCACCCCGCTCACCGGGCGCGTCGTCATCGAGCTCGATGCGCTTGACCTCACCCAGCAGCAACAGGTAGCACAACACGCCGGCGATCGCGAAGAGACTGATAAGCCCGAGCGCCCAGCCGAACGATCCGGTCGCCTTGACGATGAACCCGATCGCAATCGGCGTGACGATGCCCGACAGGTTACCGGCGAAGTTCACCGCCCCGCCCGTGATGCCCACCATGCCCTTGGGCGCGATGTCGGCCACCAGCGACCACGAGGCCGAGGCCACGCCTTGCGCGAAGAACGCGAACGACATGATGGCGATCACGAGGCCATTGGCGTCGGTCAGCACGCTGAGCGACATGGTCGGCACCAGCAACAAGCCGGTCACGATGGGCGTCTTGCGCGCCGTCCCCACGGCCACGCCGCGACGCAGTAGCCAGTCCGAGAGCAGGCCGCCGCAAACCACACCGATGGACGCCGCCACGAAGGGCACGGACGCCATGCCGCCCGCCTTGAGCACCGTCATGTGGCGCTCGGTGATCAGGTACGTCGGGAACCACGTCAGGAAGAAGTACAGCGACGAGAGCGACGCGAACTTGCCCACGCAGATCGCGATGATCTGACGATTCCGGAACAGCGCGAGCAACTTGCGCCACGGGAAAGCGTTCGCGGCGGACCGATCGGTTGGCGCCACCTCGACAAGCGCCCCACCGCGACGAATGTGCGCCAGCTCGGCGGCGTTCACCCAGGCACATTGATCCGGGTCGCGATAGCCGACGAACCACACGCCCGCCCAGACAATGCCCAGGAGACCGGTCGCGTAGAAGATCTCGCGCCAGCCCCACGTGTGGGCGATCCAGAACAGCACGGGCGTGAGGGCCGCCATGCCGATGTACTGGCCCACCAGATAGACGCTGGTGGCCACCCCACGCTCACGTTGCGCAAACCAGATCGAGACCACGCGGTTATTGACCGGGAACGTCGGTGCTTCGGCGATACCCACGCCCAGACGCATGGCGAACAACGCGGCAAAGCGCGAGGCGAAGCCTTGCATGAATGTCAGCATCGACCAACCGAGAATGGCGACGCCGTAAATCGCACGCGTACCGAAACGGTCGATGACCCAGCCGCCCGGAATGTTCGCGATGACGTAGGTCCACGCGTACGCCGAGAAGATAAAGCCCAGCGCGACGGGGTCCAGGCCGAACTCCTGCTTGAGCATCGGGGCGGCCACGGAGAGATTCGCTCGGTCGACATAGTTGATGACCGTGCCGATGAATACCAGGAAGAGCATCCAGAAACGCACTCGAGACGGGCGCTGAGCCGCAGACGGACGCAGGGAAACTGACATGATGACTCTCGTAGTAAGCCGCGGGACAGCGGCACCTCTTCGCCTCGCATTAACCAAATATGGAACGATGGTTATTGGGCGAAACAATTATGACGAAGTGGTTTGCGCGAGACAAGCGCAATCATCTGGAGAGGCGCGTGATCAAGGCGTGCTGATATAGACACACTGATGGGGCCGCACCGTTGACGACACACCGAATGCATGGCGCGTGGGCTGACGCGCGCGAGCCGGCGCGCTTTACTTCGTCGCCGCCGACGTTGCGCCTGCGCGGTCCGAGCGGTAGTTGAGCTTGTGCGAGAGTTCGTCGGCGGCGGACACGACCTTCTCGACGATGCCGCTCTCGAGCAGGTCCGCTTCTACGCGCGACTGAGGAATCGTCACACTGATCACGGCGACGATCTTTCCGAGATGATTGCGCACGGGTGCCGCGATCGTCGAGATGTTCTGCTCGAAGAATGCCTGGCTCATGCTGTACCCGCGGGCGATGTCTTCCTGGACCACGCGGTACAACGCTTCCACGGTCGTTGGCGTGTGGGCCGTATAGCCTTCGAGCTTGGCTTCCGGGTAAAGCTGCTTGAGCGCCGGCAGCGAGTAGTCGCCGAGCAGAATGTGTCCGACGACCGTCGCATGGGCGGGCAGGCGAGTGCCCACGCGGACCGTGCCGAACACCAGTTCACGGCTCGCCGCTTTGGCGACAAACACCGCGTCGCGCTGATCGAGAATCAGAATATGGCTGGAGAAACCCGTGGCATCGCGTAGCTTTTCGATGACCGGCGTTCCGAGATCGGTCAGTTCGAGCGAATTCAGATACTCGAAACCCAGGCGAAGCACTGCCACGCCCAACCGGTAATGACGATCGTCCCCGGCCTTCTCGATGAACCCCTCGGCTTCGAGTGTCTGCAACAGGCGGAACACCGTCGAGCGTGGGATGCCGAGTCGTCGCGCCAAGTCGGCCCCGGCCAGCACGGGCTCGCGCGCCGAGAACGTCATGAGAACGCGCAATCCGCGCTCGAGGCCCGGGACGGAGTATTTGTTATCGCTGTCGTTGCTCATGCCGTTTGCGCACACTGGCGCCGACCGGTGTGCAGGGGTGCCGCGCAACCGATAGACGATATTCATCGAAGGCGCACATTATAGGCCACAGGCCCGCCGTCGGGCCATGACGAAACGCCACCCGGCGACCCGGCCACTTTCTCACCTCCCGAGACTCGGTTGCACCGCGTACGCGCGGAGTTGCGCCCTACCTCGCGTCACCATGCCCTATCGGGGCGCAAGTGAGCACTCATCTTGGGCGACTCGCCGGCAACACGGCCGATGCACCGCAATGGGGGTAATTCCGAAGCGCGTCGACGCGCGCTTTTTGTCATCATGGCGGTTGCAAGCTTGACAAGCTGGCGCATGTGGAGCGAGACACTCTGGCCGGGGCCGAGAATAATAAACGATCCGGACTGGCCAAAAGGCACGTATTCCTTTTCTCCTGACGCTTTTGCGATTGCCTATCCCAATAGCCACCCAGGAGCTGCGCCCACCTGCCAAGTGGGCGTTTTTTTGCTGGTCAAACGCTCCCTTCGCAGTGTGGTTCGCCCCGCCCGCGGCGTTCTTCATAAGAGAACCCGATGATCTGGCATGCTTGTTGCTTGTATTTCCAGCATCGGGGAACGACGCCGCCTTGGCCGAGGTTTCACGAATAAGCACTTACCGGATTGCATCGGTACCTGCCGGATCGTGAAACTCGGACTCGCCCCCTGCGGCGCCTCCGTTTGTTTTGGGTCGAGGTGTTATGTTTACTGAACTGAGCGACGTTGAATGGCACGCCCTGCGTGATCTGATTTGTGACCGTCCGGTCCGTACGGAGCGGCGTGGCCGCCCTCAAGTCGAGCAGCGCACGCTGACTAATGCTGTCTTGTGGGTGCTGTTCACGGGCGAAAGCTGGTCCAAGCTACCCATGCAGTACCCCTCCGTGCCGACTTGCCGCCGCAAACTCAACGAGTGGCGCGAATCAGGCATGCTCGATACGATCCTGAAGCGCCTGCAACAATCGGGCCGCGATATCAGCACCTGCGCGGGTCAGATCAGCAAGCCGACCCGCAGCACGCCCTGCGGCGACACCGATCGCCTGCGCGGGGTGTTCTGGACCAACCCGGCCTCGTGGAAGCCGCCGGTTGCCGTGCGCTGACCGGCAAACCCACCACGACCACCTTCACACCGATTCTTGTCCGACAGGCATGCCGCGCAACGCCCGCGGCACCGTTGGAACCGCACGACGGGGTTAGCCAGATAGCTGCCTAATGCGCGAGAGGTGACCACCGGTCACCTCTCGCGTTTTTACATCGAAACGCACGTCAAAGCGCCGCGCGCACCGCTTCGGCAATCGCGAGTGACGCCGTCAGTCCGGGGGACTCGATACCGAACAGGTTGACGAGTCCCGCGACACCATGCACCGCCGGCCCATCGATGCGGAAGTCTGCCGCCGGCTCGCCGGGTGCACTGATCTTCGGTCGAATGCCGGCATAGCCGGGCTGCAGCGCGCCGTCTGCCAATGCCGGCCAATAGCGCCGCACCGCCGCGTAGAAACCATCGCCATCGGCGGCATTGACGGTGTAGTCAATCTCGTCGACCCATGCCACGTTCGGCCCGAAACGGGCTTGTCCCGCGAGATCTAGCGTCAGGTGTACGCCCAGCCCGCCCGGCTCCGGCACGGGATAGATCAGGTGCGAGAACGGCGCGCGCTGCGCACAGGTGAAGTAACTTCCCTTCGCGTAGTAGCGCGGCGGAATGTATTCGGGGGCAAGGCCGACGAACGTGCGCGCGACATCCACGGCATAAAGACCTGCGCTGTTGACGACGATGTTGGCGCGCAGCGTCGACGTGACACCTGCCGTGTCGACATCCAGCTCGATGCCCTCGGCGTGCCCCACCCGGGCACCGACGACGCGCGCGTCGAACGCGAGCATGGCCCCCGCGCTTTGCGCATCGCCCTGCAAGGCGAGCATCAGACCGTGGCTGTCAACGATGCCCGTTGACGGCGACAGTAACGCACCAAAGGTTTGGAGTGTCGGCTCGCGCCGGGCGACTTCGCCTGCAGTGAGCCATTGCAGGTCGTCTACACCGCTGGCGCGCGCATTGGCGGCAATGGCCTCGAGCTCGCCCACCTGACGATCGTTGGTCGCGACGATCAACTTGCCGCAACGCCGATGCGCCACGCCATGCGAGGCGCAAAACGCATACAGGCGATGCTTGCCCTCGACGCACAACGTCGCCTTGAGCGAGCCGGGTGGGTAGTAGATACCGCCGTGAATGACTTCGCTGTTCCGCGAGCTGGTGCCGGTGCCGATCGCGCGCTCGGATTCCAGGATGATCACTTCCCGGCCGGCCATGGCCATCGCCCGCGCGACGGCCAACCCGACGATGCCCGCGCCGATCACCACGCAATCGACTTTATCCATCGCTGTTCCTTCGTGACTTTCCGATTCGCATGAAGACGCCACACCGTCGCGGGCCAGCCTCCTCATGCGGATCGGCTGCGGGAGACGATCCCGCAGCCTCACGCTTACAGTGCGCCCGTCAGCTCCGGCACCACCGTGAACAGATCGCCCACCAGACCGTAATCCGCCACCGAGAAAATCGGCGCTTCCGGATCCTTGTTGATCGCCACGATCACCTTCGAATCCTTCATCCCCGCCAAGTGCTGGATCGCCCCCGAAATGCCCACCGCCACGTACAACTGCGGCGCCACGATCTTGCCCGTCTGGCCGACCTGGTAGTCGTTGGGCACGTAACCCGCATCGACCGCCGCGCGCGAGGCGCCCAGTGCCGCGCCCAGCTTGTCCGCCAGCGGCTCGAGCACCTTCGTGTAGTTCTCGCCGCTGCCCAAGCCCCGGCCGCCCGAGACGATGATCTTCGCGCTCGTGAGTTCCGGACGGTCCAGCTTCGTCACTTCACGACCCACGAACTGCGACACGCCCGTGTCCGGCGTGGCCGCCACGGTTTCCACCGCCGCGCTGCCACCGCTGGCCGCAACGGGATCGAACCCCGTCGAGCGCACCGTGATCACCTTTACCTTGTCCGCGCTTTGCACCGTCGCAATCGCGTTGCCCGCATAGATCGGGCGCTCGAACGTGTCCGCGCTGTCGACCTTCGTGATGTCCGAAATCTGCGCGACATCCAGCAGTGTCGCCACGCGCGGCGCGATGTTCTTGCCGTACGCCGTGGCCGGCGCCAGGATGTGCGAGTACGCCCCTGCGATCGACACCACCTCGTCGGCGATGTTCTCGGCCAGGCCGTCACCGAAGTACGGCGCATCGGCCAGCAGTACCTTCTTCACACCGGCGATCTGCGCGGCCGCGTCAGCCGCCGCCTTCGCGTTGTTGCCCGCCACCAGCACATGCACGTCGTCGCCGCATTGCAGCGCGGCGGCCACCGTGTTCAGGGTCGCAGCCTTGATCGATTGATTGTCGTGTTCCGCAATTACCAGAATGCTCATCTCGTCGTCTCCCTTAGATGACCTTGGCTTCAGTCTTCAGCTTCTCGACGAGCGCCGCCACGTCCGCCACCTTCACCCCCGCGCTGCGCTTGGGCGGCTCCACCACCTTGAGCGTCTTCAGCCGTGGCGTCACATCCACCCCCAGATCCGCCGGCTTGACCGTCTCCAGCGGCTTCTTCTTCGCCTTCATGATGTTGGGCAGCGTCACGTAACGCGGCTCGTTCAGGCGCAGGTCCGTCGTGATCACCGCCGGCAGCGACAGCGACACCGTCTCCAGACCGCCATCCACTTCGCGCGTGACTTGCGCGCGGTTGTCCGCCACCGTCACCTTCGAGGCGAACGTCGCCTGCGGCAGCTTCGCCAGCGCCGCGAGCATCTGTCCGGTTTGATTGGAGTCGTCGTCGATGGCCTGCTTGCCCAGGATCACCAGTTGCGGCTGTTCCTTGTCGACGATGGCCTTGAGCAATTTCGCCACGGCCAGCGGTTGCAGCTCGTCGTCACACTCGATCAGGATCGCGCGGTCCGCGCCGATCGCCAGCGCCGTGCGCAGCGTCTCCTGCGACTGCGCCACGCCCGCCGACACCGCGATCACTTCCGTCGCCACGCCCGCTTCCTTCAGGCGCACCGCCTCCTCCACCGCGATTTCGTCGAACGGATTCATCGACATCTTCACGTTCGCTATGTCGACGCCACTGCCGTCGCTCTTCACGCGAACCTTTACGTTGTAATCCACTACCCGTTTGACGGGGACAAGCACCTTCATGCGGAACTCCCTTGATTCAGAAAACCCGGGCGGCGAGCCACGACGACGGCGCTTGCCCCCCGGGAACGTACGACCTTACTCGATCTCGCGCCCTTTCGTTTCAGGCAACAACAAGGCGGTAATCAGCACGACAAGATAGGCACCGCCGGCAAACATGCCGATGGCCGCACCAAGACCGCTGGTCTTGGCCAGATAACCGACCAGGCTCGGGAACAGCGCACCGAAGCCGCGCCCGAAGTTGTAGGTGAAGCCCTGACCATTGGCGCGCACCGCCGACGGAAACAACTCGGTCAAGTAAGCCCCCATGCCGCTGAAAATGCCCGACGCCGCGAAGCCCAGCGGGAAGCCGAGGACGAGCATCTGATCATTGCTCAATTGAAGCTGGGTATAAGCGTAGATGGTCACGCCCGACAGCACGGCGAAAATCAGCAGGTTGGCCCGACGCCCCAGACGGTCGGTCAGATAAGCCCCCGTCAGATAGCCGATGAACGACCCCAGAATGATCACGAGCAGATAGCCGCCGGTACCGATGACCGACAGATGACGCTCCGTCTTCAGGAACGTGGGCAACCATGTCGTCACGGCGTAATAACCGCCCTGCACGCCGGTACACAGCAGCGCGGCAAGCGCCGTGGTCTTGATGAGCGACGGCGAGAAAATCGCCCAGGCCGACGTGCGCTTGGCCGCGGAGGCTTCCTGCTTGCGTGTGCGCTCGAACAGCGCCGGTTCCGGCACGTTCTTGCGAATGAAGAGCACGAACAGCGCAGGGATCACGCCAATCCAGAAGAGTACGCGCCAGGCATAAGTCTCGGGCAGCAACGAGAACGACGCCGTGTAGCACAGCGCCGCCACCGCCCAGCCGATGGCCCATCCGCTTTGCACCGTGCCGACGGCGCGTCCGCGATACTCGGTGCGAACGATCTCGCCCATGAGCACCGACCCCACGGCCCACTCTCCGCCGAAGCCCAGCCCCTGCAACGCGCGCAGCACGAAGATCTGCTCGAAGTTCTGCGCAAAGCCGATCAGGACCGTGCAAATCGAGAACCACAGAATCGTCGCTTGCAAAATGCGCACGCGCCCGAAGCGGTCGGCGAGCACGCCCGCCAGCCACCCGCCGATGGCCGAGAACAACAGGGTCACGGTGGCCAGCATGCCGGCCTGCGCCTTGTCGATCTGGAAGACGGTGATCAACGTCGTGATGACGAAGGTGAACACCATGAAGTCAAGCGCGTCGAGCGCCCAGCCGCCGAATGCCGCGACAAACGTGCGCCGCTCCGTCTTGTTCATCTGCCGATACCAGTCCATCTTGTCTCCTCCTGACGTTTTGAAGTGCTTTGAAGTGGGGTTCGTACGCGGGCGCGCGGTGCGCCCGACAATGCCGGCAAAGTCAGTGCGTCAGGCCGTGGCCGAAAACCCGTAAAGACGCGCCGGGTTGTCCACGAGAATGCGGCGGCGTGTGTCGGCGTCGGGCGCCCACAGCGGCAGCAGATTGCGCAACGCACCGGTGTTCGGCATGCGCGTGAGCGACACATGCGGCCAGTCGCTGCCCCAGACCATGCGATCGGGGGCGTCTTCGATCAGTGCTTGCGCGAACGGCGTGACGTCGTCGAATGTCGGGAAACGCTCGCTGATGCGATAAGCCCCCGAGAGCTTCACCCAGTACCCGTGATCGCGCACGAGCGAGCGCAGTGCTGAAAAGCCGGGGGCGTCGAGCCCTTGGGCCACCGGCGTGTGTCCCATGTGATCAACGATACCCGGCACCGGCAGCTTCGTCATACGCGGCATGAGCTCGGGCAGCGCGTTCACGTCCATCAGGAACTGCATGTGCCAGCCGAGATCCTTGATGCGATGCGCGAGCGTTTCCATCGCCTTGAAGCCGATGCCACCGCCGAACAGCACGTTGATGCGCAGCCCGCGAACGCCCGCCGCGTGCATCGCCTCGAGTTCGGCGTCGGTCACCTCCGGCGAGACCACCGCGATACCGCGCAGACGGTCGGGATGACGGCGCAGTGTCTCGAGCAGATAGCGGTTATCCGTGCCGTAGACGCTGATTTGCACCAGCACGCCGTAGGTCATGCCGGTGGCATCGAGCATCGCGAGATACTTGTCTTCGGGCGCGGGCGGCGGCGTATAGCTGCGCTCGGGCACCATCGGGTACGCCTCGCTCGCCGCGACCACGTGCGCGTGCGTGTCGACGGCGCCGAACGGCACCACGAACGACGGTGGATCAATCTCGGGCAGCGGGCCGAGGCACAGCGGCGCTCCGGCGGCGGGGGTAACAATCATATCGACTCCTCAAGGGATGCGAGGGCGACGCTCGGAACGTCGGGCGCACGCCGGGGGAAAACCGATCGAGCGCCGGGGACGCCGGCACTCATCGACAAAGCACGCGCTTACAGCAGCTTGCCCGGATTCATGATGCCGGCCGGATCGAACACGGCCTTGATCTCGCGCATCAAGCGCAACTCCAGCGGCGACTTGTACTTCGCGAAGGACGCGCGCTTGAGCTGCCCGATGCCGTGCTCGGCGCTGATGCTGCCGCCGTAACGCGCCACTTCGTCGAGCACTTCGGCGGTGATTGCCTCGCCGTGCTTCGCCATGAAGTCGGCCGCCTCGCCCGCGGGACGCGACAGGTTGTAATGCAGATTGCCGTCGCCGAAATGCCCGAAGATGAAGGGACGCACCTGCGGGCACACGCGCCGCACGCGCGCTTCGGCGCTCGTCATGAAATCCGGAATCGCTTCGATGGGCAGCGAAACGTCATGCTTGAGGTGCGGTCCGTCGGCGCGCTGCGCCTCGGAGATTTCCTCACGCAACTTCCACATCGCCTCCACCTGCCCGAGCGTGGACGACACCACGGCGTCGGCACACAGATCGCGCTCGATGGCCGTTTCGATCACGCGCTCCAGCAAGGCGGCCAGCGCTTGTTCGTCCGCCGTATCGGCCAGCTCGATCAGCACGTAGCCGGGGTGTCGCTCGCCGAACGGCGCACGCACGTCGGGCACATGCGCCATCACCAGGTCGACACACTCGCCCGTGAAGAACTCGAACGCCTGCATGCGCGGGCCGCACGCCGCAAACAGCAATTCATACAAGGCCAGCGCCTGACGCGGCGACGTGACCGCGGCAATCACCACCTGACGCACGGGGGTCGGCGCGTAGAGCCGCAACGCCGCTGCAGTGATGATACCGAGCGTGCCTTCCGAGCCGATGAGCAACTGCTTGAGGTCGTAACCGGTGTTGTCCTTGCGCAGGGTGCGCAGGCCATGCAGGATCTCGCCGTTCGGCAGCACGGCTTCGACGCCGAGCACCAGTTCGCGCGTCATGCCGTAGCGCACGACGTTCACGCCGCCGGCGTTGGTCGCGAGGTTGCCGCCGAGCTGACACGAGCCCTCGGCCGCGAGACTGAGCGGCAGCAGGCGGTTTGCATCGCGCGCGACGCGTTGCAGGTCTTCGAGAATGCAGCCGGCCTCGGCCACCAGCGTGTTGGCGATGGTATCCAGACTGCGCACGGTATGCATGCGATCAAGACTGAGCACCACGTTCTGCGCCGATGCGTCGGGCGTGGCGCCACCGCATAGGCCCGTGTTGCCGCCACGCGGCACGACCGGCGTGCCCGTGCTCTGGCACAGCGCAAGAATCTTCGCGACGTCGTCCGTCGTGCGCGGACGCACGACCGCCTGGGCGTTGCCGCGATACATGCCGCGCCAGTCAGCGAGCCACGGCGCAACGTCGTCGGGGGAGGTGAAAACGCTGTCGGCGCCGACGGCGTCGACAAGGCGTTGAGCGAAAGCAGCGAGAGTCATAGGATCACGCGTCGAGGGTTACGGTGCGGAGGATGGCATCTGACGACGAGTCAGGCGCGGGTCGGCGCGATGGCGCCGGTAATGATGTCGCGCTCGGGCAGCGTCAGCCCGAGACGCGCCGAAGCACGCAACAGATGCGAGAGCGACGCCGCGCGCGCGAGCAGCGGATCGCGCGCTTTGATGGCGTTGAAAACAGCCACGTGTTCCTGATGCACCTGCGCGGCGAGTCCCTCGTGGCGCAGCGTGTTCGAACGCGCCGCTTGCACGACCTGCCGCATTTGCAGGTTCAGGTACTGAAGAAGATCGGCGTAGTAACGATTGTGCGTCGCACGTGCAATCGCGGCGTGAAATGCGGTGTCGTACTCCACGCCGTTGTCGGCGTGATACAGATTCGTCTCGAGTTTCGCCAGGATGTCGGCGAGTCGGCGAATGTCTTCGTCGGTATGACGAACGGCGGCGAGCGCGGCCGCCGTGCTCTCCAGATCGAGACGCAGTTCATAGACGCTGGCGAGATCGGCGGCATCGTGCCCGGCCGGAACCTGGAAGCCGCTCGAAGGCGTGCGGGCCTTCACGGTCACGCCCGCCCCTTGCCGGCTGTCGATCAACCCTTGGGCGCGCAGACGCTCAGTCACTTCGCGGATCACCGCTTGGCTCACACCGTACGTCTCGGCGAGTTGCTTGCCGGTCGGCAGCTTGGTGCCAACCGGATACACCCCCTGCCGGATCGCGTCCTGCAGTTGTTGCGCGACCTGTTCGGTCAAGGTTCTGGGCTTCGTCGTCATCCTGGCATGCCATCCGATATTTTTCTGGTTTGCATGTTATATGAAAACTTTTGACGTACCTCATCGCGTTAACCCTAGGCTTCAGCCGGATTCTGTCACGGCTTGGCCGCTCGCCCCCGTCCCATTTCCATCGCGCGCCCATTCCATGAATGACAAAGGCGGCGAGGGAGACTTACCCCCTCACCGCCTGCGGTGCGGCATTGATGCGCGCGACACGGGGATTGCGCGTGTTGCGCGACGCCCTTAGAAGCCGATCAGCGCTTCCGTGACGTGGCCGACGTTCGGCGGCGCCGCGAAGCAGTCGCTCACCAGCGCACGCCATTGCTGGAACGCTTCCGAGTTGCGGAAGTGGACGGTGTGGTCTTCGAGCGTTTCCCACGTCACCACGAGGCTGTAGTGCGTCGGTTGCTCGATGGACTTGAGCAAACGCATACCGTGGCAGCCTTTGGAGCCCTTGAACAACGGCGTCGCCTTGGCGACACCTTGCTCGAACGCGGCTTCGGTGCCGGGCTTCACTTCGATCTGGGCGATTTCAAAGATCATCGGATTTCCTCAGTGATTTGCGCGTGATAGCGCTTATGTCGATCTGGTTGTCGTCGCATGATGGCGCGGCCCGCGGCCCGGCATCGTCGACACCGGGCAGGCGCATGGCCCCGCGAGACCGTCAGATTCTATACCGCGCGTTCACGCGACGCATCGCATGAACGGCTGCACATCCTTTCCGCTTTTTTCGGCCATCGCGCGTCACGTCGATGCACGGACTTCGCTCATCGACACGCCACACGGCACCATCAACGTGCAGCATGGCGCCGACAATTTCATATCACCAGACAAAACATCAATATCAATCAATAGGATACAAATTGCTGGCACCACTCTTGCATATCATCGTTCTTCTTCATGTTTGCACCAAAAGAGCACATTCATGCCCAATTCCAATACACCCGGCGACGTGCTGTTCCTCCTGCTCGGCGCGATCCTGGTGCTTGCCATGCACGCTGGCTTTGCGTTTCTCGAACTCGGCACTGTTCGAAAGAAGAATCAGGTCAACGCCCTCGTCAAGATCCTGACCGACTTCGCGGTCTCGGGTCTCGCCTATTTCTTCATCGGCTATCCGCTCGCGTACGGCGTCGATTTCTGGTCGAGTGCCACAGTGCTGTCGGAGCACAACGGCTATGCGCTGGTTCGCTTCTTCTTCCTGCTGACATTCGCGGCGGCGATTCCCGCCATCGTGTCGGGCGGCATCGCGGAGCGCGCCAAGTTTCACCCGCAGTCCGTGGCGACGTTCTTCCTCGTCGGCGTGATTTACCCGTTCTTCGAGGGCATCGCCTGGAACGGCCATCTGGGGGTTCAGGACTGGTTCACGCATGCATTGGGGGCACCGTTCCATGATTTTGCGGGCTCGGTGGTCGTGCATGCTGTCGGCGGCTGGATCGGGCTGGCGGCGGTGTTGCACCTCGGCGCACGCCGCGGACGCTACAACGGCCAGGGACAAGTCGCCGCGCATCCGCCGTCTTCGATTCCGTTCCTGGCGCTTGGCGCGTGGATCCTGATTGTCGGCTGGTTCGGCTTTAACGTGATGAGCGCACAACGCGTGGGCGGCATCTCGGGGCTGGTCGCCGTGAACTCGCTCATGGCGATGGTGGGCGGCACGCTCGTGGCGATGTGGGTCGGACGCGACGACCCCGGCTTCATCCATAACGGCCCGCTCGCGGGACTCGTTGCCGTGTGCGCGGGCTCGGACGTCATGCATCCGCTGGGCGCGCTTGTTGTCGGTGCGGTCGCCGGCGGCCTGTTCGTGTGGCTGTTCACGGTGACGCAGAACCGTCTGCGCATCGACGATGTGCTCG
The DNA here is from genome assembly GCF_902459625.1 of Pandoraea cepalis. Classification (NCBI taxonomy): domain Bacteria; kingdom Pseudomonadati; phylum Pseudomonadota; class Betaproteobacteria; order Burkholderiales; family Burkholderiaceae; genus Pandoraea; species Pandoraea cepalis. Next base: position 66,446 of record NZ_CABPRY010000005.1, read on the forward strand.
GCGTGTGGCCGTTGCACGGCGTGTGCGGCGTGTGGGGCGGAGTGGCGGCCGGCATCTTCGGACAGAAGGCGCTCGGGGGCGTGGGCGGCGTGAGCTTCCTCGCACAGATCGCCGGGACCGTGATGGGCGTGGTGATCGCCTTCGCCGGCGGGTATGTCGTGTACGGTGTGATCAAACGTTGTGTGGGCCTACGGCTCGACGACGAACAGGAGTACTACGGCGCCGACCTCTCCATCCACAAGATCACCGCCACGCCGGAGCGTGAGACGAATTGGTGAGCGTGCTCGCGCCACGTCGCACGAAGCGCTGACGCGCAACGCTGCGCCGATCGCGAGGCTTGGACGTCAATATTGCTCGAAGGCCGCCTGAGCGCCGGGAACGGCCTCCGGCCTCTCGCCCCTTACCCCTTCGGCTTACCCCGTCTCCAACCTCTCCAGCAACATCGCCACAAACGTTTGCGTGACGGGAGGCAGTGTCCTCCCGCGCTTCTTGATCAACGCGATGGGCCGCACGAACGCGTTGTGATCGATGGGGCGAACCCGCAATTCCGGTTCCGCCCTCACTTCCCGGGCCGACGCCGGCAGGATCGTCACCCCGAGTCCCGCGCGGACCATGGCGACGGCCGTCATCATGTACGTCGGCTCGCAGGCGATTTCCGGTGTACAACCACCCCTCGCAAACGCGCCATCCACAACGGCTCGCACACTCGTGCCTTGCGCCGTCAGCACCAGTGGCACGCTCGCGAGATCCGTCAGCGATATGCGCTTGCGCCGCGCCAGCGCATGCCGCGCCGGGAGCACCGCCATCAGGTGATCGGCGCCTGCATACAGCACGTCAACCTCCGCGTCGCTCAACTCGCCGCCTGTCAGGCCAATATCGACCTCTTCGTTATGCACCAGCGTCTCGACCACCCCAGCGACGGCATCTCTCACGTGAAAGCCGGCACGCGGCACCGCGGCCTTCATTTGCTGGATCAACTCCGGCAGCACACTCGCCGCAAACGTCGGCAAACAGGCAATGCGTACCGTGCCGCTCGACCCGTCGCCGAGCGCGCGGGCATCGATCAGCACATGCTCCATGTCATGCAGCGACCTCTGCAACAACGGCAGTAGCTCACGCCCCGTCGGCGTCAGCGCAACATTGCGGCTGTTGCGATCGAACAGCCGCACGCCGACCGTCTCCTCCAGCCGCCGAATCTGCACAGTCAATGCCGGCTGTGACAAATGCAGTCGCGACGCCGCACGTGTGAAGCTGCCCGTCTGCGCCACCGCGATAAACGCGCGGATGTCTCGTAGATTCAAATCCATTATGTTTTTTGATTGCTGCGATCAAATCATTTCAATTGATTTATCAACGCCTCGAACTTACGCTCGATCGCATCAAAAAACAACATGGGAGACAAGCACATGCTGCCATTACTGGGGCTGGCTACCATCGTCGTGCTGCTCGGCGCGATTCTTTCGAAACGCATGTCGCCGCTCGTCGCGCTCATCATCGTGCCCATCGTGGCGTCGCTGATCGGCGGGTTCGGCTTTCAAACCAGCAAGTTCGTGATCGACGGCCTCAAGAGCCTCGCGCCTGTCGTCGGCATGTTCGTCTTTGCGATTCTCTACTTCGGCACCATCACCGACGCCGGCACGCTCGATCCGATCATCGATCGCATCCTGAAAGCCGTCGGCACCCGACCCACGCGCATCGTCATGGGCACGACGCTGCTGGCCCTGCTGATCCACCTCGACGGCTCCGGCGCCGTGTGCTTCCTCGTGACGATTCCGGCCATGCTCCCGCTTTACGACCGTCTGGGCATGGACCGCCGCGTGCTGGCAGCCGCCGTGTCGATGGCCGCGGGCATCAACTTCCTGCCGTGGACCGGGCCGATGATTCGAGCGTCGGCGTCGCTCCATCTGCCGGTGTCGAGCCTGTTCAATCCGCTGATTCCGGTGCAAGCCATCGGGCTGGTCTTCGTGTTCGGCATGGCCTACTGGCTCGGCCGCCGGGAAGAGAAGCGGCTCGGCCTCACCGCCGCGAGCGGTTCGATCCCGATGCCCAAACGCGAACTCTCGCCGGAGCAACAGGCGCTGCGCCGTCCGAAGCTCTTCTGGTTCAACATCATCCTTACGCTGGTCGTGCTCGGCACGATGGTCGTGATGGGCGAGAAGCTGCCGCCCGCGATCATGTTCATGGTGGGCCTGTGCGTTGCATTGATGGTGAACTACCCGGACGTCGACATGCAACGCAAACGCATCGACGCACACGCACGCGCGGCGTTGATGATGGCCGGCATTTTGCTCGCCGCGGGCGTCTTCACCGGGGTGATGCAAGGCAGCGGCATGCTCAAGGCGATGGCGCAAGCGGCCGTCGGCTTCGTGCCGCCGGACATGGCGGGCCACATTCCGGTCGCGCTCGGTCTGCTGTCGATGCCGCTGAGCATGCTCTTCGACCCCGACTCGTTTTACTTCGGCGTACTGCCTGTCATCGCCGAGGTCGCCGGACAGCTGGGCGTGCCGGCCGTGCACGTCGGGCAAGCCGCCCTGCTGGGCCAGATGACGACAGGATTCCCGGTCAGCCCCCTCACGCCCGCCACCTTCCTGGTCGTCGGCCTGTGCGGCATCGATCTGGCCGACCATCAGAAGTTCACGTTTCCGCTGCTGTTCGGCGCATCCATCGTCATGACGATCGCGTGTGTCGCACTCGGCGTCTTCACGCTTTAAGCCTTACTGAACGGACCCGACCCGCATGAACGGCACGCAACCCACCCCGTCTTCGCGACGAATCCGGATCGGCGCAGGCGCCGGATACTCGGGCGACCGCATCGAGCCTGCCGTTGAACTCGCGCAGCGAGGCGCGCTCGACTATCTCGTCTTCGAATGCCTGGCCGAACGCACGATTGGCATTGCGCAACAGGCACGTCGCCGAGACCCGCAATCGGGCTACGACCCGTTGCTGGAAGCACGCATGACCGCCGTACTGCCGGCAGCGCTGCGCAATGGCGTGCGGATCATCTCGAACATGGGCGCGGCCAACCCGCTCGCGGCGGCACGAAAGACAGCGGAGATCGCTCGCGCACTGGGGCTCGGCGGCGTGAAGATCGCCGCCGTCACCGGCGACGACGTGCTCGACGTCGTGCTGCAAGGCGACGCCCACTTCGAAGAAACGGGCGAGCGCGTGGCGTCTTACGGGAATCGTATCGTGTCGGCCAATGCGTATATGGGCGCGGCCGGCATCGTCGATGCCCTGGCGGCGGGCGCGCAAATCGTGTTGACGGGCCGGGTGGCCGACCCTTCGTTGTTCGTCGCGCCGCTGATCCACGAGTTCGGATGGCGCATGGACGATTGGGAAACGCTGGGACAGGCCACCGTCGTCGGGCATCTGCTGGAGTGCGCGGGACAGATCACCGGCGGCTACTTCGCCGATCCGGGCTACAAGGACGTGCCCAACCTCGCGACGCTCGGGTTCCCGATTGGCGAAGTCGCGCCCGACGGATCGGTCGTCATCACCAAGCTGCCCGACGCCGGGGGACGCGTGACACAAGCCACATGCAAGGAGCAGTTGCTTTACGAGATTCATGATCCCCGGCGATATCTTCAGCCCGACGTCGTGGCCGACTTTTCGCAAGTGCGCGTGGCGGAAGAAGCCTCCGACCGGATCCAGGTGACGGGCGGACGCGGCACCCCCCGCACGGACACGCTCAAAGTTTCCGTCGGCTACGTCGACGGATTCATTGGCGAAGGGCAGATCTCTTACGGGGGCCCGGGCGCCGTGGCACGGGCGAGGCTAGCGCTCGATATCGTTCGCGAACGACTGGCATTGACGGGGGTGCAGACGAGCGAATTGCGCTGCGATCTGATCGGCATGAATTCGCTGCACGGAGAAACGGCGGGCGCGCGCCACGCCGAGCCCTATGAAGTCCGTGTGCGCGTGGCGGGACGTATGTCATCCGCCGAGCAGGCATTACGCATTGGCAACGAAGTCGAGACGTTGTACACCAACGGTCCCGCCGGCGGTGGTGGCGTGACCAAGTCCGTACGCGAGGTGCTCGCGGTCCAGTCGGTGCTGTTGCCACGCGAGCACGTCAAGCCGTCCTTTACCTTCGTGGAGATCTGAGATGAAGCTGCGTGAACTCGCGCATTCGCGCACGGGCGACAAGGGCAACACACTCAACGTCTCGCTCATCTGCTACGACGCAAAGCATTACGAGCACTTGCGCGCCGAAGTCACGGCCGAGCGGGTGAAGGCGTTTCTGGGGGACGTCGTGCTTGGTGATGTCGTGCGTTACGAACTGCCTTGCCTGGGCGCGTTCAATTTCGTCCTGGGCAAGGCGCTCGGGGGCGGCGTGACGCGCTCGCTCGCGCTGGACGCCCACGGCAAATCGATGAGTTCAGCCTTGCTGGATTTTGAGGTCGCGACGCCGGATTGACACGCGACGCGCTCGACGCGCCGACACGCCCACCCCGACGACCGACGCCCTACCATTTCGCACCGACCGGCGACGGCCCGTCGGCATGCTGGCCAAGATAGTCGCGCAGATGGTCGACGAAGCAAGTGACCTTCGCCGAGAGGTTCAGGCGCTCCGGATACACCGCGTAGATGTCGGCCGGCGGCGTCTCGTACTCGGTTAGCACGTGCGCCAGTCGACCGGTGCGCAAATACTTCGCCACATCCCACTGGGCGCGCATCAGGATGCCGCGCCCGTCCAGCGCCCAGTTCAGGGCGACCTCCCCGTCGTTGGTGCTCAGCTTGCCGTGCACCTTGATCGTCTCGGTATTCCCGCCCCGGCTGAGCCGCCAATTGCCGTAAGCCCCGTCGTTCTGACGCAGCACGATGCACTCGTGCTGCGTCAAGTCATGCGGATACGCCGGCTCGCCCGCCGCGCGCAAATAGCCCGGCGAGGCCACGAGCATGCGCCGGTTCGCGGCAATCCTGCGCGCCGTGAGCCGGGAGTCCGGCATCTCCCCGAATCGGATCGCGATATCGATGCCGTCGTCGGGGAGCCCGACGGGCCGGTCCGTGAGGTGTAGTTGCACTTCCACATCGGGATACGCCAGCGTGAACGACGAGATGGCCGGGCCGACATACGAGCGCCCGAACCCCAAAGGCGCATTGACCCGGAGCGTCCCTTTCGGCGCCGCCCGGCTGCTCGATACCAGGCGCTCCATGTCGTCGATATCGCTCAGGATGCGCTGCGCGTGGGCGAAGTACACCTCCCCCTCGCTGGTCAGGCTGATGCGGCGCGTCGTCCGGTTGAGCAGCCGCACGCCAAGACGATCCTCCAGATTCGACAACCGCCGCGACACGGCCGGCGGCGTGAGATTCAGCTCGCGTGCCGTCGCCGCCAGACTGCCCTGCCGCACCAGCGTACAAAAGAATTGGAGTTCCGTATCCGCGTTCATTCGTAAATTTTTCGCAACAATGAATTAACTTTACATCGATTCAACTATTTATCCCAAGCATTAATCTCCGTTACCAGCCAGCCTCGTGTCGCGAACGCCCGATTCGGACACGTACATCGAGGTCGGCCGGCATGCCACATCAGATGGCAGACAACACCCATGCAGCCAGACCCGGCTGCGTGTCGGAACAACAGGAGACACCCCATGGATAACGAGCTGGAAAAACGCACGCTGCGCCGCATCACCTGGCGCATCGTTCCCTTCATCGTGCTGCTGTATTTCATCGCCTACATCGACCGGGTCAATATCGGCTTCGCGGCGCTGACCATGAAGAAGGATCTGGGTTTCAGCGCCTCGGCGCTCGGCTTCGGCGCAGGCATTTTCTTCTGGGGCTACTTCATGTTCGAAGTGCCCTCCAACATCGTTCTGCACAAGGTCGGTGCCCGCCTCTGGATTGCGCGCGTCATGGTGACGTGGGGGATCATCTCCGCGGCCATGGCCTTCGTTCAGGGCACGACCAGCTTCTACATCGTGCGCTTCCTGCTCGGCGCGGCGGAAGCCGGATTTTTCCCCGGCATCATTCTTTACCTGAGCTTCTGGTTTCCCGCGCGGCACCGTGCCGGTGTGACGGCGCTGTTCATGGCCGCGGCCCCGCTGTCGACCGCGATCGGCTCGCCCATCTCAGCCGCGCTTCTGCAAATGCATGGCCTGGCGGGTCTGGCCGGCTGGCAGTGGATGTTCGTTCTCGAAGCCGTGCCGGCGCTGGTATTGGGCGTGGTCGTTTTCTTCTACATGACCGACAAGCCGGAGCAGGCCAAGTGGCTCAAGGACGACGAGCGCACCTGGTTGGTCGACACGATGCGCGCGGAAGCCGCCAGCAAGGCGAGACATGCGGCGCACGGCCTCCTGAGCGGCCTGACCAATCCGCGTGTGCTGGCGCTCTCCCTGATCTACTTCGGCACCTCGGCAGGGCTCTACACGCTGGGCATCTGGGCACCGCAGATCATCAAGCAACTCGGCGTCTCGTCGATGACGGTCGGCTTGCTCAACGCGATCCCCCCGCTGCTCTCCGTGGTCGCAATGATCCTGTGGTCGCGTCATTCCGATCGCACCGGCGAGCGCGCCTGGCACGTCGTGATCGCCTGCCTGGCGGCGGCTGTGGGACTGGTTGTGGCCACGGGCGCCACCAGCATCGTCGGTCTCATTGCCGCACTCGCGCTTGTGAATATCGGCATCAGTTGCGCCAAGCCGCCGCTGTGGAGCATGCCGACGACGTTCCTGTCGGGCACGGCCGCCGCGACGGGCATCGCCACCATCAACTCCATCGGCAACCTCGGCGGCTTCGTCGGCCCGGCCATGATCGGCTGGATCAAGGACAAGACCGGCAGTTTCGAGGGCGGACTGTATTTCGTCGCCGGCCTGCTCGTGCTCTCCGCCGCACTGACCCTCGTGCTGGCCCGCACCCGCAAGCCGGCATCCACAGCAAACGGTGCCGTCGCGCATTGAGTGCACCGAGCACGCCACCGAACCATTTTTCAAGGAGCACCCCATGGACAAGGAAGCATCCATTCAGTCCCTGACGGACACCATGGCCAAATTCACGGCCTACATTGGCAAGCGATTGCCCAAGGACGTCAAGGCAAAGCTGGCCGATTTGCGAACGCTGGAAACCAACCCGCTCGCCAAGTCGGTGTACGACTCGATGGCGGGTAACCAGGAAGCCGCGGACAAGCTCGATCGTCCGAGCTGCCAGGACACCGGCGTGATCCAGTATTTCATCGAGGCCGGCGCCAATTTCCCGCTGTTGGGCGAACTGGAAGAGATTCTGCGCGAGGCGACCGAAACCGCCACGCGCATCGGACCGCTGCGCCACAACGCGGTTGAAACCTTCGACGAGCACAACACCGGCACCAACACCGGCACGCAGATTCCGTGGCTCGACTGGCGCATCGTGCCGCAACAGGACACCTGCACGATCGACGTGTATATGGCCGGTGGCGGCTGCACCCTGCCGGGTGCCGCCAAGGTGCTGATGCCGGGCCAAGGCTACGAAGGCGTGGCGGAGTTCGTCATGGACGTCATCACCGAGCGTGGCGTGAACGCCTGCCCGCCGCTGCTCGTTGGCGTGGGCGTGTCGACCTCGGTCGAGACGGCGGCGCGGCTCTCCAAGCTGGCGATTCTGCGTCCGGTCGATTCGAAGAGCGACAACCCGCGCGCCGCGCTGATGGAACAACTGCTCGAACAAGGCCTGAACGAAGTCGGCATCGGCCCGCAGGGGTTGACCGGCAACCACAGCGTGATGGGCGTGAACATCGAATCGTCGGCGCGCCATCCGTCCACCATCGGCGTGGCGATCAACACCGGTTGCTGGGCCCACCGCCGCGGCAAGATTCGCTTTAACGCCGACCTGTCCTACGAAGTGCTTTCCCACGAAGGAGTGGTGCTGTGAAGAAGATCCTGACGACCCCGATCAAGGATGAAGACCTGGAAGACCTCAACGTCGGCGACGTGGTGTACCTGACCGGGCGTCTCGTCACGTGTCGCGACGTGGCGCACCGTCGCCTGATCGAGCAGGGACGCGAGTTGCCCGTCAACCTCGAAGGCGGCGCGATTTTCCACGCGGGACCCATCGTGCGCAAGAAGGACGACGGCGGTTTCGAGATGGTGTCCATCGGCCCGACCACGAGCATGCGCATGGAGAAGTTCGAGCGCGAATTCATCCGCAAGACCGGCGTGAAGCTGATCGTCGGCAAGGGCGGCATGGGACCGGAGACGGCCGCCGGCTGCCAGGAACACAAGGCCATTCACGCCATTTTCCCTGGCGGCTGCGCGGTGCTGGCAGCAACATTGGTCGAGGAAATCGAAGGCGCGCAATGGCAGGACCTGGGCATGCCGGAGACGTTGTGGATCAACCGCGTGAAGGTGTTCGGGCCGCTCATCGTGTCGATCGACACAAAGGGCAACAACCTGATCCAGCAAAACAAGGTGACGTTCAACGATAAGAAAGCGCCGATTCTCGCGAAAATCAGTGAACAACTGAGTTTCATCAAGTAAGCGCAGGAACGCAGGGGCGCCAGAACCTAGGCCGCCGCCCGTTGCGAGTCCCCTGCGGGCCGCCGTTGGCCGGCGGCCACTTCATTTCCATGGCCGCGCACGCACGATCAACGAACGCCAAGCCGCCGTCATGACGGCTCAGCGTGCGGCGCTGCGCCATCTCCTCACACCCACGTCGACTCGATATCGACATGCGCTACGCCCGAGCGCGTGCGCGTAACGCCCGGCGGGACAGTGGGTCGATCATTCGGCGACGCCTCGGTCGCTTGCGCCGCCGGCGTACCGCACGACGACACCACACGTTCCAGTAACGCCGCGCTCCAGTGCTGATACAGCAGCAGCAACCGATACGACGTTCGGACAGGTGTCGCGCCCCCACATTGCCACGCCTCCCCCTGCCATCGATATCCCCACGGACTCTCGGCCGGATTCAGGCTCAGATAGCGGTGGCCATCAACGCACGACGTGTGGCACTGCACGTCGAACGCGACACAAGCGGCGGCGATGTCGTTCGCCGTCAACGATTCGCCGCACGTCAGTAGGCGCTCACGTAAGGCCTCGCTCGACGCGATGGCCGCCAGCAGCGGGGTGTCGCAATGCGTGGAGAGCTGCGTCACACGATCGACGCGATCGAGGACGGTCGCCTGATCGTCGGCCGGTACCGTCGCGAGCCGCTCACAAAGCGATTCCCATCGGCGCGTCAAGTCCTGCGCATCGCGAGTGAAGACCGCATTGCGCGCCCAGGTGCCGAGCAGACTCGTCACCGCGCGACAGGAATCGAGCATGAGCCCGGCCACGCGCAAGATGCCTCGATAACCATCGGTCCCGCTAGACGGGCTCGGCTCGCTCGCGAACCAGGACGGCATCCAAAGACCCAGCCGCGCGGGCGGCACGGCCGTGTTGGCGAATGTGAAGAGCGTGGCGACGTCGCGCGCACGTGTGAGCGTGCTCAGCGTGCCGCGCCACGACGACGGCGCGTCAGGGGATGGCGCAGGCGGTACCACGCACGCTTCCAGCAGCCGGCATCCCGCGTCCATGCGCTTGAGCACTTCGTCGACGGCATGGTGACGAATCAGCGTCGGCGAACCGAGCGACTGCGTCACGACGCCCTTCGCGCCCTCGAACGCCAGCAGCGTCCAGTCGGCCCACGGCACCCCAAACGGGGTGTTGGCGATCGAGGCGCCGCGACCGGCGCCCGGCGTCCCGGCGTCCCCTGGCGCGCCCTCCTCCCGGTAAAAGCACGCGGCAATGATCGCGAGCAGCGACAGGTTGCCCATGAGCGACAGGGCATCGCGCGCCGCACGAAAATGCCAACCGCGATCGCCGGTCGCGGCCACCGTGTCGATCCATCGCGCAATGTCGCGACACATCGGGTCGACATCGACCTTGATAGCAGTGGGCGTGGCCGATGCGTCGGCGTTGGCGTTGGCGTTGGCGTTGGCGTTGGCGTTGGCGTTGGCGGTAGCGGTAGCCGGGCGACTCGCGTTAGCGGTGCCGTAATGCACGCCCTCGTCGTGAGTGGGCGCCAACATCGCCTCGACCTGCGCGACGTTGCGCGCCAGACGCGCGTCGCGCGCGTGCGCAAGATCGAACTCCTTGCGATAGAAGTGCTGGCATGGCCCGGTCGTCACCCACAATCCCGCCCACGCCTTGGCAAAGGCCTGCGCAAGCGCAGGATCGACGCGATGTGACAGCACGCCCCCATCGCTGCGCGCATCCCTCGCCGTGTTGGCCGTCTGCGTCAGACGGGCGCCAATATCGGTTCGCGCGGCGCGGCGCGGCATCGTCGCCTCCGGCCGTCCCGACCGCCCAACGGCCGGCGCCGGGCCCCAGGCCCCTCCCCAACCGCTTGCGCCTGCACACTGCTGGTACCACATCGCTCCCCCCCCACCTGGTCGCCGCCGGGCGCGCCGGCAAACCGTCAACTATAGGGAGATGGCATGACGCATGCCGTGCCCCATGGAGCGAGCACGCGCGCCCATCCCGAATCCAGCCGTTGAACCCCGTCAGTGCCGCGTCGCAACCATCCCCCAGCGAGTGCCCACTTACGCAGCTTGCACAGGGCAGAGTACAACTCCCCTCTCGCCAAGTGCCAATGCGCCGGGGTAGACTTTCGGACACCTGACGTCAGCGGTCGCTCGCGCATTCCGGCGAGTCCCCCTTCGCTACGATTGCCGCGAAGCCGGTGGGCCGATACCATGCCGGCCAGCTAACGATCCACGACATTTCAACGCACGAACGCGAGCGCGCCCGCCGCGCGCCCCCTGCCCCAATGGTCGATACCTCATCTCAGACGTCTGCCGCGCCCCTCCATGCGCTTCCCCTTGTCCCGCTCGCGCCCCACGAGATCCCCCTGGGCGACGCCCTGCCCTGGGCCATCGTTGATCGCAATGGGGAACCCCTGCTTGCCGCGGGCGATATCGTCCCCACACAGGCGGGCCGCGACTGGCTGTTCGCGTCGTTCGCCCCGCACCGGGTCGCCAACCTCGGTGGAGACGACCTCGCCCCATCCGACGTTACCGCGCCCGCGGCGGCGGCTCCCGACAATGCGAGCTCTGCCGCCGCCGGCGCGACGCAACCGCAGTACGCGCTCACCGACCTGAATCTGCGCCCCGGCGACTGGCTGCAGATCCAATTGCCGCCGGGCGCCGGGTCGCAGCGGGTGCGCACGCGTGTGATCGGATACGCGCCGAATCAGATGCTGTTCATCACCGCCCCGACGGGCCGCGTCGCGCCGCTGACCCTACACGCCGGCGAGCGGCTCGAACTCTGGACATTCTCCGGCGAAGACATTTACCACTTCGTCTGTACGGTGGAGCGTGTGAAGCGGCTGCCGTTCGATTACGCCGTGCTCTCCGCGCCGGCGCAGATCCGCCGCAAGGTGCTGCGCCGTTCGCAGCGCGTGCCCGCCAGGCTGGTCGTATCGGTCGGTGCGGGTGAGGCGCGCCACCTTGCCCTGCTGCAAGACGTCAGCGCCGAAGGTGTCTCGCTGCTGGCCGACGCGCCGCTCGGCGCGCCCGGCGACAGCATGCAACTCGCGTTCCGCGTGCGTGTCGGCGACATCGACATGCCCATCGAAGCCAGTGGCACGATCCGCAGCGTGCAACAAGGCGACGACGGCAGTCATTTGCACGGCGTCGAATTGCCCGTGCTCGACCCGTCGCATTACGTCGCGCTCAAGTGCTACGTCTACGAGCGCCTGCTGGCGCTCGGGGGGGCCTGATGGCGAAGCCGAAGCCTCCCGAGGCCGAGCGTCCGCGCACGCTCGCCAGCCAGACGCTCTTCCGCGGCCTCGATATCGTGGAAGCCGTCGCCGCCGGCATCGACACCGTGCCGGCACTCTCGGCACATACCGGCATCACAACGTCGACCACACACCGGATCGCCTCGGCGCTCGTGCACGCGGGGTATCTGCGTTTTGAGCCGCGTCGCGGCTACCGGCTGGGCAACAAGCTCATCGAACTGGGGTTTCTTGCCTACCGACAAATCGACTTGCCACGCGTCGCACGCCCCACGCTCGAATCGCTCGCGAGCGAGACGCAGGACACCGTGCATCTGGCCGTCGCCGACGGCTGGGAAGTGATGTACCTCGACAAACTGCCGGGACAACGCGCCGTGGAGATCAGCTCGCGCATTGGCGGACGCAAGCCGATCTGCGTGACCGGCGTGGGCAAGGCGCTGTTGCTCGATCAGGACGAAGCGGCTTGGAAGGCACAACTTGCTCACTATCAGTCGCAAGCGCCGTCAACGTCGATCGACACGAAGGCGTGGCTCGCCCGCATGCACGACTACGCCCGTCTCGGTTACGCCTTCGATCTGGAAGACGACACGCCGCAAATTCGCTGTGTGGCCGCGCCGGTGTATGACGCAAGCCAGCATATCGTGGCCGCCATCAGTGTCTCGAGCACGACCAAGTACATGAGCCGCGAGCGCATGCAGGAACTCGTGCCGCGCGTGAAGCACGCCGCCGCGCAAATCAGTCACCAGCTCGGCTGGTCCGGTCACGGGGGCTAAGGCTCGTCGACCGAGATTCTCGTCGATAAAAAAACGGCCCTTGTGTGCAAGGGCCGTTGGCGTTAAGGCGTGGGAGACGCGGCTCCCTGGGAGATCCCTGGGGCGATGCGCGTCCGGGCGCTACGCCGCGCGTCGCTTGAGCAGATCGAGCGCCACGTCGACGATCATGTCCTCCTGACCGCCCACCATGCGACGCTGCCCCAGCTCGACCAGTATGTCGACGGTCTTGAGGTCGTAGCGCGCGGCAGCGGCTTCCGCGTGACGCAGGAAGCTCGAATACACGCCGGCGTAGCCGAGCGCCAGCGTCTCGCGATCCACGCGCACCGCGCGATCCTGCAACGGGCGAACGAGGTCGTCGGCGGCGTCCATCAACGTGTACAGATCGCAGCCGTGGTGCCAACCCAATCGCGACGCCGCGGCGATAAACACTTCCAGCGGCGCGTTGCCCGCGCCCGCGCCCATGCCCGCCAGACTCGCGTCGATGCGATCGCAGCCCTCCTCCACCGCAACGATGGAGTTCGCCACGCCGAGGCTCAGGTTGTGGTGCGCGTGCATGCCGGTGAGCGTCTCGGGCTTGAGCACGTCCTTGAAGGCGCGAAAGCGCTCGCGCACGTCGGTCATACCCAGCGCGCCGCCCGAATCCACCACATAAATACATGTCGCGCCATACGACTCCATCAACTTGGCCTGCTCGGCGAGATGCTGCGGCGTGGTCATGTGGCTCATCATCAGAAAGCCGACCGTGTCCATGCCCAGCTCGCGCGCGTAGGCAATGTGTTGGCGCGAGACGTCGGCCTCGGTGCAGTGCGTTGCGATACGCACCACACGCGCCCCTGCGTCGTAGGCTTCGCGCAGATCGTGCACGGTGCCCACGCCCGGCAACAACAAGGTGGCGACCTTGGCGTGCGTGACCGTCTCGGCCACGGCGGCAATCCATTCGAGATCAGTATGGGCGCCGAAACCGTAATTGAAGCTGGAGCCGGCCAGTCCATCGCCGTGCGCGACTTCGATGGAGTCGACATGCGCGGCGTCGAGCGCGGCGGCAATCGCTTTCACATCGGCAATGCGGTACTGGTGTCGAATTGCGTGGCTGCCGTCGCGCAGCGTCACGTCGGAGATATAAAGCTTTTTCTGCGTCATGATGAGGTGTGTCTCCTGAGAGCGCGTGCGACCGTCAGGCCGCGAGCGCCAGGCGAGTGGCGGCGATACGGTCGGCGCAGGCCAGCGCGGCGCTGGTCATGATGTCGAGGTTGCCTGCATACGCCGGCAGATAGTGCGCGGCCCCTTCCACTTCTAGAAAGACCGAGGTCTTCAGGCCGGTGAGCTTGCCCAAGCCCGGCACGTTGAGCGGGCGCGATGCGTCGAACAACTCGAACTGCACCTGTTGCTTGAGACGATAGCCCGGCACGTAGGCATGCACCTTGTCGACCATCGCCTGAATGCTTGCGGCAATGGCGGCCTCATCCCCCGGCTCGGACAGCACGAACACCGTGTCACGCATGATGAGGGGCGGCTCCGCCGGGTTGAGCACAATGATCGCCTTGCCGCGCGAAGCCCCGCCCAGCACTTCAATCGCTTTCGACGTCGTTTCCGTGAACTCGTCGATGTTGGCGCGCGTGCCCGGCCCCGCCGACTTGCTCGAAATCGACGCGACGATCTCCGCGTAATGCACCTTCGCCACCTGCGAGATGGCCGCGACCATGGGGATGGTCGCCTGACCGCCGCACGTCACCATGTTGATGTTTCGCGCGTCCAGATGCGCGTCGAGGTTGATCGACGGAATCACGTACGGGCCAATGGCGGCCGGCGTCAGATCGATCACCTGCACGCCACGCGCTTGCAGCAGCGCGTTGTGATGCGCATGCGCCTTGGCCGAGGTCGCGTCGAATGCGATGCGAATGTCCTCGAAACCGGGCATCGCCAGCAGGCCGTCGATACCTTCCGCGGTGACCGGCACGCCGAGGCGCTGCGCACGCGCCAGGCCATCCGAGGCCGGATCGATACCGACCATCGCGCCCATTTCCAGATGTTCGCTGTTGCGCATCACCTTGATCATCAGGTCGGTGCCGATGTTGCCCGAGCCGATGATCGCCACTTTCTGTTTGCGTCGTTCCGTCACTGTCGTCTCCTGAACGTATCCGTCCACTGATATGAGCCGCATCGTAATTGCGCGACACTCGAAATGTCAATATGTAAATATCGATCCCATATATTGAGATTGATAAAACACGAGCTTATCCACATTTTTTGTTCACAAGCCCGTTGATAACTTGCGGAAAAGCAGGGCAAGTGGCTGATTCGACAGGGAAGAATGGGGGCGCGCGAAAGTTGAGCCACGCGTGGGAAAACGCCGTCTGGCGGGGGTTTCGCGGAAGTTCGTTATCCACAGAATTTGTTTGCAAGCCAGTGGACAACTCGCGGATAGCTTTCTCAAGTCCTTGATCGGACAGAGAAAAAGGGTGGCGCGCATTTGCTGCGCGCCGTCGAGCGTCTTGCGATACCCCAATTTCGCATGGCCCACGCGGGCGCACGCGGCGAGAGGTTATCCACAGAAAATGTTCACAACCCGGTGAATAACACGTCGATATCCACGATAGGTCATTGACGCGAAACGACTTCTTCGGCGAGCGTCAGGTTCGATCAGCCCGTGCTTCGGGCTTGGGCCGTTACGCGAAAAATCGGCCATTCGAACTTTTGCAACGGCGACGAGGTCTAGAAAGATTGGAATGCCGGTCACGAAGCGCGTCGGGGCGACGTCCCAAGCTCGCGGCGTGCCGTTTGCCGGCACCATGCCGACGACCGTGATCGACACGTTTCTTGCAACACGACAAGCTCAACCATGAATACGAACCCCCGACGCACCGGGCGGCTCGCGCCATCGATTCGACTCGCACCGCCTGCCTCGCCCTCAAGAATTTCTCCCTCGTCTGGCCGCCACACGTTTGTCGCGCTGGGTGCGGCGTTGACGTTGTTGTCACCGCTGGCAGCCCATGCCGACGACGCCCCGAGTGGCATCTCGACGTGGACCGGCGCCATCGTCGATGAAGTGCGCGACGTTGCCACGCAAGGTGCGAGCGACCTCTACGTACCGCTGCATACCCATCACCTGCGCTTCGCCTACACGAGCGAAAAGATCGCCCAGTACAACGAAAACCCGTGGGGACTCGGCTACGGACGTGTGTTGTCCGACGGCGATAAGGGGTCGCGAATGCTGTACGCCATGGCGTTCAAGGACTCGCATAACGACTGGTCGCCGATGGCCGGCTACGGCCGCATCTGGAACATCGCCAACGCCGGGCCCGTGCGTTTCGGGCTCGGCTATACGGTCTTTCTGATGTCGCGCTCGGACACGCTCGGCGGCGTGCCTTTCCCCGGCGCGCTGCCCCTCGCCGAAATCGGCGTGGGGCGCGCCTCGGTCTCGACCACCTATGTGCCCGGCGGCAAGGGCAACGGCAACGTGCTGTTCTTCTTCGGTCGTTATACGTTCGGCAAGCCGGGTTGATCGTCGGACGTTGACCGGCCGCTCGCGTTCACCGGCCCGAGCGCCGCCTCATCGTGATCGCCGGCAGCAGATTCGGGCGCGGTGCGTGTGCACCATGCCCCGAACCCCGCGATGTAGCCGTACGCCAGCGCAGGCACGAGGAACGACAGCGCGATCCCCACACCATCGGCCAGCGCCCCCTGCAGATAGGGCAATACGGCCCCGCCGACGATTGCCATGCAGATCAGCCCGCCCCCCTCGCTTACACGCGCCCCCAGTCCGCCCACCGACAGCGAGAAGATCGTCGGAAACATGATGGCGTTGCCGAGGCCGCACGCCAGCAGCGCCGCCATCGCCAACGACGCTGGCAGCGCGAGCGACGCGAGAATCAGCACCACGTTGTAGATCGCGCAAAGACTCAGCAGCCGCCCGGGCGACACCTTGCGCAACAGCCACGCGCCCACGAATCGCCCCGCCATCGCTCCACCCCAATACAGCGCCAGATACCGGCTTGCCTGCGCATGGTCGACGATGCCCGTGCCCGCTTGTGTCAGATAGGCGATCAGGAAACTGCCGATACTGACTTCCGCGCCAACATAAAGAAACAGCGCCACGATGCCGTAACGCAAGGGACGGTGTGACAACAGACTGCGCACGTTGCCGAGCACGCTCGGTGGCGACACGCGGCGCGCACGGTGTTCCGGCGGCGTCAGCCGCCAGAGCACCCCGCCGCCGATGGCCAGCACCGCCGCCAGCAGGCCATAGGGGCCGCGCACACTGTCTACGGCGTGGCCGGTTGCGGACTGCGCCTGCGGCGCGAGGATCCAGAGCGCGGCGAGCGGCGGTCCGACGGTGGTGCCCAGCGAATTGAACGCCTGCACCAACGTGAGCCGGCTCGCCGCCGCCCCGCGCGTGCCCAACGTCTCGACGTAGGCGTTCACCGCGACTTGCAGCAACGTGATACCACTCGCCAACACAAAAAGCGCGGCGAGAAAGCAGGGATAGGACATGAGTGCGGCGGCAGGGAAGAACAGCGCGCAGCCGACGCCGGCCAACCACAACGAACTGGCCAGCGCGCGACGGTAACCGACGCGTGCGGTGTATTGCCCCGCCGGGTACGACACGACGAAATACGCGGCGAAGAAACTCGATTGAATCAGGGCCGCGTCGCGAAAGGTCAGGTCGAACGCGGCCTTGAAGTGAGGCACCAGAATGTCGTTCAGCGACGTAATGAGCCCCATGGCGAAGAAGAGCGTCGCGAGCATGGCCAGCACGCGATTCGCGGAAGGCATAGGGGCGGCGGGGAATTCGTTGGGCGAGGGAATATCAGGCAGACCAGGGGCATTCGTGCGATCGACAACCATGCATGTCTCCAGTGGACAACGAGCGGTGTTCTCGTTGAGAGCGGGGGCCGGGCATTAGCAGTCTAGAACGCGTTCTCGATGTCGGGACACGGGCGAAATCTCATAATTGCGCAACACCGGGATGGCATGTGATGCGGCTTCGCGTCTCCGAGTCCCCCTACGTTTCGCGACTTTCGACACTTGTCAGCCGACAACTTTTGATCGACTATCCGCGGCATAACGATTGCCGCCACATTCGGAGAAACATCATGCGGGGTTTGGCTTCCATGAGCATCGCGACGGCGTGGCTCGTCGCGGGCATATTCGGCCTCGCCGGCCAGGGGTACGCGCAGTCCGGCGGCGCATCGCGTGCGCCGGCCGCCGCGTGTGACTGTGCCCAGGTCGTCGCCGACTGTTCGGCCTCCGTGTCGGTGATTCCGATACGTGCGGTCAACGGCGCCTTCTCCGCCGACGTCATGCTGCAAACGGACGCCCCGTCGTGCGCCAAGGTCGATTACCGGCTAGACGACACGCCGTACGTCACGGTGCTGCCCGACGGCGCCGCAGGCGGCCAGCGCCTCTACGCCACGCGTGCGCTGACGCGCAACAGCGTGTCGCACCTGTCGTGTCATGTGTGCGCGGCGGCATCGGCACCGGTGCCGAACGACGGCCTGTCTCCCGGTATGGCCCGTGTCGACGGCGCCCCCGGCACCTACAGCGCGGCGCCCGCCGGCAGCGCTGGCACAGTGACCACTGCCGCCTCGACTGCGACTACCGCTACGACTGACACCACGACCTCCACGACCGTGTACACGCCGCCGATGCCGTCGGGCACAGCGGCGCAACCGGGCGCAGCCGCCCCCTTGCTCGTGGTGAATCCGTCCGGGCACTGGCGCGGTCTGTGCACGAATGCGCCGCCGTGGTGGAAGCCTTGGGGCTCGCCGATGACGCGTCTGATGGCGCTCGCGCTCAATGGCGCGCAGGTCACGGGCAGTGTCGACGATGTCGAGCCGAACGTTCACACCACGGTGCAGGGCACACTGTCGGGCGACCGTCTGCAACTCGCCGGCAGCTACGGCGCGAAGCACGACATCACGTTCGGCGCGAATGGCACCACGCTGACCGATGCCTGGTGCAACGGCGACGGTCGCTGCGAAACCTGCGAAATGCAGCGTTTTTAAGGCTTTGCGGGCCATCGACGTCGACGGCGGCGCGAGGCATGCGCACCAAAATCGCGCAAAAAAAGTGCCGAAGGCCGCACGAAATTCGAGAGGCAAATTCTCCAACGCGAGGACGGATCGCCACGTTGTCGATGAAACGAAGCGAAATGCGGCGCGCTTCCCCGCTCAGCCTTGTGCGGCAGGCACGCAACATAATTCGCGCACGGCTCGCACAACGCGATTTCTTAGGTAGAATCGTCGGCGCAGCAATACGTATCATTCGGGTGGCCGTTCTACGACGGCACTTTCTTATTCTCATCGATTGGATCGATATGGCAACGGCAAAGAAAGCAGCAGCAAAGAAGGCCCCTGTGGCAAAGAAAGCCCCGGCAGCGAAGAAGGCGCCGGTAGCGAAAAAGGCAGCACCGAAGGCCGCCCCGAAGGCAGCCGTGAAGGCCGCTCCGAAGGCAGCCGCCAACGGCAAGGTGTCGCCGATCAAGGACGCACTCAACAAGACCCAGCTCGCAGCCCACCTCGCCGAGCAATCGGCAGTCGCCGTGAAGGAAGTCAAGGCAGTGCTGGCCGCGCTCGAGAACACCATCGTCAGCTCGCTGCACAAGAAGGGTGTTGGCGAATTCACGCTGCACGGCCTGTTCAAGGTCACGTCGCAACAAATCGCCGCCAAGGCGAAGCGTTTCGGCAAGGACCCGTTCACGGGCCAAGAGCGCTGGTTCCCCGCCAAGCCGGCGTCGGTGCGCGTGAAGGTTCGCCCGCTGAAGAAGGTCAAGGACGCCGCCCAGTAAGTCCAGCGCTCGCGCCGCCGTGGCATCCACGACAGCGCGATTTGCCAGGACCGGGCAAGCAGTGCCTGAACACGGTGCCGAATTTCGGCACCGTTTTTTTCGTCTTCATCTTCCCGTCTCGTGCACGCCGAGACACTGATTTCGTCGTCCTCATCACTGTCTCGACACGGCGCCGCTCGTGCGGGACTCAGGGTTTTCGCTGGGGTTTGTGCGGAGTGGACGCGTCTTGTACCGCCCGCTACCATCGCTCGGGTTAACCGTCAGACGGCCGCGAGACGTTCGCCTCGCACCCGACCTCAGCATTCTGGTAACGCCTTCGCAGCCTCAGGAGACCCAGCATGACTCGCAAGTTATCGCGTCACCCTGCGCAAGTTCGGCATTCCCATTCCTTTACGCATCCGGCCAGCCGGCCAAACGTTCCCGTCACCCCCGACCTTCGCTCGCGTCGCGGCTTTCTCACCGCGCTCGGCGTGGCGGCCATGCCGGCCGGTTTCGTCGGATCGCTCGGCGGCACCCTGGGCGGCCTGCTCACGAGCACCCTGACGCTGTTTTCCACGCCTGCCCACGCGCAAACTGTGGCCGACATCAGGAAGAAGGGCACGCTCAACGTCGGCATGCTCATCGACTTTCCGCCGTACGGCACGACGAACGCGCAGATGCAGCCTGACGGCTACGACGCCGACGTGGCAAAACTGCTGGCGAAGGATCTGGGGGTCAAGGTCAACATCATGCCGGTGACGGGACCGAACCGGATTCCCTATCTGCTCAGCGGCAAGGTCGATGTGCTGGTCGCGTCGCTCGCCATCACGCCGGAGCGCGCCAAGCAGGTGCAGTTCTCCAAACCCTACGCCGCCGCGACCATCGTGCTGCTCGGCAAGACCGGCGCGCCCATCAAGTCCGCCGCCGATCTGAAGGGCTTGCGAGTGAGCGTCGCGCGGGCGAGTACCCAGGACATGGCCGTTACGAAGACGGCGCCCGAAGGCACCGAGATCCGTCGATTCGACGATGACGCGTCCGCGATGCAGGCGCTGCTCAC
This sequence comes from Pandoraea cepalis, assembly GCF_902459625.1. NCBI lineage: Bacteria > Pseudomonadati > Pseudomonadota > Betaproteobacteria > Burkholderiales > Burkholderiaceae > Pandoraea > Pandoraea cepalis. The sequence goes on from NZ_CABPRY010000005.1 coordinate 86,727, forward strand.
CGGGCAGGTCGATGCCATCGGTTGCTCGGTGACGGTCGCGAACGCGATTCGTCAGCGAGCACCGGGCCAGTTCGAGCCGAAGTTCAATTTGCTGCAGCAGGCGATGGGCATCGCCTTGCGTCCCAATCAGCCGGAACTGCTCGCGGCGATCAACGACTTCGTCACGCGCAATACAGCCAACGGCGAGCTGAACAAGCGCTATCGCAAGTGGCTCGGCACCGATCTGCCGCACATGCCATAAGCACCGCCGCCCCCGGCGCTGAGCGCGCTGGGGCGCTTGCTTCCCCAGCAATTGTCCGACCGCGCCCGTGCCGACTCCGGCACGGCGCCAACCTATCGAAATGCACATTTCGATCCAATCTCCGCACCTCGCGAAGCCCTCCCGTAATACTCCGTAATTCCCTGCCGTCCCCCGCCCCACGGTCATCCCCCGCCCTTCCGACGTGATCTTCACAAAAATAGCTTTGCTTTCGATGCAATTTAGATATATCGTAAACACGTCTTAACTACATCGATAAGGAGTCGCATCATGCGTGGATCACGTGGCGATTTCATGGGCCGAGGCCCGCTGGACCTGGACAACATGGAGGTTGGCGACGACCGGCGCGGTGGGCGCCATGGACGGCGCGGCAGTGGCGAGGGATACGGTGACGCCCGCTTCGGACGCGGCGACGAAGGGCGCGGCGAACGCGGCGGCAGGGGCGGACGTGGCGGCGGCCGCCTCTTCGGTCATGGGGGCTTGCGGCTCGTGCTGCTGCACCTGATCGCGCAGCAACCCCGCCACGGTTACGAACTCATCAAAGCCATCGAGGAGAGTGTGAACGGCACGTACAGCCCGAGCGCGGGTGTGGTCTACCCGACGCTCACGCTGCTCGAAGAAATGGGCTATCTCCGTGTGCAGGAGAACACGGGCGACAGCCAACGGAAGTCTTACGAAATCACCGATACCGGCCGCGTCTATCTGGCGGAAAACGAGGTCGCGGTCACGGAACTGCTCGCACGGCTGACTACGCGCCGTGAGCGTTCGGAAGACATGCCGCCGCAGGTCATGCGCGCGCTGCACAACTTCAAATACGCCGTGCATCTGCGCCTGGGCGGCGAGCCGCTCTCGACCGAGCAGGCCAACGCATTCGCCGCCATTCTCGACGCGGCGGCGCAACAACTGGAGCGACTTTGATGAGAGATAACGCAGCACCGCCCGTCATCCCCGATCGCACACCGCAACGCGTGCGCCACGAACTTCGCCTGCGTCGGCTGGAAGTCCGTCACGTCGAACAGCTCACGCCGCACATGCTGCGCGTGACCCTGGGTGGCGACGATCTCGAAGGCTTCACCAGCCCCGGCTTCGATGACCACGTCAAACTGTTCTTCCCCGACCCGGCGACCGGCGAACTGGTGCTCCCGCAGCCCGGCGCGCAAGGGGTCGCCGAGCCCGCGCCCGGCGACGCACCACGACTGATGCGCGATTACACGCCGCGCCGGTACGACGCGGCGTCGCAAACCCTGGTAATCGATTTTGCGATGCACGACTCCGGCCCCGCCACGCAGTGGGCGCGCTCGGCTCAACCGGGTGACGGCATCGGTGTGGGCGGTCCACGCGGCTCGCTCGTCATTCCCACGACCTTTGACGGCTATGTCCTGATCGGCGACGACACGGCGCTGCCCGCGATCTCGCGGCGTCTGGCCGAATTGCCGGCCGGCGCACTGGCGTTCGTCTTCGCCGAAATCGACAGTCCAGCCGACCGCCTGCGCTTCGCCAGCGATGCCGACGTCGTGGTCGAATGGCTCTATCGCGAAGGCACGCCGGCCGGTCAAAGCACCGCGCTGATCGACGCGCTCTGCGTGGCCACGCTACCCGCTGGGGATGTGCATGCCTGGGTCGCGGCCGAGGCCGGCGTGGCGAAGGCCGTGCGTCGCCATCTCGTCGACGCGCGCGGGCTCAACCCGAAATGGGTGAAGGCGGCCGCCTACTGGCGACGCGGCGACGCCGCCGTGCACGAGACGCTGGACGACTGAGCTCGGAGGCCGCGTGTATGCTTTCTATCCCCCGCAGACGAGAGAACGCTCGGCACCGATGAATACGCCCCTGCTACCCGATACGAATCTATTTGCCGGCCTGCCGTCGCCTCCGGACCCGGCCGCAGCCGAGCAGTTCACTACGCTGCTTGCGCACCCCGGGATGCGTGTCGAGCGCATCGTCTCGACCGGACAGGCGTCTCCCCCAGGCTTCTGGTACGACCAGGCGCAGCACGAATGGGTCGTGCTGCTCACGGGCGGTGCGGGCTTGGCCTTCGCCGACACGCCCGGGCAGACACTCGTACTGAAGCCCGGCGACGCCGTCGCGATTGCCGCGCATCGCCAGCATCGTGTCGCCTGGACGACACCGGGCGAAACCACCGTCTGGCTGGCGATTCACTACGATTGACGACGTCCGCCGCGTTCCCCTTTGGAGAAATTCCCTGCCGTCTTTCGGAATTGCCTGATAGAAATGCCTGGAACAAATTCCGACTATGGAAACGCGTCCCGGGGATGTCGAATCTCGGCACCCGAAGGGCGGTTCACCCAAAAGGGGGTACGACGACATGGAGCAACGCAAACGACACGACGGCTTCGAGCGTTGGGCAGCGGGCGCGACGGCGCGTCAGGCGGCGCGCGATGATGCTCGCTGGCGCGTGTTTCGGGCACCAGAGCAGGCCGACTTTCACGGGTTTGTCGTCTGGTGTTACACGCAGGGTGTGTTTCTCGGTCAGGAATTCGATCGGCGCACCGACACCATCACGCACTGCTATGTGCGTAACGGTGCTTGGGCCGTGCAGTTCGATTCATTTGGGGAGGCGTGTGAACGTGCCTTCGACATTCATGCGCCAACGCTGATTCTGTACGCACCGGAGCGCAACGGCAGCGTCTTCATCACCAGTACCGAGCAGTAGGCCGCACGACGCGCCGACGTCTTCGGCGATGGGATGGCACCGGCCGGCGAAACGCCGCCCGGTGCTTTCTTCCGTGCTTGCCAGCCTAGCCGCGACAGCAGGCGTGTACGACTGTCGGGTCGGATCAGGCGTAGTGGCGGATGTCGTCGATTTCAGTCTGACCGAAATCGTCGCGCTCGGTCAGCGCCAGAATGCGCTGCGCCACCGCATCCGGCGACGACAGCTTGCCGCTGGCCTTGAGGTCCTGAAAACGCGCCAGCGCCGGAAAACTCTCCACGCTGCTACCGCGAATCGTCTCTTGCATGCCGGTATCGACCACACCGGGCGCGAGCGATACGGCCTGAACGCCGTGCTCGCGATGCTCCGCGTTGACCACCCGCGTGTACATGTCCAGTGCGGCCTTGGTGGCGCAGTACACCGACCAGCCGGCGGTCGGATTGCGGCCTGCACCCGACGAAATGTTCACGATCTGTCGCTTGGCCGCGAGTCCCTGCGTAGCGGCGAGAAAGCACGCCGTGAGCAGCATGACGGCGGTGACGTTCAGGGCGAAGGCCGCGCCAATGGCCGCCGGGTCCGTGAGGGCCGCGGCATTCGCGACCGGATTGACCGTGCCCGCATTATTGATCAGCAGGTATCGCGAGGCATCGCGCGGGAGTGCCGCGAAGATGCGCTCGGCGACCTGCGCTGCGGCATTGGCATCGGCCAGATCGACGGCCACTTGTTCAAGCGTCGCGCCTTGCGCGCTGGCCAGCGCCGCAAGGTCGTCGTCCGTGCGACGGGCCAGCGTCACGAGATGGGTGCCGGGGGCGAGCAGACCGCGCGCGAGCGCCGCGCCGAGACCACGGGATGCGCCGGTCAGAATGGCAATCGTTTGGGACATGGGGAATTGTGCGGTCGTATTAAGCCGCAGCATGAGACGAACAAGCCCGTCATTATCCGCGCATCGTCCCGGCCCCGCTATCCCGACGACACGTCGATTTTCCGTCGACCCGACGCCCGCTGCCTGAAATGCGAAATGAGGTATTGCGGAATATAATCACAATCAAAATGCGCCGGTGATTGCAAGTGTAGAAACGCATTCGGTGAGACGCGCGCAACGCTCGGTAAGCAGGGGCAGTGCAAGCATTGCGCACGCGTCGGTGTCCTGAATCGCCATGGTTGTCGCGGTCGGTCCAGCGCGTTGCCTGCGCTGCACGGTACCGCCTTATGGGTATATATTTCCCCCTCATGGAAACGATACCGAGAACTATTCCGGCGCCGGATGTTGCGCCAGCCACAAGCAAAACCGCACGCCCGGTGCCACCGCGCCCGCGCCAATACGATGCGCGGCTTGCGCGCTGGATGGTGACGCCGCTGGTCGACACGCGGGTCACGCCGAACCACCTCACGACGCTGCGCCTGATCGTCGGCCTCGCCTGCGCGTGGGCATTCGCGCAGGGCGGCTATGCGATGGCCAACCTGGGCGCCGTGCTGCTCGTCCTGTCGAACTTCATCGATCATACGGATGGCGAACTGGCGCGCGTCAGCGGCAAGACGAGCCGTCTCGGTCACTTCTACGATCTCGCGTCCGACGCCTTCGTCACGGTGCTGCTGTTTGGCGGTATCGGCATGGGCGTGGCGGCCGGTGCCCCGGGGCAATATGCCGTGCCGCTGCCACTGTCTGCCTCGGTGCTCGGCTGGATGGCCGGGGTTGCCGTCGCCCTGATCTTCTTCCTGCGCATGCGCATCGAGGAACGTGTCGGCAAGGCCGGCACGACACAAGCGCGCGTCGGCGGGTTCGAGACGGAAGACGTGCTTTACCTGATGCCGCTCGTCACGCTGTTCGACGGCACGCGCGGCTTCCTGATCGCCGCTGCCATCGGCGCGCCGCTCTTCGCGCTGCTGGTCATCGTCGACTACGTGCGCGCAATGCGCCGCCCGCTGCCGGTGGAGATGAGCGATGCGCTCCAACGGTCGGCTGCCGCCCCGGCAGGCGCTGCGGAGCCGGCCGCGCCGCCAGCGCGCACGGCTTTCACGGCAGATGCCGACATCGAACGGGCGCTGGACGTCATCGACGTCGACGCGCTCACGCGCGAATTCAAATCGCAGGACGCCTTCGTCTATCTCGAGACGTTCCTGCCCGACGCCGTCATGCAACCGTTGATCGCTGCCGCCCGCGCGGTGACACCGAACGTGAACCGTAACTACCTGCCCGGTCACAAGCAGGGGGGCAGCGTGAGCCGCCACACGCTCGACGAGCACGCCCCGTTCGTGGCCGAGTTGTACCGCTCGCCGGCGCTGATGCGCTTCCTGGAGCGTCTGGCTGGCGAGAAGCTGCTGCCGTCGCCGCAGGACGACCCGCACGCCTATGCGCTTTACTACTACACGCGTCCTGGCGATCACATCGGCTGGCATTACGACACGTCCTACTACAAGGGCCGCCGCTACACGCTGTTGCTGGGTGTAGTGGATCAATCGAGCTGCCTGCTCGAATACCGTCTTCACACGCGCAACCCCGGCGTGCCGCAAGTCGATGGTGCCGTCGCGTATCCGCCGGGCGCGCTGGTGTTCTTCGACGGCGACAAACTGCATCACCGCATCACACCGCTCGGCGAGAACGAGGAGCGCATCTCGCTCACGTTCGAGTACGTGACCGACGCGCGCATGGGCGCGTGGCAGCGCTTCATCTCGAACATGAAAGACGCGGTCGCCTATTTTGGATTCCGGCAAGTGTTTCGTCAGCTATTGGGACGGACGAAACGCTAAATGAACCGGACTGCCATCGTCTCTCTCACCCTTGGCTTCGCCCTTTTCGTCGCCCTGTTGATCTGGCAGGGCACGGGATCGGTGATGTCCACGCTGGCCGTCGCCGGCTGGGGCCTCCTGCCTGTCGCCGCGTTTCACCTCGTGCCGCTGCTGCTCGACGCCGCCGCCATCCAGGTGCTGGTCGCCAAATCGTGCTCGCTGCGCCGCGCCACGCTCACCCGCTGGGTGGGCGAGTCGGTCAACAGCCTGTTGCCCGCCGGACAGATCGGCGGGCCGATCGCGATGGTGCGCCAGATGAAGCAGCGCGGAATGGCCGGGCGCGAAGCCGCGGCGGCCATCACGGTCAGTACGACGCTGCAAGCCGTGGCGCAGATTGTGTTTGCGCTCCTGGGACTGGCCGTTTTCGGCATCAGCGCCACGCACCGCTCCGATGACAGCCTATGGCTGCCGATGCTGCTCGCCACCGCGCTTATCTCCGCTCTGCTCTATGCGTTTTACGCGGCGCAGCGGCGCGGCCTCTTCGGCTGGGCGTTTCGCCTGCTCTCGAAGCTGTCGTCCAAGCGCGACTGGTCGTCGCTGCTCGACCGGGCCGACGCCGTCGACGACATCGTGCAACGCATGTACGGCCAGCGCCGTGAGGTGCTCGCAAGCTTCTCGCTCAGTCTCGTGGGCTGGATCGTCGGCACCGGGGAGGTCTGGTTGATTCTGCAGTGCATCGGGTACCCGGTAAGCTGGGTCGACGCCCTGCTGCTCGAAAGCCTCGGGCAGGCCATTCGCGGCGCCGCGTTCTTCGTGCCGGGCTCACTCGGCGTGCAGGAAGGCGGGTACCTGCTGCTCGCCCCGCTCGTGGGTCTGCCGGCCGACGCCGCGCTGGCCCTCTCGCTGGCCAAGCGTACGCGCGAGCTGCTGCTCGGCGTGCCCGGCCTCGTCTATCTGCATTTCTCCGAACGCGGCTGGCGCCGTCAGCGGGCCGCGCAAGACAGCGCGTCGCTGCCTGCCGCCACCGATACCGCACCGCTTTAAAGAAGGATATCGACCATGCGGGCCATCATTCTCGCAGCAGGCATGGGCCTGCGTTTGCTCCAGCCGGAAGACAAGCAGTCGCCCAAGTGCCTGCTCGAGTTCGACGGTATGTCGTTGCTGGAGCGCCACTTGCGCATGCTGGCCGCGGCCGGCATCACCGACGTCGTGTTGGCGCTCGGCTTCCATCACGAGCAAGTGAGCGAGGCCATCGAGCGGCTGAACTGGACGCCGCGTCCGCAGATCCGTCTCAATTCCGAGTTTCATCTGGGCAGCGTGCTGACGCTGCACACCGCCGCCGACGCCATGACAGCGGGAGGGGACGTACTCGTCATGGATGCCGACGTGCTCTACGACCAACGTATCTTCAACGCCCTGGTCGCGGGCAAGACGGCAAACCGCCTGCTCATCGACCGCGACTTCGAGGTCGGTGACGAGCCGGTCAAGCTGTGCCTGCGCAACGGAGTGCCGGTCGAGTTGCGCAAGCAGGTCATGGTCGGTCTCGACTACGACACCGTCGGCGAATCGGTCGGCTTCTTCCGGTTCAACGAAGCGACGGCCACGCGCCTTGCGGAAATCACGCGCGATTACGTCGAATCGGGTCGCGCCAAGCTGCCGCACGAGGAAGCCGTGCGCGATTTGCTGCTCGAGCGCGGCGCGCAATTTGAAACAGCCGACGTCACCGGCTTCCCCTGGATCGAAATCGACTACCCTGAAGATGTGAAGCGCGCCGCCGACCAGGTGCTGCCACAACTCGAACCGCTCACGATGGTGTCCGAATGAACGCGCCCGACACATTCGCTCCTCCGCCGGTCGCGACCCGTGCGTCGCAACTGCGCGACATGCTGCGCAGCCCGCAGCTCGAATTCCTGATGGAAGCCCACAACGGCCTGTCCGCGCGCATCGTGCGCGAAGCCGGTTTCAAGGGCATCTGGGCGTCCGGACTCGCGATTTCGGCGCAGTTCGGCGTGCGCGACAACAACGAGGCGAGTTGGACGCAGGTGGTCGACAACCTCGAATTCATGGCCGACGCCAGCCAGTTGCCCATCCTGCTCGACGGCGACACCGGCTACGGCAACTTCAACAACATGCGCCGCCTCGTGCGCAAGCTCGAGCAACGCGGCGTGGCCGGCGTGTGCATCGAAGACAAGGTCTTTCCGAAGACCAACAGCTTCATCGGCGGCGAACGCCAGCCACTCGCCGATATCGACGAGTTCTGCGGCAAGATCAAGGCCGGCAAAGACTCGCAGGCCGACGACGACTTCTCCATCGTGGCGCGCGTTGAAGCGCTGATCGCCGGCTGGGGTATGGAAGAGGCGCTGCGCCGCGCCGAAGCCTATCGCCAGGCGGGGGCGGACGCCATCCTGATTCACAGCAAGCTGAGCCGTGCCGACGAGATCGTGCAGTTCGCCCGGGAGTGGGGCCGCCGCTGCCCGCTCGTGATCGTGCCGACCAAGTACTACAGCACGCCGACCGACGTGTTTCGCGAAGCGGGCATCAGCGTCGCCATCTGGGCGAATCACCTGATTCGCTCGGCCACGTCGGCCATGCAGGCCGTGGCGGCCGAGATCCACCGCAGCGAGACGCTCGTCAACGTCGAAGACCGCATCGCGACCGTCGACGAGATCTTCCGCCTGCAGGACACCGCCGAATACAGCGAAGCCGAGGACCGCTACCTGTCGGCCGCGAACGGGCCGTGCTCGGCGATCGTGCTGGCCGCGAGCCGTGGCAAGAACCTCGAGAGCGTGACGACCGACCGCCCGAAGGTGATGCTTCCCGTGGCGGGCAAGCCGTTGCTGCGTTGGCTGGTCGACGGCTTCAAGAAGCAGAACGTGAACGACATCACCGTCGTGGGCGGCTATCGCGCCGACGCGATCGACACGGCGGGCATCACGCTCGCGATCAACGAGCGTTACGCCGAGACCGGCGAACTTGCTTCGCTCGCGCGCGTGGCGAACGCCTTCGCGCACGACACGGTCGTGTCGTACGGCGACCTGCTGTTCCGCAGCTACATCGTGCGCGATCTGGTCGAGAGCGAGGCCGACTTCACGGTGGCGGTCGACTCAACGGCGGCGACAACCGCGCAGGCGGCCAACGCCAGCGTGCGCGACTTCGCCTATTGCTCAGCCGGCGACGATCGCGGCCTGTTCGGCCAGCGCGTACTGCTGGAGACGATCAGCCCCGACGCTGCGCACGCCGGGCGTGCGCCCAATGGCCGCTGGATCGGCTTGCTGGGGGTGCGAGGCGATGACGCCCGCGCGCGGTTGCTGCGCGTCTTCGCGGCCCTGCAGGCCCGCGCGGACTTCGACCGGCTCGGCATGCCCGACCTGATCAACGCCCTCGCCGCCGACGGCGCCAGCATCGAAGTGCAATACGTGCACGGCCACTGGCGCGGGGTGAACGACATGGACGAATTCCGCCACGCGGCCGACTTCGCGCATGGCCAGACGCCGTTGGGCGGCGCCGCGACGGAGACCCCGCATGATTGAGGCCGGACAGTTCGTCGAAGCCGCACGCCAGCACGGCTTCACGTGGTACACCGGTGTGCCGTGCTCGTTCCTCACGCCGTTCATCAACTATGTGCTGCAGGATCCGACGCTGCACTACCTGTCGGCCGCCAACGAAGGCGACGCGGTCGCCATCGCCGCCGGGGCGACGCTCGGTGAAGGCCATGGCGCTCGCGCGGTCACGATGATGCAGAACTCGGGCCTGGGCAACGCCGTGAGCCCGCTGACCTCGCTCACGTGGACCTTCCGACTGCCGCAGTTGCTGATCGTGACGTGGCGCGGTCAGCCGGGCATTACCGATGAGCCGCAACACGCGCTCATGGGCCCGATCACGCCCGCGATGCTCGACCTGATGGAAGTCCCCTGGGAGTTGTTCCCGACCGAACCCGAGGCCATTGCGCCGGCGCTGGCGCGTGCCGTTCATCACATGGACGAGACCGGTCGCCCCTATGCGCTCGTGATGCAAAAGGGCAGCGTCGCACCCTTCCCGCTACAACCGGCCGAGCGCCCCGCGCGTCCGGCGCAACCCGCCCCGGTATCGCTCATGCGAGACGTCACGCCGGCCGAGTTGCCCACGCGTCGCGACGCCCTGGCGCGCATCATCGCCCGGACGCCGCTCGAAGGCACCGTCGTGCTCGCGTCGACCGGCTTTTGCGGACGCGAACTCTACGCGCTCGACGACCGCGCCAACCAGCTCTACATGGTCGGGTCGATGGGATGCGTGACGACATTGGCCCTGGGCCTCGCGTTGTCGCGTCCCGACCTGCGCGTGGTCGCGCTCGACGGCGACGGCGCCGCGCTGATGCGCATGGGTGCGTTCGCGACGTTGGGCGCTTACGGCCCGTCGAATCTCGTGCATCTGCTGCTCGACAACGCGTCGCACGACTCGACCGGCGCACAGGCCACGGTCTCGCCAACGGTCTCGTTCGCGGGCGTCGCGGCGGCCAGCGGCTACGCGCTCGCGCTCGAAGGCGACACGCTGGACGTCATCGAAGCCTTGTTCGACGCCCCCGCCGCCCGCCTGAACGACGGCCCGCGCTTCGCTTGTCTGAGCATGCGTCCGGGAACGCCTGACGGGCTGCCACGCCCGAAAGTCACGCCCGAAGCGGTCAAGTCGCGCTTGATGGACCACATTGCACAACGCGCGCAGACTTCTGCCTGAGCGTCCCCCCCTTTCAAAAAAACTGCCGAGGAACCTTCGCCATGCTGTTACTGAATCCGGGCCCTGTTACGCTGACCGAGCGTGTCCGCAAGAGCTTGCTGCAACCCGATCTGTGCCACCGCGAGCCCGAATTCTTCGACCTGCAGGATGAGGCGCGCGCGCGTCTGGTCGCCGTGTATGGCCTCGATCCGGCGGTGTGGACGCCGGTGCTGATGACCGGCTCGGGCACCGCCGCCGTCGAGAGCATGACGGCAGGCCTCGTGCCGGAAGGCGGCCGCCTGCTGATCGTCGAGAACGGCGTGTATGGCGAGCGCATCTCTCAGATCGCCAAGCAATACCGCATCGATCACGACGTCATCCATTTCGAGTGGATGCAAGCGCCGGACCTGGCGCGGATCGTCGACAAGCTCGACACCGCGGGCGATCGTCCGTACACCCACGTGTCGATCATCCACCACGAGACGACGACGGGCCGCCTGAACGATCTGACCGGTCTCGCCGGTGCATGCCGTGAGCGCGGCATCGGCCTGCTGGTCGACGGCGTGAGCAGCTTTGCCGCCGAAGCCCTCGACTTCAACGATTCCGGTATCGTGGCCGTGGCCGCCACCGCGAACAAGTGCGTGCATGGCGTGCCGGGCGTGTCGTTCGTGATGGTGCGCAAGGACGCCCTCGCCAAGGCGGCGAGCCGCACGTATTACCTCGACATCGCGCGTCTGGCCAAGCTTCAGGCCGAGCGCAACACGCCGTTTACGCCGTCGGTGCATGCCTACTACGCGCTCGTGGAAGCGCTGCGCGAACTCGACGACGCCGGGGGGTGGCAAGCACGTCACGTCCATTACGGCGCGCTCGCCGAGCAGGTGCGCGCCGGTCTGGCCGCACTGGGCATCGACAGTGCACTGCCGCCGGGCGAGTCGTCCGTGGTGCTGCGGGCCTACAAGCTGCCCACCGGCGTCGACTATCCGCGCCTGCACGACTGGCTCAAGGCCGACGGCTTTGTGATCTACGCCGGCCAAGGCGGACTGTCGAAGGAATTGTTCCGCATCTCGACGATGGGCAACCTCACGGCCGCCGACATCGACCGCCTGCTGGCGTCCTTCGCCCGGCTGGTGAAGTGAGCGCGGGAACGAACCTTTGACCATGACCGAATTGCTCGCCAGCGTCTCCTCCCCTGCCGACCTGCGTGCGCTCTCGCGCGCCGACTTGCGCCGCGTGGCCGACGAATTGCGCGCCTGTGTGCTCGATAACGTTTCGCGCACCGGCGGCCATCTGTCGTCGAACCTGGGCACGGTCGAACTGACGATCGCGCTGCACTATGTCTTCGACACGCCCAACGATCGCATCGTGTGGGACGTGGGGCACCAGACCTATCCCCACAAGATCCTCACCGGGCGCCGTGGGGCGATGCCAACGCTGCGGCAATGGCACGGACTGTCGGGCTTTCCGAAGCGCGACGAATCGCCTTACGACACGTTCGGCACGGCGCATTCGAGCACGTCGATTTCGGCGGCACTCGGCATGGCGCTGGCCAGCCGGGTCAAGGGCGAGAAGCGTCACGCCATTGCCGTGATCGGTGACGGCGCGATGACGGCGGGCGAAGCGTTCGAGGCCCTGAACAACGCGGGCGTCCACGACGACCTGCCCTTCCTCGTCGTGCTCAACGACAACGACATGTCGATCTCGCCCCCGGTCGGCGCGCTCAATCAGTACCTCACGCGGCTGATGTCCGGGCAGTTCTACTCGGCGGGCAAGGAGAGCGTGCGCCAGTTGCTGCGCAACGCGCCCGCGCCGATGCGCGAGCTGGCCCACAAGCTCGAAGAGCACGCCAAGGCCCTCGTTTCCCCCACGGGCACGATGTTCGAGGAGTTCGGCTTCAATTACCTGGGCCCCATCGACGGCCACGATCTCGACGCGCTGATTCCCGCGCTCGAGAACATCAAGGCGCTCAGGGGGCCGCAGTTCCTGCACGTCGTCACGCGCAAGGGACGCGGCTACAAGCTCGCCGAGGCCGATCCGGTTCTCTATCACGGCCCCGGCAAGTTCAATCCGAGCGAAGGCATTCGGCCGGCCGCACCGGGCACTGTCTCGGCCAAGACCTATACGCAGGTCTTTGGCGAATGGATGTGCGATGCGGCGGCCGCCGACCAGCGTGTCATCGGCATCACACCGGCCATGCGCGAAGGCTCCGGCCTCGTCGCGTTCGAGCAGCGCTTCCCCGAGCGCTACTATGACGTCGGCATCGCCGAGCAACATGCGGTGACCTTCGCAGGGGGATTGGCGACCGAAGGGCTCAAGCCCGTCGTGGCCATCTATTCGACGTTCCTGCAACGCGCCTACGACCAGTTGATCCACGATGTGGCCTTGCAGAACCTGCCGGTCGTCTTCGCGATCGATCGCGGCGGCCTGGTCGGCGCGGATGGTGCTACCCATGCGGGCGCCTATGACATCGCCTATCTGCGCTGCATCCCGAACATGGTGATAATGGCCCCCGCGGACGAAAACGAATGCCGTCGGATGTTGCAGACGGCGCTCGGAATCGACGGCCCCAGCGCCGTGCGTTATCCGCGTGGCACCGGTCCCGGCGTAACGATCGAATCGGGGTTGTCTACGCTGCCCGTGGGCCGGGCCCAGATACGGCGTCGAAGCGCCGCCCCGGCAGGCCGTCGCGTGGCGATGCTGGCGTTCGGCTCGATGGTCGCACCGGCGGAACAGGTGGCCCACGAGTTCGACGCGAGTGTCGTCAACATGCGCTTCGTCAAGCCGCTCGACGACGCGACGCTGCTTGACATGGCGCGCACGCACGACCTCGTCGTCACGCTCGAAGAGGGCGCGGTGATGGGCGGTGCGGGCACGGCCTGTGTCGAGGCGCTCAATGCCAATGGCGTACAAGTCCCACTGCTGCAATTGGGCTTGCCGGACACCTACATCGATCAGGGCACGCCCGCGCAGCAACTCGCGTCGGTCGGGCTCGACGCCCCGGGCATCGCGGCATCGATTCGCCGGGCGCTGGCCGAGCGTCTCGGCGGCAAGGTCGAGGCGGTGCCGTCGGCGACTTGAGTGCGGCGGTTTATCCCGCTCGGTTCAGCGCATCCGATTTAGCGCATCCAAAACGACAAACGGCACCTTTCGGTGCCGTTTTTCCTTGCGTCGCTGCCGTCAGGTTGTTGGCGGCGGCGCCGGCTTCTTGCGCGGCTTGCCCATGAGCACCGGCTGGAAGAACACGGCGCCGATCAGCGTGCAGACGAGCGAGAGCGCCAGCAGTTTGCCCATGCTCGACGTGCCCGGGTGATGCGACAGCCACAGGCTGCCGAAGGCGATGCCCGTGGTCGCGGCCGACAGCACGATCGCCTGCGTCAGACCCGATGCGAGCAGCCGCGTCTGCCCGTGACGCCATGCGATCACGTAGTAGATCTTGAACGCCACGCCCACGCCCAGCAGCAATGGCAGTGCGATGATGTTCGCAAAGTTCAGCGGCAGGCCGATCAACACGCTGAGTTCGAGCGTGACGCCCGCCGAGACCAGCAGCGGCACCAGCGTGCGCAGCACGTCGCCAAAGTTGCGCAGCGCCAGCCATAGCAGCAAGGTGATCGAAAGCAACGCCAGCGCCCCCGCCTCGATGAACGCGCGAATGATCGTGTCGGCCGAGCGCAGGATCGAGATCGGTCCCCCTACGGCGTCCGGCGTGGTCGCCAGCACGGCGGCACTGAACTTGCGCAGCATGGCGTCGTCACTCGGATCCGCGCCCTTCGCCACGCGCGGCGAGATGTTCACGAGTGCGCGCCCATCGGCCGCCACCCATTGCGAGGTGATGTCCTCGGGCAGCGACTCGCGCGTCACGGCATGCGGCTGCAGGGCATCGCGCAACTGACCGAGCGCAAGCTTCAACGGCTCGGCGATCGCCCGATCCGCGCGATCGCGTGTCGCGGCGTCGGCCGCGGCGAGCTTGCGCAACGCGGCGGCCAGGCGCTGGGCCGGCTTTGCGCCGTCGCCCGGATGATCGAGCGCGGCGTCCTCCAACTGACCGGCGGCCGTCTTGAGCGCCGACACGCGCGCCGCATCGGCTACCGGTGCCAGCGGCGTTTGCGAAAGCACCGGCAGCAACGATTCGGCCGCCGTGCCGATCAACGCAAGCTTGGCGGGCTGCTCTGCCGGCAGGAATGTCGTGAGCGTGACCACGCGACCGACTTCAGGCACGGCGCGCAGTTTCGCGGCGTCGGCGTCGGCGGCGGCGAGCGTCGGGGCGAGCAGTTGCACGTCGTTGACCCCGGCCTCCGGCGAATTGGCCAGATCCCTCAGCGTCGCCATCGACTCGGTGTTCGGATCCTTCAGATGCAACGGGTTGAAGTCGAAGTGCAAATGGGCGAGCAGCGGCAGGCCCGCGACCACGAGGGCGAGCGTGCCGTACAGCAACGGCTTGCGGTGCTTCTCGGTGAATTCGTCGACCGGACCGAGGCTGCGAAAGCCCGGCGGACTCGGTTCGCCCTTCGGCTTGAACACACTGATGAGCGCCGGCAACAAGGTGATGGCCGACGGAAATGCCACGCACAGGATGCCCACGCCTGCGATCAATCCGAGTTCGGACACGCCGCGATAATCGGTCGGCAGAAACGAGAAGAAACTCGCGGCCGTGGCGGCGGCGGCCAGCGACAGCGGCATCGCAATTGCCCGGCCCGCACTCGTGAGCGCGCCGTGGAGTGCTTCGTCGCCCGACGCTCCCGGCCGATGGTCCAGGCGATGGCGCTCCTCGCGATAGCGCACGCCGAACTGAATACCGAAGTCCACCCCAATGCCAACGAACAGAACCGCGAACGCGACCGAAATCATGTTGAGCGCGCCGACCATCATCAATCCGAGCGCAAACGTGACGGCCAGCCCGGCCAGCAGCGTGATGAACACCGCGAGAATCATCTTGCCCGAGCGCACCGCCAGCCACAGCACGACCAGCACGGCGAGCAGCGTGACGACCGCGTTCGGACCGGCGTCCTGACGCACGGAGGCGAACTCCTCGTCGGACAACGGGCGCGGGCCCGTCAAACGCACCGTCGCGCCATAGCGCTCACCCAGCTTCAGGTCGGCCACCGCCTCGCGAATGCGCGTCGCGGCATTCGCCCCGGCTTCGAGGGCCGCGTAGTCCACCTTCGGCTGCACCTGGACGTAGCTGCGGGCCACGGTGTCGGGCGCGACGAGCGCTCGCCACGACATGGCCGCCGGACGCCCGGCAAGCACCGCCTCGGTCGTCTCGGCCGCATCCCCGAGCAGGTTGGCCATTTCCGGCAGATTGACTTGTCCGCTGAGGAGCGGCGTTTGCAGCGTGACCGACAGCAGGTTCGACAAACCGGTCAGGCTAGGGTCCTGCGCCAGACGGTTGAGCAGGGGCTTGGCGTCATCGAGCTTGCCCGTGAGCGACTTGACGTCGTCGAGCGGCGCGAAGAGCAGCGCGTTGTGCGCAAAGAACGCCCCCGAGCCGGGACGGCTCACCGCCCGGAACACGTCGGTCTCGGTCACCAGCTTCGCGGCCAGCTCGGCGGCGGCCCGGTCGGCGAACTCGGCCGCCGGGGCCTGCACCACGGCCAAGGTGAGGTCTGTCTTCTGCGGGAAAGCGCGATCGATGGCACGACCGCGCTCGGCGGCGGGTGTATTCAGATCGATCAGGCCCGAGATATCGGTGTTGATCGCAAAGTGCTTGGCGACGTACGCGCAACTCGCCATCACGAGCAGTAGCGAAGCGAAAATGACCAGATACGCGTGCTTCGCCGAAAAACGGACGATGCGCACGACGAGCGACGTCAGCATGTAGCGGTTCCGGAAGAGAATCGAGGTCCCCCCGCCCCGGCCGCCGCGCTCTAAAATGCCACGAAACGCAATGTATCAAGCGATACCGGGGAACCAATCGCAGACGAAGTCCGTCGATCAGCTCATGGAAGACAAGGAAACGGTGAATTGACGAAATCGCAGCAGTATACAAGGCCGCGTGAACTACACTACGGCCAACCCGATTGAAATCCACGAAGACGGTATGAACAAATTTCTGGTGACGGCACTCTCGGCCGTCGCATTCAGCGGCATCGGCCTCGCCTCTGGCGCCTGGGCACAGGCAAGCAGCAACAATCCGAACGACATGGTGAAGACGGCGGTCGAGACCGTCGTCAAGGCGGCCAAAGCCGACGCGGCAGCCCGCGACGGCGATGTCGCCGCCACTGCCCGTGTCGTGGCCCGCGACTTCCTGCCCTATACCGATTTCCATCGGACCACGCGTTACGCCGTTGGCTCGAAGGCGTTCGATGCGGCCACCCCGGCGCAGCAGCAGCAGATCTTCGAGCAGTTCCAGCAATTGCTCGTGAACACCTTCGCACTGCAACTCTCGCAGGTGCGCGGTAGCCAGATCGCGTTCAAGTTCACGCCGGCCAAACTCACGGCGAACAGCAGCGACGTGGTGGTGGGCGCCTCGGTCAGCGGCAACGGCGACAATCTGTCGGTGGCCTATCGTCTGGCCAAAACGGACAAGGGGTGGAAGATCTACGACATCAACATGATGGGCGAGAACGTGGCCAACGCATGGCTCATCCAGTTGTATCAACCGCAATTCAAGGCGCGCATCGCCCAGGGCGGTATCGACGGCCTGATCACCTACCTGCGCGACAAGAACGCGCGTTTCGGCAAGTAAATCAACAGCGTGACGACGCCTGCCGTGTCCGGTACCGCCGGGCCGCGGGCGTCAGTGGCGACTTGGCGGCACCTTCGACGCAAATCAGATCCAGATGAGCGCCGATTCGTCAACATTTACGAAATATGCGCTGGCGTCTCTCTACTCGGGAGTGCTCAGCAGCATTTGGCGGCGGCGGTTACAATCGTCGCTTGTCAAACGACCGGACGGCGGTCCCCCCAAGGGTGCGCGCGAATTGCCATTGGCAATGGCGCCGCGGGCGCCATGAGGCCATGGCGATCAGGCCATGCACCTCGATGGGAACCGTCATCCCGGCCGACCTGAGCCGGAGAGCTGAATGCAAGTCTTCCTTGCCCAACCCCGCGGTTTTTGTGCGGGTGTCATACGTGCCATCGAGATCGTGGAACGCGCCCTGGAAAAGTACGGCGCCCCGGTCTACGTGCGCCATGAGATCGTTCACAACAAGCATGTGGTCGATTCGCTCAAGGCCAAGGGCGCGCGCTTCATCGACGAGCTGTCCGAAGCCCCCGCGGGCGCGGTCACTATTTTCAGTGCCCATGGCGTGGCGCGCGTCGTTGAACAGGAAGCACAGACGCGCGGCCTGCGAGTGCTCAATGCCACCTGCCCGCTCGTGACCAAGGTGCACCTGCAAGGCAAGAACTACGTGTCCGCCGGGCGTGACGTCATTCTGATCGGCCACGCCGGGCACCCGGAAGTCGAGGGCACGATGGGCCAGATCGACGGCCCCGTGCATCTCGTGCAGACCGAGCGCGATGTCGACGCGCTGCCGCTGGCCGTCGACACGCCGGTCTCGTATGTGACGCAGACCACACTGTCGGTCGACGAGACTCGGGGTATCATTGCGGCGCTGCAAGGTCGCTTTACCGATATCGTCGGTCCGGACACCAAGGACATCTGTTACGCCACGCAAAACCGCCAGACCGCCGTGCGCGAGCTGTGCGAGCGTGTGGACGTGCTGCTCGTGGTGGGTGCGACGAACAGCTCGAATTCGAACCGCCTGCGCGAAATCGGCGCCGAAATGGGGCTGCCGAGCTATCTCGTGGCCGACGGCACCGAGGTCGATCCGGCATGGGTGCGCGGCCAGGCCCGCATCGGCATCACCGCCGGGGCGTCCGCGCCCGAACGCATGGTCGAAGACGTGATCGACGCGCTGCGCCGCATCGACACCGTCGAAGTGACTCTCATGGACGGCATCGAGGAAACCATCCAGTTTCGCCTGCCGTCGGAACTGACCAAAGACGAGCCGGTCGCCGCGCATCACGCGCTGGCCGGCTAACGCAATACGAACAGGAGCCGAACGTGGCCATCCCCTTCCTGCAACAGGCGTATGTTGGCGCCTATCTGATGAAACAACGCTTCAAGGGCAACAAGCGCTACCCGTTGGTGCTGATGCTCGAACCGTTGTTCCGCTGCAATCTCGCCTGCTCGGGCTGTGGCAAGATCGACTATCCGGACCCCATTCTGAACCAGCGCGTCTCGCTCAAGGACTCGCTCGATGCCGTGGACGAATGCGGCGCGCCGGTGGTCTCGATTGCCGGTGGCGAACCGCTGCTGCACAAGGAAATGCCGGAGATCGTCAAGGGCATCATCGCGCGCAAGAAGTTCGTCTATCTGTGCACGAACGCGCTGCTGCTCGAGAAGAAGATCGACGACTACCAGCCGAGCCCGTTCTTCGTTTGGTCGATTCACCTCGACGGCGACCGTGAAATGCACGACGCCGCGGTGTCGCAGGATGGCGTGTACGAACGCGCCGTGGCCGCCATCAAGCTGGCCAAGTCACGTGGCTTCCGCGTGAACATCAACTGCACGCTGTTCAACAACGCCGACCCGGAAAAGGTTGCCAAGTTCTTCGATTCCACGAAGGAAATGGGCCTTGACGGCATTACCGTGTCGCCGGGCTATGCCTACGAGCGCGCCCCGGACCAGCAGCACTTCCTGAACCGCTCGAAGACCAAGCAACTGTTCCGCGACATTCTCAAGCGCGGCAACGGCGGCAAGAACTGGACGTTCAGCCAGTCGAGCCTGTTCCTCGATTTCCTCGCCGGCAACCGTTCGTACCATTGCACGCCGTGGGGCAACCCGACGCGCACCGTGTTCGGCTGGCAGCGTCCGTGCTACCTGCTTGGCGAAGGCTATGCCAAGACGTACACGGAACTGATGGACACCACCGACTGGGACAAGTACGGCGTGGGCAACTACGAGAAGTGCGCCGACTGCATGGTGCACAGCGGTTTCGAAGCCACGGCCGTGAACGAGACGCTCTCGCATCCGTTGCGCGCGCTGGGCGTGGCGCTCAAGGGGGTCCGCACGGACGGCGCGATGGCCGACGACGTTTCGTTCGCCAAGCAGCGTCCGGCCGAGTTCGTGTTCTCGAAGCACGTCGAGATCAAGCTCGACGAGTTGCGCCGGGCCAAGGCCTAAATGCCGTCGCGTGTCCTGGTCACCGGCGCCTCCGGGTTCGTCGGGTCCGCGGTAGCACGCGCGGCGCTGGCGCGCGGTCACGAGGTTCGCCTGCTGGTGCGCGGCACCAGTCCGCGCGCGAACCTCGCCGATCTTCCTGTCGAGGTCGTGGAAGGCGATATGCGCGACGCGGCGTCGATGCAGCGCGCGCTCGCCGGCGTGGATGCCCTGCTCCACGTGGCCGCCGACTATCGTCTCTGGGCGAAAGACCCCAACGACATCATGCGGGCCAATATCGACGGCACGCGCACGGTGATGGAAGCCGCGCTGCGCGCGGGCGTCGGGCGCGTGGTCTACACCAGCAGCGTTGCCACGCTGCGCGTGCACGACGCCGTCGGCCCCGTCGACGAAACCTCCCCGAACGACGAAGCGACGACCATCGGCGTGTACAAGCGCAGCAAGGTCGCCGCCGAGCGTCTGGTCGAGCGGATGATCGCCCACGACGGCTTGCCCGCCGTGATCGTCAATCCGTCTACGCCCATCGGACCGCGCGACATCAAGCCCACGCCGACGGGACGCATCATCGTCGAGGCCGCGCAGGGCAAGATCCCCGCGTTCGTTGATACCGGTCTTAACCTCGTGCACGTCGACGACTGCGCCGAAGGCCATCTGCTCGCCCTGGAGCACGGCCGCATCGGTGAGCGCTACATTCTTGGCGGCGACGACGTGCCGCTGCGTGACATGCTCGCGGGCATCGCCGACATGGTGGGGCGCCGCGCTCCGAAGATCGCGCTGCCGCGCTGGCCGCTCTATCCGCTCGCGATGGCGGCGCAAGGCGTTGCGCGCTTCACCGGCAAGGAGCCGTTCGTCACGGTCGACGGCTTGAAGATGTCGCGGTATCAGATGTACTTCTCATCGGAGAAGGCGAAACGCGACCTCGGCTACACCGCTCGTCCCTACGCTGCGGGCCTGCAGGACGCGCTCGCCTGGTTTGGCTCCGCCGGATATCTGACATGACCGCTCTGGCCTGGATCGCCGCGCTTTCGCTGGGCATCTGGATCTACCTGCTCAGCTCGCAAGGCGGCTTCTGGCGTGCGCGCGAGCGCGACGATCTGGATGAAGACCGTCTGCCTGTGCCCGATGTCTGGCCATCGGTGGCGGTGGTCATTCCCGCGCGCAACGAGGCGGAATCGATCGCTCAGGTCGTGGCATCGTTGTGCCGCCAGGACTATGCCGGGCGGCTGCGCATCGTGGTCGTCGACGACCAGAGCAGCGACGGCACGGCCGATCTCGCGCGCGAAGCCGCCGCGCGGGCGGCGGCCGACGGCTTCACGCGCCGCGTGGATGTGCTCAGCGGCCAGCCCCTGCCCGGCGGCTGGACCGGCAAGCTGTGGGCCGTGAGCCAAGGGGTCGCGTTCGCGAGCGATCCGGGCACGAACGACGATGGCATCCCCCCCGACTACCTCCTGCACACCGACGCCGACATTGCCCATCTACCCGAGAACGTACGCCGACTGGTCACGCGGGCGGTCGGCGATGGCCGCGTGCTCGTCTCGCTGATGGCGAAGCTGCGCTGCACCGCCTGGTTCGAGCGCACACTGATTCCAGCGTTCGTGCTGTTCTTCCAGATGCTTTACCCGTTCGCGTGGGTCAACGATCCGAAGAAACGCATGGCTGCGGCCGCGGGCGGATGCATGTTGATCCATCGCGCTTCGCTCGAAGCCGGTGGCGGCATCGAAGCCATTCGCGACGAGATCATCGACGACTGCGCGATGGGACGCCTGCTCAAGCGGCAAGGCGCGATCTGGCTGGGGTTGACCGAGCGCGCCCTGAGCGTGCGTCCGTACGACAACCTCGGAGAGATTCGCAAGATGGTGTCGCGCACGGCCTACGCGCAGTTGCAGTATTCGCCGGTGTTGCTTGCGGGGACCCTCGTCTCGCTACTGCTCACGTTCATCGTGCCGCCGGTCATGACGATCTTTGCCACGGGCATCGCCCAATGGCTCGGCCTCTTCGCGTGGATGGCGATGACGCTGGCCTACGTGCCGATGTTGCGCTTCTATCGGCAGCCGTCGAGCTTCGGCCCGCTGCTGCCGCTCGTCGCTGCGCTCTATACCGTCTTCACGTTCGACTCGGCGCTACAACACTGGCGCGGTCGCGGTGGCATGTGGAAGGGGCGCGCTCAAGCACGCGGCCAGCAATCGTCGGACGCTTGAATCGGCACACCGACCGACGTGTGCCCGAAAACAAAAATGCCAGCCCGTCGACAACGACGCGCTGGCATTTTTGTTGAGGGTGATCGTGGTGATGGATGGCGGGGAAAGACGCCGTGATCAGAGGCCGGCAGCCACCGCGCCGAATCCGTCGCCCAGTTCGCGCGCGACGACCTCGCGCCCATGGCGCATGGCCTGATTGGCGCGGCTCGCATCTTTCCCGACACGCAGCAGCGCGGGCAATTGAAGCGGATTGACGGCGAGCGAGCGCAGCACGCCGAGGATATCGGTGGAGCCGTCGCTGCGAAGTCCGGCGAGCGCCGCTGGGGGGAGCGAGCGCTCCGCCGGGTCGATCACCACGCGGGCGGCGACGAACGGTAGTCCGTGCGCCTGTGCCACGCGTGCGACGATGTGCGACTCCATGTCGGCCGCCGCCGCCCCGCTCTCGCGCCACAGGGCGGCCTTGTCGTCGGCCCTGACGACAGGGGCCGTCACCCCGGCCAGATCGGCGTGCAAGGCGTCGGGCATGGCACGACGCAGCGCATCGGCCCAGCGCACGCACGACACATACGCGTGCGCCTGCTGCGGCATATCCAATACCCTATGCGCGATCACCCACCGACCGGGCGCCACGCCGGGCCTCAAACCGCCCGCCGTGCCGAAGCTCACCAGCCCGCGCGCGCCGTCGCGTGCCATCGTGGCCTCCAGGTCTGACGCGAGCGTATTGTTTTGCGCGCAGACCACGACCACCCCGTCGCCGCGCGCGATGCGGGCTTCGAAGGGCATACCGGTCACCACGATGATGGGCGGGGTCATGGCGGGCGCGATCACATCCCGCACGGCACCGGGCAGTCATTGCGCACCGTCAGGTTGCGGTAGCGCGCGAGTGCCCACAGCGGGAAGAACTTGCGATAGCCGTGATAGCGCAGATAGAACACGCGCGGGAAGCCCGTCGCCGTGTACAGGGCTTCGTCCCACAGCCCTTCATCGTTCTGCGTACTCAGCAGATAAGCGACACCGTGCTTGACCGCCGGGTCGTCGGCCTTGCCCGCCGCCATCAGGCCGAGCAGCGCCCACGCCGTTTGCGACGCCGTGCTCGGTGCCGCTTCGTAGCCCTGGTAGTCGAGCTTGTAGCTCTCGCCGTCCTCGCCCCATCCGCCGTCGGCGTTCTGGATCGAGAGGAGCCATTGCGCCGCGCGCGCCATGGCCGGATGCGCCGGCGGCACCCCCGCCGCCTGCAAGCCGCACATCGCCGACCACGTGCCGTACACGTAATTCATGCCCCAGCGGCCGTACCAACTGCCGTCGGCTTCCTGATCGTCGAGAATGTATTTCAACGCCAGATCGGCCGAGGCCTTGCGCTCCGGCGATGGCGGCAATTGCGCGAGCATTGACAGGCATCGCGCGGAGACGTCCACCGTCGGCGGATCGAGCAAGGCGCCATGGTCCGAGAACGGGATGCTGTTCAGATACAGATGCGTGTTCTCGGGCTCGAATGCGCCCCAGCCGCCGTTACCGCTCTGCATGCCGATGACCCACTCCGTGCCGCGATCGATCGCGTGACGCATCGGCCGCGGGCTCGCGTCGACCGTGTCGTTCCCGAAGGCGCCCACGAGCTTCTCGTAGCGATCCATCGCCATGGCGACCACGGCGGTGTCGTCGACATCCGGGTAGTGCGGATTCGCGAACTGGAAGGCCCAACCGCCCGGACGCACGTTCGGGCGGCGTGAAATCCAGTCGCCGCGCACGTCCAGGATCTGCAGCGGAATGAGCCACTTCAGCCCCTTGCCTGCCTGCTCGATGGCGCGCTTGTCGCCGGTTTCGAGCAGCGCGTGCGCGGCCAGCGCGGTGTCCCACACCGGCGACAGACACGGCTGCACATAGGTCTCGTGATCGGCAGGCGTCACCAGCTTCTCGACCGACCGGCGGGCGATCGCGCGGCTCGGATGCGCTTCGGGATAGCCAAGCGCGTCGTACATCATGACCGCGTTGGCCATGGCCGGATAAATCGCACCGAGGCCGTCTTCTCCGTTCAGGCGCTCCTCGACGAACGCGACGGCACGCTGGATCGACTTCTCTCGCAGTTTTCTCGGAAAGAACGGATCGAGGGCTCGCAGCACATGATCGACGCCCGAAAAGCACGTGAACCAGAAGCGGCTCTGGTGCGGTGCGCGCCTGGGCGGGCCAACGTCTTTGGGACGACCGATGAACAGCTCGTCGATGCCGACGCCCTTGGGATTACGCGCGCGCGGGCGCTTGGCTTGCAGCACAAGCAACGGCACGATCACGGTGCGCGCCCAGTACGACACCTTCGACAGATGGAAGGGGAACCACTGCGGCAACAGCATGATCTCGACGGGCATCATCGGCACGGCCTTCCACTCCAGCACACCGTACAGCGCCAGCAAGATTCGCGTAAAAACGTTCGAGTTCTGCGCACCGCCACGCGAGAGGATGGCCTCGCGGGCGCGCACCATGTGCGGGGCGTCAATGGGATCGCCGATCATCTTGAGCGCGAAATACGCCTTCACGCTCGCGCTCATATCGAACTTGCCCTGATGGAACAGCGGCCAGCCGCCGTGCTCGCCCTGGATGCGGCGCAGATAGGCGGCGATCTTCGCTTCGAGTTCGGCGTCGACCGGCTCGGCCAGATGGTGACGCAGCAGCACGTATTCCGCCGGAATCGTGGCGTCGGCTTCCAGTTCGAAGAGCCAGTGACCGTCGTCTTGTTGCAGGTCGAGCAACGCCGTGATCGAGCGGTCGATGCCCGTCTCGAGCGTCTGCGTTGCCATCGCCGTGCTCACCTTATGGGCAAGCTCGGTATGCAGTTCGAGGTCCACGGCCGTGGCAGTGGCCGTGCGTCGCGCTTCCTTTTCGGAAGCATCGCGTATCGTGTCCATGGCATTCTTGCCTACTCAAAGGCGTGTGATCGGCGCGGTGTACGCGCCGGTTAAACAGTGTCATTGACGATAGGTGCCGGGTTCTGTCGCCCGGCTCATGCACGAGACGGTTCGACAAGCCTCAGGCGGGATGCAGCACGTCGGCCGCCCGGTTGCCGCTGCGCAGCGCGCCTTCGATGGTCGCGGGCAGGCCGGTGGCCGTCCAGTCTCCAGCGAGCGCGAGATTGCGCCAGCGCGTGCGCGCGCCGGGGCGAAGCTTGTCCTGCGCCGGCGTTGCCGCAAACGTGGCGCGCTTCTCGCGCACCAATTGCCACACCGGCATCGGCGTGGCGGGTACCTGACAGGCGCGCGCGACCTCGTCCCAGATGCGCAGCGCGAGCGATTCCCGAGATTCGTCGAGCAAATGGTCCGCCCCGCTGATCGTCACCGACAACCGGCCGTCGAACGCGAAGATCCAGTCGCTCACGCCGTTCACCACGCCGATCATCGGCGGGCAGCCCGGCGGCGGCGGCACCTGGAAATGGGCGTTGACGATGGCCCGGTATTCGTCGGGCGTCGTCAGGTCCGGCACCAGCCCGGCCGCCACGTTTGGCGGCACCGCCAGCACGACGGCATCGTCCGCCGCCAACGCCTGCGGTCCGTCGCCAAAATCGATCGACGCCACACGACTGTCGTCCGGCGTAAATCCCAACGCCCGCACGCGGTGCTGCATCATCACGCGCGCGCCGTTCGCTTTCAGGAACGCCAGCGCGGGCGTGACAAACGATACGTCCAGGCCCTCGCTCGCGATCAGCGGATGACACGCCTTGCCGCCCGCCGCGAGCGTTTCGCGAATGACGGCGGCCGCCATCTGCGCCGAGCCTTCGGCCGGATCGGCGTTGAGCACGGCGAGAAAGAGCGGGTGAATCAGGCGCTGGTAAAGCGCGGGCGGACAACGCATCGCGTCGGTCATCGTCGCGTCGGGCCCGGCGCGCAGCAGCGGCGCGAGCGACAGGTAGTCCGACCACTTCGTGCCCGGCACGCGGGCGGTGCTGTCGAAGATCCACCATGGCAGGCGCCCTTCCGACAGACGCACCGTCCAGCGCTCGTCGCTCGTCAGATCGACGAATGCGAATTCCGCACGATCGGGGCCGGTCAATGTGTGTTCAGAGCCGATGGTGCGCGTAAATTCGCGCATCGTTGTATTGCCCGAGAGCACCAGGTGATTGCCGTTGTCGATCACCGCGTTCAACTGCCGGTCGAAGTAGGACCGGCAGCGTCCGCCTGCCTGCGGTGCCGCCTCATGCAGCACGACCGGCACGCCACGCTTCACGAGCCTTACCGCGGCGGCCAGGCCTGCCAGACCGGCACCGATAACGTGAGCCGTGCCCGACATCAGAACGCCATCTGCCGCAGCAGCATCAGCATGAGACGCCAGCGCGGCACACGCACGCGCTCGCGAGGCACGGCAAAGCCGCGCGCAATGAGCTTGTCGAGGATCGCGCCGTAGGCTTTGGCCATCACAGCGGGCGCAATCACCACGCGGCGCGGGTACGGCGCCATGATGGCGCGCGCCTTCGCATAATGTTCTCGGGCCTGCGCCACCAGGGGCGCACAGGCGCGGTCGAGCTGGGCGGCAACGACGTTCTGCGGCGTGGCGCCCACGATGCCGGCCTCGGCCAGCGTTTCGCGCGGCAGATAGACGCGGCCGATGCCGGCATCTTCGTCGATGTCGCGCAGGATATTCGTCAGTTGCAGGGCGCGACCGAGATGATAGGACAGGTCGATACCGTCCTGCTCGGGCATGCCGAACACCTTGACCGACAGACGACCGACGGCGCTCGCCACGCGATCGCAATACAGATCGAGCGTGGGCAGGTCGGGCGCGACGATGGGGCCGCAGGCATCCATTTCCATGCCGTCGATCACGGCGAGAAAGTCATCGTGCTTCAGGCCGAACTGCTTGACCACGCGGGCAAGGTTCGCGAGCGACGGCGCCGGGCGTGCGTCGTACAGATCGGCCAGATCGCGTCGCCACGCGGCCAGACGCGCCATGCGGCTCGCCGACGTGTCGTCGCCGTCGTCGGCAATGTCGTCTACGGCGCGGCAAAAGGCATAAATCTCGAACATGCCTTCGCGCTGCGCGGGCGGCAGAATGCGCATGGCAGCGTAAAAACTGCTGCCCGCCGCCACGCGTGCGCTGCTTGGCTCAGGCGACATTTCGATCGGTTCGGCGACGCTCACGAGGCTCCTCGTCGTGCAGGGGAACGGGGTAACACCACGGAAAAAACTCAGGGGATTCTTGCAAGGAGGGAAGTATACCGGGGATTGGCGCGACTTTCCCGCCAGGATTCGGAACGATAGCATAGAATCTCGGGGCCCTCAGCGCCACCGCGTTGCCCCATTTGCCCCACCCGCCTGATGACTTCCGACGCCAAGATCGAGCATTACGAGAACTTCCCGGTCGCCAGTATCCTGCTGCCGCGCGAGATGCGCGCGCCGGTCGGCGTGATCTACAACTTCGCGCGCACGGCCGACGACATTGCCGACGAGGGCGATGCGTCCGACGCGGAGCGTCACGCCGGCCTCGCGGCTTATCAGGCGGAACTCGACAAGATCGCCGCCGGACAGCCCACGTCGCCCGACAAACCGCTGTTCGCGGCCCTTGCGCGTGTCATGGCCGAGCATCGGCTCCCGGTCCAGCCATTCTCCGACCTGCTGAGCGCGTTCGATCAGGACATCGACGTCAAGCGTTACGCGACATTCGCCGACCTGCGCGACTACACGCGCCGCTCGGCCGACCCGGTCGGGCGCATCATGCTCGGCCTGTTCAAGCTCGACACCCCCGAGAACATCGCCTGCTCGGACGACATCTGCTCGGCCCTGCAACTCATCAACTTCTGGCAGGACGTGGAAGTCGACTGGCGCAAGGCGCGTGTGTACCTGCCGCAGGACGACATGGCGCGCTTCGGCGTGACCGACGCCGACATCGGCGCGCAGACGTTCGACGATCGCTGGCGCGCGCTCATGCGCTACGAGGTCGACTTTGCCCGGCGGATGATGCTGCGCGGCGCGCCGCTCGCCAACCGCGTCCCCGGCCGTTTTGGGCTCGAACTGTGCTGCGTGGTGCATGGCGGGCTGCGCATCCTCGACCGGATCGGCGCCGTCAACTACGACGTTTTCCGTCATCGTCCGCAACTGGGGAAGGCCGACGGGCTGCGCGTGTTCCTGCGTGGCCTCGGCATGAAACTGAGCGGCACGCCGCCCAAAGCCCGCGCGGACTAGCGTCTGCTCACAAGCAGCCACACGCGGGGCCACCGGCTGCGACGTCATGCCGCAGGCTCCGCACCGCCTGAGCGCGCCCGCGCTTGACCCATCGCAAGACCCGTTCGCGGGGCAGGTGCCAGACTGCCCTTTTCGCGTGGGCGCGCCGTCACACGGCGCCATCGCCTGCGCGAGCCCACCTCGACGAACGGAACTGACATGAACGAGCAATGGTTGACGCTGGCCGGCCGCCGGCTGGTGCCGGTAGTGCAAGGCGGCATGGGCATCGGCATCTCCGCGCACCGGCTCGCCGGCACGGTGGCGCGGCACAACGGCATGGGGACGATCGCGAGCATCGATTTGCGCCACCATCATCCTGACCTGCTCGCCGAAGTGGACGGCCTTCACACGCCGGAGGGCAAGAAGGCGGCCATCGAGGCGGTCAACCTGATTGCGCTGGACCGCGAGATCCGCGCCGCCAAGGCGATTGCCGACGGTAACGGACTGGTGGCGGTCAACGTCATGAAGGCGGTGAGCGCACACGCATCGCTGGTACGGCAGGCGTGCGAGAGCGGCGCCGACGCCATCGTCATGGGCGCCGGATTGCCGCTCGACCTGCCGGAACTCACGGCGTCTCATCCAGGCGTCGCGCTCATCCCGATTCTGTCGGACTCGCGCGGCGTCAGCCTCGTGTTGCGCAAGTGGCAGAAGAAGGGCCGCCTGCCGGACGCCATCGTCATCGAGCATCCGGCACATGCGGGCGGGCATCTCGGGGCGTCGCGCATCGAGGAGCTCGGCGACGCGCGCTTCTCGTTCGAGCGCGTGCTCGCGGAGTGCCGCGAGATCTACGCGACGCTGGGCATCGAGTGGGCCCGCGTGCCGTTGATCGTGGCTGGCGGCATACACCGTCACGAGCAGGTTCGCCACTGGCTGGGACAAGGCGCGGCAGGCGTGCAGTTGGGCACGGCGTTTGCGGTCACCGAGGAATCGGACGCGCACCCCGCATTCAAGGCGGTGTTGGCGAGCGCACGGCCGGAAGACATTGCCGAGTTCACCAGCGTGGCCGGGCTGCCTGCGCGTGCGGTGTTGACACCGTGGTTGAGAAAGTACCTCTCGCGTGAGACCGCCCTTCAAGCAAAGGCGAAGGTGCGGCAGTGTCTGGAGGGATTCGACTGCTTGCAGGCCTGCGGGCTGCGCGACGGCGTGGCGCGCATCGGGCAGTTCTGCATTGATCTGAAACTCGCCCAGGCGGTGCGTGGCGATGTGGCGCGCGGACTCTTCTTCCGCGGCCGCGACCCGTTGCCCTTCGGTGAGCGCATTCGCCCCGTGGGCGACCTCATGCGTTACCTGCTGACGGGCGAGCGGCCGGAGGACGGCGACGCGGTCGCGGTCGCATAGCCGTGCTCACTTGGCCGGCGCCGCCGGTGCGGGCGGCGCGCTGGCGGCGGCGTCCGCCCCCGGGTTCGGAGGGCTGGCCCCCCCGGCATCGCCCGCACTCACGGGTGCGGCACGTGCCGCAATACGCCGGTCGAGGAACGCGGCGAGCGCGGGGTCGTTCACCTTGAGATCGAACTGACGGTCGTCCACCGCCGAGAAATAGCCGTCGCACAGATCCGCTTTCGCGCTCTCAGTCGGCTGATCGTCGATGCTGCGGGAATAGACGACGAACTGGCGCTCGACAAGCATCGGCAATTGGGTGCGCAGCAAGTCGTCGAAGCGCGCGCGTTCGTCGGGGTCGGTATAGGCGGATTGCAATTCGGCGCGCACGCGACGGCCCTCGGCGAGATAGTCGCGATGACGCGTCTGCCATGCGCGCAATGCCGCATTCCCGTGGGTTCGCGTGGCGTCGCCGTAGAGCCCGCACTTCTGCACGAGCCGCGCGAGCACCTCACCGACACCTTCGGGCGCCGCGATCGCCGCGCCCATCAACTCGGCGTCGTTCTTGTACTGCGGCGGTTGCGCCAGCGTGGCAGCCGTGTATAAGCCTGCCGCACCCACGATCGCGCAGGCGACCAGGCGTCGCCCACCGTTGCCAAATGGCTTCATTGCCGGATTGTCGGAATGGCGGGCTCGAACGGCCTCGCTCTCGGAGCTATCGCATCGGCCACGACGTCGATGCTTGCATCTTAGCCGAAGTGACGTTCCGAGGTGCCCCACTGTGGCGTCGCCCGCCGAACGATACGTCGCGTTCGGGCATGTCGTGGCGTCGCGGCACGGCGCCGGGCGGGGGCCTGTCGATGTCGCGCTTGACGCGTTGGGTCTGCACCGCGATATTGTCGCGGTGGTGCCAAGCTTTCCGGCCGCGTTGTCCGTGGCGCAGGCGTCCGACTTGATCGCGCTGGTGCCCGCATCACTCATGAGGCAACGCGCCGCACGGCGCGTCGCAACCTCATCCGCGTCGGTCCACGTGGTCGACCTGCCGGTGACGACCGGACAGATTGCCGTGTCGTTGATGTGGCATCCCCGAATGGACGCGGACCCCGTTCATCGCTGGCTTCGACAACAGGTGCTGTCGGTGTGCCGCCCGGACGATGCCGCATCGCGATAATCGAAAGCGGTAAGACGGCGCTTATCGTGAGGGGGTCGCCCCACATTGCACCTGCCCCGACACCGGATCTCGCTTGCAAGCGGTGGGCCCCTGCTCGTTGAAGTAGACCGCACCCTGCGCGTTCGTCGACGCGCCCGGGAAACGACCTTGCGGCGCGCGTTGCGGATCCGTCAGTTGCCTCATCTGCATATCGTTCGTCGCG
The DNA here is from genome assembly GCF_902459625.1 of Pandoraea cepalis. NCBI lineage: Bacteria > Pseudomonadati > Pseudomonadota > Betaproteobacteria > Burkholderiales > Burkholderiaceae > Pandoraea > Pandoraea cepalis. Next base: position 117,279 of record NZ_CABPRY010000005.1, read on the forward strand.
GACGACTCACGCTGGCGTTGTGCCTGCCGCTCCCCCTCCGCCATGCCCTGCTTGAACCGTGCGCCAACGCCGCCCTCCCTGTCATGTGTCGACGCGGGTGGCGTAAGCCCCACGCCGGGCTGACCACCCGGCGCGGCCTGATTCGATTGGCGGATGCTGTTCAGATCGCCACTCTGCAAGTAGGATTGAGCGGCCGCGCCACCGGCCACCGATATTCCTGCGGTGGCCAGGCAGGCGATCAGCAAGGTTCTGGCTGACATGTTTCGAACTCCCCCGTGAAGTGCGCAATGACTCTTTTTCTCGGGGCACAGTGTAGCGCCAATCGCAATCCGCTTCGACGTCCGAAGTTGCGCGACAGCCTGCACCTCACGGCATCACCGGCGGGTGATACGTCAATGTCTGCGCGAGCAGCCACAGCATGACGATGACCACGGGGAAGTGCACCAACAATTGCGTGAACGTGTATCCGACAATGTCGCGCGCGCGCAGACCGAGCACCCCCAGCAGCGGGAGCATCCAAAACGGGTTGATCAGGTTCGGCAGCGCTTCGGCTGCGTTGTACACGGTCACCGCCCACCCCAGGTGCACGTGCAGGTCGTTGGCCGCCTGCATCACGTACGGGGCCTCGATGATCCACTTGCCGCCGCCCGACGGCACGAAGAAGCCCAGTACCGCCGAATACACGCCCATCACACCCGGGAAAGACGTCTGTGACGAGATCGCCACGAAGAAGCTCGACAGGTGGTGCGAAAGCGTCGCCCCATCGATGCCCGGCGCTTTGGTCAGCAGGTAGGCAATGCCGCCGTAGAGCGGGAACTGGATCAGCACGCCCGCCACGGACGGCACCGACTTCGCGATCGCATCGAGAAACCGGCGGGGACGCCAGTTCAGCAACATGCCCAACATCAGGAACACGAAGTTGTAAGTGTTCAGATTGGAGATCGCCAGCAACGGATCCTTTGTCGTGAACTCATGTCCGATCCAGAGCACACCCAGCGCCACGATCAGCACCGTGACTACCGGGCTGTGTTCAAGCCAATCCCCCGGGCGTTGCGCACGCACGTAAGGCTTCGCCATATCGTCGAGCGACACACCGAGCTGGGCCGCGACGGTGGCGCGGTCGTCGCGCGGTGCCGAGTAGTAAGCCAGCGCCACCGACACCACCGTCAGCACGGCGGCAATCGCCATCGATTGCGGCAGGAAGATGGTGTCGGCGAACGGAATGACGCCGGTGATCTCGACCAGCGCCTTCGGCAAGCTTGCCGGGTTGGCCTGCAACTGTGCCGCCGACGAACTCAGGCCGAGCGCCCACGTCGCCCCCATGCCCAGATACGCCGCGGCGCCCCCCGCACGGTAGTCCATGCGAATGTCGTCGCGGCGCGCAATCGCGCGCACCAGCAAGCCGGCAAAGACCAGGCTGATGGCCCAGTTAAACAGCGAGAGCACGATACTCACAAATGCCACATAGGCCACCGCGCTACGACCGCTGCGCGGCAGCGTGGCCATCTTGCGGATGAGCAACGCCGCGGGCGGCGAGACGGCCACCACATAGCCGGAAATCGCCACGATGGCCATCTGCATCGTGAACGGGATCAGGCTCCAGAAGCCGTCGCCAAAGGCCACGCCCACTTTGACCGCCGGGACACCGATGGCGAGCGCGCCGCCCGCGCATACGATGACGGCAAGCGCCGCGAAAAGATAGGCGTCCGGAAACCAGCGCTCGGACCAACGCGTGACCGCCGCCGCCAGACGTTCCAGAAGTCCGCCGTCCCGCGGCGTCTCCGACATGCTCGAAAGTGAATTTCCCGGTTTCATTGCCTGTGTTCCCTTAGGTTTGTCATGATCGGCACCGCCGCACCTCGCGATGCTCGCCCCGTGCCCTGCCCTGCGACAGCGACTTATCATCTCCGCCGTCGTCCATCGCCAGTTGCCTGCGTCGTGTCAAGCGTGTCGTGTCGCCTGCCAGACGAGCGTGGCGGCCGCGAGATCTTCCAGCGCTGTCCCTACGGCCTTGAATACCGTGCGCTCACCCTCGCCGTTACGACATCCGCGTCCTGCGCGACACAGGTCGGCCAGCGTGCCGCGCACGTCCGACGCGGCGAACACGCCGCGCGACATCGGGCCGAGCAACTCCCCCGATTTCGCCAGCGCTTCGTCGGTGTCGACGTACAACGACGCGCCGGCAAAGCAGAGATCGTCGGCTTCGCGCATCTGCGGCGTAAAGCTGCCGATCAGATCCAGATGGACGCCCGGCGCCAACCAGTCGCCCTGCACGACGGGCTCGGTCGCCAGCGTTGCGCAGGTGACGACGTCCGCGCCCTCGACGGCCGCCTTCGCGGTATGGCACACGACCGCGTCGAGACCTTGCGCATGCAGGCGATCGACCAGACGCCCGGACGCCTGCAAATCGCGATCCCACACGCTCACACGTGTGATGGGGCGCACCGCACGATAGGCCAGCGGCACGAGCGCCCCCACGCGTCCCGCGCCGAGCAGCGCGAGATGCGACGCATCGTCACGCGCCAGATACGATGCAGCCAGCGCAGAGGCTGCCGCCGTGCGGCGCGACGTGATCTCGTTGCCGTCCATTTGCGCCAGCGGCACGCCCGTCGTGGCGTCATAGAGCAGATAGGTCGAATGCAGACCCGGCACGCCGCGCTGCGCATTGGCCGGTGCGATGTTGACGGTCTTGATGCCGAGATATCCGCCGGGCTGCCACGCGGGCATGATGAGCACGGTCATCGCATCGCGCGAGCCCGATTCTGGGATGACGTGCGTGTGGCGCAGCGGCACTTCGCATCCGGTGACGAACAGGCTGCGAAGCGCGTCGAGCAACGGGCCGAAAGCCAATGCCTCGCGAGTGGCGTCGGCGTCGATGAATTTCATGAGTACAGCTCCTCGTCGAGGTGGAAATGAGATGTCAGGCGTCGAGCACGATGGCTTCGCGCGGCACGGCCTGACAGGCCAGACACATGCCGGGCTCGTCGAGCGCCACGTCGCCCAGGTGCTCGACCTCGCCGGCCAGCACACGCACCGCGCAACTCTCGCATTGCCCGACACGGCAACCGCTTGGCAGTGCCAGCCCCAGCGACTCGGCAAACGACAACAGGCTGCCGTGCGAAGGCGTCCAGACAGCCTCGCGGCCCGAGCGGACGAACGTAACGGGCCACGCGGCCCCGGCGTCCACACGCGCAGCGCTCGGTGAACGGAACGCCTCCTTGAACATGTCGAACGCGGGTACGCCACGCGCCGCCAACCCCTCCATCACGGCCGTCATCATGGGCGCCGGACCGCACAGGTAGAAGCGTGCGCGTCGCTTGATCAGTTCGTCGGACACCACGGCCGCAGACAGCCGTTCTGCCGATGCGTAGTCGCGACCGAGAACATCCGCCTCGCGCGGCGCGTCGTAGTAGTTGACGACGCGCACGTTGGGCAGGCGCTGCGCAAGCGCCGCCAGCCGATCCCGGAAGGCATGCGTGGCGCCATTGCGGTTGGCGTAATGCAGCCAGACCTCGGGCAGCGGCAAGGGCGCGCGCTCGGCCTGCGCCGCCAGCGATTCCAGATAGCAGAGGAAGGGCGTGATACCAATGCCGCCGGCGAAGCACACCACCGGCTGACGGCTGTGCAGCGGCATGACGAAACGCCCCGACGGCGCGCCCAGTTCGATCACGTCGCCCACGCGAGCGCCGGTGTTCAGCCAACTCGAGACCACGCCATCAAACGGTGCGCCCTCGGACGTGCGCCCCTGCTGATGACGCACGGCAATGCGATAGCCGCGACGGTCGCGCTCGCTGGAGGGACCGGTGAGCGAGTACGCGCGTGTCACGGGCTGCCCTTGCCCGGGGATCGATACGCGCACGGTCACGTGCTGTCCCGGCAGATAGTCGGGTAGCCCCACGTCGTCGAGCGGATCGAGCGCGATGGCGCACACCCCCTCGGCCGCGGCATCGAGCGCGGCAATGCGAAAGCGCGCCATGCCGCGCCATGGCCGGCGGGCCGGATCGCTCGTCGGATCGCGCGCAACGTCGCATCGAAACGAGCGCAACGGCGACGCACCGCTGATCGGGTCGATGTCCTGCGTCGTCACCAACGCGTTGAAGTTGCTCGACGCATCGCCCGCCGTCGCAAAACCGTCACGTCCCACACTGTCGCAAGCCTGCCACCAACCGTATTCGGCAAGCAGCACGTCGTCGCCCAATCCCGTATCGAACGCGGCGCGAAAGCGCGCGACCCCGGCCGGCGTCGTCACCCGTACCCAATCGCCCTCTGCGATGTGCTTTCGCGCCGCCAGCGACGGATGCAGATGCACCACGGGATCGGGGGCGCGCATGCGCAGGCTCGCGAGTCCGCGATGCTGACTGTGGCAGTAGTAGCCGTTCTTGGTCGAACCGAGCAGCAGCGGGAAGCGCTGCGCCTCGTCGTCGCTCACGGCACGGGGCGCCACGTGCACCGGTACCGGCGGATATCCGTGACGCAGCAGATGCTCGGAATAGAGCTCCACGCGCCGGGTTTCAGTGGCGAAGCCGCGCACATCGCCGGCCTCGGCACGCGCGTATTTGCGCTCATATTGCGGCTGCGGACGCGAAATGCCCTCGGGATGGGCGCGCAACGTCTGCACGTCGAGCCCGAGCGGGGCGAGTTGATGATTCCAGCCGGCATCGAGACTGCCGCCGAAAAAGGCGTCGCTCATTCCCAGGCGCACCGCGAGATCGAACACGATGTCGTTGTCGCTGCGCGACTCGCCGCGTGGCGACACCATGCGCTGGCGAAGTTGGATCAGTGCGTCGGCGCGATCGTCGATCTCGAAGCCGGCGCGCAAGCCTTCGCGTTCCCACGGCGTGTTCACCGGCAGCACGATATCGGCGAAACGCGCCGACGGCGTCTCGAACAGATCGCAATGGACGTGAAACTCGAGCGCTTCGAGCGCCTCGCGCGCCATCGCATAATCCGCCTGCGACGCCAGCACGTTGGTACCGAAGCAGAACAGCGCGCGCACACGATAGGGCGCGCCATCGAGAATCGCGCGGTAGGTATCGCGCGCGGTCACCCAGCCGCGCGCAGGCGGTCCCAGCGGACGTTCGTCGATGCCCAGCGCCCTGGCCTGCTGCTCGGGACTCAAAAGATCATGCTGACTGACGGCATTCAACGGTTGACGCGTCATCACGCGATTGCCCCCGCGTCTGTCGAAGCTGCCGGTCAGTGCATACAAGACCGCGATGGCGCGCTCGATTTGCGTCGCGTTCGCGTGCTGCGCGACACCCGACCATGCGTGATAAGCGACGCGCTGTGCCCCGGTGAAGAGGTCGGCGGCGGCGTCGAGCTGCGCCAGCGAAACGCCGCAGAGTGCGCTAACGGACGCCGCGTCGTAAGCGGCCAGCCCCGCGCAGAGATGATCGAACGCCGGCCGGCAGGCAATGCGCGATCCGTCGCTGGACGTCACCGCAAACTCGCCGCGCAGGGCGGCTTCGTTTGCCGCATCTCGGCTCAGCGTATGGGTCGTATCGTAGGGTTGCGGTGCCGAAGTCGCTTCATTCCAGATAACGAAAGCTTCCGGCGGTGCGCCAGCGTCCGTCGCCGCCAGATCGCACGCGCGCAGGAAATGGCCGTTGTCATTGCGCACGAGCAACGGCGCGTTGGTCCACCGGCGCACGAACGTCTCGTCATAGCGTCCGCTGTCGATCAGACGACGGGCGAGACCGAGCGCCAGCGCCGCGTCGGTGCCGGGCCGCACGGGCAGCCAGGCGTCGGCGTCGGCGGCAAGCGGTGTCTTGCGCGGGTCGACGACGAGCAGCTTGGCGCCACGCGCGCGCCCTCGCCCGATCGCGTTCGCCTGACTCAACCACGTACTCGTGGGGTTGTGCCCCCACACCATGATGACGTCAGCCTGCGCGTAATCGGCGGTCGGCATGCCGCACCCGAACGTGAATGCGTGCGCAAAATCCTTGTGCCAATTGCAGATTTCCGTCGCGTAAACCGTGTTCGGGCTACCGAACACCCGGATGAAGCGCTCGATCCAATCGATGCTGTCCGATAGTGGCGTGCCGCTCGGTGTCGTCACGCCAAACGCGACGGCATGCGCACCGCTCTCGCGACGGATGTCGCCCAGGCGCGCCGCAATCTCGGCGAGCGCGTCGTCCCACGAAATGGGCGTCCAACCCGGGTCGTCCGCCCCTTTCGGCGCCGTGCGGCGCAGCGGCGTGGTCAACCGGTCGGGGTGATGCACCAGCTCCGGCGCCGCCTTGCCCTTGCGGCACATCGCGGCGCCATTCGGATGCGACGGATCGGGTTCGACCGCGATCAGCGCATCGTTTTCCACGCGAGCCAGTGTGCCGCAGCGGGAGCGGCACAACGTGCAGAACCCGGGCTTGACCTCCTGAACCATGTCTCATGCGTCTCTATAGGAATCGATGTTCCGATGCTATACAGCCGTCACTTTTATTACTAATATAAAAAATATAGTTTGCAATATTGATTTTTTAAATGAAACCAACCCTGCGTCAGATCGAGTATTTCGTGGCCGTGGCCGAGACAGGACAGGTGATGCGCGCGGCCGAGCGATGCAGCGCGTCGCAGTCGTCGCTGACGATTGCCTTGCAGAATCTGGAGGTGATCGTCGGCACACCGCTTTTCGTGCGGCATGCGAAGGGGCTGCGCCCGACCGAGGCCGGCGAGCGATTTCTGCGTCACGCCTACCGAATCCTCAACGCCACCGACGACGCGCTGCAAGAGGCCCGCACGCTTCCGGACGATGCGGGTGGCCGTCTGCGACTGGCCGTCACCGAAACGATTTCGGCGTATCTGCTGCCATCGGTGGCCAGCACCTTGTCCAAGCGCTTCCCGAACGTCGAACTCACGTTGATCGAGGGCGACCGCCGCGAACTGGAAGCGGCCGTACTGGGGGGCAAGGTCGATCTGGCGTTGCTGTTAGTGTCGAACGTCGTGGCTGACGGACTCGTCTCGCACACGTTGCTGCGCTCGACGCGCCGGCTGTGGACCAGCCCCGGACATCCGCTGCTCGACAAACCAAGCGTCACGCTCGACGACGTGCGCGGACAGCGCTTCCTGCTGCTTGATATGGATGAACACGTGCAGACGGTCGAGCGCTACTGGCATGCCGCGCAAGTCGAACCGGTCGTGCACTTCCGGACTCGCTCGATCGAGGCAATTCGTAGCCTCGTGGCGCAGGGCTATGGTGTATCGATTCTCTCGGACCTCGTCTATCGCCCCTGGTCGATCGACGGTGGGCGAATTCTGCGACGGGATTTGAGCACGGGCGTGCCGTCGATGGATGTGGGACTCGTATGGGCGCAGCGACGTCCGCCTGAGGGATTGACCGAGCGCATCGTCAGCGCGTTGCGCTCGCTGATCCGCGAAATCAACGATCGCGGACACATGGGGGTGGAATGATCAACTGACGACGACGCTCGACGCGCCGGCGTCAGCGGCATTCATGCCCGACGCGTAGCCAGTTCAGACCCTTGGCGCAGCGCTTCGAGCAGGCTGCGCTCGTCGGCAATGCCCTTGCCTGCGATGTCGAACGCCGTGCCGTGGTCGACCGACGTGCGCACCACCTGCAAGCCGACCGTCACGTTCACGCCCGCCTCCAGGCCCAGCACCTTGACCGGGCCATGCCCCTGATCGTGGTACATGGCAACCACGAGATCGAAATCGCCGCGTCCGGCGCGGAAGAACAACGTATCGGCGGGCAACGGACCTTCGATATCCCAGCCGCGCTCACGCAAGCGTTGCACGGCCGGCACGATCTTCTCTTCCTCTTCCCCGTAGCCGAACAAGCCGTTCTCGCCCGCGTGCGGGTTGATGCCGCACACGGCGATGCGGGGATTCGCGATGCCCGCCTTGACGAGCGTAGCGTGACCGCGCTCGATCGTACGCTGGACCAGACCCGGCTCGATCTTGCGAATCGCATCGATGATGCCGATGTGAGTCGTGACGTGAATCACCCGCAGGTTCGGCGCGACAAGCATCATCGACACCTCGTCGATACCCGTCAGGTGAGCGAGCATCTCGGTGTGACCGGGGAACTTGTGCCCGCCCGCGTGCAGCGCTTCCTTGTTCAGCGGTGCCGTGCAGATCGCGTCGATTTCCCCGGCTTCGGCCAGCTTCGCCGCGTGCGCGATGTAGCGGTACGCGGCATCGCCCGCGATCGCCGACAGTTGGCCAAACGGCAAGTCCTCGGGAATCAGGCCCAGGTCGATGCACTCGATCACGCCTGGCGTGAAGCGCGCTTGCGCGACCGTCTCGATACGACGCACGCTCAGCGGCATCTTGACGATGGCGATGGCCTGCTCGAGACGTCGCGCGTCGCCGATCACGACGGGGCGGCATTGCTGGTAGACGCTGTCGTGCGCCAGGCTCTTGACGATAATTTCCGGGCCGACGCCAGCCGCGTCACCCATGGTGATGCCAATGACGGGGAGATATTGATTCATGGCGTTTGCGTTGATATCCATTTCGTTGGGATGACGTCCGGAACCTGTTCCGGGATGATGTTCTGTTGTTGCGCTACCGACTCGCGTTGCCTCAACGGCGCTCGCGCAGGTCGGGCGTCGTGCGCAAATATTGGTAGGCGCTATGCAGCGCCGCTTCGCCGCCGAAAGCGCCGGCCTTCGTCACGATGCGCATCGGCGCACCATTGGCCGGCCGCCCCACGGCGACACCAGGCTCCACTTCCGCGAGCAGCTCGAGCGCGCCGATACCCACCGCGCTCAACATCGCGCGCGCCGTCTCGCCGCCGGTGACGACAAGGCCCGACAGGCGCGCGAAGTGCGGCGCGATCAACGCCGCCAGCGAGGCCGACAATTGCGCCCCCTCCTGCGGATCGAAGGCATCGTCACGCCCGATTCGCACCAGCAGGTCGCTTCCCTGCCCAAGGGCATCGCCAATCGCCGCACACCAGCGTGCGCTGTCGGGATGCGACGCGCCGGCGCGCAGAACCGCGGGCGGCACGATCCATTCGACCACCGCGTGCTCCGCGCACAAACGCGCGCACTGCTGCTGCGACACGGCGGACAGACTGCCCACCAGCGTCAGCAAGGGGCCGGTCGTTCCGGCGTCGCTCGTCACATGTGCATTGTCTCGCGCGCCCCCCGTGCCATGCGTCGGCGCGAACAATGCCGATTGTTCGGCCAGTGCGCGAGCGAGACCGCCCGAGCCGACCCAGAAGATGTCCGTCAGCCCGACGCTCGCGCGCGCCAGCATGACGAGATCGTCATCTGTCTGCGCATCAACGATCAACGCCGTCACACCGTTGGCGCGCGCCTGCGCAACGACATCGGTCAACGCTTCACGCGCCGCCGCAAAATCCTTGCGCAGCAGCGCCGAGGGCACGATCTGCGCGCTCACCCCCGCCGCCGCCAACATCGGCGCGAGTCGCGCCTCCTGAGCGTCATGCTCCAGTCGCCAGGTGTCGGTCTCGGCCAATGGCACACCGCGCACGAACACTTCTCCGTCTCGCACGACACGCCCCGTGGCAGGGAAAGCCGGCGCCACAATGGCAAGGCCCGCAAGCGGCTGCAGCGCAGCGACTTCCGCGACCCAGTTGCCACGCAGTGTCGAGTCGATCTTCTTGTAGAGACGCCGTTCTGGCGCGGCAAGCCGCTGCCAAGCCGCGACTGCGCGTGCGGCGGCCTCGTGCGCCGTCAGACGGCGCGTGTCGATGTCGATCGCCACCACTTGCGCCGTCGCATTGAAGCCTTCGATATCGAGCGACACGACGCTGCGACGACCGGCGTTGGTAAAGCCGATCGCGCAGTCGGCCGCGCCGGACAAATCGTCGGCGACAATGAGCATGCTCACTGCATCGCTCCCTTGGCCGCAGCCCCCAGACCCCGGGCCGCCACACGCTTGGCGACCGCTGCCGTCAGGATCGGCGAGACGATGGCCGTCACCACCACACAGGCTGCCACCAGCAGCGTTGCGCTCTTGGCGGCGGCCTCGTAGACCGGATTGGCGGCAGCGATCAGCGCCGGTACCGCGGCGGCATTGCCAGCCGTGTTCGCGGCGGCCGTACCCGCCACGCCCGTCCCGCCCGTCAGGCGGTCGACGATGTAAAGCGGAATACCGGTGACCACGACGACGGCAAAGCCAAGCAGGATGCCCAGCAGGCCCGCCTGCCAGACCTTGTGCAGATCAAGCCCCGCGCCGAGCGCCAGCGCGAAGAACGGAATCATCACCGGCACGGCACGCCCCAGAAAATCGCGCATTTCACGATCAAGATTGCCCAGCAACATCCCTACGGCCAGCGGCAGGATACTACCCACCAGCGTCGGCCACGGGAACGCGGACAACCCCGCGACGCCCAGCGTGACCATCGTCAGAAACGGGCCCGATTCGAGCGACATGATCGTGTAGGCGCCCACGTCTTCCGAGCGACCGTACTGCCCCATCAGCGCCATGTACAGGCCACCATTGGTGTCGTTCATTGCCGCGACCACCGCCAGCGTGGAAATGCCCGCGAACATGCCCGACGCGACCGGTGCCTCACCCAGGAAATGCCCCAGCACGATACCGACCACAATCGCCGCGCCGATCTTGGCGGCGAACAACGCCCCGCCTTTCTTGATCAGGTACGGCGTTGCCTTGACATCGATACTGGCGCCCATACAGACGTAGAACACCGCGAGGATGGGCAGCGCGCCCGTGAACAGCGCGTTGGTAAACGAGCCGAAGAACGTCGGCATCCCCGGCATGAAGGTGGCTATCAACGAACCGATCAGCAAGGGAACGATCATCATCCCCCCCGGCACGCGCTCGATGGCGCGCTTGATACGAATTTGAGCCATGGTTGTCTCCCGACCAATGTGGATATAAACCAATCGATCATTATTTTGATCGATTTGATCAGACGGAAGTCTAATCGCTGCCAGAAAAATGTGCAAACATTGTGACCATCGGGGAATTTCCAGGTGAAACCCACTCCCCGAGGGCTTTCATCACGTCGGGATTGTCGACAAAATGATCGAATCAATCATTTTTTCGGCACCAGCGTGAGCGTATCGTCGTCGTTCGGGGCGGCGCGTTGGACGATTGCCGCACGCGGGGACGCTACACTATGCGCGCCGCGCGGCGAACACGTCCTTCGCTCGCATTTCTCTCGTTTTGCTCAGCACCGATCCACCCATGAAAGTTGCGAACCGCCGTGAGGCGATTTTCAAAGCCGTCCTGTCAGGCATGACGGATGTCGCTGCCTTGTGCGCCCATTTCGGCATGTCGGAGGCAACGGTGCGCCGCGATCTGCGCGCCCTGGCCGACGAGCGTCGCGTCGTGCGCACCTACGGCGGCGCCGCCGCGCCGATACGCATGCACGAACCCGAGGAATCGTTGGAGCTGCGTCGCGAGAGCTTCCGCGAACAGAAAGATGTCATCGCACGTGCCGCCGTGGCACACGTCGTCGACGGCGATACGATCTTTCTCGATGGAGGGACGACCACCGAAGCGATGGCGCGTTTTCTTGCCGGGCGTGAGGGGGTGCAGGTCGTCACGAACAACTTGCTCGTCGTCGGTGCGCTGGCGGCCAACAAGGTGCCTGTGACGCTGATCGGCGGCGACGTGCGACCGTCGAGCATGAGCGTACTCGGGCCGTTGGCACAACTGGCGCTCTCTCGCGTGTCGGTCGACAAGGCATTTCTGGGTGCCGACGGCGTCGTCGCCGGACGCGGTCTTTGCGAAGCCTCCGCCGAACAGGCGTGGCTCAAGGAGTGCATCGTCCGCCAATCGGCCGACGTGTATGTGCTGGTCACCGCCAATAAGCTCGACCGTGCGAGTCAGCAACACTGGACGCCGCTGGAACGACTCTGGACGCTCATCACGGAAGCGCGCGCCGACGATGACAGACTGGCGCAATTCCGCACGCATCCCGAGATCACGATCGAGTCCGCGGGCTGACGCACGGCCGACTCGAGAGGCCGCCGTGCCGATTCGCGCCCATGATCGACGGGTTCAAACGTGATTAGGCTCACTTTCCAACGCCAGGCCGAGCCCGGCCGGTTCGCGCAGCTCATCCGGCGTGAGGCCCAGCGAAGGCGTCGAGTCGTCGTGTGTCGCCGGGGCAAGCACCCCTTCCCATTTGGCCACGGCCGCCGAAGCCACGGCGTTGCCCAGCACGTTGGTCGCCGTGCGCCCCATGTCAAGAAAGTGATCCACGCCCATCACCAGTAACAGTCCGGCCTCCGGAATATTGAACTGGCTCAACGTCGCTGCGATCACCACAAGCGAAGCGCGCGGCACCGCCGCCATGCCTTTGCTCGTCAACATCAGGATCGCCAGCATCGACAGCTGTTCGGCAAACGACAGGTGTACGCCATAGGCCTGTGCGATAAACAGCGTCGCGAACGTGCAGTACATCATCGTGCCATCGAGATTGAATGAATAGCCGATCGGCAGCACGAAGCTCGCGATCCGCGTGGGCACACCAAACCGCTCCAGCTGTTCGAGCGTCTTTGGATAGGCGGATTCGCTGCTCGCGGTACTAAACCCCAATAGCATCGGTACGCGCATATACCTCACAAGCGAAAAGACACGGCGACCGAACATTACACCGCCGGCCAGGACAATCAGCGTCCAAAGCAGTAGCAACCCGCCGTAGAACTCGCCCATGAAGCGACCGTAGGTCACGAGGACCGACAGCCCGCGCGTCGCAACGACATTCGCCAGCGCACCGAAGACAGCGAGCGGGGCGGCGGCCATCACGTATGACGTGACCCGCAGCATCACGTGCGAGGTCTGGTCGAGCAGGCGTACGATACTCTCCCCCTTCTCGCCCAACGCCAACAGGCCGGCACTGAAAAATGCGGCAAATACGACGATCTGCAGAATCTCGTTGCTCGACATGGCCGCAACGATGCTGCTTGGCACGAGATGTACGACGAATTGATTGAGCGATAATCCGCCGGCGTTCAAACCGGTTGTCACGTCGGCGGGCGGCAACGGCAGATCCAGCGCGGCGCCGGGCTTCAGCCAATTCGCCAGACCGGCACCCAGTGCCAGCGACAGAAAGCCCGCCGCGAGAAACCACGCCAAGGTGCGCAGGCCAATGCGCCCCGCGGCACGCACATCCCCGATCTTCGTCACGCCGATCACCAGCGTACAAAAAACCAGCGGCGCGATGATCATCTTGATGAGTCGAAGGAACAGCTCGGCCAGCAGGGAGAAATAACCACCGGCACGCGCGGCTTCATTGGCCGGCAGCCAGGTGTGGCAGGCATAGCCAACGGAGATGCCAAGCAGCATCCCGATCAATATGCGTAAGGTGAGAGGAGACTTCATGGTGGATTCCTTGACTTCAGCCGGCATTGCCGGCGAATGGTGCATTACGCGGTGAGGCGCGAGTAGGCAAGATAGGCAACAGCGGCATCCTGCAACGCGATGCCGACGGCTTTATAGATCACGATGTCGGTAGCGTCCGCACTACGGTGCTCGTCCGCGGAAATCACCGTTGAGAGATCAATGAGGGCCGACGATGCGAGCCATGTCTGCGCGGGCAGGCATAGGTCTCCGGTTTCGTGCGGCGTTTGCCCCGTCCAGTCGACAACGATGCGTGATGCGCGTTGTAACGATGCATCGTCCATTTCGCGTTGATCCGGGCGCGTCGCACCGATGCTCGCCACGAAAGCGCCTTCACGCAGCCACGCGCCACGGATGACCGGCGCCGACGCACGCGTCGCAAGCACGACGATGTCGGACGAGGCGGCCGACCTGGCGTCGGTGACCTCCGCCGCCAGGCCGTGGTCACGTTCAATGTCGGAGGCGAGCGCCTGGGCGCTGGATAGGTCGTGACTATGGATTCGGACGTTGCGCAGGTTAGGACGGCTCGCAAACGCCAACGCGTGCGCCCTCGCCTGAATGCCACTTCCGATAATCCCCAGCGTGTAACTGTCGGGACGCGCCAGATGGTTCGCCGCGAGTAGCGTCGTCGCGGACGTGCGGAACCCCGTGATCGCATCGCCTTCGAGCAGCGCGATCAGCGCGCCGTCGTCGAGCGAGAGCAGCGCGACGTAAAATCGAAAACGACCATCAATCGTCGTATAGAGCTTGCTCGCCGCGATGCGCTGCGAGCCGAGCATTGCGCTCATCGCACTGAACTTGACGTCATCAAGGCCGATTCGCACACGCGGCTGCACCGCTGCGGCATTTCTCGCCATGTCGAGATAGGCTGCGCGAATCGCCTCGGCCACCGACGCAACGTCGAGAACACTGGCCACTTGTGCATTGCTGAAGGTCTTCATGTCGTCGGCTCCAGCATGGCAAACTCCACTGCGCCACTGATCCAGCACCCCGCCTCGATATGAGCGGCATCACGTAATGCCACGCGGATACACGACGGACGCCCCATCGCGAAGCCCTGATAGACCTGCATCGACGATTCGCCTTCGTTCAGCAAACCATAGTGAATCGCGCCGTACAGCGTTGCCGCGGCAGCGATACCGGTGGCCGCGTCTTCCGGATAACCCGACAACCGTGGAAACTGGCGCGCATGCAGCGTCAGAGGCCGTGCTCGCTCGAGCGCGAACGGATACAGCCCCGTCGAGTCCAGTGCGTCGCACAAGGTGCGCACGTCTTCCAGGGCGGGCGACAACGCATTGAGCACCTGCACAGATCGGACCGGAATCAGCGTTTTCGTGCGACTCGTTCGAGCGTTGACGATGCCAAAGGGCGCAAGATCGTCCGGATCGAGTCTGAGCACCCGACGTACGGCGTCCACGAGTGACCGATCGCCAATGGGCTCGACAATGCCACGCGGCTGGCCGACATCGATACGTCGCGACGTCTCGTCGTAACGTACGTCAACGAGGCCGCTTAGCGTCTCGACGGTGGCATCGGGGGTCGTCCACCGGCCGGCGTGGCGCAACAACCACATCGCGCCGAGCGTCGCATGGCCGCACATCTCCATTTCGTGCGCCGGCACGAAAAAGCGGAGCCGAACGGTGTGGCGCGGGTCGCGGCTTTTGCAGACGAAGGCGCTTTCGTGGCCATAGCGCGATGCGATGGCCATCATCTCATCGGATGACAAGCCGTCTGCGTCGAACACGACAGGCGCAGGGTTACCGCCGCCCGCACCTGCGGAAAACACGCTGACGAAACGCAAATCCGGCGCATCGTGGCGGCGCAAGGGGAAATCGGTTGGGGGGATCGTGTGTTCCAAGGTCATCGGGGCGTTCCGGGAGTCAAGTAGCGCAAGCATGCCGAAGCCCCAAAAAAACGTCGCGCCCGATCGGGCCACTCGGCACGCCCTATCCGGCCAAAGGCGGGCGACGCCCGTATTTTCGCCCCCAAGATTCGACGGTCGCCTCGCAGGGATGCGGCAGCCGTTGCCGTTTTCCGTCACCCGGCAACCTGATGCCGTCGCGCCTCTCATCGCGCTTCGTCAAGCGTTATACTGAGCGTCGACTGCCCCACGCCATCCACTGCGTTGCGTTCACGGCCGTCTGCACGGGCTGCGAGTGTGTCCCGTCACGCAAAGGAAGCGCCTGGTGAAACCCTATCCGACTGCCCCTCGTCATCTCGAAGGCGACCGCGTCGCCGATGTCCGGCATGTCTCGGTCGGCGAATACCGCACGCGTCCGCATCGGCACGACGACGAGTTCATGTTCCTTCTCCCCAGGACGGGACAACTCGTACTCAACGTCGAATCGAATGTCGCGCCGGTACGCGTTGCGCCGAAATCGTTCGTCGTCGTGCCGCCTCAACGCCTGCACGACACGCGAGGCTATCGCCCCGATCAGGCGCATGTGGCGGTGTACGTCGCCAGCGATTTCGTGGTCTTTTGCGAACGCAAGGCGCGACGCAAGCTATCGTGTGCGCGCATATCGATATGGTCGGCGCCACTGCTGTTGCTCGACGCAGCACGCGTCGCCACGGGAACGGCGCGCTCAAGTGAGGACCCGACGAGCGAGCTTGCGGAATTCCGCGCGGAGCTTGCCGCCCGCACCTTGGCCGCGAGCTGTGTGCAAGCCGGCTTGATGGCCGCCGCGTTGCCATCAAACCGCGCCGATGCACGTGCCGACATCGTGCGCGACATCTGCGCATTTCTCGATGAAACGCTTGATCAGCCCATCTCCCTGGAGCGTATCGCCTACGAATTCGGGCTATCGCAGCGTTCCCTGACGCGAGTCTTTCGCGAGGCCACCGGCGAGTCCGTCGTCGACTATCAATCCCGGCGACGCGTGCAAATCGCAGCAACGCTTCTGAACTCGCCTGGTATGACGGTGCTCGCGGCCGCTGCGGCCGTTGGCCTGGAGTCACCGTCGTATCTCGCGCGGCTATTCAGAAAGTATGGCTATGGGCCGCCTAAGGGTTATAAGGGAGACGCCACGCCGATCGGGTCTGCCGCCCCCCTTGCCGCGATTACGCGCGGCGTGCCAACGTCGTGACGTCACCGGCGGCAGGCGGCGTCAGGTGGGGCGGTAGATCGCGTACACCTTTGCCACGTTGCCCCGACTTTCCCAACTGCACTGCGCGTTCTGTTCGACGAGAAAGATGTCGCCGCACGAGAACGTGCCGCTGCGTCCGGTTTCGTCCACGAAGGTCACGCTGCCCTCGAGCAGATGCATGAGTTCGTAGTGGGCGTAACGCATCGCGATGCGATGATAAGGCGTCGAATCCCACGTGCCGCACGTGAATGTCGCATCCGATGAGCGAAAGTCCGTGAAATTGCGGCACACGGGCGCCGGCGTCAGAAGCAGTTCAGCGGCAGGCGCCCCCGAGGGCGCCAACGACGGGCTCGGATCAATCTGCACGAGACTGCGCTCGGCAACATTCCCGCCCTCGCAGCGCATGAAGACGATCGATGTGGAGCCCTGCGTCGACCACGTGAATGCCGAGCCCTGTGGGAGCACCGCGCTGCCCCCCGGCCCGAGCGTGAATGCGTGCGCCCCCTGCTGGAACATGATCGCGCCTTCGCAGACGATGACGAATTCGTCCGCCGGGTGAGACGACACCGCCCCGTTCGCCGCGTCGAGGGCAATGACGCCGACCGTCACAGGACCCGGCAGTAGATCCGCCAGACGGCGGCTTGCCAGAAAGCGGTCGTCGCTTGCCGACGTCGCCGGGGCAGTGCCCTGGCGCTCATCCGACGCAAAGGCCTTGAGGTCCAAAAACGATCGGGGGCGATCACACGGCGCCATGGCGCGTTGCAGTTCGGGCATTTTGTCTTCCAGCGAGGTTCATTGGGTGAGCGCGGTTGCCGCCCGGGACTCGGGGACGGCACCGAAAGTCTTCGTGCAGGCAAATCCCGTCAGCCCAGATTGCCCTGACAGAGATACTTGATGGCGAGATAGTCGTCCAACCCGTACTTCGATCCTTCCCGACCGTATCCCGATTCCTTGATACCGCCGAATGGCGCCGCCTCGCTCGCGAGCGCGCCCTCGTTGATACCGACAATACCGGCTTCGAGCGCGCTCGCCACCCGCTCGATGCGCCGCAGATTCTCGCTGTAAAAGTAAGCCGCGAGGCCGAAAGGCGTATCGTTGGCGCGCGCAATGCCCTCGCCTTCCGTCTCGAACCGGAACAGCGCCGCCACCGGCCCGAAGGTTTCCTCGCATGACAGCGCCATGGCTTCATGGGCGTCGCACAACACGGTGGGCGCATAGTAGTTCGGCCCCAGGGCCGCAAGACGTTGCCCGCCGGTCATCACGCGCGCCCCCTGAGCGAGCGCGTCGTCCACGTGACGCGCAATCTTCTCGACCGCTCGCGCATTGATCATCGGGCCGATCTGCGCGAGGGCATCCGTCGCGGGCGCCACCCTGAGCGAGGCCACGGCCTCGGTCAGCAACCCGGCAAAGCGGTCATAGATGCCCGCCTGGACATAGATCCGATTCGGGCTCACGCACGTCTGACCGCCATTGCGGAACTTGGCCGCCATCAGCCCGGCGACGGCCGCCGGCAGATCCGCATCGTCGAAAACAATGAACGGCGCATTGCCTCCCAGCTCCAGCGACAGCTTCTTGAGCGTGGCCGCCGACTCACGCGCCAAATGCTTGCCGACCGGTGTCGATCCCGTGAACGTCACCTTGCGCACACGCGGATCGGCGAGCCACTGCGCCACGGCATCGACCCCCTGCTCTCGCGACGCGACAATCATATTGAGTACGCCGGCCGGCAGACCCGCCTCGTGCGCGAGATAGGCCAGTGCCAGCGCAGTAAGCGGTGTGTCCTCGGCGGGTTTGGCAACCACGGTGCAACCGACGGCGAGCGCCGGGGCGATCTTTCTCGCAATCATCGCGAGCGGAAAATTCCACGGTGTGACGGCCGCGACAATCCCGATCGGTTCTTTCACGGCGCTCATGCGCTTGCCGCGCGTCTGGGTCGGGAGTAGATCGCCGTACACTCGCGTCGCTTCGTCGGCAAACCACGCGACATACGACGCGCCGTAGTTGACCTCCCCAAGTGCCTCGGCCAGCGGCTTGCCCTGCTCCCGCGAAATGAGGCGAGCAAGATCGTCGCGATGCGCCACGATCGCCGCATGCCAGCGCCGCAGGAATGCGGCGCGCTCGGCGGGTAACGTCGCTCGCCACGCCGGCAGCGCGCGTTCGGCGGCGTCGACCGCATCTCGCGCATCGGCCGGTTGCGCATCCGACACCATCGCAACGGTATCGCCCGTCGCCGGGTCGACGACCGTGAAGCGCTGCGCCGTGGCGGCGCCCCGCCAATGTCCAGCGATCCATTGTTGTGTGCGCAGCAAATCGCTACGCGTGAGGTCAAGCGTCATGATGGGGTTCTCCGACTTGCGGGATAGGGTCGCACGTCAACCGCCCCGCCATCGGGGGGCAGACGATTGCGCAAGCCGACGACGATGTCAGCCTTGCGGCGGGAATAGGGTTTCGAGCGGGTAGTGCGTCTTGACGAAGGGTGACTTGATGATCACGAAGCTGAAATACTTCTCGATGCCGATATCGCGTTCGAGCAGCCCCTCGATGATGCTTTGATAGTGACTCACGCTGCGTGTGACGAACTTGAGCAGGTAGTCGTAGCCACCACTGGCGAGATGGCATTCGACGATCTCGTCGACGTCTCGGATGGCATCGACAAAGCGGATGAAATCCTCTCGTCGATGGTCGGCGAGCGTGACCTCGGTAAACACGATCTGAATGTCGCCGAGCTTTTCGAGTTGAATCCGTGCGCCGTAGCCGACGATATAACCCGCCTTCTCCAGGCGCTTGACGCGAATCAGGCAGGGGCTGGGCGACAAGCCCACGGCGTCGGCGAGTTCCACGTTCGTGATACGCCCGCGCTTTTGCAGTTGGCAAAGAATGCGCAGATCGATGCGGTCGAGTTTGCTGTCCGTGCCCATCGTAATTTCGAAGCGCCAACAAGGGCGCGGTCAATCGTGAATCGTGAACGATCTTAACACAGCGGATTGGCCGCACAGGCTTGACCCTAACCGTATCGCCTATCACGTCAATCTCCTGTTTACGCGGCTTTCCGGGCACCTAGCGCGGCGCGCCGAGCGGCACTGACCGCATCGTCCGCCAGCACTTCGTCGAGCGTCGCTCTCACCCGCTCGACCATGAGTGCTACATCCTGTTCGGTGAAACAAAGCGCCGGCGCAAATCCCAGAATGTTGTCGGCGAACGCTCGGAAGATCACGCCGTTCCGATACGCCGCGGCCGAAATCTTGTCGGCCAGTCGCAGCGACGGATCGAAACGCGCCTTGCTTGTCTTGTCCGCAACGAGTTCAAGGGCACCCAGCAATCCGCGATGCCGCGAATCGCCGACCAGCGGATGATCGAGCAGGGAATCCAGCCCGGCTCCGAATGCGTGGGCCACGGCCTGGCCATTGGCGATCAGACCGTCTTCGTACAGGCGAATCACCTCGAGCGCCACGGCGGCACTCACGGGATGCGCGGAATAGGTCTGGCCGTGCCCCACCACCTGCCCCTGCTCGCCGTCGGCGATTGCCTGATAGATGGCGTCGCTCATGAGGACTGCGCCCATCGGCGCGTAGCCCGCGGTCAACCCCTTCGCGATCGTCATCATGTCGGGCTCGACGTGCTCCGCCTCGCATGCAAACATCGGCCCGGTACGACCGAAGCCGGTGATGACTTCGTCGGCGACGAACAGGATATCCAGGCGGCGGCAGGCATCGCGCATCGCCTTGAGCCAGCCCACGGGGGGCACGATCACACCACCGGAACCCTGTATCGGCTCACAGAAGAATGCAGCAACGTGGTCGCTGCCGCCCAGTTCGGCCACCTTGGCTTCGAGCGCGGCCACACTTGCCGCGATGAGGGCCTGCCCGTCGCGCCCGAGCGGGTCGCGATACGCATAGGGCGACGGAAGGTAGTGTTGCGTTGGCAACGGCACGTCGAAGCCGCGATGAAACGACGCGATCGCCGTCAGACCCGCGCCGATCGACGACGAACCGTGGTAGCCGCGTTCAAGCGAGATGAAATGCTTCTTCTCCGGGCGGCCCGTCACATTGCAATAGTGCGTGATGAAGCGCAGCGCTGCGTCCACGGCATCTGAACCACCGAGTGAAAAATACACATGCTGCAGCGAGCGCGGCGCGATCGACACCAGCTTCTCGGCGAGTTGCGCGGCCGGTGCGCTGCCGAAGTGAAAGTAGCCCGTGGCATACGCCAGTTTCGCCATCTGGGCCGAGGCAGCGTCGACCACACTCTGCTGTCCATACCCGACGTTGACGCACCACAACCCGGCAAAGGCATCGAGCAACTCGTTGCCGTCGATGTCGCGCAGATAAACACCGTGCCCGGATTCGAGCAGCGTCGCCCCTTGCTGCTCGTGGGCGCGAAAGCTGACGACGGGATGGATGAGATGCCGGCGGTCGGCATCGAGGAGTGATTGCTTGGACATGGGATCTCTCGGCGTGTCGGATGGGACGGGGGGATGAACCTGTGTCCATACTAAAGAGCCGGCAGCGCAGATGCGTCGCCAAATTAAGCCGTAAAAAAAACGCGCGCCGCGAAATTGCGGCGCGCGCAGCATTTTGTGCTGCCGGTGTGGGCACCCCGGCGCGCTCAGTACCCGTGTGTGCGATCGATCTGCCCGATCATCGGTAAGCCGGCGCGATGCCTGCGCAGGTTTTCCAGTACCACTTCCACCGCAGTCTCCGGTCGCGTGGCGCTGGCGATATGCGGGGTGATGCGCACCTTCGGATGCGCCCACAGCGGATGCGACGGCGGCAGCGGTTCGGGGTCGGTGACATCGAGAATCGCGCCCGACAGATGCCCGCTGTCAAGCAACTCCATGAGCGCGTATTGATTGAGATGAGGACCACGTCCGACATTGATCAGCCAAGCACCGCGCGGCAATCCGCTCAGCAAGCGCTTGTCGAGAATGCCACGGGTCGCCGACGTCAGTGGCAGCAGGCAGACAAGGATGTCGGTGCGGGCAAGGAAGGCACCGAGCGACTCGTATCCCGCGTAGCAACCGACCCCATCCACCTGCCGCGGCGTTCGGCTCCACCCCGCGCAGTCGAACCCGAAAGCATGCAGGCGCGACAGCACTGCCTGCCCGAGCATGCCGAGACCCAACACCCCCACACGGCGCTCGCTTGCCGGCACCACGCTCAGTTCCGTCCACTCACGCGTGGCTTGCTGCCGCGCATAGGCAAAGATGTCGCGGTGAATCGAAAGGACCGCCTGCGTCACGTACTCGACCATGCCTTCGACGATGCCGGGCTCGACCATGCGAACGACCGGAATATGATCCGGCACCCGCGACAGGTCGAACTGGTCGATGCCCGCCCCCGTCGAGAATACGACTTCCAGGTTCGGCAGCAGCGTGTCGATATCTTCCGGCGGCTTCCAGGCAGCGAGGTAACGCACCTCGCGCGCGTCGCCAACATCGGGCCACAGTCGGAACGCCGTCTCCGGCGCCCGCTGGGCGAACAACTGCGCCCACACCGCGCCGCGTGCCGGATCGGCCTTGTAAAGAAACGACATCTGCGCTCCCGCGTCAGCCGATGGCTTGATTGATGATGGCGAATTGCCGAACCTCGTCGTCGACGACCGGCGTGCCGTTACGGGCCATCTTCACGACCGTGTCGACGCGCTCGAGTCCAAGCACCTCGAGCCACTCGGTCAGCCCGCTGTCGGAGGGCGTGTCGATGCGCACAAAACGGCCTTCATGCAGCGTCAGCCAGTGGGCGATCATGGCCTCGGCACGCGCACGGGTGAGTGACTCGGCGTCCGAGCCGCTGACGACGACCACCGGGCCGATCGCAAAGCCGCGGCCGAATCGCCTGAACAACGAGAAGCCGAGCAGCTCGCCGTCGCGTTCGATGGCAATGCCGTCGGCGACATCGAGAAGCGCGGGCAGAATGCGCCCCCTGTCGAATCCGCTCGCGCGGCTGGCGAGGGTGACGAGCCGGTCGGGATCGTTGGTACTCAACGGCCGCAAACGTTCGCCCGGCGGCAGCTCCATGAGCGGCGGGCGACGCGCCGTTCCCTGGTGCTGGTCGATGCTGCCCACCGCTTTGAACCCGAGCTTTTCATATAGCGGTTGTCCGGCCGGGGTGGCATGCAACAGCGTCAGGCGGGTTCCCAGTTGATCAAGCATGCGCTCCATCAACGCGCGCCCGATGCCGCGCCCTTGCTGTTCCGGCGAAACGATCACCATACCGAGCGAGCCGCCGGCCTCACCGTGCTGCCAATACAGTGCGGTACCCACGACATCGTCGCCATCCAGGGCGACGAAGCCTTGTCCCTGGCGCGCCAGAAATCGCCAGTCATCGGGTTTGTGCGGCCAGCGCACGGCGCTGGACAGACGATAGCCAGCCGCCACATCCGTGTCGGTAAATGGCCGGTAGACGAGTTGGGAAGATGCATGGAATTCGGACACGCCGAGCCTCCTTGGGGCATTGCCGGATGCGAAACAGTGGGCCACGCCCACCACGACTGCACTATGGCGACCTGAACAGACGCTGCATAGGACGATTCTGTTGTTCGCCCGCACGATCGAAGGCCGCGGGACAAACGGCGCATTCATGCCGCCATCGCGCGCAAAAAACCATGCCGCGTGCGGTCCACGTCATTGTTTCGATGCAATCTGCCGGCCCGCTGCCCCTACCATGAAGAGCGTCGCCATGCTCAGGCGGCCACGATTACCCGTGCCCCTCCCCTTTGTCGATTGCCCGCCCCGGCGCGTGCGCCGTAACGGCTCCGGAGAATCATCATGGACAGTTTCGATCCCGCGCAGGTGGGTATTCCCACCGGTCATTTCATCGACGGCAAGTTAGTAGAAGCCGGCGGCACCACACTGGACGTCATCTGCCCGTCGAGCGGTCGCCCCTACGCCGACCTCTCGCTAGCCTCACCCGACACGGTAGCCCGCGCGGCAGACAGCGCGTGGCACGCCTTTCGCCACAGCGGTTGGGCCACCTGCGCACCGCGCGAGCGCGCGCGCGTGCTGCGTCGCCTCGCCGATCTCGTCGAGTCCGACGTGCGCACACTCGCGCCGCTGGAGGCCATCGGCTCTACGCGCCCGGTCCGCGAAGCAGCGGCCTGGGACGTGCCCTACACCGCCGAGTGCCTACGCTTTTACGCGGAGCACGCCGACAAACATGGGGGCGAGCTGGCGGCCACCGACCCGTCGCACCTCGGCATGACGATCACCGAGCCGATCGGCGTCGTGGCGGCCATTGCGCCGTGGAACTTCCCGCTTGTCATGGCCGCCTGGAAGATCGCCCCAGCACTGGCGGCAGGCAATGCGGTCGTGCTCAAGCCGTCGGAGATGACACCGTTCTCGGTACTGCGTCTCGCCGAACTTGCCATACAGGCGGGCGTCCCGGCCAATATTCTCAACGTCGTGCAGGGAGACGGCAGGACGGCCGGCGACGCACTCGTGCGCCACCCACGCGTCGGGAAAGTCACTTTTACCGGATCCACGCGGACCGGGGCCGCCATCATGGCGGCCTGTGCGCAATCGGGGACCAAGCCCGTGACGCTCGAACTGGGCGGCAAGAGTCCGCAAGTGGTCTTTGCCGATGTGCCCGATCTGGACGCGGTCGCACGACGCGTTGCCATGGGCATCACCGGCAATGCGGGCCAAGTGTGCAATGCGGGCTCGAGGCTTGTGGTCGAAGCGGGCATCGCCGACGCACTGCTCGAAAAGCTGCGCGCCATCTTCGCGTCACTGCATCCGGGCGCCACGTGGTCGGCGGGCACAACGCTCTCCCCCATCGTCAGCGAAGGCCAGGCGCAGCGAATCGACGCGCTTGTCGCGCGGGCACGCGACGCGGGCGCCAACGTGTACTGCGGCGCCGAGCGCGCGGCCGCCGATCAGGATGGCGCTTGGTATGCCCCCACCGTCCTGACCGGCGTCGCGCCGCACGCCGAGATCGTCCGCGAGGAAGTGTTCGGCCCCGTGCTCACGGTGCAGACGTTCACATCAGAAGAAGAAGCATTGCAACTGGCGCAGCACGACGACTACGGACTGGCGGCGGGCGTTCACACGGCCAACCTGGGGTGCGCCTTGCGCATGGTGCGCGGCATCGACGCGGGCAACATCTGGGTCAACCGTTACGGCCGGTCGTCGGACTTCGTGCTCCCCACGGGCGGCTTCAAGCGCTCCGGCCTGGGCAAGGATCTCGGCCGTCAGGCGTTCGAAGCCAATCTGCGAAGCAAAGCCGTCCTCATCGACTTGAACGGATGAGCGTCTGGCGTTCGCGTTTGCCGCAGCGCCTTGTTGCCCAGCGTTGATGCGGGTTAACACGGCATCGGAAAAGCACAAAGCATTTCGTGCTGTTCATGCCCCCCAAAACGCATCGAATTCTATTTTTGCCTTGGATATTTCAACGCCAAGCCGAGATTTTGACCTGATTTAATTTTTCACAGGGATGTCGCAGATCGCGCATCAGGCCGCAAGCCCGCTTCGCCAGTCTCGACCCACGCCGGACCGCTTTAACTCAAGCCCTTTTGCCCAAGAATCCCTCGGGATTCGCCCTACACAGAGGATAAAGATCATGATCGACTTCGAGCCGAAATTCATTACCTTCGATTGCTACGGCACGCTGGTCAAATTCCGCATGGCCGACATGGCCCGCGAGATTTACGGCAACCGTCTGCAGGGCGAGGCGCTCGAGAATTTCGTCAAGGTGTTTGCCGCCTATCGTCGCGATGAAGTTCTCGGCGCATGGAAGCCGTATCGCGACGTCGTCGTCGATTCGGTGCGCCGCACCTGCGAACGCACCGGCGTGGTGTTCAACCTCGACGAGGCCGAGCAAATCTATCTGGCCGTGCCGACCTGGGGCCCGCACCCGGACGTGCCGGAAGGCCTCTCGCGCCTGGCCAAGAAATACAAGCTGGTGGGCCTGACGAACGCCGCGAACGAACAGATCATGAGCAATATCGAGAAGCTGGGGGCCCCCTTCCACGCCGTGATCACCGCGGAAGAGGTCGGCGCTTACAAGCCTCGCATGCAGGGCTTCGAGTACATGTTCAAGAAGCTCGGCGTGCAACCGCACGAAATTCTGCACGTCTCGTCGAGCCCGCGCTACGACCTGATGACGGCCCACGACCTCGGTATCAAGCACAAGGCCATGGTGCTGCGCGGCCACGAACCCGAAGCGCCGTTCTACGAATACACGCCGGTCAAGGACATCATCGATCTTGCCGTGCAGCTCGGGTTGTAACCGACGCTTGCGTTGCCCTTCCCTGCGGCCTTGGACCCTCGCCCCGACATGAAACTCGAATCGTACTGGCTCGACACCGTTGCACGCTTTACCAGCACCCAGGAGGGCCCGGTGGAGGGTCGCGCCGACGTGGTGGTGATCGGCGCGGGCTTCACGGGACTGTCCGCTGCGCTGGCGCTGAGCCAGCGCGGTGCAACGGTCACCGTGCTCGATGCGGGCGCGGTCGGCGCGGGGGCATCAGGTCGCAACGGCGGCCACTGCAACACCGGCGTGGCGCAGGACTACGTCGCGCTCACGGCGCAACTTGGTGCCGAGCGTGCGCGGGCCTGCTATCGCGCCTATGCGGCGGCCGTCGATACCGTGGAACGTGTGATCCGGGAGGAAAGCATCGACTGCGACTACAGCCGTCGCGGCAAACTGAAGCTGGCCGCCAAGCCTCACCATATGGCGCATCTGGCGGCGACCGCCGAGTTGATCGCGCGCGATGTCGATCCCGACGTTCAACTGATCGACCGCGCCGGCATTGGCGCCGAAATCGCCTCGGACGCCTTCCACGGCGGCCTGCTGCAACGCCACGGCGGACAGATGCACATGGGCAAGTTTGCGGCAGGTCTGGCGTCGGCCGCCGTCCGTCACGGCGCTCGCCTCTACGAGCATGCGCCGGTGACACAGATTGCGCGTCAGGGCGACGGGACGTATCGGGTCAAATCGGATCGCGGCGAAGTCGTCGCCACGCAAGTCCTCGTCGCCACCGGCCCGTCCCGTCATGGCCCATTCGGTTGGTATCGCCGGCGCATGGCGCCGGTCGGTTCGTTCATCATCGTGACCGAGCCGCTTGGCGCCGCAACGCTCGACCAGCTCCTGCCGAACCGCCGCGCCTACGTCACCAGCCGCCTGATGCACAACTACTTCCGCACCACCCCGGATCACCGGCTCGTACTCGGCGGGCGAGCCCGCTTCACCGCGTCGGAGCAACCTTCGGACGAGCGCAGCGGACGCATATTGCGAGCCAACCTCGCCACGCTGTTCCCGCCGCTCGCCCAGGCACGCATCGACTACTGCTGGGGTGGACTGGTCGACATTACCGCCGACAGGCTGCCTCGCGCCGGACAGCACGACGGCATCTATTACTCCATGGGCTACAGCGGTCATGGCACGCAGATGGCCACCCACATGGGGCAAATCATGGCCGATGTGATGAACGGCCGCGTCGAGGCCAACCCCTGGCGTGATTTCGACTGGCCCGCGATCCCGGGACATACCGGCAAACCGTGGTTCCTGCCGCTCGTCGGCGCGTATTTCCGCATCAAAGATATTTTCTATTGATTTACCCGGCGCGCAATCGCCGATGAAGGCTGGCAGTCCTGATCCCTCGGCAACCCCACAAGTGGAGATGTGCAATGAATTCAGATAAATCGGTCAACGGTGTCGACCTGAGCGCAGCAGCGGATGAGAGCCTGAGTCAGCGCGGCGCCCAGCGCCGGGATCTGCTGCGCGCGA
The DNA here is from genome assembly GCF_902459625.1 of Pandoraea cepalis. NCBI lineage: Bacteria > Pseudomonadati > Pseudomonadota > Betaproteobacteria > Burkholderiales > Burkholderiaceae > Pandoraea > Pandoraea cepalis. The sequence goes on from NZ_CABPRY010000005.1 coordinate 144,388, forward strand.
TGGCCGCCAGCGGGCTGCTGACCCTGACCGGCACGGGCCTGCTGAGCGTGAGCGGTCAGGCCTTTGCCCAGACGCCGAAGCGCGGCGGCAAGATTCGCGTCGCCACGCAATCGGCGTCGGCCGCCGATACGCTCGATCCGGCCAAGGGCGCCCTCGCCACCGACTACGTCCGTGGCAACATGATCTACAACGGGCTGACCGAACTGGATTCGAAGCTTGGCGCCAAGCTTGCGCTCGCTCAGTCGATCGATACCAAGGACGCCAAGGTCTGGGTGATCAAACTGCGCAGCGGCGTGCAATTCCACGACGGCAAGCCCCTGACGCCGGCCGACGTCACGTATTCGATCCTGCGACACAAGGACCCCGCGACCGCGTCCAAGGCGAAAACGCTGGCCGACCAGATCAAGGAAGCGAAGGCGACCGGACCCAACGAGGTGACCATCACGCTCGAAGGCCCGAACGCCGACCTGCCCGTGATTCTCGCCACCTCGCACTTCCTCATCATCAAGGACGGCACCAAGGATTTCACGACGGCCGTGGGTACGGGGCCGTTCAAGGTGAAGGAATTCTCGCCGGGGGTGCGCACGGTCGGGGTGCGCAACGAGAAGTACTGGAAGTCTGGACAGCCTTATCTCGACGAAATCGAGCTGATCGGCATTGGCGACGAATCCGCCCGCGTCAATGCCCTGCTCTCCGGCGACGTTCAACTGATCAACGCCGTGAGTGCGCGCTCGACCGAGCGTATCAAGACCACGCCGGGATACACGGTGCTCGAAACCAAGACGGGGCAATACACCGACCTGATCATGCGCGACGAGGGCGGCATCACCGGCAACACGGATTTTCGCCGGGGCATGATGCATCTGTTCGACCGCGAACAGATCCGGAAGACCGTATTCCGCGGCTTTGGTGCGATCGGCAACGACCAGCCCATCGACCCGAGCAACAAGTACTACATGGCCGGACTGCCGCAACGTACCTACGACCCCGAGAAGGCGGCCTGGTACTTCAAAAAGGCCAACCTGCCCACGGCGCCGCTTCAGGTCTACGCCACGCCCGCCGCCGAAGGGTCGGTTGAAATGGCGATGATGCTTCAGCAAATCGCCCCGAAGGCCGGCCTGAATCTGCAGATCACCCGCGTACCGGCCGACGGCTATTGGTCGAACCACTGGATGAAGCACCCGCTCACTTTCGGTTCGGTGAATGCTCGCCCGAGCGCCGACGTACTGCTCACACAGTTCTTCCGCTCGGATGCCCCGTGGAACGAAGCGAACTGGAAGAACCCCAAGTTCGATCAGTTGCTCCTGGCCGCGCGTGGTGAACCCGACGATGCGAAACGCAAGGCGCTCTATGGCGACATTCAGACGCTGATTCACCAGGACGGCGGCATCGGCATTCCCATGTTCCTCTCGTCACTCGACGCCCACACCACCAAGCTCAAAGGGTTGGGGTCGATCCCGCTGGCCGGTCTCATGGGCTTCGCCTTCGCGGAACATGTCTGGCTCGACGCCTGAGATTGACCGAGCACTGCAGCAGTAAGAGGGCGATGCGCGCCGCCAGGCACGGCGCGCATCGGTCTGACACCGTCGTTTCCCCACGAACGGCGTCGTATAACGGGAGAGGTTTCCGATGAAATCCCAAGTGCAACGACTTATCGCGGCACGCTTCGGCCTGGCCTTGCTGACACTGGTGCTGGTGTCCGCAATCGTATTCACGATCACGGCCCTGCTGCCGGGCGATGCCGCCCAGATGGCGCTCGGTCAGGCCGCGACCCCCGAAGCCGTCACCGCGCTGCGTCACCAGCTCGGCCTGGACCAGCCAGCGGTGACCCGTTACTTCCAGTGGCTCGTTCACATGAGCGCGGGCAACTTCGGCGAATCGATGTCGAACAATCTGCCGGTCGCGCAACTCATCGCCAGCCGTCTGCCCAACTCGCTCGTACTCGCGGGGCTGACCACGCTCGTCTCGGTGCCGCTGGCGCTGGCCATCGGCATCGCCGCCGCCATGTGGCGCGGCTCGCTGCTCGATCGCGTACTCAATATCCTGACGCTCTCGGCGGTGGCCGTGCCGGAATTTCTGGTCGCCACCATCGCCGTGCTGATCTTCGCCGTCAAGCTGCGCTGGCTGCCGGCACTGTCGTATTTGTCGTCCGTCAATTCGTTCGACGATCTGGTACGGATCTACGCCATGCCGGTCATGACCCTGTGCTGCGTGATCGTCGCGCAGATGGCGCGAATGACACGCGCCGCGGTGATCGATCAATTGAGTTCGTCATACGTGGAGATGGCCATCCTCAAGGGGGCGTCGCCCATGCGCGTCGTCTGGCGGCACGTGCTTCCGAATGCCATCGGCCCAATCGCCAACGTGGTCGCCCTGAGCCTGTCGTATCTGTTCGGCGGCGTGGTGATCGTCGAGACGATCTTCAATTACCCGGGTCTCGCCAGTTTGCTGGTCGACGCCGTCACCAACCGCGATCTGCCGCTCGTACAAGGCTGCGTCATGGTGTTCTGCGCGGCCTATCTCTTGCTCGTGTTGATCGCCGATCTGTGTGCGGTCGTCTCCAATCCGAGGCTGCGTCAACGATGAATCCGATATCTCGCCCTCCTGTCAGCCCCGCGGAAGCCCTGCCGCCCGCCCTGCCCGCCCCTGCGGCGCCCGACACCGTCACCTCGCCTGCAGCCCCTCGATCGAGCCGCTTCGCCGGTCTGCGCGAACGCGTCTCCTGGCTTGGCATGACCGGTGCAGCGCTGGTGCTGTTCTGGCTGGTGATCGCCTGCATCGGCCCGCTGATCGCGCCGCATCCGGGCGGCGCCTTCACGTCGGCCGATGTCTTCGCGAGCTACAGCGCCGCGTATCCGCTCGGCACCGACTACCTCGGGCGCGACATACTCAGCCGGATCCTCATCGGCACGCGCTTTACCGTCGGCATCGCCTTGGCGGCCGCCGTACTCGCCAGCACGGCGGGCACCTGCTTCGGCCTGTGTGCGGCGGTCGCGCCGCGCTGGGTGGACGAGGTGCTCTCGCGCGTGTTCGATGCGCTGGTGTCCATCCCGAGCAAAGTGCTGGCGCTCGTCGTCATCGCGGCGTTCGGCTCCGGCAACACGCTCCTGATTCTGGTCACCGCATTTGCCTATATTCCGGGCGCATTTCGCATCTCGCGTTCGCTGGCGGTAAATCTCATGACGCTCGAATACGTGCAGGTCGCCCGCGCTCGCGGCGAAAAGCTGCTCTACATCGCCCGCGTGGAAGTACTGCCGAACATGATTCATCCGATGCTGGCCGACTTCGGGCTGCGCTTCGTGTTCATCGTGCTGCTGCTCTCCGGCCTGTCGTTTCTCGGCCTCGGCGTGCAACCGCCAAACGCCGATTGGGGCTCGCTGGTCCGCGAAAACATCGGCGGTCTGGCCGAAGGCTCGCCCGCCGTGCTCATGCCGGCCCTGGCGATCGCCTCGCTGACCATCGGGGTGAACCTGCTGATCGACAATCTTCGCCGGCGCGGTGCGTTCGGCACCGGAGCACCGAAATGACGATGCAGCCCTCAGCAGGCACCTCGTGCCCACCCGTGATGATCGACGTTCGCGCTCTGCGCGTCGTGGCCCGCAGCCGAGGGGTCACCACGGAGATCGTACGCGGCGTCGATTTTTCGGTACGGCGAGGCGAAGTCCTCGCGCTTATCGGTGAATCCGGTTCCGGCAAAACGACCATCGCGCTGTCCTTGCTGGGGTATGCCCGCAACGGCTGCGACATCGCGGGGGGGCAGATCCGGATCGGCGACGTCGACGTGCTCTCGCTCGACGACCGGGGCCGGCGCGCGCTTCGCGCTCGCACGGTCGCCTACGTGGCGCAAAGCGCCTCGGCGGGCTTCAACCCGGCACGCACGATCATGGATCAGGTGATCGAACCCGCCCTGCTTCATAAAACCGCCACGGCGGCGCAAGCGCGCGTGAAGGCCGTCGAGCTGTTCAGGGCGCTGGCGTTGCCGTCACCGCAAACCATTGGCGAGCGGTATCCGCACCAGGTCTCGGGTGGGCAGTTGCAGCGATTGATGGCCGCCATGGCGCTGATCACCGATCCGGCCGTGGTGGTGTTCGATGAGCCGACCACCGCGCTCGACGTCACGACGCAGATCGAAGTCCTCGCCGCGTTCAAGAAGGTGATTCGCGAGTTGGGCACCACGGCGGTGTATGTCTCGCACGATCTCGCCGTCGTGGCGCAGATGGCCGATCAGATTGTCGTGCTCAACGGCGGCACGGTCCGCGAGATCGGTACGACCGCGAAAATACTGCGCAGCCCCGACGATGCCTACACCCGCGAGTTGCTCGCCGCACGCCGGCACGACGATCTGTCGGTCGCAAGCGCGGCACGCAGCGAAACGCCCGCCCCGCCGCTGCTCGAAATTCGCGGGCTGCACGCGGGATACGGCAGTCGCGACCGGCATGGCCTGCCGGCGACGCGCGTGCTCGACGATGTCAGTCTTCGCATCGCCAAAGGCAGCGCGCTGGGCGTGATCGGCGAATCGGGTTCCGGAAAAACGACGTTGGCCCGCGTGGTCGCGGGCCTGGTATCCCGCGCGCGCGGCGAAGTGTGGTTCGACGGCCAGCCGCTGCCCGATTCGCTGAGCGAGCGCAACGCCGAGCACTATCGCCGCATCCAGATCGTCTTCCAGAACGCCGACACCGCGCTGAATCCGAGTCACACCATTGCCGACATTCTGGCGCGTCCGCTCAAGCTGTACCACGGCCTGCGCGGCAACGCCGCGAAGCAGCGAACGTTGGCGTTGCTCGACCGGGTTCGGCTACCGGCCACGCTGCTCGATCGCACACCGGGCGGCTTGTCCGGCGGGCAGAAGCAGCGCGTGAATCTGGCGCGCGCGCTGGCGGCCGAGCCGTCGCTGATCCTTTGCGACGAAGTCACCTCGGCGCTCGACACCGTCGTGGGCGCCGCGATCATCGATCTGCTCGCGGAACTGCGCCGGGAACTGGGCCTGTCGTATCTCTTCATCAGCCACGATATTTCGACGGTGCGGGCGATCTGCGACGAAGTGATGGTGCTGTATGCCGGCCAGCGAGTGGAATCGGGGGCGCGCGAAGTGCTGAGCTCGCCTCCCTGGCATCCGTACACCCGGATGCTCGTCGAGTCGGTGCCGGACTTGCGTCAGGGCTGGCTCGACGAGCGTCGCGCGTGCGTCACGAAGCCCCTCCCGCCCTTGGCAGCCAGCGCCGACGTGGCGGAATTGTGCGCGTTTCGCGATCGCTGCCCGGTGCGTATCGACGGCAAGTGCAACGTGACGCCCCCGTCGCTCAAAGTGCTCGACAACGGTGCCGCCATTCTTTGCCACCATGCGGGCGGCGACCTCGATGCGCTGCAGGTTGCTCATCGCATGCCACGCGAACCGGAGCTGAGCGCATGAGCCCCTCGCGAGATCCCTCGCAAGCACGCTTCGTACGCGTTGCCGAAACCGGGCGCGCGACGGTGTCCTTGCACGTCGATGCCCGCCCCGTGCAAGCCTACGAAGGCGATACCGTCATGGTCGCCATTCTGACGACGCAGGGCGGCCTTCGCGATGCCGAATTCGGTCCCGAGCGCCGCGCCGGCTTCTGCGTCATGGGCGCGTGCCAGGACTGCTGGGTCTGGACCCGCACCGGGCAACGGTTACGCGCCTGCACCACGCCCGTGAGGGCCGGCATGGACATCGTCACACGGCTCGTGCGCGGTGACGACGACACCGCGCCGATGCGCGCGACGACCGGCGGCGAGGAGGCACTATGGCCGCTCGCGTGATCGTCATCGGCGCCGGCCCGGCCGGCGTCCGCGCGGCCGAAGCCCTGGTCGAAGCGGGTGTGCGGCCGCTCGTGATCGACGAAGGACGCCGCGACGGCGGCCAGATCTATCGCCGTCAGCCGGACGGCTTTCGCCGCACCTACGCTGCCCTTTATGGTACGGAAGCCGCACGGGCTCAGCGCCTGCACAGTCGCTTCGACGCGCTGCGTCCCCACATCGACTATCTGCCGGAAACGCTGGTATGGAATATCCGAGAGGGCGTCGTCCATCTGGCCAATGCGCACGGTGCGAGCCACGCCCGCTTCGACGCGCTGATCGTATGCACCGGCGCCACCGACCGGCTCATGCCGGTACCGGGTTGGCAGTATGCCGGCACCTACAGTCTCGGCGGTGCCCAGGTCGCCCTCAAGTCGCAGGGTTGCGCCATCGGCGAGCGAACGGTCATGCTTGGCACCGGACCCCTGCTGTATCTGCTCGCCGCCCAGTACGTGAAGGCCGGCATGACGCCCGCCGCCGTGCTGGATACCTCTCCCGCACGTGCGCGCCTGCGCGCATTACCGCAATTGCTGGTCAAACCGGCCGTTCTGCTCAAGGGCGCGGCCCTGCTGCGCACGCTGCGCGGGGCAGGCGTACCGATACACCGTGGCGTCACGCCGGTACGCATCGACGGCGATGACGAGCTGGGCGTGCGCGGCGTCCATGTGAAATTGGCCGACGGCACAGCGCTCGACGTGCCGGCCAATGCCGTCGCGATGGGCTTTCACCTGCGCCCCGAAACGCAGATCGCCGATCTCGCCGGTTGCGCATTCGCCTTCGACGACGCCGCGGGACAGTGGCTTCCCGAGATCGACGAAGACGGGCGCAGCAGTGTCCCGGGCGTCTACCTTGCGGGAGATGGCGCACGCGTGCGCGGCGCCGATGCCGCCGAGCGCGCAGGGCGGCTTGCCGCGCTGGCCGCGTTGCGCGACGCAGGCGTCGAACCGAAACACGACGACGCCGCGCGACTGCGTGCCGAACTGGCTCGCTTCTCTCGCTTTGCGGCCGGGCTGCGTGCGGCATTTCCCTGGCCGGCCCACCATGCGCGGCAATTGCCCGACACGACGGTGGTCTGCCGCTGCGAGGGCATCACCGCCGGAGAATTGCGCCGCGTTTGCACGCAGGACGGCGCCGCGGAGGCCAATCGGGCGAAGGCGTTCTCGCGTGTCGGCATGGGGCGATGCCAGGGCCGTTTTTGCGCGCACGCAGGGGCGGAGGTGATGGCTGCCGCGCTGGCAGTGCCACTGGCCGACGTCGGCCGGCTGCGCGGTCAGGCACCGGTCAAGCCGCTCGCGGTCGCGCTCGACCCCGCGCCGTGCGCAGACGTCACCGTCGCAACACAAGACAACGCGGCGAGCGCAACGCCCCGCAGCATGGAGCTTTCATGAGCACGCATGCTTCGCACACGGCACATGCCGACGTCATCGTGATCGGTGGCGGCATCATGGGCTGCAGTACCGCCTACTTCCTGCGCCGCCACGGGCTATCCGTGGTGCTTCTTGAGCGCAACATGACCGGGCAGCAGGCCAGCGGCACCAACTTCGGCGGCGTACGCAGGCAAGGCCGGGCGCTGCCACAGTTGGCCATGTCCAATCGCGCGTTGCGGATATGGCGAGCTTCTCGCGAACTGCTCGGCAGCGACGTCGAGTTTCTGCCCTCCGGGCATACGCGCGTGGCCTATCACGCGCACGATGCCGAGTATTTCGACGACTATGCCCGGCAGGCGCGCGACTACGGGCTCGACCTCGAGGTGCTGCACGGTGCAGCGATGCGCCGCCGCTTCCCGTTTCTCGGACCGGACGTTCTCGCCGCCTCGATCTCGCCGCTCGACGGGCACGCCAACCCGCGACTGGCCGCCCCCGCTTTCGCGCGCGCGGCGCGCGCACTAGGGGCCGACATTCGGGAAAATGCGTCCGTACGCCGGGTCGAGCGAACCGCGACGGGGTTTCGCGTCGAGACCTTCTCCGGCGAGTCCTTTGTGGCCGAACGCCTCGCCATTTGTGCAGGCGCATGGACGAATGCGTTGGCATCGCAGTTCGGCGAATCCGCGCCGCTGACGTTGCGCGGTCCGCAGATGGCCGTCACCGAGCCGGTGCCCTACGTGTTTCGCTCGTCGATGGGCGTCTACACATCGATCAAGGAAGAGAGCATCTATTTCCGGCAGATCCCCCGCGGCAATCTCATTTTGGGCGGGGGCCCGCCGGGTCCGGCCGACGCGGCAACATCGCGCGCTGCCGTATTGCCCGAGAACACGCTCGGTCAGTTGCGGCAGTTCAGACGGCTGGTGCCGGGCGTTGCGCCGCTGCACATCATTCGCGTCTGGAGCGGCGTCGAGAGCTATCTGCCCGACGGCGAGCCCGTCATCGGCAAAAGCGGCACGACCGACGGACTTTATTACGCGTTTGGGTTCAGCGGTTCCGGCTTTCAGATTGGCCCAGGCGTGGGCGAGACGCTGGCGGAACTGATTGCCACCGGCCGATCGGAGATTGATCTGCAACCGTTCCGGATCCAGCGCTTCGACGCTCCCGGGCCAAGTACGCCGGCATCGGCGCCGACCATGGCGCAAGGCGGCCCGCCCTCCCCCACGGTAACCTCGTCATGAACGCGACCTCAACTTCATGCTCGTCGGCCTCAAGGGCTGTGGCGTATCGCAAACCCGCGCCGACCGGCACGCTCGACGACGCACGCGCGTTCATGGAATCGCATTTCAATGAAGCGCTCTCCGTACCGCAGTTGGCCGAGATGTGTGCGCTGTCGGTGTCGCGTTTCGCCACGGCATTTCGACAGCGATTCGGCGAGGCGCCCCATCGCTATCTGTGCAGCGTGCGCGTTGCTGCTGCGCAGCGACTCCTGCTCGCTGGGGTGCCGGGCTCCCACGTGGCCACCGATGTCGGGTTCTTCGACCAGAGTCATCTGGCACGCCATTTCAAGCGCCTGTGCGGCGAGACCCCGAGCGAGTTCGTTCAGCGGCATCGAACTCACGAGCGGCACCGCCCACGCGTGAGGTGGGCGGACACGTCCTTGCCTTTACGGTGAAGCCGGCGGCGCCGCCGCCGCCCCCCTTACCGGCGCCACCGCAACGGCCGGCGCAGCGGATGTCGCTGCGGTCCGACCCCGACCCAGGCCGGCGCGGCGTCAGCCGCTCCAGCGATCGCTTCGCGCTCCGCCGCTTCCTCATCCTTCTCGACGGTCTTGCTCGTGTCGATGAACAGTGCCGCAATCACGCCCACCCCGAGCAACGCGGCCGAGATCGCGAACGGCACGTTGTAGCTGCCGGTCGTCTCGATGAGATACCCGAACGCCACCGGCGAAATCATGCCGGCAAGGCCGAAGCCGGTGTTCATCATCCCGCCCGCGGTGCCCGCATATTTGCCCGCAATGTCGAGCGGCAGCGTCCAGAGCACCGGGTTGGTGATTTCGAGGAAGAAGAACGATGCCGAGAGCAAAAACACCGCCACCATCGGATCGGACACCCGCGTCATCGGCAACAGGAAAGCCAGCGAACCGCCCATGCCGACCACCATCACCGATACCCGCGCGAGGCGCAACCGGCCGGTCATCTTGTACAGCTTGTCCGAGACCACGCCACCGAGCGTGTCGCCAATGACGCCGGCGAGCAGCGGCAGCGACGTGAACAACGCGAGTTGCTTGAGATCGAAGCCCTGCGATTCACGCAGATAGGAAGGCATCCACGTGAGGTACACCCACAGCAGCCAGCCATAGCAGAAGTCCACGAACGTCACCAGCCACATGCGACGCACGAGCTTGCGCCACGGCGTCGACGCACGTTTCGCCCGTTCGCAATCGCCCGCGCGGTAGCCGATCTCGGCCGTCTCCTCGGGCGTGATGCGACGATGTTGCTCCGGCGTGTTGGTAAACACCTTCATGTAGAGCATCGTCCAGGCGAGGCTCACCACCCCGAGCACGATGAATGCCTCGCGCCAGCCGAACGCCACGACGATCGCCAGCACCACGGGCGGCGTGATGGCGCCCCCCAGGCGTGCGAAGCTGTGCGTGATGCCCTGCGCGAAGCCGCGTTCGCTGACCGGCATCCAGTACGTGAAGGCGCGCGTGGCCGTCGGAAACGCGCCGCCCTCGCCTACGCCCAGCACGAAGCGCAACGCCACCAGCGTCGCGATGCTGCCGGCAAACCCGGTGGCCAGCGTTGCGGCGCCCCAGATCAGCGAGAGCACCGTGAGCACCAGCTTCGGCCCGAAACGGTCAGCCAGCCACCCGCCAAAGATCTGCATCGCGGCATACGGATAGGCGAACGCTGAAAACACGAGTCCGAGTTGCACCGTCGTCAGCCCCATCTCCTGTCGGATGAACGGGCCGGCGACGGCGATGTTGACACGATCGATGTACGAGATGAAATACATCAGGCACATGACCGCCAGGATGATGTGGCGCGTCTTCACGCGACCGGTGCGCTTGTCCATGTTGTCTCCTATGTATTTACGTCACACGCGTCTTGCGCATGCGATCGTGTCCTGCAAAGTGAAGCGGGTTGCCCTCGCGGGCCTTGGGTCTTTCTTGAGTCTTGGGTCTTGAGCTTGCGTCCTTGCGCTGCCGCGCGTTAGCTTTTCAGCAGCTTGAGGCGTTGCACCTTGCCCGAGGGGCCACGGGGCAAATCCGTCACGAAACGAAATTCCTTTGGCGTCTTGTAGCGCCCCAGCGTTTGCAGGCAGTGTTCGCGAAGCGCCACCGCATCGGGCGGCGCGCAGTCGCTGCCGTTGGCGTCACTGCCCCGCTCGCGGACCACCACGAACGCCACGATGTCTTGTCCATACGCGGGATCCGGCACGCCTACCGCAGCCGCCTCCAGCACGCCCGGATGACGCATGAGGGCTTCGTCGATCTCGCGCGGCGCAATGTTTTCGCCGCCCTTGATGATCAACTCCTTGGCACGTCCGGTGATATAGAAATACCCGTCGCTGTCGCAGTAGCCAAGGTCGCCGGTACGCAGCCAACCATCGGCCGTGAAGGTGGCCGATGTCTCGTCCGGGCGCTTGTAGTAACCGCACATGACCTGTGCGCCGCGCAACACCAGTTCGCCGGTCTCGCCGGGGGCCGTCGGTGCGCCGTCGCGCCGGATCACCTTCGCCTCGCCGCCCGACGGCAAGCCGATGCTGCCCACGCGTCGCCGGGTCGCGTCGAGCGGATTGCTGAACACTGGGGCCGCCGTCTCGGTCATGCCCATCGTCTCGATGATGCCGATACCGAAGCGCGCCTCGAAGGCTCGATGGTGATCCGCCGGTAGCGCCGCCGAGGCGCTTCGGCAAAAGCGCAGCGCCGCCAGCGCGGTGCGGTCCGGCACCTCGCCTTCGAGCAGATAGGCCACGATGGTCGGCACCACATTGATCCACGAGCATTGCGCGGCCGTCACGTCGCGCCAGAACGTGCGCGCCGAAAAGCGCGGCGCCATCGCGACCGAGCCGCCGTGAAACAACGGCGCGAGCAGTGTGACCACGAGTCCGTTGATGTGATAGAGCGGCAGCGACGCGAGCACACGGTCGTGCGGCGTCAGACAATGCTCCGCGCTGATGAACCCCGCATTGGCCAGCAGGTTCCCGTGCGTGAGCATCACCCCTTTCGGCACGCCTGTCGTGCCCGACGTGTACATGAGCAACGCGACGCCGTGCATCTCCGCCGGTACCGGCGCGGCAAGTTGCGTCAGCGGGGCAATCTCGGGCAACGTTGTCGCCTCGGGCGAAGTGCAGACGAGCGCCACGGGTCGCGTCATGCCTTGCGCGCGCAACGCGTCCACCGCTTGCGCGATGGCGGGCAGCATCGCCTCGGACACGAAGATCAGGCGTGTGTCCGAGTGCTCCACGATGTACTCCATCTGCGCAGGCTGGCACAGCAGGTTGATGGGGTTGACGATCAGGCCGCTGTACATCGCCGCGAGAATCAACCGTGCCGTCTGAAGGCCGTTGCCCATGCAGACCGACACGATGTCCCCCTGGCGCAGTCCGGCGGCGGCAAATCGTCGGGCGAGTTCGCGGCAATCGTCGCGCAAGCCGGTAAAGGTGAGCGTGACGGTGTCGTCGCCCGTCTCGCGGGTCGTCAGCAGGTAGGTCTTTTGGCCGAACGCGTCGGCTTGGGTGTCGATGAGCTCGCGCAGCGTGCGCGGCGTCCTCTGGGTTTCGTGGGCTGTGACGTCGGCGACCGACGCCAGATTCATGGGCGCGTTCATCGTCCGACGCTCCCGAAATAGTCGCCCAGCAGATCGTCGACGTCGGGCACGGCCGATGCGATGGGGAACGCCACGCGTGTCACGTTCAGGTACTGACGAAAGCCGAGGTTGTCGGTGAAATTGTTCTTCCCCCAGGTGCCGCAGCCCATCGACAACGAGAACGGCAGGCCGTTGTCGAAATTACCACCCGTTGCGAAGCAATGCGCCTGGTTGACGATCACGCGTGCGACCGGCAACGTCTCGGCCAACGTCACCGCCTGCGCCGGATCCGACCCATGCAGTCCGACGGAATGGCCCGCGCCCATGTAGGCGTAGATCCGCTCGACGAGCGATGCCGCCTCGGCAAAGTTCCCGGCACGATAGACCGTGAGTACCGGCGAGAGTTTTTCGCCCGAGAACGGATGATCGGCGCCCACGCCCGACTCCTCGACCATCAGGAACGCCGGTCGCTGCGCCGCCACGTCGTCGAGCCCGGCCAACTGCGCGATCGTTTGCGCCGCTTTCGCCGTACATCCGCCCGCCAGCTTGCCGTCCACCCACATGACGTCCTGAAGTGCGCGCTTCTGGCTGGCGCTCAGCAGCACGCCGCCGGCGGCACGCAGCGCGTCGATCATGGCGTCGTAGACCGGGTTTTCGATCACGACACTGTTCTCCGACGAACAACTCGTCGCGTTATCGAAGGTCTTGGAGCGCGCAATCTTGCCCGCCGCATCGGTCAAATCGGCGCTGGCCGTCACGATCGACGCCACGTTGCCCGCTCCGACGCCGAACGCCGGCGTGCCGCTCGTATAGGCCATGCGCACGTTCGCCTGCGAGCCGGTGGCGACGATCAGGTCCGCCTGACGCATCAGCGCCGCCGTGGCGGCCTTGGTGATCGGCGCAGGCAGCATCTGCACGAGGTCCGGCGACAACCCGGCCTTGGCGAGTTCCGCGTGAATGAATTCGAGCAATAACGCGCACGCCGAATGTCCCTTGGGCGACGGCGCGACGATCACCGCATTGCCACACTTGAGCGCGTTGACAATCTTGTTCGCGGGGGTGGCCGCGGGGTTGGTGGACGGCGTGATCGCCGCGACGACGCCCACCGGACGCGCAATCTCTACGATGCCTTTCTCTGTGTCCCGCGCGATGACGCCATGCGTCTTGCGCCCGTGCAGATCGCGCAGCAGGCCGAGTGTCTTGCGGAAGTTCTTCTGGAACTTGTCGTCGACGTTGCCGAGTCCGGTGTCGCGCACCGCGAGTTCGGCCAGTTGGCGATTGCGCGACGGCTCCATGATCGCCCACGCCGCCGCGCTGGCCGCCATGTCGAGCGTGTGTTGCCCCGCGCTCGCGAAGTCGCGCTGCGCCGCTTGCGCGCGGGCGACGAGTGCCGCGACCTGAGCGTCGACGTCCTGCTGCGCAAGCGCGTCGGCGCGGGTGCCGGTTGGAGGAACGATGGCTCCGAAGGCCCGTGAATTCATGTGATGTCTCCTGATGCGCAAGGCGCCGGTTGTGGCTTGGGTTCGCGACTCCAATCTAGCCAACCGGGTGGTGTCGCAGGTCTCAAATTCCCGGACAAACCGGACACATTGGACAGGTGTATCGGTCGTCTCGATATTCGGGACCGATGTGGTCCGCAAAAGTGATGAAAACGATGCAAAATCACGTTAAACAGCGAAGCCGGAATGTGGGAGTCGCAGGTGCGGCGAGTCGGAACCCGTCGCATCGGCAGACCGGGACTGCGCGAGGCATGGCATCAGGAGACGACATGACGGCATCGAATCAATCGAACGCAGCCGCGGTGCGGGCGTTCCGCGTGCTCGAGACCCTGGCGACGGCTGGCGGGCCGCTCTCGATGATGGATCTCGTCAACGCGCTGGATTTGCCGAAGCAGACGGTGCATCGCATCCTCACCCAGCTCAAGGACGCCTGGCTCATCACGCGCAGCGCCAACGACCGCCGCTACGAATGCTCGCCGCGCGTTCGTGCGCTGGCGATCAACGTGCTGATGCAGACCGGCGCCGCCGCCGCGCGGCACGGCTTGCTCGAGCAACTGGTCACGCGTATCGGCGAGACGTGCAACCTCACGATGCTCTCGGGCAACGACGTGATTTATGTGGATCGTGTGGAGACGGAATGGCCGCTGCGCATGCACCTGCAGCCGGGTTCGCACGTGCCGATGCACTGCTCGGCCAGCGGCAAGCTGCTACTGAGCTTCCTGCCGAAGGAACGGCGTGAACGGCTGATCGAAACCCTGCCGCTGCGCAAATTCTCGGAGCAGACGTTGACCGACCGCGGTGAATTTCGCACCGAACTCGAGCGCACGCGCCGGCGCAAGATGGGCATCAACAATCAGGAACACTTGCAGGGCTTGATTGCGATTGCGGTGCCGGTCATGCTCAACCGCAATCGCGCCTGCGCGGCCATTGCGGTGCAGGCCCCCATCGGACGGCTGACGCTCGATGATCTCCTCGCCTTCGAGCCGGAGCTGAGATTCGCCGCCGAGGAGACGGCGAAAACCTTCAAGAACTGAGTGACTCGTTGCGTGACGATGTGCCACGCACCAGACGTTCGAACAGATCGACCCCGCCCATCTGCCCGCCTTTGAGCAGTATCTCCATGCCGTCGAGCGCTGGCGCATCGCTGCGAAGCCGGCACAAGGGCGCCCCCGGCGACACCATGCCCGCGTAAGCCAGCCCCCAGGCATCGAGCGCGCGCACGCCGTGGCTCGACGTGTCACCGCCGGCAATCGCCATGCGGGAGACGGGCACCTCGTCCAGCACCTGCCTGAGCAGCCGCCCGCCCGCTTGCGCCAATGCCAGCGCAGGGACCGCCCGATTCTGCGTCGACGGTTGGGGGGGGGATTCAGTCGATGCGTCGGCGAACGGCACGGTGCAGGCGAGCATGTGGCGTCCGGCGCGAAGGTGCGTGGCCAGTTGCGCGGCGGCCTCGCGGCAGTAGCGACCATCCGGCTCGATCAGTCGGGCGGCGTCGAGGCGCACGACCTCGAACGACACCGCTGCCGTCACCTGGGCCGCCGTCACCGGCGACAGGCTTCCCGCCAGCACCAGCACTGGACCCTTCGCCGGCGGGACATCGTCATTCACTGCCTCGCCGCTTCGCGACATCGCGCTTGCCAGCGCCTGCGTCACGCTGCTCGGCCCTACGGCCAGCAGCGGTGAGCGCCGCGCCGCGCCCCAGAGCTGCGCGCCGATCTGCGGCAAGTCACCCTGCCGGGCCACGTCCCAGAGCACGTTGACCACACCCTCGGCCCGTAATGCGTCGACACGCGCCGACATGGCATTGGTCGCAGCGGTCTCCCCAACGTCGTCCCCCGGCGGAGTGTCGTAGCATGTCCAAGGCACGAGACCGATATCGTTCAGGCCCTGCTGCGCCAGATGACGCCGCAGATCGGCTTCATGCATCGGCGTCACCGGATGACGGCTCATCGTCGGATGCCGGTCGATGCGTACGACTTCACCGCCCACGCCGGCCGCAGCGAAGAGATTGCCGAAAAGGCAGTAGCGGCCAAGATTGGGCTGTCCCCCGACGATCGCGACCCATGGGCTCGGCATCGACGACGACAACACACTCACGGCCTCGCCAATGCTTCCGACCTCCGGCGCGCTATCGAACGTCGAGCAGGTCTTGTAATGCAACACCGTGGGTTGCAAGTGCCGGGCCAGCGCCGCAATCGGCGCCAGCTCTTCACGCATGCGGGCCGGCGCGAGCGAGCGCGACACGCCGGCGATTCCCAGGCAATCGAGTGGCCCGAGCGTCGTGAGACGCGCCGCATCCGGGGGCGCGAACAGCAGAATGCTGCGCAAGCCTGCGCGTGCCGCACTCGCCAGGGTATCCGTCGCACCGGTGAAGTCATCGCCGTAATAAAGCAGTTGGGGACGATGTGTCATATCCGCCGGAGATTCGATAGGCATGGCAGCACCGGTCAATGGCCAAAGAATCGCAACGCGGCCGCCAACGCGGGCGCATCGCGAGACGCCTCTTCGAGCGACTGGCCGGCACGCACCGCCGCCCAAGCGTCGCGCAGACTCCGCACGCCCGCCGCCGGGCCATCGGGATGCGCCAGAATGCCGCCGCCCGCCATGAAGAGCAGATCGTCGCGGCCGACGGCGCGCCAGGTCGCCGGCACCGTGCCGGCCCATTGCCCCGACGAGAACGCCGGCATCACCTGGTCTCGCCCGATGTCCTGCTCGGCAGCATCGACGGCCAGCGGCGCATAGCAGTCGTGCGCCGACTCGATCACCTCCTCGTCGGCCTGCGCGAACTTGCCTTGCAGGCCATGCACATGCATGTGATCGACACCGGCCAGTCGCCAGAGGGTTTGATAGGCCTGAAAGCCCATGCCCAGCATCGGATCGCGCGACATCGCACCGTAGCCGTTCCGATGCGCGTGGATTGCCAGATCGGTGTGACGGCGCAGCGTCTGCACGGCAGAGAATCCGCACCAGTTCAGGCTCACCATGACGCAATTGCCGCCTTCGCGCGTCACGAGATCGGCATGACGTCGCATCGCATCCGTTTCGTCGGTGATATTGAAGGCCACCATCACCTGCTTGCCGGTGCGCGCCCGATGCTCGCGTACGGCAGCCATCACCGCGGGCACCCGCTGCGCGAGCGGCGCGTGCACGGGGTTGGCACACACTTCGTCATCCTTGATGAAGTCCACGCCCGCCGCGCACAGTCGCGCGACCAGCGCCGCCGTTTCCGCGGCGCTCATGCCGACATTCGGCTTGAGGATCGTGCCGACCAGCACGCCTTCGCGCACGCCCGTCGCCTCGCGCGTGCCTGCGATGCCGTAGCGCGGAAAGTCGAACTGCTGTCGGTAGCTCGCCGGCAACGCGATGCGCTCCAGCCGCATGCCCGTCACTTCGCCAAGGTCATACAGATTGCCCGCCAGCGTGGCCGCGAGCGTTGGCAGATTGACGCCGACGTTGTCATACGGAAACGCTATCCGAACACGGGCCCGATGCCACGGGCCACGGATGCCCTTGCGCTCGAGAAAGGCGTTCGGCAACGACGGCTGCGCAACGTCGCCCACGAGGTCGACCGCTTCGACCACGGCGCGCGCGCGCTCACGCAGCGCATCCGTCTCTCCCGCCACGCGGGTAAATGTGCCGCAGGACTGCTCGCCGGCCATGACTTCGGCGACCTTGCGCGGATCGAGCGGCGTCTCGATCAGATAGGTGGCAGACAGGGTCGCGCTCATAGCGTCGTGAGGTCCGGAAAGGCGCGCACGGGATCGGTGCCGTCCCAGGCGGCCGCAGCCTCGCGAATCATCGTGAAGAGCTTGCCCTTCGGGCCGGCGACTTCGGACAGCTCGATCGTCGTCCCGGGATGACAGCCGGGGTCGGCGCTGCGGTCCTCGAAATAAACGAAGCGGCCGTTCTCGCCGACTTCACCGCTCATGCAGACTTCGAACCCGGCGTCGCGCGCGCGCGCCAGATCGGCGTCGAAGTCCTCGGTCCAGTACGCCACGTGCTGCGCCCCGCTGCGCCCGGCATTGAGGAAGTCGCGGTACATCGACGGCACGTCGTTGCGGATCTGCAGCAATTCGATCTGCAACCCGCCCGCGTTCGCCAGCGCCACGGCGTTGTGCGGTTCGAAGCGCTCGCCGCGATAGGTGTAGTTGCGGATCGGCACCTTGGGGTTGTAGTACCACGGCCCGACACCGAGTACGTTTGACCAATAGGTCATTGCCGCCTCGATGTCCGGCACAAGGTATGCCACCTGGCGAATCTCGCCGAAGAATCTGCTCATGGTCTTCTCTGTAATCGTCTTTTGCGTAAGGTCCGGATGGGCGGCGCCACGCGAGGCGAATCGACCCCGCCCGCCGCCATCCTTGAATGTGGTGATGCATACCACTGCATGGTTCACTTGCCGCGCCGTGGTGTCGTCGGTGTCGGCGGTGTCGGCGGCTTCGTCAATGAAGGAAGCCGATCGAGATCCAGGGAATTGCCGCCACGCAGATCAAACCGACGATGAGCGCCGCGAGATAGCCCCAGATCGCCCGCATGCCTTTCGCGGGGTCGACCTTGCCGATGGCACAGGCGGCGTAATACCCCACGCCGAACGGTGGTGCGAACAGCCCCAGCCCCATCGAGAGCACCACGATCATCGCGTAATGCACCTCGTGCACGCCAACCGCGCGGGCGATCGGAAACATCAGCGGTCCGAACAGCACGATGGCCGGAATGCCCTCGAGCACGCTGCCCAGCACGATGAACGCGACGATGGACACCACGATGAAACCCGCACTTCCACCGGGCACGCGTTCCATCGCGGCCGCGAAGTCCTGCGCGAAGCCCGATTGCGTGAGTCCCCACGCCATGCCGGTCGCCGCACCAATGATGAAGATGATCGCGCCCGACAAGGCTGCCGTCTCGATCAGCATCGGCAGCAGCCGCCGCGTGTCGAACCTGCGATAGAGCAGCAAGCCCGCCACGACCGAATATGCGATGCCGATGGTCGATACCTCGGTGGCCGTCGCAATGCCCTCGACGACCGCCGCACGAATCACGAACGGCAGCGCCACCGCCGGCAATGCGTACACGAAGGCGCGCCACACATCACCCTTCTTCGCCTTCTCCACACCGGACAGATCCTCGTGGCGATAACGCCACCACACCACGCTGCACAGCGCAATGCCGAGCACCACGCCGGGCAGCAAGCCCCCGGTGAACAGCGCCGAAATCGACACCCCCGTCACCGACCCGATGGTGATCAGCACGATCGAGGGCGGAATGGTCTCGGTCTGCGCGCCCGTCGTCGAGAGCAACGCCACGAGATCGCCGGGATCCGCCCCGCGCTTCTTCATCTCGGGGAACAGCACGGGCGCGATGGCCGCCATATCGGCCGCCTTGGAGCCGGAGATACCCGACACCAGGTACATCCCGCCGATGAGCACATAGCTCAGGCCGCCACGCACATGACCGAGCAGGCTCGCGAGAAACTGCACCATCGCCCGCGCCATGCCCGTCATCTCGATCAGCAACCCGAGGAAGACGAACAGCGGCACCGCCAGCAGGATCAGGTGCGACATGCCTTCGTCCATCCGGCCCACGAGCACGACCATCGGCGTGTGCGTTGTCAGCGCGAGAAAGCCGAAGGTCGCCAGGGCGAACGAGAACGCGATCGGCACGCCCGCGAACACGCACGCCCCGACGACACCCGCGAAGAAGATGACCAGATTCCAGCGCCCGAGCGGCGCCAGCACCGGTCCGAGCAGCCAGAAGCCGACGCACACCACGCCCACCAGCGCTACGGCCTGGATCACCCGCGCGGCGGGCGCGGTGCGCAGCAGCCGCAATACGCTCACCACGAGCATCAAGGCCACGCCAACCGGCAACGCCGCCGCGCGCCAGACGTTGCTGATCTCCATCGCGGGCGTGATCACGAACGCCTCCTCCGACGCGTACTCGTACGCCGGATGCACGATGAGCAGCAGGAACGCGAGCGCGGCGGCGATCGCCAACACGTCGAGGAATGCCCGTGTCGACGGCGATGCCTTGCCGACGAACGCCGTCATGCGCATATGCTCGCCGCGCCGCAACGCGACCACGGCGCCGAGCATCGACATCCAGAGAAACAGGATGCCGGCGAGTTCGTCGCCCCAGACCAGCGGGGCATGGAACACATAGCGGGCGATGACCCCGGCGAGCATCACGAGGATGTCCGCGAGCACGAGCAGCGCCGCGGGAATCTCCGTGAGCCAACCGATGGCGCGATCGAGGCTGCCGACGAACGCCCGCCAGCCATGCAACGGCAGGTCGGCGGCACCGCTCGCCGGCAGCGAGTCCCCGGCGGGCGCGCCGTGCGGGGAATGCGCAGGACGGGGAGTCATCTCAGGCCACCTTGCCGGCCGTCGCTTCGAGAAGCGCCCACGCTTCCGGGCCGAATTTCTTCTTCCACTCGGTGTAGTAGCCCGACTTCTGCAACTGGGCGCGGAACGTCTCCGGCGCAGCGGCATTGAACGCGAGCCCCTTGCTCGAGAGCGCGTTCTGCAGGCCCGTGTTGAGCTTGTAGACGTCTTCGCGCTGCTGGATCGCGGCCTCGTTGAAGGCCCGCGCGGCAATGACCTTGAGGTCGTCCGGCAGCGCGCGCCACGAACGGCCATTCACGACAAGGTGATAGCCGTCCCAGCTATGGTTCGTGACCGAGCAGAACTTCTGCACTTCATAGAGTTTCGCCGTCTCCACGATGGCGAGCGGGTTCTCCTGCGCGTCGACAACATGCGTCTGCAGTGCTGAGTAGACCTCGCTGAACTGAAGGCTCGTCGGCGACGCCTGCAGCGACTTGAACAGCGAAATGCCCATCGGGCTCACCGGCACGCGAATCTTCATGCCGGCAAGATCGGTCGCCTTCGTGATGGGCTTGTTGCCGCTCGTGATCTGACGGAAACCGTTGTCCCACATCTTCTCGAAGGTGTAGAGCCCCGTCTTCGCGAAGGTCTCGCGAATGCTGTTGCCGAGCTTGCCGTCGACCGCGTGCCACACCTGGTCGTAGTTGGAGAACGCAAAGCCGACCGCCGTAATGGCACTGATCGGCGCGAGCGTCGCAATCACCATCGTGCCGGCGTTGAAAATGTCGATACCGCCGTTGCGCACTTGCGCGAGCATGTCGGTGTCGCCGCCGAGCTGATTGTTCGGGAAGATGCGCAGTTCCATGCGCCCCTTGCTCTCCGAAGCGATGCGCGCCGCGACCTCCTGTGCCCGCACGTTCAGCGGGTGGCTGACCGGCAGATTGTTGCCGTACTTGAACACGTATGCCGGCGCCGCGGCA
Source organism: Pandoraea cepalis (assembly GCF_902459625.1). NCBI lineage: Bacteria > Pseudomonadati > Pseudomonadota > Betaproteobacteria > Burkholderiales > Burkholderiaceae > Pandoraea > Pandoraea cepalis. The sequence continues at coordinate 165,179 of NZ_CABPRY010000005.1, forward strand.
CGCGCCATGCGCGGCAGCGCGCCCGTCACACCGGCAACGCCCGCGACACCCAGTGCGGGCAAGGCGGAAAGCGCGCGCAGAATGTTGCGTCGGCCCTGAGAAGTTGAGTCGGTCATGCGCATGTCTCCTGATTTATGGTTTTTTACACAAGCGTCGGCGCGGCGTTAAGCGCGACGGCGCGAAATGCCGACACCCCGTTCGCCGATTGATCCTCCCGGCGGCGTGGCGTCAGTTGCAGCGAACGTGCATGCCGCCGTCGACGAGCAATTCCACGCCGTTGATGTAGCGCGCCTCGTCCGACGCCAGAAATACGGCCGCATTTGCCACGTCCCAACCATCCCCCATGCGACCGGTCGGGGACAGACGGTTGCGCGCCTCCACCATCGCCTGCGCGCTCGGGTAAAAGCCGGAAATTTGTTGATAGATGTGCGGCGTGTCCATCACGCCCGGCAGAATGCAGTTCGCCCGGATGCCCTTGGCCGCATACTGCAATGCCACGCTCTGGGTGAGCGAATTCACCGCCCCCTTCGATGCCGCATAGGCGCAATAGGCATAGCCAGTCCAGCGCACGCCGCCGAGCGCGCCGATGTTCACGATCGCGCCGCTGCCCTGGGCCTCCATGAGCGGCAGCACGGCCTTGCACGTGAGGAACATGCTCTTGACGTTGACCGTCATCACGCGATCCCAGACGTCCTCGGTGGTTTCCACGGGCCCGCCCTGGGAGGTAATGCCGACATTGTTGTGCAGAATGTCGACGCGACCGTAGGTCTCGATGGCGGACGCCACGGCACGCTGCACGTCGTCCCAGCGCGTAACATCGGCGGCCAGCGCAACGGCGTCGTTGCCTTCGTCGGCGATCACACGGCATGTGACGTCAGCCGCTTCCTGCGCTCGGTCCACGGCCACGACCTTGGCGCCGCTGCGGGCATAGGCCACGGCAGCCGCCTTGCCATTGCCCCATCCATCGCCGACCGATCCCGCGCCGAACACCAACGCCACGCGTCCCGCCAACCGACGCGGCGCCGACTCACCGACTGCTGCCATCACAATGTCTCCTGTGCATTCGCGTACCGGCCTGGCGGTACGTTCGTGGATGTCTTGAAGACGTACGATAGGTCGCAACGCCATGATCGACCAACTCTGAATCATGATGTGATTTGATGTGTTTTGATGAAGTATGCTGTGATCGTCGACGCGACGGCACGTCAAGCGAGACCGCCGCCGCACATCACATCGAGGGGAAGCAAATGAGACGAAACATGCCCAATCTGGCCGACATCGCACGTCTGGCGGGCGTTTCCACGGCCACGGTCGATCGTGTTCTGCATCGCCGCGAGGGCGTGCGGCAGACGACCGTGCAGCGCGTGCTGCATGCGGCCGGTGAGCTGCAATACCTGCCTGAGCCGGCACTGGAAGCGGTTCGCGCGGTGCCTCCCACGCAGGTGCTGTTCGTCCTGCCCGGTCGCAGCAGCAAGTTCCTTCGCATGCTGGGCGAATGGGTACAGTGCTCGCAAAACCAATGGGCGCCGTATCACGTGAACTGTCGCGTCCAGTTCATCCAGGGGTTCGATCCGGACGCACTGTCAGCCGCATTGCTGCGGCGTGGACGTGGCTGCAACGGGGTAGCCTTCATGCCGCTGGAGCATCCCAAAGTGCGCGAGGCGGTCGACACGCTGGCCGACGAGGGTGTGGCGGCCGTGACGTTGGTGTCCGACCTGTCGCACTCGCGGCGCATCGCCTATGTCGGGTTGGACAATGGCTCTGCAGGGCGAACGGCGGCGTATTTGATCGCGCGCTTCGTCGGCGCGAAGCGGCACGCGAAGGTGGCGCTCATCGCGGGCTCGCTCAGTTACAAGGCGCACGTTGAACGCGAGGCGGGATTTCTGCAGCTCTTCTCAGAGCAATACCCGCAGATGCAGGTCGTCGGGCTTCGCGAAGGCTACGACGACGAAGCGGTCAACTACCGACAGACGCGGGCGCTGCTCGAACAGCATCCGGATCTCGCGGCAATCTACAACATCGGCGGTGGTTCGGAAGGCGTTGGGCAGGCGCTCAAGGAAGCGGGAATGCAACACAAGGTGGTCTTCATCGGGCACGGACTGACGCCTGACACCCGCGCGCTGCTCATCGACGGCTCGATGGATGCCGTCATCACCCAGAGCCCGCAAAGCGCCATCATGAACTGTGTGCGCATCTTCGCCAATCTGCGCGAAAAACGCGATCTGTCCGCCGGCATCGAGGCGAATCGCAGCCAGGTGATCTTTCGCGAGAATCTGCCGTAAGCCATCGCACGGCGGCGAGGCGTTGCTCGCCGTGCCCGCAGGTTTGCGTGACGCGTACCGACGCGTCGAACCCGTGCCCCCTTCCCCGTGCTCGACACGTCGGCCGACCAAGACGAAACACCAGGCTCAGCGATAACCGTTCGGGTTGCGCATCTGCCAGCGCCAATGATCGGCGCACATGCGATCGATACCGTATTCGGCTTCCCAGCCGATGAGATCGCGCGCCATCGCGGTCGCCGCGTAGCAGCTACCGATGTCGCCGGCGCGTCGCTCGACGATTTCGTACGGCACCGGCTGGCCGCTCGCGGCTTCGAACGCCTTCACAACCTGCAGGACGGTGTAACCGTGCCCGGTGCCCAGGTTAACCGTGAAGCCGCCATCGCGTTGCTTGAGCGCATCGAGTGCGGCCAGGTGCCCGCGCGCGAGATCGACCACGTGAATGTAGTCGCGCATGCCCGTGCCGTCCGGCGTCGGCCAGTCGCCGCCGAACACCCGCAGGCGCTGGAGCTTGCCGACCGCCACTTGCGCCACGAACGGCATCAGGTTGTTCGGCACGCCGGCGGGATCCTCGCCAATGCGCCCGCTCTCGTGTGCGCCCACCGGATTGAAGTAACGCAACAGCGCGATACGCCAGCTCGGGTCCGCCTTGGCCACGTCGTTCAGGATCGTCTCGGCCATGAGCTTGGTCTGACCGTAGGGATTCGTCGCCGACAGCGGGAACGATTCGTCGATGGGTACCGTTGCCGGATTGCCATACACGGTCGCCGACGAGCTGAACACGAGATCCTTGACGCCATGCGACTGCATGGTCTCGACCAGCGTGAGCAGGCTGTCGATGTTGTTGCGATAGTAGGCGAGCGGCATCTCGACCGACTCCCCCACCGCCTTGAGCGCGGCGAAATGAATTGCGCCGGTAATGCCGAAGCGCGTGAACAGGTCGTCGAGCACGGGCTTCGAGCATGCGTCGCCTTCGATAAAGACCGGGGCGCGCCCGGCAATTTCACCGATGCGCCGCACCGCCTCCCGATGGCTGTTGACCAGATTGTCGAGAATGACCACGTCATAGCCGTGCGCGAGCAACTCGACGCAGGTATGCGAGCCGATGTAACCGGCGCCGCCGGTCACGAGAATGGTTCCGAGTGTATTCATGCTTTGCCCTTGAGGCATCTCATCCGTTGGCTATTCGACGGTCACCGATTTCGCCAGATTGCGGGGCTTGTCGACGTCGGCGCCCCGGGCACACGCCGTATGATAAGCCAGCAATTGCAGAGGCACCACGTGGAGCACCGGCGACAGCTCACCGTAATGCTCGGGCATGCGGATTACACGAATACCGTCCGCGCTGGCAATGCGCATATCGCCGTCGGCCAGCACGTAGAGTTCGCCGCCACGCGCGCGCACTTCCTGCATGTTCGACTTGAGCTTCTCCACCAGCACGTCGTTCGGGGCGACGGTCACCACCGGCATCTGCTCGCTGACCAGCGCGAGCGGGCCGTGCTTGAGTTCCCCTGCGGGGTAGGCCTCGGCGTGGATGTACGAAATCTCCTTGAGCTTCAGCGCCCCTTCGAGGGCGATCGGATAGTGCAGCCCGCGCCCGAGAAACAGCGCGCTCGGCACGTCGGCAAATTGCGCCGCCCAGGCAATGAGCTGCGGCTCGAGCGCGAGCACGCTCGTGAGCGCCGCCGGCAAGTGACGCAACTGCGCGAGGTGGCGTGCCGCTTCGTTCGCATCGATGCGCTTGCGCTCGACACCGAGCGTGACGGCCAGCATGAACAGCGACACGAGTTGCGTGGTGAACGCCTTGGTCGACGCCACGCCGATTTCCGTGCCCGCGCGCGTGATGAACGACATCGCCGTCTGCCGCACAAGCGCGCTGGTCGCCACGTTGCAGATCGCCAGCGTGCGATCGTGTCCCAGGCTCTGGGCATGCTTGAGCGCGGCAAGCGTGTCGGCCGTCTCTCCCGACTGCGAGATGGTCACGACGAGCGCTTGCGGATTGGGCACCGACTCGCGATAGCGGTACTCGCTAGCGATCTCGACCTGCGTGGGAATGCCGGCGAGCGCTTCAAGCCAGTATTTGGCGGTGAGCCCCGCGTAGTAGCTGGTGCCGCAAGCGAGAATCAGCACACCGTTCACCTGCGGCAAGACGTCGGCGGCGCCTTCGCCGAACAAGGCCGGAGAAAACTCGGTGATATCGGCAATCGTGTCCGCAATCGCCCGCGGCTGCTCGAAGATTTCCTTCTGCATGTAATGCTGATACGGTCCCAGCGAGACTTCGGACTGGTACGCCGCCATCGCGCGCACCGAACGCTCGACCTCCACGCCCTGCGCGTCGAGCACCGACACGCGCGCGGGTGTGAGCAACGCCACGTCGCCTTCCTCGAGATACATGAACCGGTCGCAGTGACCGGCGAGCGCCATGGCGTCGGAAGCGAGGAAATGCCCATCCGCCGCAAAGCCGATCACGAGCGGCGAACCTTGACGCGCGCACACCATGCGCTCCGGTTCGTCCTTGCTGATGACGGCGATGGCATAGGCGCCCCGCAATTGCGCTACGGCCGAGCGCACGGCGTGCACGAGCGTGCCACCGTCGTTCGCCGCGAAATGCGCATCGACCAGATGGGCGATGACCTCGGTGTCGGTCTGACTCGTGAACTCGTAGCCTTTGGCCCGCAGCGCTTCGCGCAGCGCCTCATGGTTCTCGATGATGCCGTTGTGCACCAGCCCGATCCTTTCGCGCGAGAAGATCGGATGCGCGTTCTCGGTCGCCGGCGCGCCGTGCGTCGCCCACCGCGTGTGCGCGATGCCCAGTCCCGCGCCCATGGCCGCGTCGGCCAGTTGCGCCTGGAGTTGCGCCACGCGCGACACGCTGCGCACGCGCGTGAGCCGATGCGCTGCGTCGAGTACGGCCACGCCGCACGAATCATAGCCACGATATTCGAGACGGCGCAGTCCTTCGACCAGCACCGGTACCACGTCACGGCGTGCCACGCCGCCCACGATTCCACACATGACTTCCCCTCAACAATCAATTGGATGAGCGCAGCACGACGCCACCGCCCGAATGGTCGGTTGCGTTCGCCTGCGTGTTGACCTGTCTGATGTCCGGCGTGGTGATGACGGCTCGCCGGGATTGTCTTTCGCCTTCTTCGTTGTCTCGCGCGGTGCGCTGCGTCAGTTCTGCGCCGCGGCGGGATTGACCTGCATGAGGTGACCGTCGCCCACGTAAGGAATGAGGCCCTGCGCACGAATCTGCGCAACGGCTTGCCTGGCGCACTCGGTATCCGAGGGGGCGCAGTAATCGATAGCAATCACCGGCAGGTCGTAGCGCTCGCGCACTTCGCGCGCCCGCGCGAGCAACCACGCGCGATCGTCTTCCGGCACCGCCACGTAGCGCTGATTCCCCTCGTCCCAACCGCGATAGAGCGATTCGAACGCCACGGCCGCCACGTCGCCGTGCACCTCGGGCATCAGCACGAAACCGCGATTCAGAATCAGTTCGGCGCGCGGGAAACGGCGCCGAATTCGCTTGATGACCGCGACCAGCCCGGCTTGCTGACGCGCACGCTCGGCATCGGTCTTGGCGACCAGTTCGTACGAATCGAGCGTGTCGAGGAAAAAGCCGCGATAGCCCTTGGCCCATAACGGCGCGATGACCTTCTCCACGAAAAACTGAGGCCAGCCCGGGGCGGCCTGATCGATCACTTCCGATTTCCAGTCGCCATTGCGGCCAATGCGCCACGCTTTCGGGATCGCGGCGTAGTAGTCGCGCGTGGACAAGACTTCGCCCACGCTGACGTAAGCGATCCAGCGCCGGCCCTTGGGCTCGGTGGCCGGGTCGACGGCCTTCGGCACGAAGCCGTTGTCGGGCTCGATCACCACCTGATCGTAGCCGGCAAGCGCCTTCGGGTCGAGCGTCGCGCCATAGAAAAACGCAATGCGCCCGAAGACAGGCGGCTGCGCCGATGCGGTGTTGAGGAAGAAGCCGGCAAAGACCCCCACCACCCCGCCCATGAATCGAGCCAGTGGGCAGCGCCACCAAGTGGCGTGCGGTTGCGTCGTGTTGTCAGACATGGCGATCGGCAGCGGCAGTGTCAGCGCTGCTGTTGCAGCATGTAGGTTTCATATTCGAGCGCATCGAGCCGGCGATCGAGCAACTGCATCGCCACCATCACGACGACCAGCAGCGCCAGCGCGAAACCGTAGCCGTAGGCATTCGGTCCGAGCATCAGCGTGGCCCACGTGAACAGGCCGTTGGCGACGACCATCGCGGCGGTGAGCGCCAGCACCGTGCCACGCCGGTCCAGATAAAAGAAGATGTTCAGAATTCCGAGGAAAAGCACTTGCAGGCTCGCGGAAATGACGTCGATGTGCAGCAGCGGCAGATACAGCACCGAAATGCCGATGAGCCGTAACAGCTTGTCGCCGAACGCGAAGATCAGCAGCGTAACGACCGCCTGGATCTTCAGGATTTCGTACAGACCGGTGCGGACCGAGCGCACCATCATGTCGCGCGATTCTTCGATGTACTTGAGCGTGCCGCCGGTGCGCACCGCGTTGAAGAATTGATCGTAGTACTCGACGAAATCCGTCTCGATACGCAGCAGAAACACCGCCATGCCCGGAATCACGCACAGGTACGAGAGGAACACCGGCAGATCGTAGATCACCGACGCGCGCAGCGGGCCAATCACGTCCTGCCCGGTGACCGGATAGAACCAGAACATCAGCTTGTCGAGCCAGATGCCCAGATTGAACAGCAAACCCACGAACATCAACGACGGATACGAGAAGCGACGCGCAAAGACCTGCCAAAGCAGATATTCGTCCGTGCGGTAGTTGCGGTGAATCAGACAGACCATGCCGAGCAACAGGATCAGGTGACCGATGACGAAACCGCCGAGCAGCCCTTCGAGTCCGTAGCGGTTGAGCAGCACCGCACTCACCACCGTCACGGTGTAGCCGACGAAGAAGATCGCCAGCACGGCACGGTATTGCTTCACGCTCGTGAGAAACAACACGCCGATCCAGATATTGCTCACGATCACGAAGCCCGTGAGCATCAACAGCCGATAGCCCGTCGACTGGCCGCGGAACACGGTCAGCGCGAGGATGAGACCGATGATGCCCGTGCCGACCGTCGTGACCAGTGCGACCGCGTTGTAGTTCGGCAGCACCAGATCGGGACGCCGCTCGAACAGCCGGTCGCTCAGAAAACGCGTGAACGAGAGTTGAAGTATGCCCGTGACGATGAGGCTGAACGCGATCAGATACGTCACCGACACCTGGAACTGCACGATGAGGCCCGGCGGTTGCACGACCGCGAGGCTCATCAGGCCGATGAGCAGAATACCGAGAATCGAGAGAATCAGCGGGCCCGCGCTGATGACCCCGGCGTAGCCATAGGCCGCCAGCGTGCTGGTCAGCGTGTCGCGCCGGAGAATCTTGCGAAGTTCAAAGCCAATACCGGCCATCAGTGGTCTCCCGCAACCACCCCGGCGGCGGGACGCGCCAGCAGTGTCTCGTACAGACTGCGATAGGCGTCCTGCATCTGGGTGATCGTGTAATAGCGTTCGACGCGCGCGATCGCCGCGCGCTGGGCCGCATGCCAGGTGGTGGGCTCGAGCACGTCGAGCAGCGCCTGGGCGAATTGCTCCGGGTTGGCGATCTGCACGACCTTGCCGGCAGGCCCGAGGGCGCGATCCTCATCGCCCAGGCCTTCGACCAGTTGACGGCACGAGCCGACGTCGGTCGTCACCACGGGCACGCCGGCCGCATAGGCCTCCAGCACCACCAGCGGCAACGCTTCGGAAATCGACGACAGCGCCATGACGCCGACCTGCGGCAGAATGTCGGACACCTTCTGAAAGCCCATGAACCGAAGGCTGTCTTCCAACCCCAGGCTCGCCGCAATGTCACGACACTCCTGCGCGTAGGCCGGATCTTCTTCCTCGGGGCCGACCACCCACCCCTGCAGCCCCGGCATGTGGCGGCTGGCGATGAAGATCGCCCGAATGAACGTCTTGATGTCCTTGATGGGCACCACCCGGCCGATCAGCGCCACCACCGGCGGGATGTCGGCCGGACGCTGCTCGCGCAGCGGCGCAAACTGCGCCACCGAGATGCCATTGGGCGTGTTGCGGGTCTTGTGCTCGGGCGCGCCGTCGGCGATCTGGCGCAGACGATTGCCCTCGAAGAGCGCGGTGATCTCGTCGGCCGCCTCGTAGCACACGCGTCCCATCGCTTCGAAGAAGCGCACCCACAGGTTCTGGAAATAACCGACCTGCGAGATGTCGCGCTCGAACAGGCCCCGGTTGTCTCGAATCCACTGGCTCTGCAGCAGATCGATCTTGCGCTCCTTGGTATAAATGCCGTGCTCCGAGACCAGCAGCGGACGCTGGTGCTTGAAGCGCAGCAACGCGCCCAGGAAGCCCGCGTACCCCGTGGAAACGGTGTGGTACACCTTGGCCGGGATCAACTGGTCGCAAATGCGCGCGAGTTGCCACAACGGCTTGTGCATGATCCGAATCGTCCAGAAATAGTCCGTGAACGACGGATCCAGGCAGTACTTCTTGTAGCGATCGGTGATCATGTCCCACGAGCGCCGGCTGTGCAGGAAATTGGCCTCGCTGATCTCGCCGTCTTCGGCGAGCATCGGAATCACGTCGTGAATCAGCTTGCCGATGCCTTGCAGGTCGTCGCGCCGACGCAGCATGTCATGCATCTTCTCCATCTTCTCGAACGCCTGCGCGTCACCCTCGGCGGCGCGCATCGGCGCGGGCGCCTCGAATTCGTAGAGATAATGCGCCTCGAAATGCACGATGTTGTCGTACATCGGATAGACCATGTCGCCATAGTCTTCGCGACGACTGCCGATGAACACGACGGCAAACGTCAGATCCGGGAATGCGCGGATCATTTGATCCACCCACGACGACACGCCGCCCCGCACATACGGGAACGTGCCTTCGAGCAGCAAAGCGATGTCGGCCGAGTCAGCGCGACGTTCGTTGGTACGCATTAGCGGGTCCAGAAACGCATGACGGGCTGCAGCATCGGGGTGGCCGTGCCATTCCCGAGCCCGGCGAGCATCTGCCCGACCCGTCCATATTGATGTTTGAGGAACGCGACTTCGGCAAGCCAGGGCACGAGTCGGTCCGCAGGAAATTGATGGAACTCGGCACGCTGCAGACACTGTTCCGCTTGCTCCGGATCGTGACGCATCAGCGCGCAACGGCCCAGCAGGTACCACATGACCGCATCGCTCTCGCGATGGGCGAGCGCCTCGCGGGCAAATCGCTCCACGCGCTCCATCGTGAATCGGTACACCTCGCCACGCACGAGGTTCTGATAAATCAGCTCCCAGTACAACTCGGCGAGCCGATGGTTCGCGTCGGCACGATCATCGTCGTTCTCTGCACGATCGCGCTGGGTGCGCGCGTCGAAAATACGCTGCATGATCTGCTTTTCCACGCCGTCGATAATCCCGTAGGCGAGCAACCGGATCTCTTCCACCGGATCGGCCAGCAGGTCACGCATGATCTCGCCGGTGGCCCGCGACGGCAGGGCCTGCACCGACACCAGTGCGGCCACGCGGTCTTCGCTGGTGCCTTGCGTGTTGCGCAAACGCGCACGCAGGCGCGCACCGGCGCCGTGCGTGACGCGCGAGACCAGATACGTCACGAACTCGGGGCGGTCAACCGCCCCGGAGCGGGCGAGCTCTTTCGGCGCGGGGAACAGCACGCTGATCGCCATCACGCCGAGGAACAGCAGCAAACCGCCCACCGGCATGAACAAGCTGATCGCCAGGCTGTGCCAAAACGCCCCGGTACGCCCGTGGTAATGCTCTGGCAGTACCGAACGAACGAAGGTCGCGGTGAGCACTGCCGTGAGCAGTTGCCATCCAAAGAAGACCACGAGCGGGTCGATCCGCCAGGCCGGCTCGAAGAGCGTGCGCACCGCCTGGGCCTGCGCGAGCAGGGCCAGGATACCGAGCGTGATCGCCAGCAGTTTTTTAAGCATGATCGCGGCAGCGCTCCAGCAATTTGCTCAGCCCCTCGCCCGGGGCGCGCTCGTCCACGCTCGCCGAGTGCACCGCCACGTGACCGGTTTGGAAATCCAGCCCGTATTGCTGACGCAGCGCGCTCTCAATGCGGATGAGGTACCCGTCGATGCCATTCTCATCGGTAATCGGCATCAGGGCGATGGCGATTTGCTGACGAGGGCCTGACTGAATCCACAAGGCGTCGAGCGCCCGGCGCGAACGCACGGTCTGCTCGAACAGCGAATCGCCGCTCGCGCCGCGCGGGAAAACGAGCGCCACGAGCGACGACTGGATGCCGCTCTGGCGCTTCATGCGAGCAAGGCGTCCCAACTCCAGCGCGAAGTCGTAGGGCACGCTTGGCACCTCGTCGCGCACGCTCGCCACCACGCCCTGCTGCGCCACGCCGTCGGCGTAATAGGCCAGCAGCACCAGCAGCAATTGCAGGTTGTCGTGATTGAGCGCGAGGAACGACATGCGGCGCACGATCAGCATGCCGTTGATGTTGCCGTCCGTGTCGGTGAGCGGTGCGCACACAATATACGCACTCCCCTCGCCGACCGTCACGTCGTCGCGCACATGCGAGAGCGTGCCTTCGCGCAGGCAAGTCTGCACGAGCGGATCACTCTCCACGGGCGTGAACGCCTCGCCCACGCACGCCACCGCCGTGGGCACCAGCCGCCCGAGGTGCACCGGGAAGACCGACGCCACTTCGATCTGGCACGTCAGCGCGGCAAACTCGAGCATCGGCTGTGCGTTGGGCAACGTTTGCGCCGCGGCGCCCGCCTTGTTGGCGGTCGTCAATTCGCGCAATCGCATGATGGCGTCGCGCATGGTGCTCGGCTTGGTGAGCAAATCGCGCTCGAGCCGTTCGTGCGAGACACGCAGCAGGTAGTGATTGTTCGTAATGGCGACGAGGCGATCGTTCAGATACGTGTTGATGCCCCGAGCCCGGGTCGCGCGGTTGCCCCAGATGTCGCAGAAGTGCCCGCCAACAACGATCATCGTGAAGCCGCCGACGAAGAACATCGCCGGGAACGGCTCGCCATGCAAGCCATACAAGCCGTACCAGACGGCGGCAAGCACGAGCCCCGCCACCACGCCGAGCAGCGCGCCGTAGCGCAGCGCCATGACCAGGGCGACGAGCCACATCCATGGAAAGCCCAGCCCGATGAGCAGCGGATCGCCGGGGCGCAGCAGCCAGGCAATCGCCACGGCGAGCGCCATGCCGGTGACCACCTCGAAGACCGCTACCGGGCGCGCCACGGCCGGCGCGATCAGTCGGCCATAGGTGCTCACGTTGCCGAACGGCTCCGAGCGTCGCACCTGTTCCGGGCCGACGGGCTTCGCGTCGATGGCAGCGTCCTGTTGAGTCGCGGTTTTCACGATGCGGCCCGTTACCGTTGCGCCAGCGGTGCCAGCAGATTGCGAATCAACGTCTGACCGACGCCGGCCAGGCTCGAACGGCTCCAGCCGCTGCGGCTGCCGGTCGCGCTCCAGACGATGCTGCCGTTCGAGACATCGATGACATCGAACGTCACGCCGGCCACCGGTTCACCATCGACGCCGACCTTGTAGCGCCATTCGGTCACAGCCCCCGAGAGCGCATACTTCGCGCCGGTCTTGCGCGCCCATTCCAGGGCACGCATGCGCGCTTGTGCGCTGTTGCCGCCGACGAGCGAATCGCCGCCGTCCGGATCGCCGACATAGCGATGCAGATCGGTAAAGCCGTTCTGGACCAGAATGCTTTGGGCAATACTCTCGGCGCGCTGGCCGGCATCCGGCGTTTCCGTCGTATTGGCGATCGGCAGAATCGCCCAGGCGGCCGTCTTGGGCAGATTCGGGGCGTCGCCGACATTCATCGTCGAACAGCCCGCCACCAGCGCGGTCAGGACGGCAGCGCCGGCCAGGCGGCGCCACAGCTTACTCACGATTGTCTTCATGGTCTTGCTCTCCCTTGCGGATGCGAAATTTCAGTAGAACAGCCGGTACGCGATGCCGACCTGCGTTGTGGCAACACCGGTGCCGTTGGTGATGTCGTGCGAGTAATACACGCGAGCGTGATCGTTGCCGAGCACCGACCCCGCGATGCCCAGGTTGACCTGCGGCCCCCAGCCCTGCTGACTGTCGTGAATGTAGCCCACGTCGAGATACGGCCGCCAGGCACGCCGGTAAGCATTCTGGTAGTCCTGCCCGAAGCCTGCCATGACACCGTACTGGGTCGTCGTGATCGGCATGAACTCCGAGGCCACCGGCGCGGTGCCGGTCGGCAGCAGCACGGCGAGCGACGGGATGGTGGCTGTGCCCGGCGTATAAATGCCGCGCTCGGCCACGAGCCTGATGTTCAGGTCCGGGTAGTCGATGCGCAGCTTGTACCCCAATTCGCCGCCGAAGCGCCAGCCACGTCCCAGATACGTGCGGTCCTGCGCGTGAAAACGGTCGTACTCGGCGTTCGCCTGACCGTACCAGCGACCATCGCCGGCCCACAGCATCTGCACACTGCCGAAGTCGCGCGTTCCGGCGACCTGCGTGTTCGGCGCAATGTCGGTGAACTGGTTGTAGCCCGCCTGGAAAGTCGTGGTCAGGGGCGTATTGCGGTTGAATGCGGCCGACGCAAGTCCGGTGAAGAAGCTGTTCAACTCGCTGCGATGCCCGACGGTGAGCGCCAGATCCCGCGCCACGGTGCGATCGCGTACGGTGAAGTTGAAGATCCGGTCATGCGACGGCACCCAGGCAAGCTGCGACGTGTCGATGGTTCGCTGATTGCGCTGGATCGCCTCGACCGTCACACCGATGCGGCTGGTGAGGTTGAGACTGCCGACCAGCGAACTCTCCAGATAGCTCAGCGGCGCCTGACGCGAATAGAAGAGATCGAAGCCCGCATTCGATCGATCGCGCAGGATTGTGTCCGTGAATGTCGTGTGCACGGCGTCGTTGTTCGGTGCACCGTCAGCCGCACGCCACGCGAGCGTCTCGGCCTGGGTCGAGCGTCCGAGCCGTTCGTTCGCATCGACCTCGCTTTCGATCGGCATGCGACCTTGGCGGCGGTCGAGCAGTTGCGCCATCTTGTCGCGGTCGTTGTTCTCGAGCGCGAGGGCAATCTCCGCATCGGCCGGGCGCAGCAGTCGATTTGCGTATTCGCGTGCCAGCCAGGCACGGGCCAGATCGAAGTGTTCGCCGGACAGCGCCCACGCCAGTCCGACGTCGCGCGTGGTCGCGCTGAGCACCGCCTGTCGCGAGAGCAACGCGGGGTCGCGCGTCGCCGGCGAGTCGGTCGCGTCGCCGGCGGGTTTGAGCGGCGCCAGCTCGGCCGATTCGCCCAGCAGCGAGTCGCCGACCTTGGCACTGTCGGCCGAACGACGGTCATCGCGCAGCAGATTTGCCAACAGCTGGCGCGACGTGTCGCCATTCGAGAACACTTGCGCGAGCGTGACACGCGCGGCTTGCGCTTCGAGCACGCCGTCGTTATCCGAGGTCTGCGCCGCAAGGCGTTGCACCACCGCGCCCGGCCGCCGGCGCGGGGCGATGCGCAGTTGTCCGGTCTGGGCACGCGTTTGCAGATCGCGCCAGGCGCCGCGACGAATGCGCCACGCGGTATGGGCATCGCCGGCCGCCTCTTCGGCGTCGGCGAGCGAGAGCATCCACAGCGGGTCGTCGTCCGAGAGCGACGCCTGTTGGCGCAAGTACGTCAACGCCTCACGTGCATTGCCCAGGCGCAGCAGACCGGCCCCGTAAGCCCCCCAGTATTCGGCGTTTCCGGCCACGAGCGGACGATAGTCATGCAGCGCCATGCCGAGCGCGTCGTCGCTGCCATAGTCGACCAGCGCCCACAGGTAGGCAACCCGCACTTCGTCACCCGCATTGTCCAGGCGGGATGCCGCACGCAGATCGGCCAGCGCCGCGTCCCAACGCTGAATCTGCTGATAATAGGTCGCGCGGGTGGAGAGCAGTTCGCTCGACTTGGCGAAGCGATCGCGCTGCTCGGCGTCGAGACCGTCGAGCAGGGCCTGCACCCGATCATAGGCGCGGGCCGTCGTGTAGAAGTAGATGGCCGACTGGAGCGCAAGATCCGAATCGTTCTGCCGGAATTCCGCTTCGGCCGTGCGGCCGGCATCAAGCGGATACCCCTGATAGAAGTAGGTCATCGCATTGAGGTCGAGCGCCTCGGCCTTGCCCGTGCGCAACAGACGCGGATACGCGTAGTTGGCATCTTCGTCGCTTTGCGCCAGGCGTGCCACTTCGGCGTACGTGCGCCAGTAGCGCGCGTCTTCCGGCAGCGTTCCGGCGATGTCGCGCACCTTGCGCAGCTCGGCCAGCGCCGGCTTCACCTGGCCCTTTTGATACATCAGGCTGGCAATGCGCAGCGCATAGTCCGGCGACGGACCGAATTCCTTTTGCAGCGTCTCGAACGTCGCCAGCGCCTCGGCGTCCTGCCCAACGCGCTGGGCGACGTCGCCCTCGCGCTCCAGCAGCGCGCGGCGCTGATTGCCCGCCGCGTGACGCTTGAGATACGTCAGCGCCTCGTCGGGGCGGCCGAGACGTTCGTAGGTGTTGACGATATCGTCCTTGAGCTTGAGATCGCTCGGCTGGCGCTCCGCTTCGAAGATCTGCGCCGCGAGATAGGCCTGATCGTCATTGAGCTGCGGCGCGAGCTGATAGACGTTCTGCCATGCTTCGGCGTTGCCCGTGGCGTCCGCGTACTTGCGCCAGTAAGTGAGCGCGACCGAGGGATGCCCGTTCCATTGCGCGACCTGCGCGAGACGGCGAGTCCAGATGAGCGGATCGAGCTTGCGTTGCAGCGCCTGCTGCGCGAGCTTCTCGGCGTCGTCGAGCTGACCCGCTTCGACAAACGCCTTGAAGGCCACGTCGTAATCGTTCGCCGTCACGCCGTTGACATTGGCACCGCTCTCGGACGGCTTCGCGGCTGCCGTACCGGCTTCCCAATCGAATTTCCCAGGAGCGTCCGGCTTGGACGTCTTGTCCGCGTTCGCCGCCTTCGTCGCTTTCGCCGCTTTCGTGGATGCGTCCGATGCGGCATCCGCCGCACTCGCACCGCGGGCCAAGCCCACATCGGCGACACGAACGATGCGATACGCGTCCATGCGCTCGCGTGCGCGCACGCCTTCCGGGCCATCGAGATAGCGCAGATGCGCACGACCGGCGCCGTCGAGCCCGCGGCCGTCGGCGGTCACCCCCGGCAACCAGCCGGCGAGCTGCACATGCGCCCCACGCGACTGCGGCACCAGGCTCGACAGTTGCGTGAGTGCCCGCGCGTACTTCGTCATCAGGTCCGGGCGGCCCGCCTGACGAGCGACATCGAGCAGATATCGCAGGGTTACCGGATCGTTGACCAGTTCACCCACGCGTTTCTCGCCTTCCGCGCATGCGCGCGAAATCTGGTTCGCCGACACGAGCACGCGGATGCCCGCGAGGAACAGGCGACGGCGATCGTCGCGCGTGGTTGCCGCGTCTTGCGCGGCGAAATAGGCATTGGCGGCATCGTCATACGCGGCGTGAGCGAAGGCGGCGTCCGCCAGCTTCTCCTGCCATTGCGCGGCGTTCTTGGCATCGGCGGCCGCCAGCAGGCGATAGTCGCGCAGCATCAAATTCTGGGCACCCGCCAGCCGGGCCTTGTCCGCCAGCATACGCAGCGTCGGCACGTCCCACTGGTACTGCGACGTTGCGTCAAGCAGTTCCACGTATCGCGCCATGCGCTCGGCGCGACGCGGATCGTCGGCGGGCACTTCGTACGCCCGCTGCTCCGTGGCCGCCAGCGCGAGCAGAATGCCGCGACGGCGGTCTGGCTCGTCGGACATGCCGCGCAGCGTCTTCGCAACGCCCATCGCGTCGTCCCAACGGCCCAGCCCCAGATATTGTTGGCCGAGCAGATCGAGATAACGGGGCGCGCCGGGTTCAATGCGCAGCCACGCTTCGAGATAGGCCACCGACAATTCGCTCGGCGGTTGCGCGGCGAGCGCGCGCGTCTGGTCGTCGTCGCTCGGGTGGGCCGCGGCAAGCGCGAGCACGATCCCTGCGCCGATCGCGACCGTCAGCCACGGCGCGCTCAGCCGTTCGCGCTTGTCGAACGGCTTTCCAGTCACTGCGTCGGCAATCCTGTCGGGATCGGGGCGAACGGCATCAGTCACAGTCGACCCCCACGGTATGCATGACGACCGGCTTCTCGGCAACGCCGGAGACCTCGGCGCGCAGGCGACCCGCGCCATCGGCGCGCCCCTTGGCCACACCGTCGACGCTGATGCGGCAACCGGCGGCATTGACCACGCTCACGAACGGCTTGTAGTAGCCGCCAAAGCGGAACGACAGATTGCGCCCGGTGCGCTGGAAGTCGCGGATGAACCCAGCGGCTTCGTCGATGTGCGGCGTGCGCTCGGCGCCCTTCGAGGCGATCGAGAACTCGGCGGTGTCGCCCCCCATGTGGATGTACAGCCCGCCCGGCCCCGGCAGATAACCGGCGACGTCATCGGACGTCCCCATGACCGGCACACCCTCGCCCGGCCAGCGCATTTCGCGCAAATCGGCACCGCTGCGCACGCGCCAGCGCGTGGCGCCGTCCGCGGCTACCTCGCGCGCCACGGCCACGCGACGCCAGTCCAGCACGCGGCGGATGTATTCCGTGGTGAAGATCGGGAACACGGGCTGCTTGAGCACCGCGTTATAGACTTCCTTGAGCGCATTGAGCGATGCGACCTTCGTGCCCGAGTACATGTGGTAATACAGGTTCACCGCCTTGAAGCGAATCGGCTTGTCGGTCATGGCGAACGTTTCGAGCACGCGCGTGTAGCCGTAGTAGGGCCCGAGCCAGTCGTTCGTGTAGACGTTTTCGTCCATCACGGCGGCATACACCTGGAACTCGGTCGGCAGGCTGCCCTTCTCTACGCCGTACGGTGCGATGTTGGTCCAGCTGTTGTTCGTCTTCGTGATGATCGTGTCGCCGCCGTTGATCGACAGCACGCCCGCGGCCCATGCCTTGCGAATCGCAATCGCGGGGGCCTGCGCATCGCCCGGCCATTGCAGCACCACGACCTTCTTGCCCGGGGGCGCAAGACGCCCGTTGATATAGTCGATCGATCCCTGGATCTCACGATCGAGGTTGAACTTGTAGTTGGGGATGTCGAGCGAGAAGGCATCGTCTCCGCCCCACTCCTTGTTCGCCTTGCCGGTGATTCGCTCGCCGGTAGTCTGGTTGATCTGCTCCAGATTAAACGGGTGCGAGAAGGTGTGCGTGCCGATCTCGACGTTCGGCAGTGCGAACATCTTGCGAGCAATCTCTTCGAGACGCGGCGAAATCTTCGGATACATCCCCTTCGCACCGACCTCGCCCTCGATCACCGACAGCGTCGTGGGCACAGGATACTTCGTGTAGATCTGTTCATACAGCGCCATCGCGCCATAGTCGACGCCCGGGAATTCCGCGCGCGAGGCAAAGCCGTCGCCGTCGACGTGCACGAACATCAGTCGGCGGCCGTTCTCGGTGGTCACGTCGGGCACCGGCATCTGCGGCAGCGCCAGCGCCTGACGCAGGAAGTCGATCGGCTGGATCGCCCAGCGCTCCTGCCCGATGCCGGACAGCGACGTCACCCCATAGGGGTTGAGCGTATAGCCGCCCCACGGCAACATGCCGGCCATGTCGTAGGTGTAGGTGCCCGCTTGCAAACGCAGCAGCGGCTGGCCGGTCGGCCCCACGCGCACACCGAGGGCGTCGCGCACGTCGGGCGTCGGCATGATCTCGAAGCCCATCATCGGCGCCTTGCTCACCACGCTCGGCACCACCGAGCCGGGCACGGTGCCCGCCACACGTTCGAGGCCCAGCACCTGAGCCGTCTGCTGATCGATCGGGAAACCGAACTGTCCGATCACCGCCACGCGCATGCCGTCATGAATTCGGGCCAGCAGCCAGCGTCGCCACGCGCCGGCATTGTTCACATTGCGATCGATGGATACGACAATGCCCGCATAGCGGTCGCTGCGCACATTGGCCGGCATCGGGCCCTTGTTCACATTGACGTATTGCACGTCGTAACCGAGGTAGTTCAGCGGCATGGAAATATCGCGCGCACCCGTCGTCAGGTCGATCGGTTCGCCGTCGCCCGGCGCCTGCACCATCAGCACTTTGCGCGGCATCACTTCGATGCGGCCAACACCGACCGTCTCAACGTCCGGATCGGTGACGAACGCACGCACGCCTGTCTGATTGAGCGTGCGCGCCGTGTCGCGGCGGCAGGCCACATCCGCGCTCGCGCAGTAGTCCATCGCAAACGTCGGAAGATGGGATTGCTCGCGCAACGCTTTCAGTTGATCGAGCGCGGATTGGCGCGCGTCGGCCGGTGTGTCGACGAAAATCATTGCGCGCGCGTCGTATCGATGCAACAGTCCGTCGGCCAGAACACCGGCAAGCGCGGGGGCCAGAGACGCCGCCAGGCCCAAATGGTTTCGCAGTACGAGACGCGCATCGGCATAACGGGCGCGCACCGCTTTCACGCGCGCGGCCATGCGCGCGTCGCTCTCGGCATCGGCCGCGAGCGGGGTACCGTCGTCGATCAGGAAATTACGATAGCCTTGCGCCCAGAGCGGCGCGACGCGCGCGTCGACAAACGCCTCTGGCGTTTGCGCGGTGTCGCGCGCATCCAGGCGTGCGAACCAGGTGGTATGTGGGGTTAGCGATGCGTCGGGCAGCGAAGTTTGTGTCGGGTCGATGACGACCCAATCGAAGGACTGCAACGCATCGACC
Source organism: Pandoraea cepalis (assembly GCF_902459625.1). Taxonomy (NCBI): domain Bacteria; kingdom Pseudomonadati; phylum Pseudomonadota; class Betaproteobacteria; order Burkholderiales; family Burkholderiaceae; genus Pandoraea; species Pandoraea cepalis. The sequence goes on from NZ_CABPRY010000005.1 coordinate 184,251, forward strand.
GGCAGGTCGCGTCCGTAGTACAGCGCAATGTCGGGAACGGCGGACACGGCGGACGTCATCGGTGCCATGGCCGTCGCCAGGGTCGCCGGGGCCAGTGACGCGGGCATGCTCGGCGTCACCGATGTCCCTGCGGCCAGGGCCATGCCGGCCGGGATCATCGTCGTGAGCATGACGAACGACCGCAGCGAACCGGTGACCAGACCGCGCGTGCGGCGCAACCAACGGCCGAACACATCACGACTTCCCCGATTCCCCAAAACGCCGCGGAAATTCCCTGTCTCCGCCGCGAATGCTTGTCCCTTCGATGCCATTAGCGTGTGTGCAATCAATGATTTGCGTTCGACCCTATCACGCGTCTCACGCACTGATCAATCTTCGGAGTCTCCCCGCCGCACGGCGAAACCGTCGGACAGGAAAGTTCGTGGTGGTACGTTGGCCGCAGTTCCCCCCCCGGGGCGGTGACCGATGTCGCACGTACGCGTCAATAGCGCAATCTACGACGGGATGATGTCTGATACACGCACTCAAGCACGATGTCTGCGATTCGAACCTGGACGATCATGTGGCTTGAACTGAGCGACGGATTTCCAGATGACCCGATTCGTCCTTCCCGCGAAGGTCTGTGCGCATGCCGATTGTGGCACTTGGACTGCCCAGCGCTCCGAAATCCGGTGTCACCTCATCACAGCCACGGACTTTAAAGGGCAACCGTCCCATAAGCGTCCCCCAGACAGTTATGGGAGGATTGACGAAATTGAATGGATGGGCATCGCGCTCGTGCGCAACCGCTGCCATCGTCGTTCAGGAGCCGGTGGCCGGGCCTGCCCGAGGCGGGGAGCCGCCGATGGCGATGACCTTGCATCATCGGCTGGCCTGACATGGGTGTCAACCAGAGGTTGACGCGGAAGACAGTCGACGCCGTGGTGCAGACTCGACGAATGCCCGGTGGACGCCTCCCCGCGCACGTCCACCGCCACACATCAGTGATGCCCCGCCGCACGGTCCACGCAGCCGAGGACGAACAACGCGCCCGTGAATCCCAGCGCGACGACGCACACGCCCTGCCATCCGTCCCACGCCCACGCGGCCCCCGAGAGCACCGCGCCAAACGCGCCGCCGACGAAGAAGATCCCGACGAAGAGTGCGTTCAACCGGCCACGCGCCGACGGATTGATAAGGTTGATGGCGCGCCGTCCGAGCGTCTGGTCCGTAATGACACCGGCGTCGAGCGTTGCGGCGCCGGCAACCAGGAGCGCAAGCGCCAGGCCCGGGTGCATCGTTGGCGAGAACCCGCCCCATCCGGCGCCCGCAGCGCCAAGCATCAGCACAGCGACAATCATCGCGAGATGGGCGACGAACTGCGTCGTGCGGCCCTGCCCACGGTCCCCCAGATATCCGGCGAGCGGTGTCACGATGGCGCCCGTGGCGCCAGCCAGTGCGAAGCCCGCGATGCCCTGCATTCCAAGCGAAAACGGCGGTTGCGCGAGCAGGAGTGCGATAGCCGTCCAGAACGCGCTGAATGCGCCGAGCGCGAGCGCCGCCTGCATGGCGCGCCGTTGCAGGACCGGCTCTGTGCGCAAAAGCGTCCAGAGCGAGCGAAGCAACGCCGGGTAACGTGCCCCGGCCTGCGGTTTGCGGTTCGGTAACCGGGCGTACAGAACGATCGCAAGCAACGCGTTGGCCAACGCCGCAACGCCATAGAATGCGCGCCAGCCCCACTCGCCGGCGATCAGACTCGCGAGCGGACGCGACAGCAAAATGCCCAGCATCAGTCCGCTCATCACGTTTCCGACGGCCCGCCCTCGACGGCTCTCAGGGGCCATCGACGCAGCCATCGGCACGAGCATCTGGATCACACTCGACGTCGCGCCCGCCAGGAACACCGACACGAGAAACACGCCTCCCGAATGCGCGAACGAGGCGAGCGCAAGAAACGCGGCGCAGCAGGCGAGCGTCCGAAAGATGAGCCTGCGATTTTCGACCAGATCGCACAGCGGCACGAGCAGTAGCAAACCCGCTGCGTAGCCGAGCTGCGGCAGCATTGCGATCAGACCGGCAAGCTCCGTGGGCAGCTTCAGCGCCCGACCTACAGGCCCGGTCAGCGGTTGCGCTGCCGACAGATTCACGACGACGATGCCGACCGCGGCGGCAAAGAATACGGTCAACGGCGTGGTCAACGTGGCAGGCGTCGCTGGCGATGGTGGCGATGGTGGCATGGGCGCGGCGACGGCATCGCGCGAACAGGGGGAAGCCGGCTGAGTCATGTTTCGATTCCGATGAATGACTGAAGGTCACAAGGCGTGACGGTTCGGCCGATTGTAGAAACCGGTGCGTCATGCCACAATTGAATTATGTTTATATTCATTATGCGAGTTTGTTTTGAACACACATGACTTGCAGGCTTTCGTCGCCGTGGTTGAAAGCGATTCGATGGCACAGGCGTCGGAGAAGCTCTTCCTCACGCAACCGGGTCTCACGCGACGCGTCCAGAATCTGGAGAAGATGCTGGGCATCGAGTTGCTTGACCGGCAAAGCAAGCCGCTAAAACCGACGCCTGCCGGACGCGAGGTGTACGGATTGGCCCGCACGGTGTTGCGCGCGGTCGACGACTTGAAAGCGGTTGCCTCGCCCGATACGGAGCCGTCGGGCGAATTCCGTATTGGCGTGCCGCCATTTCTCTCCGAGCTTGCGCTGGAACAACCCATCGACTTTCTTCGCAACACTTTCCCGAAGCTGACGCTTCGCGTAACGGCGGCATGGTCGCCGGGACTGTTGCAAAGTCTCGAGCAGGCGAAGGTGGATGCCGCCGTCGTGCTACTGCCGGAGAGCGTTGCGTTGCCCGAAGGCGTGACGTCGACGCTTCTCTCGCGCAAGCCCATGGTGGTCGTCGCGCCCAGCGCCTTCGGGCTGGCCGACAAGCCGGCCACGCTCGCCGATCTTGCGAATCATCCGTGGGTACTGAATCAGGATGGCTGCGGCATGCGCTCGGGACTTGGCAGGGCGATGGCGATGGCCGGATTGCCGTTCAATGTCGCGGTAGAAGCGTTCGGCTCGGAGTTGCAGTTGTCGCTGGTTGCGCGCGGCCTCGGCGTAGGACTGGCCACCCCCGAAGTCCTTGCCCGCAGTGCGCATGCCCAGGCGCTGCAAGTCCTCGACGTGCCTGAGTTCCGAAGCGGGCTGAACGTCTGGCTCGTGCACGGCGCGTTGCCGAGCCGGCTTACTCGCCCAGTCGCGTTGATGCGCGACGCGTTGGCGGCGAGGCTGGCAGCGGATGAAGTCCGGCTGGCGCCCTCCACGCCCACACGCAAGCGACGCAAGACCTCATGAAATTCGTCGTCGCCACTTTGGGTGTGGACGGCGGACAAGCGGCGAAGCGGCGTTTGATATATCGGAGGCCCACCCTTTAGCGAATGCGACGCATTCGTGATACGATCCGGGCGAATTCCAGATTCGGCCATCCCGGCGGACCGAAAATCGGCCTTTCACAACGATGCTCACTCGCTCACGCAAACGTTTCAGCGCATGGCTTGGCTTGACCGCCATGTGCCTGGCGCTTTGCGCACCGATCGTGAGCCAGTGGCTGGCCGCGCACCGCGCCAGCGTTTCGCAGATCGACGCAACCTTCTGTACCGCAGACGGATTGACGCCGTCGGCCGTACCAACCATCGCGCACGACGATTCGCACGCGGACATGCGTCACGCACCGGCCGCCGATCATGGCGGGCACGGTGACGCCTGCGGCTATTGCTCGTTACTTGCGAACCATCCGCCGTTGGTCATGCCGCCGCACGCCAGTGCGGTGTCATTTGTCTGGATCGCCCGGGCCGGTCCGACGTCGACCGTCTCGCCGCAACTCCGTCCACTCGCCTACATTCCGCCCGCCCGGGCCCCGCCGCACCGCTCCTGATTGACGCCTTTTCGTGCCCGGCAAGCCATTGCACTGCATTGGCCTGCCGGTCGTCATTCACTCATCGCAGTCAGGAAAATCCATGCTCTCCCCCTTTGCGCGCAAGACGCCGCTGGCGCTCGCGCTGGCCGCCATGTTGCCGGCCGTCGCGTACGCCGACGACACCACTCAACCGTCCGCCGTCGAACTCGCGCCGACATCCGTCGCCGTCTCCGCCGAGCGCACGCCCAAGCACGTACTCGATCCGAACTTGCCCGCCTCGAGCGCCACGGTCACCGCGGACCAACTGCAGTACCAGAACGTCGAGACGACCGAAGACGCCTTGCGATATGTCCCCGGCATGGCCGTTCGACGCCGGTTCATCGGCGATCTGAATTCCACCATCGCCGTGCGTGGGACGAGCAACTCGCAAACGGCTCGCGGCCTTGTCTACGCCGACGGTCTGCTGCTGAGCAACTTCCTTGGCAACACCTGGACATTCGCGCCACGTTGGTCGATGGTGTTTCCGGAGGAGATCGATCAAGTCGATGTCATTTACGGGTCGTTCTCCGCGCTCTATCCGGGCAACGCCATCGGCGCGACAGTGCTCATCACGACCCGCATGCCGGAGCAGTTCGTGACCGACGCGAAGGTTCAGGGATTCACCCAGCACTTCGACCTGTTCGGGGTGAACCGAAGCTTCAACGGCAGCAACGTGAGTGCGAGCGTTGGCGACAAGTTCGGCAATCTGTCGCTGCTGGTGGGCGTGGACCACATGGAGAACACGGGACAACCGCTCCAGTTCTACACGGCGTCGCAATCGACCACGCCTGCCACGGCAAGCGCCAAGGTCGTGAGCGGCGCGTATTCCTATCGCGACCAGAACGGCGTGCCGGGTGTGGTGATGGGAGTGAACGGAGAAGGCATCGAGCGTGTGACGCAAGACCAGCTCAAGCTCAAGGCCACCTACGATTTCACGCCGACGCTGCAAGGCGGCTTCAGCTTTGGCTACTGGCATCAGAACTCCAACAGTCAGACGAGCACGTTCCTGCGCGACGCGAACGGCAATCCGGTGTATTCAGGGACGGTCAACATCAATGGCTACCAATATGTCATTCCGGCATCGGCATTTGCGCCGAGTCAGGGCGTGAGCGAGAACCTGCTTTACGGCCTGTCGCTCAAGACACGCCACAAATCCGGCTGGAATTGGGAAGCCATCGCGTCGTACTTCGATATTTCGCAAAGCGAGGCCCGCACGGCCAGCACCGGAGCGCCCGGCAACGGACCGGGGACGGTAACGTATGGCGACGGTACCGGCTGGAAGTCGATTGACCTGCGCAGCACCTATACGCCCGCCCAGGTCGGGGCGGGCGCGCATTGGCTGGCGTTCGGTTATCACTTCGACACGTATTTCCTCGATAACCGCACGTTCAATACGGCGGCATGGGTCAACGGAAGCGATACGTCGCTCGCCAATGCGTTCGGCGGCAACACGCTTACGCAGGCACTCTATGCCCAGGACACATGGCAGTTCCTGCCGCGCTGGAAACTCACAACCGGTCTGCGTTACGAAGATTGGCGCGCCTATTCGGGCGCACGCACGCTCGGCGGCGTGACGCTGCCGTATGCGGGATCGTCCGACAGCCACTTTTCGCCGAAGCTGTCGCTAGCGTTCGCGGCGACGCAAGACCTGACGCTGCGCGCGTCCATCGCACGCGCCTACCGGTTCCCGACCGTCTCCGAGCTCTTCCAGGGCTCGATCACCGGAACGAACATCGTCAACAACAACCCGGGACTGCGCCCAGAAGACGATCTCGCGAAGGAGTTGAGCGCCGAGTGGCAACTAGAGGTCGGCAAGGTGCGCGTTTCGCTGTTCCAGGACGACGTGAAAAACACGATCTTCAGTCAGACAAATACGACCGTGTTCCCCAACGTCACGAACTTCCAGAACATCGACAAGGTTCGCTCGCGTGGTATCGATGCGGCTTTCGACGGTCAGGACGTCCTCTTTCAAGGCCTCGACATCGCAGCCGGTCTGACGTACACGCAGTCAAAGATCATGGCGAATACGAATAATCCGGCTTCCGTCGGCAAATATTTCTATCGGATTCCGCTGTGGCGCGCGAATCTGGTGGCGACCTACCGCTTCAATGCGAAGACGGCAGTGACCGGCGCGATTCGTTACTCGGGCCGTCAGTACAACACGCTGACCAATACCGACAACAATCCGAACACGTTCGGCGGCACCAGCACCTACACCGTCGTCGATGCGAAGTTCACATACAAGCCGACTGCGCGCACGCAGATCGGTATCGGCGTGGATAACCTGTTCGACACGCGCTACTTCGTCTATCACCCCTACGCTGGCCGCACTTTCTTCATCGAAGGCAAGTTCGCCATCTGAATCGCAGGCCAAGGAGATCACGAATCATGGGGATATCTTTCACGGCGATGCGCGACGTGCCGCCCAATCAGGCCGCCGGCCGCTATCGCACGCTGTGGCGCTGGCACTTCTATGCCGGGCTGTTCGTCATGCCCTGGCTCATGGTGTTGGCCGTCACGGGAACGATCTACGTTTTTCAACCACAGATTGAACCGTGGCTGTATCACGACCGTATGGTCGTTGCCGCGTCGCAGGCGCCTCGTATGACCGAGCATGCGCTGATGAACCGTGCCGCGGCATCGCTGCCGCGGGGCGCCACGATCAGTTCGGTCGAGGTGAATCGCGACCCGGCACGAAGCGCGGAATTCATTTTCCGCCTACCCGACGGCGAGCGCGAGAGTGTGTACGTCAACCCGTATTCTGGCGAGGCGCTGGGTACGCTCAGCGTCGAGCATCGGCTGATGAAGCAGGTGCGCCAGTTGCATCGCGCGATGATGCTAGGCAAACCCGGGGAACTGCTCATGGAGCTGGCCGGGTGCTGGACACTGGTCATGCTGGTGACCGGCGTGGCGCTGTGGTGGCCGCGCGGCAACGCGACATGGGCGGGTGCGCTCAAACCGCGGCTTCAGTTACGTGGCCGATCTCTGCTGCGCAATCTGCATGGCGTCGCGGGCCTTTGGCTCGCGGCGGGCGGACTGGCATTCGTGCTTACCGGGTTGCCTTGGTCGGGCTCGTGGGGCAAGCAGTTCAAGGCGATCGCGACGCAAGCGGGCATGGGCTATCCTGCCGGCGCGTGGGGCGAAGCGCCGGTACGCTCGCGCATGCCGACAAAGATGGATGATCTACCGATCGCTCAAATGCCGTGGGCCGTGGGCGACACGACGGTGCCCAATTCGAAGGTACCAGCGCACGAGATGAGCGACATGCACGGCGATCACGGCGATCCAGAGCGGGCCGAAATGAAAGGCATGCGCACCTCGTCTCAAGCCGGCGGCGCAAGCGCCGCCGACGAACATGCCGCGCACGGTGGCAGTGGCGGCACGAAGGGGCTGACGATCGCTCAACTTGACGCTCAGGGTGCGCTGCCCATCGACCGCGTGATGGAAATTGCGGCGAGCAGGGGCGTGAGCACCGGATACAGCCTGGTCGTTCCGTCGCGCGCCGATGGTGTCTACACCGTTTCTTACTTCCCACCTGATCCGCGCGACGAACGCACCCTGCACATCGACCAGTACAGCGGTACGGTGCTGCGCGACATCGATTACGACGCCTATGGTGGCGTCGCGCAGGCGATCTCGTATGGCACCTCGCTGCACATGGGCCGATACTTCGGCGCCGCAAATCAATGGCTATGCGCGCTGATTTCGATGGGGCTCTTCGCAATGGCGGCCACAGGCGCCGCGATGTGGTGGATACGCCGCCCGTCTCGCTCGCTGGGCGCGCCCGCGCGAATGCCGACGCGCGTTCCCATGCGTGGCTGGATCGTGTCCCTGGTCGCGTTGGGCGTCGTGTTTCCGCTGATGGGCGCGACGATGCTCGCGGTCTGGGCACTTGACCGGATGTGGGTCAGGCGGGCCACGAAACTTGTGCGGCGGGCGGCGCAGTGAAGGCCATTGATGGGGCCGCTCGGCAGGCGCCCCCCCTAGTGCGCGTTGGGCTGCACCTGCCCATTGCGATACGGCAATAGCCTTTGTCGAGCACCCGACAGGCGCCGACCCCGAGGAACACATGCCGAGATCGCCATACATGCGCCCGCAGCCAGGCCACTCACGTGAAGTGAGACGAGCGAGCGCGTTTCGTCATGCGCTTCGGCAAACGTTTGCGCTCAGGTCATACCAAGCGACGGCGACGAATCCGCCCACCAGTCCGAGATGCTCGAAAAAGCCGTTGGCAAGCATCAGCCGCGCCTCGGGAGGCGCGGCCCAGAACCGGTTGGCGAGACACGACGCCGCCAGCGTAAAGCCGGCCAACGCCAACGCCCCCAACCACCGCCACCGGCCCGTCAGGATCAACAGTGACGCGCCGATCTCAAGCACGATAACGGCCAGTGCCATCGGCGCGGCTGGCGACAAGCCGAAGTGCCGCATCTCGGCGATGGCGCCCGGGAAATCCATCGCCTTGTCGATGCCGCCTTGCAGGTAAGCGCTACACAATAGCAACAGCGCGAGCCAGTAGATCCAGCCCGGTAGCGAACGCGTCTTGCGAGCGACCGCAGATGAAACATCCGGCGACGACGGGAGGGGAGTCATGGAGCACCTCGGTTATCACATGCTGATGAAAACGTTCAGCATGCTCACGGGTTGATGAAGGCCAGCAGGTCAGCGTTGACCTGATCGGCGTTGATCACGCACATGCCGTGGGAAGCCCCCTTGTACACCTTGAGCTTGGCGTTGGGGGCGATCTTGACCGACAGCTCGGCGGCATTGCCGATCGGGACGATCTGGTCGTCGTCGCCGTGCAGGATCAGCGTCGGGATCGTCATTTTCTTCAGATCTTCCGTGTAGTCGACTTCCGAGAATTCCTTGACGCACAGATACTGGCCAAGAATGCTGCCGGTCATGCCCTGCGCCCAGAACGCGTCGACGGTGCCCTGCGAAACTTTGGCATCCGGACGGTTGAAACCGAAGAACGGCACTGCCAGATCCTTGTAGAACTGCGAGCGATTGTCTGCCACGCTCTTGCGGATGTTGTCGAACACCTCAAGCGGCAAGCCGTTCGGATAGGCTGCGGACTTGGCCATGATCGGCGGCACCGCGCCGATCAATACCGCGCGCGCAACGCGCCGGGTACCGTGGCGGCCAATGTAGTGCGCGACTTCTCCCCCGCCCGTCGAGTGACCGACCAGCGTAGCGCCCTGAATGTCGAGCGAGTCCAGCAGCGACGCCAAGTCGTCTGCGTAGGTATCCATATCGTTGCCATGCGCCGACTGGCTGGAACGCCCATGGCCCCGACGGTCGTGCGCGATGACACGACAGCCGTGCTGCACCAGGAAGAGCATCTGCGCGTCCCAGGCGTCGGCGTTGAGCGGCCAGCCGTGCGAGAAGACCACGGGCTTGCCGCTGCCCCAGTCCTTGTAGAAGATTTGCGTGCCGTCTTGGGTGGTGATCGTATTCATCGTCTGAGCTCCGAGGAAGGAAGGGCGGACTGGCGAAAGCAGCTTCGAATTGAAACCAGTGTGGGCCGCGTTTGCATCAAAGGCCGCCACAGCGGCGGCCGCACCAAGTGTCTCCGTACTGCGGGCCATCTGCGACGGAAGTGTCGACGGTGCTGGCGGGCGTCTGGTGTTGTACCTCAACGCCTGACGGCCGATCACAAAGCAGACTAATGGCTCCGTGCCGGCGCCGCCATCATCACTTGGTATTAACCGCCCGGGCCGCACGTCTCGGACGACTCGTTAGAATGCTCCCTCCCCCGATTGAGCGTCAATCGACGATTCACGGCTGCCGATACGATATGTCTATCGCACGCGCGCCGGGCACGAACTGGTGGTCCACCTCGTGCGAGGGTCGCTGCCGGTGTTTGCGCGAGCCGACGAAGCCGACAGGTTGTTCGGCACCCCAATTGGCGGGGCGCTTGGCGGGGTGCTTGGCGGCGAGCCGGCGCGGCACACCTTTGTACTATTGGTAAGCGCGCCGGAATGTGATCTGATGATCGCGTTCTCCCCATCACGCCCTGCGCGTTGTCCATCATGACCGGCGAGCCCAACGACATCGTCACGAGCATCATTACCCACGAGATCATTCCAGAAGCGACGCAGCGCTACGAGCAATGGCTCGCCGATATCCGAAAGGCTTGTGAGCGCTTCGATGGCTATCTTTCCACCGATGTGATCCGGCCGCTCGGTAAGCAGCGCACCTATGTAGTGATCATTCGCTTTGATGGTTTCGAAAACCTCACGCGCTGGATGGAGTCTGCCGAACGTCGCGATTTCCTGAAGCGCATGCAGCCCTTTTTGCCGAAAGGCGATCGCTACCAGATCCGCACGGGACTCGAGTTCTGGTTCGAGCCTCCTGCTCACAAGCCCGCCACGCCATGGAAGCAGTGGCTGGTGACGTGGTCGGCGATCTTTCCCTTGTCGGTCCTGGTGCCTTGGATACTCGGGCCGGTATTCGCCCTGTGGCCCTTCCCCGGCGAGTCGATCGTCGCCCGGATGGGCGGTACCGCGGTGATCGTGTTGCTGATGGTCTACGTGGTCATGCCGCGCTACACCAAGGCTGTCGCCGGTTGGCTGTTTCGCTGAGGTGTAATGAACCAGCGCAGCCAGCACGGGTTAAGCGGCTAACGCGAACGCCTCACCCGGCGTTTTCACCTTTAGCGCCTGGTGGCGCCGTCGGTGGCTGCGGAAGTGAATTCAGTCGGCCCTCTGCCTACCCAAAACGAGGGATCGCGACAGCGCCGCCCGCGTGTTAACGTTGCCCCGGCCTCGCCGCAGCGGCAAGCAGCGCTCGGCACGCTGCTCACCGTCCCTTGTCCAGGAGCCTATTGCGATGACCGATTTTCGTCCCACCCGCCGAAAAGCGCTGAAACTCACGGCGGCGTCACTTGCTGCGCCGACGTTGCTGTCGCCCGCAACCAGCGCCATCGCTGCCGGGCGCGCCGATCTCGACGGCGCCATCAACCGCTTTGTCGCCCTCGCGCCGAAAACGACCAGTTGCCTCGTTGCCGCAACCCCACCCCAAGGGCCGGGCTGGCGTGCCGGCTACGCGCCGGAGCAACGCCTGTTCGTCGGCAGTGCCGTCAAAACGTATATCCTCGGCCAGTTCCTGCTCGACGTTGAGTCCGGCCGCAATCAACTCTCCGGCAACCAACTCTGCACGGTTAGTGACGCCGTGCGCACGCCGGGCAGCCCAGTGCTCATCGGCCTGAATGGACGGACGCTGTTCCGAACCGCACTCGAGTCGATGATTTCGCACAGCGACAACATCAGCACCGACATCACGCTGGCCGCTGTCGGGCCGGCGCGCGTGCGCGAACTGGTCGGGCGAATGGGACTGAACACGGTTCGCATCCCCGATTCCACGCGCGTCCTCTTTTCCTATCTGGCGGGCGCGCCGTCGGGTGTCGATCTCGGCTGGGACGGCATGCAAAAGCTGGAGCACAACGAGAAGGTCTATTACGACAATCATCTTCTCTCACCCCGCACCGATGTCATCAACGACAAGCAATCGATGACCAGTTCGGCCAACGATCTCGTGAATTGGTATCAGCAGGTGCTGGCAGGAAAGGTCTTCACGAAGCCGACGTCGCTCGTCGAATTCAAGCGAATCTCCGCGATGGCCGACGCGGTGTGGATGACGGTGCCCCAAGGGCTGCTCGCCTATGGCAAGGGCGGCAGTCTCGACTGGGGGACGTTCCACGCCCTGTGCTTCGCCGGGCAGATGCTCGTGGGCAAAACGCCGGTGACGTTCAGCTTTACGTCGAACTGGCTGGACGGCAAGACCAGCGGCGAGCGCACCGAAGCATTCATCTCGGCAGTCAGCGACGTCCTCAAGGCCGCCGCCAACGCCGTTTGAGTCATCCGTGACATCGGTCCCGAACCGTCGTTCGGGACCGCGACGTATCCCTCCTTCGGACTCAGAAGTGCTTCGCCAGCCGCAACGCGGCGCTTTGTACCGTCTGTGACGATGCGGTGCGCAGGTTGTATTCCGCCCGAACCTCGAGCCCTTTCGACGACAGCAGTTCAACCCCAAGCGCAAAGTTGCCGTAGACACGCGGCTGCGACGACGTGATGCGAAACGCCGCGCTCGGGAACTGGACGAACGACGCCTCGGCACTCACATCCCCCTTCGACGCAAAGCTCACTCCTGCCGACAGATAGGGGCGCACGGTCGTGCCGCGATAGTCGAGACGTGCGCCCACCTCGACGGCGGGACTCAACACCGCCGTTGTGCGCCCCTCGCTTTGCATCGCAAGATCGAACACGCCGGCGCCACTTTCACGGTAAGCCGAATTCCTGTCGTAGACGACGTCCAGATCGGTGTAGGGCTTCACATACCCTGCGGCGTAGTTCAATTGATAGGACAGCCGGGATCGTGTGCCGAAAAAAAAGGCGTCCGGCCGACTCGTGGCTCGCGCGGACGCCCCCGGATATTCAATCGTTCGATTCTGCGTGCCGCTCTCGTAACCGCCCAGCACGGCGAGCGCGATTTGCCACGGGCCCATCTGACGCTTCAACGTCAGTCCGCCCCGGAAGCCATCGCTCGATATGTCCAGCGAGCGATCCGACGAGCGGGCATGCGTCACCACGTAACTCGCCGAACCGCCGACAAACCAGTCAGGCGCAAACTCCCTCTGAGCCCCGAACTGATAGGTCACCTGCTGACTGCGGAAGCCCACATCATCCGCAGTTTGGAAGCGATCGGCGCGGGTGCCGATCACGCGCGCCCAGACGCAACTGCCCTCGCCCATGCGCGTGCCGTCGGTGACGAACTGCGGGCAGCTCATCAAGCGATTCAGGAAGTCGTAGTTCTCATGCCCTCGCGAACCTGCGCGCATGAGTGACGCCGCCCCGGAAAGCACGTCGAGCGTCTTGCGGTAAGACGCCGCATCGCCTGCACTCACGAACGGCTGGAACAAGGGGCCCGCCGCGACCATGCCGGCGTCCCAATGGGTCTGAAGTAGGTCCGCAAACGACGCCTGATTCGCATTGAGCGACACGCCCGGCGGCCGGAAGTTGGCGTCCACCGAAATCAGCGGATCCCGCGAGCCGCCATAGTGATCTTTCATCTGATAGTTGAAGACGAGCGCCGTACTCTTCGCGACGGCCGTCTCACCGGTCGACGCGTTGTCGAAGTGCCCGATGCCAAGCCAGATGTTCTTGACCGGATTGCGAAGGATCGGCACGACGCTGCCGCCGAACGTCAATGCCCCCGTCACCGTCAGGAAGTCGCTGTTGTGATTCGTGAAATCGAGGTCGGGCGCGTAGACGCCGGTGCCCGTCTGCGAGAAGCTGCCAATGATTTTCGACGCCTGGAACACGCCCGCCCCCCCGGGGCTGATCGTGCCGTAGTTTTGCGTCAGCCCGGCCGAGAGCGACTGCGCCGTACGTAGCTCGCCGCCCGCGCGGTTCTCAACCGTGCTGTCGGTCGTCAGTTCCACATTGCCCTGCATCAGGCCGCTGTTGATGACACTCGCGCGACTCAGCGACGCGACAGCCGTTGCCGCCGATACCGTACCGGCATTCTCGACGGTCACGCCATCGGTGTTGATGACGAGAATGCCGATCCCCGAAGTTGCATTGGCCATCACGCTCGCGCCGCTGCCGATCGTCACGCCGATCGGCTTGCCCTGCATCGAACCGCCGCCCGCGTTGCCCATGCTGATCGCCGCAATCGCGGGGGAGTCCGCGCCTAAGGCGGCAACCACGCTGCCCGGTTGAAGCGTCACGTCGATTGCGCCGCCCGTGTTGCCGCTCGCGCTCCCAGGCTGTTTCAGCCATACGCCGCCATCGCTGAACACGGCCCCGCCGCCAAGACTCATCGCAAGAATGGCCGGGGCGTGCCCGCCGTCAGTGACCACACGGCCGCTCGTATTCACCTGCACCGCGCCCCCCGCCCCCACGGCGCCGGAGACGTTGGCCTGCCGCACCATGTCGAGACCGTAGGTCACTGCGGCGGCATCGCCTGTGATACCGCCTCCACCGCCCACGGACTGCGCCAGCACGCCTGCCGCCCCTTCGCCATGCGTTTGAACGCTACCATCGACGACCACGTCCACCGTGCCGCCGTCGTTGGCGCCAGCGCGTGTGACGACATTGTTGACCGACGCTAGCGTGACGCGTCCCGGCGCGGTGGTCACGCCTGCAATGCCGCCTCCCCCGCCGACGCTTTGGGCAACGATGCCGTGCGCGTCCTGACCCAGCGTTTGCACTGCGACGTTACGCGCGACGCTCACGTCGACGTCCGCGCCGTTGCCGAACGTGTCGCCTTGCGCCCCGAGCGTCAGGCTGGTGACCGGCAGCGCCGACGGATTGCCGCCCTCAACCAGCGCGACATACCCGCCGCCACCGCCGATACTTTGCGCCAGCACGCCGAACGACAACGTCCCTCGTGTCGACACGACCGCCTGGTCGGCTGCAGGGTTCGTCAGATCGACGCTGACGCTACCGGCGTTGGCTTGCAGACTGCTGCCGCCCGCAGGCGACGCACCAAGCTTGATGACCGCGCCCCCGAGCAAGGACGCAACCGACGCGTCGACGGTCATGCCGGCGGCGCCGCCGCCCCCGGCAACGGACTGCGCGAAAATGCCGTGCGAGAGCACGCCGCTTGTATCGATGCTGCCTGAACCCACGACCGAGACCGGCGCACCATTCATGCTCGACGGCGACAGTTCGCCGCTCAGCGTGCTGCCCAACGTGATGACCGGGGCGGCGACCTGCTGCCCTGCAGCGAGATGCGTGCTCGCATTCCCCGTCAGGCCCACCGCTGCGGCACCGCCGCCGCCCGTGATGCTTTGCGCGACGACACCGCTCGCGTCGTTCCCCTGGGTCGCGATGACGCCACCACTCTTGACGTTCACGCGAGAAAACTGTCCCGCATTGCCCGCCAGATTGCCGGTGTATGTTCCCCCAAGCGCGAGCGACACCGCCGGCGATGTCGATCCGGCAACGGCCCCGAGGCTGCTCGCGCCGAAAGTGTAATCCGTCGCGGCCGCCTGCCCTCCGCCGCCGGAGATGCTTTGCGCAAGAATGCCCGGCGAACTGTCGCCGGTGGTCTGAATGCGACTGGCAGCATCGCTGGCGTCGACATTGACCGTCCCGCTGCTTCCCCCGCTGCCGCCCTGCCCCCCAACGCTGACATTGACGCTGTGTTGCGCGCTGGCGAGATTCGAGCCGAGCAGGTCGATGAGGCGGGTGACCTCATCGATGATGCCTGGCGCGTCCTTCGGTGCCCAATTCGAGAGGAAAAGCTCGAGGTTCTGCGAAGTCGCCGCTCCCGCTCCGCCACCGCCGCCCACGCTCTGCGCGACGATACCCGGCGCACCGAAGCCCGCCGTGGACAGCGTTCCGGTGTTGAGTACATTCGCTTGCCAGGCGTCGCCGCCGGAGCCACCCGATCCGCCAACGGCCACATGCGTCCCGACATTGGGTGAGACGTTGAAGTAGGTGCCAATCCTGCCAGCCATCACGCCAAGCAAGCTATCGACGCTCGAAAGCAGGCTCGACACGCTGGTCGATGCCGCCGTGCCGCCCTGACCGCCGCCACCGCCGATACTCTGCGCGACGATCGCCGCCGCGCCGGCGCCCGATGTCGTCACCGGGCCGTGGTTATTGATGGCGGCCACGTTGCCAGCCCCGCCCTCACCGCCCGTGCCACCGACGCGAACGTCCACACCAACAGTGAGTGAACCGAACGCCACGTTCATCGAATTGCCGGAGGTCGTCAGCCAATTGCCGATCGACTGCAACAGCCCCTGAACCGATCCGGGTGCGCCGAGTGTTGCGCCGAACGACTTCGCGGTTTCCTGTTGCACCATACCGCCCACGCCACCGCCGCCACCGATGCTTTGCGCAACGATGCCATACGAGTGATCGCCAGCCGTGAGCACGCTGCCGTCGACGTTATTGTTGACCAGCGCGACTGCACCATCGCCCCCGCTGCCGCCGGCACCGCCGATCGTCGCGCCCACGCTGATGTTGAAGCGACGGTTCGGCGTAGCGATCGATTGCGCCCGTAACGCGGCGGCAGCACTTCCCCCGGCACCGCCGCCCCCGCCGATGCTCTGGGCCAGTATGCCGATGCTCTTGTCACCCAGCGTCCAGATACCGCCGCTGTTGTCGACCTGGGCCAACCCGCCGCCGCCGCCGTCGCCGCCGCTACCACCGATGGAGACGTGCGGACTGAGCGTGGCGGAAGGCACCTCCGGGCCGAGATCCGGTGCGATAGTGAGCGTGGCCGAACTGGCGAGTCCGCCATAGCCGCCGCCACCGCCGATGCTTTGCACGACGACGCCATCGCTTGCGACGGCCTGCGTCGTGACGCTGCTCCCGTCGTCCAGCGTGGCATGCGCCAAGCCACCCGCGCCACCGCCCCCGGCGCTGCCGCCATGACTGACGGCAACACCCAGTCCAACACCGACGGTCATGGCGCTGGACGACCCGCCAGCGCCACCACCGCCCCCCACGCTTTGCAGCAGAACGCCGCTCGAGCCTGCGCCAGCGGTTGAGATCGCTCCGCCCAGATCCATGAGGGCATCGCCGCCGTTTCCGCCGGCACCACCGTGCCCGCCGGTGGCAATGCCAACGATGATGCCGGTCGTATCGGCGTCGCCGCCGTGCCCCCCGCCGCCACCGATGCTCTGCACCTGCACACCGGCGCTCTGATCGCCCGTGGTGAAAATCGAGCCGTTGCTGCTGAGCGTCGTGTTGCCACCGAGTCCGCCGTTGCCGCCGGACCCACCGCCAATGTTCATGATCCCCTGACTCAGTTCGGCCGCTCCCGCGCCGCCCCCCACCGCGTGCGCCAGAATACCGGCGGCGTCGTTACCCGACGTCATGATCGTGCCGTCGTTTCTGATATCGACGGCCAGATTTCCGGTGTTGCCACCCGCACCGCCATTCCCGCCATGCCCCGACCAGGGACTGGATTCGCCACCGTTCCCCCCGGCGCCCCCGACGACCGAAACCCGCATCCCCATCGCACCGACGCCGCGCGTCGCGATGCTGCCGGTGTTGGTGAGCGTGACGGCCCCCGGCGTTCCACCATCGCCGCCCTGAAATCCGTTACCGGTGACACCGCCGCCGCCATCGCCGCCGTCCCCCCCAAGGCTGTAGGCGGCAATGCCCGGTGCGTTAGCCCCATCGGTGGAAATCGCCGCGCCGTTCGTGATGGTGATGTTGCCGGCGTTACCGCCGTTCGAGCCTTTGACGTCCGTGCTATCGCTCATGCGTTTCGGGCCGTTGCCGCCGACGGAACGCGCCAGCAGGCCGACTTCGCCATCGCCATGGGCCGTCACGGTGCTGTCCGCCGTCGACACGGTGACATTGCCCGCATTCCCGCCCCATCCGGAGAGCACATAGCCGCCCTCCCAGTCGTCGATTCCCAATCCCCCCTGACCGCCCAGCGATTCGGCCCGAATGGCCGCGCCCCCGCTTCCACCGCTCGCGCTGGCGGTGACGGCGGCCCCGCCACGCACGACCACGCTGGCGTCCCCGGCGTTTCCCCCGACCCCGCCGTTCACGCCGGGCCCCCAGGGAATCGCGCTGGTCTGCCCGTTCCCGCCGATCGATTGCGCCGACAGCCCGTAGCCCACAGCGCTCACCGAGCCGCCATCGAGCGTCAGGCGTGCGAAATTGCCGTTCCCGCCGTTACCGTTGCCTTCGCCGCGATTGCCCCACAGACCGCCGTCTCCCCCCTTGGAGAGGACCGAGGCGCCAAAACCGTTGCTGATGACGGTGCTTTGCGCGAGCACGAAATCGACGATGCGTCCAAAGCCGCCGCTGCCGCCCCAGTGATCGCGGCCACTGACATCGTCGCCGTTACCGCCGTTGCCGCCGCTCACGTCGACGGCGACGCCGGTCGCCCCATGCGTCGAGAGAATGTTCAGGCCCGAGAGCGTGCGCTCGACGTCGATCTGACCGGGTGCGCCGTCGAAACCGTTGGCGTTGTGACAGCACCCGCCTGTGGCGCCGCGATAGTCGAGAAACAGCGGACCGGACGTCTGCGCAACGGCCGGCCCGGCGAGCATGAGTCCTGCCACGCCGCATATGGCCTTGAGGCGACGTGGCGTCGCCCTTGCGGAAAACCGTTCTCCCACGCTGCCCCCCAATCCGAAAGCGTATGCCCGACTCCCGGATTTGCACGCCGTGTCACGTCGATGTCGTGCGCATTGTGTTGATCCTTGCGCAGCGCGAACCCGTTTGTGCGAAACGTAGCATTCGATGTGTGATGTCTGGCATCCCCCGAATTGAGTAAATTCGGGCTCTGACTACCCTGTTTGGGGGATGGCCGCTACGATAGCGGTGCGCTAATTTGCATGACATTGTCTCCCCCGCTTAATTGTCTGGAATCCCAAGCCATGCCTGCCAGCCCGTCAGTCGATGCCGAACCGGTGCTCCCCGGACCGCTATTGCTCGTGGAAGACGACCCGGCGACACAAACGCGCATGTGCGGCATTCTGAAATCGCTGGGCTACCGCAATGAGATGGTCTGTGTGGCCGGAAGCCTCGCGCAGGCGCGCGCGCATCTGGCAAGCACGCCGTGCGCGCTGATACTGGTCGATGTGGGCCTGCCGGACGGCAGCGGCGTCGATCTGATCGGCGAGTTGCACGAAAGCGATCCCGCCCTTCCGATTCTGGTAATCTCCGCGTGGAGTACGGAGCAGATCATTGTGCGTGCACTAAGGGCAGGCGCGACCGGGTATCTGCTCAAGGAGCGCGACGACGAGGAAATTGCGCTCTCGATACGCAGCGCACTGCGCGGGGGGGCGCCGATCGATCCTTTTGTTGCCAGGCATATTCTTAGCCTAGTCGGCGTCAGCCGAGCGATGCCACACGCACCGGCGGCGACGCCAGTCACCGGTCAGTCGCCGACGGCCGAGGCCGTGCCGGCATTGAGCCCGCGAGAAATCGAGATTCTCGGGCTCGTCGCCAAAGGCATGACGAACCGCGAGATTGCAGCCCTGCTCAATATCTCCAGTCTCACGGTCGCATGCCACATCAAGAACATCTACAAGAAGCTCGCCGTCAACTCGCGCACGCAGGCCGTGTTCGAAGCGCGTACCTTCGGCTTGTTACCCTGACCCGCCGCATCGCCACGATGCATTCGGCTCGGGGCAGGTCTCTGTCTCTGCGCTGTCTTATCTCGTTTTCCTGTTTTATCGGTCTGGTCCCCGGCATCTTGGACGCCCAGGGACAGACACGCCCGCCCGAGAACAGCGCGCCGATGTTCGATCGCATCGAAGCCGTGCGCGCCACGAGCGATGGCGTCGCGAGCATGAACCCCGACGCCGCCAACTGGACTACGGTGCACGCCCCAGACGTCGGCTGGGCCGACGTCACGCTGCCCGACGTCTGGACACGCCGCTGGCCGGACTACAACGGCGTGGTCTGGTATCGGCTTACGTGGCGGGAACCGGAGCACCCACAGCCACGTGGCGTGCTGCTGGAATACGTGAATATGGCCGGTGCGGTGTACTTGAACGATGTCCTGATCTCGCGCGACAACTCGCTTGTCGAGCCACTGACGCGAGCGTGGAACACGCCGAGGTACCAAATTCTGGACACGCCGGCGTTACGTCCCGGCGTCAACACGATACTCGTACGCGTCTCGGGCCTGGCGGCATACAGCCCTGGGCTTGGCCCAGTCGTGCTGGGCAGGCCCGACGTCGTGCACGAGCGCTACGAGCGGGAGCAATGGATACGGCGCGACCTGCAACTCTTCAGTCTCGCCATCACCCTGACCCTCGGCATACTCGTTTCGATGCTTTGGTTGTATCGACGCGACGAATCGGCCTACGGCTGGTTCAGCATGATGTCGCTCACCTGGTGGCTCTATGCGGTCAATCAAGTGGTCACCCGGCCGTGGCCATTTGCGACGAACGACGCGTGGGAGATCTTCGTCTCGATCGCATTTCTCGCTTACTGCGGCAGCTTCACGATGTACGTGTTGCGCTTTTGCGGCCGACGCATGCCGCGCCTCGAAGCGTTGTTATGGACAACGTTCGGCGCCGGAGCACTCTGGCTGATCGTCATGCCACACGATCGCATCGAGACATCGCGCGCGATCTGGGCCATCGTGCCCGGCGTGACCTATCTGGCGAGTTGCGTGCTGCTTTTCGTCCTCACATGGCTTGAGCGCAGGCTGGAACAACGTATCGTCTCAATGTGCGCGTTGACCTTCGTCGTCGCCGGCACCCATGATTTTCTGGTGTATTTTGGCGTGCTCACGTCAAACGTCTATTACACGACGCAAACGTCTCAGGTGCTCATGATCGGCATGGCCATCGTGCTTGCGAGGCGCTTTGCCGAAAATGCACGGAGAATCGCGCAGTTCAACGACGAACTACGCGTGGGCATCGATAATGCGCGCGAGGAACTGGCGCATACACTCAATCGTCAGCACGAGCTCGAAGTCGTCAACGCGCGCCTCGCCGAGCGGCTGAATCTCGCACACGATTTGCACGACGGACTGGGCGGCGCATTGGTGTCGAGCATCGCGGCCATCGAACATGCGCCGCACACGTTGCCGCCGGCGCGCTTTCTCGCGTTGCTCAAGGAAATGCGCGACGAACTGCGTTTCGTCATCGACACGGCGGCCACGCATCAGCAAGGTGAGTTGGCGCTCGCCGAGCAGATTGCCCCATTGCGGCATCGGATTTCGGTGCTCTTCGAGACGCAGAACATCGAGTGCATCTGGCGGCTCGACGGCATCTCGACGTGCGTGCTGAGCGCCGCACAATCGCTGGAGTTGCTGCGCATTCTCCAGGAAACGCTGACCAACGTGCTCAAGCACGCGCAGGCAACCCGTATCATTGTCGAACTGCGGCACGACGGCAATCGGGTCACCTTGCGCGTTGAAGACAACGGTGTCGGTTTCGATATGCAGGGCATGCGAATCAATACCGACGCCCCTCAGGGCGGGCACCTTCACGGCACCGGGCTTAACAGCATGCACCGGCGTGCCCAACGATTGGGGGGCTCACTCTCGCTACTGAGGGAGAACAGTGCGACGGTCGTGATGGTGCAATTCGACCTCAGCTGACGCCCGGCGTATCACGACCAGGCCTGAAGGGCTACATCGACGACGACAACCGGCACCGCATCAAATCGAAACTTGGTGGACTGAGTCCCGTGGAATACCGGATGCAAGCGGGAAAAAATCAGCGGTTCACCGTCATGGCGAGCGGCGGCGCTTAATCGTCGGCGGGCATCGCATGCACGGGAGCGGCCGGTGCCACGGCAGCCGCCATCTGCGCCGCCGCCTCCTGAAGCGGCGGCACGAACCGCCGCACGGCCTCGGCCGCGCTCACGGCCTGATCGAGATAGATCACGTTAAGACTTGCCAGCACACGGCCCTCCGACGCAATGGCGACCGCGACCGCGCCGATCTTGCGCTGGTCGAGCCAGTCGCCATGATTCGAGCCGAAGCCATTCTCGCGTGTCTGGCGCACGAGATTGCGGATGAACGCGTCGTCGCAGGCGAACCGCTGCTGCAACTCCCCGCCCGCGCCCGTACGCAGCAAATCGAGAATGTCCTCGCGCTCCGCCTCCGGGCACATGCCGAAGTACGCCCGTCCGGCAGCGGTGAACAGCATCGGCAGACGCCGTCCGACCATGGCGCGGTGAAACGACAACGGGCTGAAACGATGCGTCGTCTCGCGGATGATCATGGCGTCGCCGTCGGGGGTGGTCAAATCGGAGGGCCACACCACACGTTGCATCAACTTCCCCATGATCGGCGGTGCGACGGTCGCGATGCGTTCGTCGTCCGTGAAGCCCTCGCTGAGCGAGCGCACCGCGAGCGCCAGTCGGAAGGTGTCGTCGGAGGTGCTGCGTCGCACGAATCCGTCTTCCAGCAATGTCTCCAGCAGTCTGCGCACGGTGGTGCGGTGAAGTCCCGTCGCTTCGCTCAACTGCTGCGGCGTCGCGCGTCCCCGCGCCATCGCGTTGAGCGCCCGCAATACCAGCAGGCCGCGCGACAAACCGCGCACGTTCGGATATTTGCTCATGAAATCGTATTTAAAATCAATGATGTGCATTCTATGCACATTTCGCTGAAATTGTTGAGCGCTTTTCGCGACCTGCCTAGACTCATCGAAAAATCAGAGCGCTAGCGGAGACACCTTCTTTTCGGTGTGAGCGAGTGTCGTCGCAGACGCCTCGCTCGACGACCGCCCCCGGCCCAACGATTAGCGGACAACACGAGCCGCGACGGAATCAACGAACGCAGCACGCCATTCGAACGCGCTAGACCGGCGTGCGGGGCGCGCTCGCGCTCAAAAAAGGAGCGAGACACATGAGTACATTCGACAAAGCCGCCAGTGCCGTGGCTGACACCACTGCCGAGATCACGACGGACGTGGCCATCGTCGGGGCCGGCCCGGTTGGGTTGATGATCGCGAATATCCTTGGCTTGCAAGGCGTGCGCGTCACGATCCTGGAAAAGCTGGATCAACTCATCGATTATCCGCGCGCCATCGGTCTGGACGACGAGGCCTTGCGTGTGTTCCAGGCCGTCGGCCTTGCCGATGCCCTGCTTCCGCACACGACCCCCGACCACTGGATGCGGTTTCTCACGAGCGATGGTCACTGCTTCGCGTCGATCGAGCCGCGCACCGACGAATTCGGCTGGTCGCGCCGAAACGCCTTCATTCAACCGCTCGCCGATCGGGTGCTGTTCGAGGGACTAGAGCGCTTCGCCCATGTGGACGTGCGCTTCGGGCACAGCGTCGAGGCGCTCGCGCAGGACGCTCGGGGGGTGACGCTGAGCACGCGAACGAGCGATGGCGAAGTCCGTACGATTCGCGCGGGTTACGTTGTCGGCGCCGACGGCGGCAACAGTGTGATTCGTCGCCTGCTTCAGGTGCCCTTCGAAGGGCGCACGAAGCCTAACCAGTGGATCGTGGTCGACGTGCGTAACGACCCGGTGGGCGCGCCTCACGTTTATCTGCACTGCGATCACGAGCGCCCGTATGTTTCGGCGGCCCTGCCGCACGGCATTCGCCGTTTCGAATTCATGGTCATGCCGGGCGAGACGGAAGAGGAACTCTCCAGACCAGAGAACATGGCGGCGCTGATTCGCAAGGTGGTCGCGCATCCGGACCGGGTCGATTACATCCGCAAGCGGGTCTACACGCACAACGCGCGGCTGGCGGAAACGTTCCGCGTGGATCGCGTGCTGCTGGCGGGCGACGCGGCGCACATCATGCCCGTATGGCAAGGTCAAGGCTACAACAGCGGCATTCGCGACGCCAACAACCTTGGCTGGAAGCTTGCAATGGTGCTCAAGGGGCAGAGTCTCCCGAGCCTGCTCGACACATACACCGCCGAGCGCCGGCCGCATGCACGCTCGATGATCCACCTCTCCGAGGTCGCGGGCGACATCTTTGCACCGACCACGCGCTTTGGCGTGCGCTTCCGGGACGCCTTCGTGCGCAGCTTCAACTGGCTTCCGTCGGTCAGGCGCTACTTCGTGGAAATGCGGTTCAAGCCGATGCCGCGCTACGAAGCGGGCGTGGTGCTGCTTCCTCCCTCGAAATCCAGCGGCGGCTGGCTGGCGCGCCTGCTAAAGCGCTCGGGCAACTCAGCGCCGGGCCGCCTGCTGGGCCTGATGAGTGAGAAGCGGGATTCGTGGCTCGGCCGCCGGGTGTATGGCCGCGACCCATTTGCCAGTTCGCCGGTTGGCCGCCTGTTCATTCAGCCCAATGTCCGCACACGGACCGGCGAGCTTCAGCGCCTCGACGACGTCATCGGCAATCACTTCGCCGTGCTCGGTTGGGGAGCGGACCCGACGTTCGGCCTGACGGTGCGTGCGCGCGCCGTTGCCGAGAAGCTTGGCGTGCGCTTCGTGCTGGCCAAGCCCGATGTCCAGATGGCGCACACCGACGATGTGCCGGAGGGCGTGATCGCGATCGGGGATCCGCTCAATCGATTGAAGGACTGGTTCGGCGCGCGTTCGCAATCTGTGGTGTTGCTGCGCCCCGATCGATTCGTCGCGGGTGTCTGCGCTCCGCAGGAAGTGTCGGACGCGCTGACCGAACTCGCTGGCAAGCTAGCGCTCTGCGACGATCCGGTGCGGCAGGTGACGCCGCTGCGTGCGCCAACGAACCCCGCCCACGCCGTCGTAATGCAGCAAGTTGCCGGAGCCTGAGTGATGCCGATTCATCTCGAATGCATTTCGCACACGCCATTGCATGGCTACTTCGATCCGCCCGAGGACATCGTGTCCGAAGTGAAGCGGGTGCAGGCGCAGGCACGCGAGCGCGTGCGAGCGTTTGATCCTGAACTGGTTGTCGTATTCGCGCCGGATCACTTCAACGGCTTCTTCTACGACGTCATGCCGCCGTTCTGCATCGGCGCGGCGGCCACGGCCATCGGCGACTTCAACAGCCTGGCCGGCAAGTTGCCGGTCCCGTCAGACATCGCGCATGCGCTTGCCGAGCACGTGCTGGCGTCGGAGGTCGATGTCGCGCTGTCGTACCGCATGCAGGTCGATCACGGCTGCGCCTATGCGTTGGAAGTGCTCACAGGCGGGCTCGATGCCTACCCGGTCGTGCCGGTGTTCATCAACTCCGTCGCGCCGCCGATGGCGACGCTGCGCCGGTCTCGCCTGCTGGGCGATGCCATCGGCCGGCACCTGGCCCGCACGGACAAGCGCGTGCTGGTGGTGGGATCGGGCGGTATCTCGCACGAGCCGCCCGTGCCCGAGCTGATCGGTGCGACCGAGGAAGTCGCCGAGCGTCTGATCGCCGGTCGCAACCCGTCCGCCGAGTCGCGCGCGGCGCGCCAGGCACGCACGGTGGCCGCCGCCGAAGCGTTCACGTTGGGAACGAGTCATCTGCATCCGCTCAATCCGCAGTGGGACCACGCGTTTCTCACGCTTCTCTGCGACGGGCATCTGAGCGCTGTCGATGACATCAGCAACGACGCGATCACGCGCGACGGCGGCAAATCGGCCCACGAAATCCGTACGTGGGTAGCCGCGTTCGCGGCGCTCGCCGCTTATGGCGAGTACGGTGCGTCCCTCGATTACTACCGTGCGATTCCCGAGTGGATCGCCGGCTTTGCCGCGATGCATGCCATGCCGCAAACGGCACTGGCCGCGGCCGCCTGATAGAAGGAGTCTCCCATGTCGAATTCCCCGCTGATTCAGACCCTCGCCGAACGTCTTCGCCGCGCCGAAGCCACGCGCCAGCCCATTGCACCGGTTCGCGGCGAAATCGCGCCCGACGACATGGCGAGCGCCTATGCGGTGCAGCAGTGCAACGTCGCCGCGCGCGCCGCCAGGGGCGAGCGCATCGTCGGCCGGAAGATCGGCCTGACATCGCTCGCGGTGCAGCGCCAGCTCGGTGTGGATCAGCCAGACTTCGGCGCGCTGTTTGCCGGCATGGCTTACGGCGACGCGCAGCCGATGCCGCTCGCGAGCCTCATCCAGCCCAAGGTTGAAGCCGAGATCGCGCTTGTGATCGAGCGTGACCTCACGTGCGAGAAACACACGTTCGCCGACATTCTGCGCGCCACCGCCTACGCGGTCGCGGCCGTGGAAGTCGTCGACAGCCGCATCGAGCAGTGGAATATCCGCTTCGTCGACACCGTGGCCGACAACGCGTCGAGCGCGCTGTTCGTGCTGGGCAGCCGCCCGGTCGCGCTCGCCGACATTGACCTGACAGCCTGCGCGATGACGCTTTCGCACAACGGCGAAGTGCGCTCGCGCGGCAACGGCGCGGCCTGTCTGGGCAACCCGCTGAATGCCGCGGTCTGGCTTGCCGATCGCATGGCGCAACTCGGCACGCCGCTGCGCGCGGGGGACGTGGTGCTCACCGGCGCGCTCGGCCCGATGGTCCCCGTTACCGAGGCAGGCACGTTCGTCACGGAAATCGAAGGTCTGGGCAGCGTACGCGCGACGTTCGCGTAAGAAAGTCCAGGCTTTGCGCCGTCGGGCATCGAGAGGTAAGGCGCGTAACGCCCAAGATTCAACCTGACCGCCGAGAAGAGCGGATTTTCCTGCAACTGGAGACAAAGCAATGCAAGCATCATCACCGCAAGGCGCGGCGCCCGCCAAGGGTCGCCTCGCGACCATCGGACTGTGTTTGGCCATCGCGCTGCTAGAGGGCCTCGATCTGCAGTCGGCGGGTGTGGCGGCGCCACGCATCGCCAAGGAGTTCGCGCTTTCCGTGGCGCAGATGGGATGGGCGTTCAGCGCCGGTGCCATCGGCTTGTTGCCCGGCGCCGCACTTGGCGGGCGTCTGGCCGACCGTTGGGGACGCAAACGGGTGCTGATGTTGTCTGTCGCCCTGTTCGGCATTTTCTCGCTCGCCACGGCACACACCTGGAATTTCGAATCGCTGCTGACGGCGCGCTTTCTGACCGGTCTCGGTCTCGGTGCCGCCATGCCCAACCTGATCGCGCTGTGCGCTGAAGCCGCACCGGAAGGCCAGCGAAGCACGGCTGTTGGCGCCATGTATTGCGGCATGCCGTTCGGCGCAGCATTCGCTGCCGTGATCGGCATCATGAGTCCTGGCGACGAAGGCTGGCGTCACGTGTTTTACGTCGGCGGCTTCGGTCCGATGTTGATGGTGCCGCTGCTGGGGCTTTATCTGCGTGAGTCTGCACAGTTTGTCGCAACGCGGGTGACGCGTGACTCCGGCGTCGGCGGCACCACCGCGCCGCACGATGTGCCCGGCGCGACACCGAGCATCACGCACGCGCTGTGGAAGGAGGGCCGCACGCGAACGACGATCGCACTGTGGACGAGCTACCTCGGCACGCTCATCGTCCTGTACTTCCTGATGAACTGGCTGCCGTCGATGGTCGTGGCCAACGGGCTGTCGCGCGCGCAGGCAGGCATGGCCATCATGATGTTCAACGTGGGGGGCGGCATCGGGGCGATCGGCATTGCGAACGTGATGGATCGTTGCTCACCGCGCCTGACCGTGATCGGCATGTACCTCGGCATTGCGTTGTCACTGGCCGGGTTGTCGGGGGCCAACGGTGCGGTGACGATGGCCTGCGGCGCCTTCTTCTGCGGATTGTTCCTGGTCGGGGGGCAGTCGGTGCTGTATTCGATGGCCGGTCAGGCGTATGCCACAGAAGTGCGGGGCACGGGCGTGGGGGCGGCGGTAGCCGTCGGGCGTCTCGGTTCGATCCTGGGGCCGCTGATCGCCGGTCAGTTGTTCGCGCTGGGGCAAAGTGCGTCGATGCTGGTGTCCTCGAGCATTCCGTTGATTGTGATCGCAGCCGTTGCCGCGCTGAGCGTGGTGAGCACGTTCGCACCGCGCATGGTCGCCGGCGTCGCTCAGCCGGGGCGGTGACCGGCCGGTGCCGAGCATCTCCGAGCGCTTGAGAAAGTCTTTGGGAGGGGGGCGCGCTTCATCGCGAAGCGCGCCATCCTCAACGATTCAATATTGGTAGAGGGAGTCATCATGACGACAACGCAATCGGCCGGCATAGCGCTCACGGAGGCGTCCACGAGTCGTTTCGTGACGATCCGCGACGCGGACGCGGAATTTCGCATTCACTACAACGATGCCGGCAGTGGCGCCGAAACGGTCGTGATGCTGCATGGTTCTGGGCCCGGTGCGACCGGCTGGGCCAATTTCAACCGCAACGTCGAGCCGATGGTCGACGCCGGCTACCGCGTGCTGCTGGTCGATTGCCCTGGCTGGGGAAAAAGCGATCCGGTCGTCAACACCGGGTCGCGCTCCGAACTGAACGCACGCGTGCTCAAGGCTGTGCTCGATGCGCTCGACATCGAGCGCGTGCACATTATCGGCAACTCGATGGGGGGACACAGTACCGTGGCGTTCGCCCTGTCGAATCCCGCGCGTGTCGGCAAGCTGATCCTGATGGGCGGCGGCACCGGCGGGCCGAGCCAATTCGTGGCCATGCCGACGGAAGGCATCAAACTGCTCAATGGTCTGTACAAGGCGCCGACCATCGAGAACCTGACGCGCATGATGAACGTGTTCGTCTTCGACGCGAGTTCGATCACCGAGGATCTGATGCAGGCCCGGCTCGACAACATGCTCGCGAATCGCGACCACCTCGACAATTTCGTGAAGAGCCTTGCCGCGAATCCGAAACAGTTCACGGACTATGGCGCACGATTGGGCGAGGTCGCGGCGCCGACACTGATCGTTTGGGGGCGTGACGACCGGTTCGTGCCGATGGATGTCGGCCTGCGACTGCTGGCCGGCTTGCCGAATGCGCAATTGCATGTGTTCAACCGTTGTGGACACTGGGTGCAGTGGGAGCACGCGGACGCGTTCAATCGCATGGTCATCGACTTTCTGGCGCACTAGAAGCAAAGCCCGCGTCGGCTTCCCTGTCATAGGGTCGTCGCATGACAGGGAGGCTTCGCGGATCGGTAAAGCGCTTTTTTCCGCGACGTGCTTGGCGGGAATGCAGAGGTCAGCGCATTCGAGCATCGGCAAATCAGTCGCCGACTTCAAGACAGGACACCGTATCGTCTGCACGGCACTTTCTCACGGCTAAACATCTGCTTGGCGAACTCGCCGGATGATTTGATGGCACTGTTCGCGGTGCTGCCGTTTAGGCATGGCGTGCGACACTACACTCGGAAGTCGGGCATGCCCTGAGCGGCCATCGTCGGTTCCCAGGCAATGATTTGGTAGCTGGCGACCCCGGCCTGATGAAAGGGGTCTTCGGCAATCCATTGCGAGACTTCGTCAAGCGCGTTGGCTCTGGCGAGAATTACGCCACCGGTTCGCGGCGCCTTCCGGCCCGAGAGCAGGAAGTGCCCCGCCGCGTAATGGCGATTCAGAAAGGCGCGATGGTCGTCCATGTGGACGTCCACTTCGGACAGCGGGCGCAGATAGTCGAGAAGGATGAGAAACAGCATGATGATCCTCGTTTCTTTTGCTTAGGGACGCAGGAGAATGGCACCGACGGTTTGCCCGGCTTCCAGCCGGCGATGTGCCTCCGCCGCTTCGCTCAATGGAAGGATATCGCCGACCGTCGGCCGCAGCCCGGCCTGCAGTTGCCGGATCGTGGCCAGTGCACCTTCGCGGTAACGTTCCAGATCCGTCATGAAACGGAAGACACCGGGCCGGGAGAGCGCCACCGAGCGCGCCGGACCGAGCAGCGACAGATCGAGCAGTCCGGGGTCACCCGCCACTTGGCCGACATTAGCGACCATACCGTAGGGACGTACGCAGCCGAGAGTATCGAGCAGGGTCTTTCCACCGATGCCGTCGATAGCGTAATCGACGCCCTGCCCATCCGTCAGCCGCAGGACCTCTGCCACGAAGTCCTGATCGCGGTAATTGATGGCGTGGTCCAATCCGTGTGCGATGGCCAGTTCCGCCTTGGCCGATGAACTAACGGTGCCGATGACGCGAGCGCCCATGGCCTTCGCCCACTGCACAAGCACTAGCCCGAGACCTCCGGCCGCGGCGTGCACGAGCACCGTTTCGCCGGCCTTCAGCGAATAGACGTAAGTCAGCAGCATGTGAGTGGTGATGCCGCGCAACAGCAGACTGGCCACCGCATCGTCGGGTACGTCGTCGGGCAATGCGATGGCCCGGTCGGCCGGCAGGTTGCGGGCGCTGGCATAGCCGCCGGTGGGTAAGCCGGCGTAGGCAATGCGTTGGCCCAGGCGCACCGTGTGGACGTCTGGCCCGAGTGCCTCGACGATGCCAGCGGCCTCGACACCGAGCACTGCGGGAAGGGAGGGCAGCCGGTAAAGGCCGATGCGGTGATAGATGTCGACATAGTTGACACCGATCGCCGTGTGCCGGACGCGGATCTCGCCGGCCGCCGGCGGAGGCAACGGTTCGTCTACGGTGGTCATTGCCGACGCGTCGCCATATTGACCGATAACGATCCGGGACGCTGCTGATGAAGCGTGAAATGATTCGCGCGGTGTCATGGTGTTCTCCTGATGGATGAGCTTGCAAGCGCAGCTTACGTCCAGCAAAATTACCCATCAATTCTCAAAAACTTGACATCGACTGTGCAAAAAAACACAGACATTGCTGGCGTTGACAAGCGTGGCCTCCAATGGGATGACGTCCGTTATTTTCTGGAACTGGCGCGCACGGGCAGCCTGTCGGGCGCGGCTCGTCGGCTCGGCGTCGAGCACTCGACCGTGGCAAGGCGCGTCGAGGCACTGGAACAGTCGCTGGGGATCAGGCTCTTCGACCGCTTGCCCAAAGCCTGGTCATTGACGGCGGAAGGAGAGACGCTGATCGCCCAGGCCGGCCGACTTGACGATGAAGCCCAGGCATTTTCGCGAGTAGCACTCGGCGTTTCATCCTTGCAGGGAACGGTCCGACTTTCGGCCCCGCCTGCCTTGGCTGGCCATTTCCTGGTGCCTCGCCTGGCCGCCATGCGCTCCAGGTGGCGGAACATCGAGCTTGAGGTTATTGGTGAAGCGCGGGATGCCAATCTGGCGCGGGGCGAGGCCGATCTGGCGATCAGAATGTCGCGGCCGACTGCTGCGGGACTGGCTGCGCGTGGCATTGGGGACATGGGTTATGGACTTTACGCAGCCCATGGTTATATTCGCCGGCCGGCGGATGCCTGGGAGTTTCTGGGTTACGACGATAGTCTTGACCAAGTACCGCAGCAGCGCTGGCTGACCCAGGTTGCCGGCAATCGGCGTTTTGTCTTCAAGAGCAACGATCTCACTGCATTGCTCAACGCCGCCCGTGTGGGTCTTGGAATCGCGGTACTCCCTCATTTCCTGGCAGCCAACGACGATGCATTGTCGTTGGTCCCAGACCCCGTCTGCACCACGGTAAGAAAGCTATGGCTGGTGATGCATCCCGATGTCAAACGCTCACCACGTGTGCGGTTGCTTGCCGATCTACTGGTGGAGGTGGTCGTCGAGGCGCAAGCGCTGCTGTTGGGAAATGCCCCCGAGTGATCTACCAAGGGTTTTTCCATCTTGCTGTCGCTGCAAAAGATTAATTCTCCAAAAAGCTCGCATCGCGGCTGGTCCGGATTTAGCCGAGCAAATCACACCCAGTCAAAGACGGGAGCCGAGTTGAAAATATTGATCTCGCCCGAGATTGATGAGTGCTTGGCTCTCGCTCGAAGCTCCGGCAAGAAAATCGCAGGCATAACCCTCCTCCACCGTAGCAATGGCAAACCCTATGCCGAGAAGCGCCTGAGCGCGACGTTCAGAGTGGCTCGTACGAAAGCAGGTATTGCGGACTTCGCGCTATAGGATCTGAAGGGCAAAGGGGCAACCGATATGTGGCTTGCAGGCGTACCATGCGAGCGTATCCAAGTGCTATGCGGACACGATGGCGTGACGACAACGGAGATCTACGTGAAGTCGCATTGGCGCGGCGTAGTAGAACCCAATCGCGTGACGCAGCAGGCGTCGTAAGTCCGGAAATATTAGACAAATGTCTAATATTCGAAGCGTACAGACGAAAAAAATGCCAGCTAGGTTAGCGGGCGCTTTTTTGCAAAGCAAGATGCTTGGCGGAGAGGGTGGGATTCGAACCCACCCGGATTGCGAGGGGTGTGAAATGCTGGGGAGGGCGGTGGAATGGACCACTCGCCAGAGCCAAAACGATCATAAAGGGATGCTGTGGTCAAAAAATCCCCCACCAAGTTCGCCATCGGCACCGGGCTTTCTGGAACGGAATTCCGACGACCGCTGATTTCTCTTAGTGAAGAATCTTTGCAGCGAGAGATAGTCGCTCGGCCGTTGCGGCTAGACGCTTATCTCGTGTCCAAATGGTGGCACCGGGCGTGAGGCGTGTTGCCGCAAGCAGATGGGCATCGACATAGCCGATGCCCAAACCGAAAAGCGTTTGCTCCCCGATGAAACGCAAGACCTCTTCATCCGTTGCCACCGTAACGCGCGGAAGATCGCCCAGCGTCGAAACGACTACATCGCGATTCTTGAGGCTGCCAAGCGCAAGTTCGCCAATCACGTAGGGATGAGCCAACACTCGTCCAGTCTCT
Source organism: Pandoraea cepalis (assembly GCF_902459625.1). Lineage (NCBI taxonomy): Bacteria > Pseudomonadati > Pseudomonadota > Betaproteobacteria > Burkholderiales > Burkholderiaceae > Pandoraea > Pandoraea cepalis. The sequence goes on from NZ_CABPRY010000005.1 coordinate 216,120, forward strand.
AGCAACCGGACGAGTGTGGCGTCACCGGCCCTCAGATGGTCGATCCAAACCGATGTGTCGACCAGAATCATGCGGGCTCCGTTTGGCGGCGGGGGATATCGGTGAGGTCTGCCTCTGTTCCCCCCAGACGAGCCAAACGACGGGCGCTTTCGCGCTCGATCAAAGCCTTGAGCGCTTCACGGATCAATGCTGACTTCTCCTGCAAGCCCGTGAATGCCTGCGCTTTCGCGAGAAGTTCGTCGTCCAACGCCAAAGTAGTGCGCATATGTCACCTCCATCGATGTGAGTGGCATAATTATAGCATCAAATGATGTCATAAATCGTGCCATCAGTTGGCTGGGCACCGTGCATGTCGTCAAGCTGTCGTCTACAGACGTTTGGCCCACATTCATTTCGCCTGTCATACGACACAAACGTTTTCGCGGTGCGTCGAAACGTTTTGAGTGTCGACGCATAGGCCGGGATATTCGGAAGTTGCTGAAACGCAAGGCTCGGCACTCCTGCGATGATGAATTCAGTCGTTAGCGCGGCTAAATTCATCGACATCTCAGGAGACTTTGATGAGTGATTCAAACAGAACCAGCGGGAAGGACGAAGGAAGCGGAGGTCAGGGGGATGACCGGCTCGACCTTCCCAAGTCGTTGACGCGTGAAGGGCATGTTGTCTGGTTCCACGAATACAAGAAGTACCTCGGTTACGCTTGGGACGAGTCAGCGGGAGAAATCAGGCGAGCGCATGTGTCCGACCCCGAGCACGCAATTTACTTTGAGACGTTCGCGGAAGCGATGGTGGCAACGGATAGGTTGATGGGGCCTCACGTCATTATTCGTGCGGCGAAGCGTGGCGACAAACCGAGGTTACTTCGGTAACTTCGGTAGTCGCGGGGATGGCTCATCAAATGATGGGCCGTTCTAGAGCGGATCAGATTTTCAATACGGCACGGAACGTTGCTCGATGTCGTTGAATACGCTGCGCGTCACTTTCCGGCGCATCGTCGGATGTCCAGAAAAGATCATCCTCAAGCTGCAATTCAAGATCGTCTTCTCGCTGCTTGATTACTCGTTCCTGCGCATCAATTCTTTCCCGGTACCGTTCGAAATATCTCTTCATCGCTGACTCGTGGCCCGCGAGAATCGGGAAAGGAAGCATGCACGTAGCGCAAAATCCGAAGTGGGCTGCGGACACAAAGAACGGGTTACCCCGTCTTGTGCCGATACACCCGCGTATTGCGGCTTGTGCACGGAGCCTGAAGCAAGCCACGCCAAAGATCACGATTCAACGGGCGTTCGAGCGAGCACGACGAGATGTGGAAATGTCGCATTTGCACTTCCATGACCTGCGGCACAGTGCGGCCAGTGCGTTGGTCAATGCGGGAGTCGATCTATTCACGGTGGGACGTATCCTCGGGCATCGGGATACGCGTAGCACGCAACGGTATGCCCACCTAGCCGTCGCCTCGCTGGCAAGCGCGGTGAAAAAGACAGAACAAAAAATCCCCACCGCAAAAACAAAAATGCCCGCTTGGTTAGCGGGCACTTCTTTGCAAAGCAAGATGCTTGGCGGAGGGTGTCATTCCCATCAACAACGCAACCCATTGTAAATAATGGAGTTTGTTGACAACAAAGAATCCAGATACCCCCTAAACTACCCCCAAAGGTACCGGCTTCAGCCGGAGCACTTCGGACAAAGTCTACGTGCACGCTCTCGGAGTTGAAGTATTGGGACACACTCCACACGACTGGCCGCCTCGTTGTTCAGGTGCAACTTATGGATTGGCGAGACCGATTCTTCGTGCCGACCTTGACCAAGCCGGAGAACTCTTGGATAAACGTATCACGTGCCCTGATACCCTCTGTAACATGCTCAACCAAGCGCTGAGCGCCAGAGCCATCCGTTGGATTTCCGACCGAGATGCGCTTTTTGAGCGCCATGATGCCGTGGTGTCTGACCTAACGTACGTGTACTACCTGATCCAGGCAATCGAGTTCGCCACGTTTGAGCAGCGAGAGGCTCAGAATCTCGGCGCATCCCTGGCCACCCTTGGCTTTGAAATTCCTGAGGAAATTGGCAAGCATCGCTTCGACGAACTGATTAGGCTCCCGGACTATCTCGCTGGCACGCTGGCCGACGTGGACAGCGAGGCCATGGCTGTATCCAAGGAGATGCGACGATAGCCATACAAGCCGCGATGTGCAGCATAGACAGCCTGAATCTTCGCCTTGAGCCCACCATGCCGGTCTGGGGTGGCCAACGTTTTGACCCGATAGTAGTACGTACTGCGTGGCAACCTCGCCGCCTGGAGAAGATCGGTCAAGGGGAATTCCTGCCTCAGTTAAAGCACTATTTTGGCTATTTCTGCCGCGCCAACTTCTTTGCTAGAACCAAGGCATTGAATTTTTTTAGGTACGCGACCTCCGCGCGTAGCTGCTGATTCTCACGAAGCAGTTGGTCCGACTCATCAGATCGCGGAGCTTCCAACGACTGGTTCGAGGTCTTTTTCTTTGCTGGCACCGAAACATCCCGTCCCGACGGGCGCATGCTCTTTAGCGAACGGAGCTCTCCCCGTGCTTTCTGTTGTTGCCACATCGTGATGCTGTGCGAATTGCCGATATTGTAAATGGTAGCCAGCTCCCGCCAGGAAAGGTTCTCAGCCACGCCCCGGTGCACCACTTCAAGCTTGAACTCAATGGTGTAAGCACCACGCTGCCGGATGAGCCCAGCGTTACCATGGTGACGATATGCCGCGCCCCATCGCCTCACCATGCTTTCTGCAATACCGAATTTCGCCGCAAGGACCTTATAGCCCCCTTTGCCAGCAAGGTACTCGCGAACCACCTTCTGCTTAAGCTTTACATCGAATTTCCTCACGGAACCTCCAAGGTCGTGTCCAACTCTCGGGGGTCCGTTCAAATCCGGTGCGGCTCACTACGGCAGGACAGGCGTGAGCACTTTGCGCGCAATGCGTGGCAATCTCGCGCGCCCCTTACCTTGGAAGCGGCCCCTCGGGTCTCTCAAAGCACAAGCCCGCCAAGTGCGCAAGGTGCCGCGCCGCAGACCATCGCTGAGAATTGGCTCGCTCACGTAGGGCCAACAACCGTGATTCTCGTTTCCTCACTCGCCGCTGAGTTGGCTCGTTATGCCACCCCATAACAAGCGCCAAATGAAGAAAAAGCCTACCCACGGCGAATAGGTGAAATCAAATCACCTATAACGTCAAATGTTTCTTTTGTGGTCTCGAAAACGAGGTGATAGCCTTTATCAATCCCCGCTGTATCGAGCCATACGTGAGAGATTTTTCACGTCGCGCCTTCGGCGAAAGGGCAACAAACATGTTCTGCGAGATAGGAATGGAGACGATGACTGCAAATCCGGCACAAGAGGCGAGCAAGATTTCGCCGCAAGCCGCTGTAGCCCACCATGCGTGGCGCATCCGGCGGTTCGCACTTCGCATGGGCGAAGTGCAGGGACAAGGCTATATCGGCCAGGCGCTCGGCTATGCCGATGTGTTGGCTACGGCATACTGCCATGCCATGAAGGTCCGCCCGGGCGAACCCGGGTGGGAAGGCCGCGACCGCTTCTTGCTGTCGCATGGTCATTACGCCATAGCGCTCTACGCCGCTCTGATTGAAGCCGGCATCATCGATGAGGCGGAACTGGAGACCTACGGCTCCGATGATAGCCGCCTGCCAATGTCGGGTATGGCTACTTACACCCCGGGCATGGAAATCTCGGGCGGCTCGCTGGGCCAAGGTCTCCCCATTGGTGTGGGCATGGCGCTGGGTCTCAAGATGAAGGGCAGCTCGGCCTTCGTCTACAACTCGATGTCCGACGGCGAACTGGATGAAGGCTCAACTTGGGAAGCTGCCCTGTCGGCCTCGCACCACAAGCTCAGCAATCTGATTTGCTTGGTCGACGTCAACCGCCAGCAGGCTGACGGCGTGTCGCACGAAGTGCTTGGCTTTGAGCCGCTGCCGGACAAGTGGCAGAGCTTCGGCTGGTACACGCAGCGCGTGAATGGCAACGACCTACCTGCCGTGATTGAGGCGTTCGACCGTGCCCGTAATTTGAAGGAGCCGGTGCCTCGCGTGATTCTGTTCGACACGCTGATGGGCAAGGGTGTCCCCTTCCTCGAAACCCGCGAGAAGAACCACTTCATCCGCGTTGAAGCGGATGAATGGCAGCACGCCATTTCGGTTCTGGACGCCAACTACGCCGCCACCCAATCCAACGGAGCCGAGCAATGAGCACCGCTGCCGCGAACACAACTCCGACCCAGTCCCAAGCGCCCGCCAAGCCTCGCCTGACCACCTCGGCGATGATTGCCTCCATCGCTGCAGAGGGCCAGCGCACCACCGCGGCGCCGTTTGGCCATGCGCTGGTCGCCGAGGCCGAGAAGCGTCCGGAAATCGTCGGCATGACCGCCGATCTCTCGAAGTACACCGACCTGCACATCTTCGGTCAAGCGTTCCCCGAGCGCTTCCTCCAGATGGGCATGGCCGAGCAGTTGCTGATGGCTGCCGCCGGTGGCATGGCGAAGGAAGGCTTCACTCCGTTCGCGACCACCTATGCGGTGTTCGCCACCCGCCGCGCGTATGACTTCATCCACCAAGTCATCGCCGAGGAAAACCTCAACGTCAAGATTTGCGCGGCTCTGCCCGGCCTGACCACCGGATACGGCCCGAGCCATCAGGCGTCCGAGGACCTTGCGCTGATGCGCGCCATCCCGGGTATGACTGTCGTCGACCCCTGCGACGCCCTCGATACCGAGCAAGCCGTCGCCGCGATCGCCGAGTACAAGGGCCCGGTCTACATGCGTCTGCTGCGCGGCAAGGTGCCTCTGGTGCTGGACGAGTACAACTACAAGTTCGAGCTGGGCAAGGCCAAGCTGCTGCGCGACGGCCGTGACGTGCTGATTATCTCGTCGGGTCTCATGACGATGCGCGCGCTGGAAGTGGCTCAGGCCATGGCCGGCGGCACCGCCGACGTGGGCGTGCTGCACGTGCCGACCATCAAGCCGCTGGACGTGGTCACCATTGTTGAGCAGTGCCGCCGCAGCGGTCGGCTGGTCGTGGTAGCCGAGAACCACAGCACTGTGGGGGGGCTCAGCGAAGCTGTCGCAATGACGCTGATGCAGGCACGCGTCTACCCCGCCCTCGAAGTGGTGGCCCTGCCTGACCAGTTCCTTGACGCCGGCGCGCTGCCGACGCTACATGACAGGTACGGCATCTCGACGGAAGTCATCGTCGAGCGCATCAAAGCATGGTTGAAGTGAGGGAAAGATCGAAATGAACGTCAATTTCATCGGCTTGGGCGCCATCGGACTGCCTATGGCTATCCAGATTCGCAATGCGGGTCACGCCGTCGGCGGCTTCGACGTAGTATCCGCTGCTTGTGGCAACGCACAAGCTCAGGGCATTGCTGCCGTCAACCGGGTTTCGGACCTACCGACGGCGGACGTCGCCGTCGTGATGGTCGCTACGCCGGACCAGCTAGCAAAGCTGGTTGATGACGCTATTGGTAAGCCCATCGCCCATACGTGGGTCATCATGTCCACGGTCGGCCCTGCCAGCGTGCGCGAACAAGGCGAGCGACTGCGGCAAGCAGGCGTGCGCGTGGTGGATGCCCCGGTCACAGGTGGCGTCTCTCGTGCCCGGACCGGTCAACTCGTCATCTTTGCTGCCGGCGACGCCGCCGACATCGAGGCTGTACGGTCGGTACTCCAAGCCATGGGCGAAGTCCGCATCACGGGTGAAAAGCTTGGCGATGGGCAGGCAATCAAGGTCGTCAACCAGCACCTCTGCTCGGTCCATATCGTGGCTGCCGCTGAGGCACTGAACTTGGCCCGCTCGCTCGGTCTGGACCCGGCACAGGTCCTGGGCCTGATTGAAAAAGGCGCGGCCGGATCCTGGATGCTGTCGGACCGTGGTCCCCGCATGCTCAAGGGCACGGACGTCGAGGTGACGAGTTCCATCAACATCTTCGTGAAGGACAGCGGTTTGGTGGTTGACGCCGCTCAAGGCTGCGGCGCTCAAGTGCCACTGCTCGACATCTCCCATACACGGTACTGCCAGGCTGCCGAGGCCGGCCTAGGTCAGCGCGATGATAGCCGAGTCATCGAGACCTTTCAGCAGTAAGTAGTCAACTAGCAGGTACGGGCGGCCGTAATCTGGCCTCCCCAAGCTGGACGTGGCGCCACAAGCGCCCGTCCAGCAAATGACAAAACTATAAGCGTTTGGAGACAAAGACAATATGACATCTGCCACGACTAACGCGACGAAGAAGGATGGCGCGGTCAAGGTATCCATCGCATCCATGATTGGCTCGGCGGTTGAGAGCTACGACTTCTTCATCTACGGTACGGCTGCAGCTGGATGGTTCGGGAAAATCTTTTTCCACACAACCGAACCTCTCGTTGGCATTCTTGCGTCATTCGCGACCCTAGCCGTCGGCTTCCTGATGCGCCCACTGGGAGGTTATCTCGCCGGACACTACGGCGACCGACTTGGCCGCAAGGCAGTGTTGTTCTGGTCGCTGCTAGCCATGGGTGGCGCCACCGTATTAATTGGCGCTCTACCGACCTATGAACAGTCCGGCGTGGTCGCCCCCATTCTCCTGATTCTGCTTCGTATGATTCAGGGCGTGGGTTTCGGCGCGGAATGGGGCGGCGCTGTACTGATGGCGTGCGAGCACTCGCCACCAAATCGGCGCGGCTTCTTCGGTGCAGTGCCGCAAGTTGGTATCCCACTCGGGTTACTGATGGCGAACGGCGCGTTCCTCATGTCGGCTGTCCTCTTCGAAGGCGACTGGGTCTGGCGTATGCCATTCCTTGTCTCTATCGTCATGGTTGGCATCGGTCTCTTCATCCGTTTGGGCGTCAAAGAATCGCCTGACTTCGAGGCCATGAAGAAGAAGAACACCATCGTCAAGCAGCCCGCCCTGGACGTGCTGCGAAACGACTGGCGCAAGGTGTTGCGTATCATCGGCCTGCGCTTGGCAGAGACCGGCGGATACTACGTTACAACCAGCTTCATGCTGTCGTATGTAGTACTTACCAATATCACAACCAAGGAAAATGTACTGTGGGGCACCATGATTGGCTCGGCCATCGGCCTTGTCAGCCATCTAATATACGGCGCATGGAGCGACAGGATTGGCCGCCGCCCTGTGTATATGCTCGGTGCCTTATTTACCATCTTGTTCGGCATCCCAATGTTCATGCTCATCAACACAGGTGCCAGCATCATGGTGGTGACTGCCATCTCGTTGTCGCTAATGCTGAGCCACGACCCCATCTTTGCAGTTGAGCCCTCGTGGTTCTCGGAACAGTTTCCAGCCAACGTGCGCTCCTCAGGCATCTCTCTGGGCTACAACGGCGCATCCCTGGTGGCCGGACTAGTTCCCTTCGTCGCGACAGGCCTCTACGGCATGGTGGGCTGGATTGGACCAGCAATTCTGTTCTCGCTGTTGGGGGTTATCTCGACGTTGTGCGCGCTCTCGATGCGCGAAACCGCACCCGCTGTGGTAGGCATGGAATCAGCCTCCCAAAATACACGGCAACCCGTTTTACGCTGAAGTTCAGCTGTAGGCGAAGAAACCCGTCGCGATGGCCCGCGACGGGCATTTTCTTTTCTCGTACCTATGCGCAATGGTTTCATCCGGCTCCGTATGCGCGTTGGCATAGATGAAACTTCGTCTTCTGCACATACAATTCATCGCTTTACGGCGCGGCGCTCCTAAGCCCAATGTGGAGCAGCTCCGGGGATTACAACAGCCGAGAGACTGGCTCATGTTGTGGCTCCATACTCGGTAGGTACCGCCTCGCAGAACTGAGGACCGAATCAGAGGCTCCCTTTAACAAAGAGTTACTACATGGAATACACAAAACTCGGCTCGACCGGCCTGGACATTTCTCGTCTTTGTTTGGGTTGCATGACCTTTGGCGCCCCCGACGCCGGTGCACACCCATGGACGCTCGGCGAAGCGGATTCGCGCCCCATCCTCCGCAGTGCAATTGAGCAGGGAATCAACTTCTTCGACACCGCCAATAGCTACTCTGGGGGCACTTCTGAAGTTATCGTCGGCAAACTGATTCGTGAGTTCACGAGACGAGAGGATGTCGTTCTCGCAACCAAGGTGTACTTCCCGCCCCATGGTTTGTCTCCTTCGGAAGCCAAGCCCAACGACCGTGGCCTGTCGCGGAAAGCGATAATGAGCGCCATTGATGCGAGCCTCTCGAGGTTAGGCACAGACTATGTAGACCTCTACCAAATCCACCGATGGGACTACAAGACCCCCATCACGGAGACGATGGAGGCATTACACGACGTCGTAAAGGCCGGAAAAGCCCGCTACATCGGTGCCTCTTCAATGTTCGCTTGGCAATTCGCTAAGGCACAAGAAGTCGCCGCTCAGCACGGTTGGACAAAGTTCGTCTCAATGCAGAATCACCTCAACCTCCTCTATCGTGAGGAGGAACGAGAAATGATTCCGCTTTGCCTGGACCAAGGTATCGGTCTCATGCCCTGGAGCCCGCTGGCTCGTGGCCGGTTAAGCAGACCTTTTGGAGCTCAGACAGGCCGAATTGAGACGGACGGCGTTGGTACAGCGCTTTACGACAGAACGCAGGCAACTGACGGGAAGATAATTGACGCCGTGGAGCGGGTAGCGCGTGAGCGAGAATTGCCGATGGCTCAGGTCGCGCTGGCTTGGGTATTGACCAAAGCTGGCGTCTCTGCTCCGATCATCGGTGTATCAAAGGTGTCGCAGTTGACCGATGCAGTCAGCGCACTGTCTGTCAAGATTACAGTCGACGAGAGGCATGACCTCGAGGTCGAGTATGTGCCGCATGATGTAGCAGGCCATCAATAACGTCTGACCCAACTGGCCATCCGCACATGGACCGACCAGAGTTTCGTAGGCATCTTCGATGCCATAATTTGTGGCAACCGAGGAGGTCAATATGAGCGGCAAGCGGTACACAGATGAGTTCAAACCGTTTGTAGGCTCGGCGTTGCCTTTGACCGCGGCAGCCCACGAAATTTTTGCGGTACATGCTGCGACCCGGTTTGCTAGTCCCGGCGACGTCATGGCCGTAGCGACAAACAACAACTCAATAGCTGCAGTAGTTGGGGAGCGTACTGTCGAGCTCCTGAAGAGCAAAGGCATCGTCGCCGTAGTCACAGACGGGGTCGTCCGCGATTGAGATGACGTGCGAAATGCCGCGTTTCGCGGTGTACGCCAAGGCGGTCTCCCCTGGCATACCTGGCGAGCGCGGTGGACGTTACATTGGCTTTCCTATAGCGCAGGGGAATGTCAACTTCATTGCCGGCGACCGCGACGGTGTCGTTTCCGTTCCCTTCGCAATCGCGCGCGACTTACTCGAAACCGTGTCGAAGGCCGAGCAAGTGGATCGGGACCTCGCAGAACCCATTGCCATGTTCGAGAAAGAGCCTGCGTACATCAGTGAGGCGCGGCAACCGGGGAAACAGCTTCTACTGTGTGACGCAAACGTCAATATTCTGTGCGCATTTCCGGCGTATCTGCCCGACCGTGGGCAGATACTCTTCGGACCAGTCGCTTACCAAATCGCTCCGAAGGTCTGGCAAAGCTCATCGAGCGCTTCATCGCCCAATGGGCTGGGCTTCGGGTGAGACATCAGCCAGAGACGTGCTGTCTCTTCCAACTCCTCCAATGTCGCCATGGCACCCGCCGGTGTCGTGCCCCAAACATTAGGCCCCAGGCGGTCCAACATCACGCCTCGAATCCTGCCGCCTTGGGAATGGCGACGGGTGATGGCATCGGCAACCAGGTCAGCCGCTCGTGGGTCGCCAGGACGGTGGTAAGGGATGAGTGGAACATGGCCTACCTTCATCACGAAGTAAGGCGTGATAGGCGGCAGAATGTCCTCGGTCGCCCATACGCCAGCCAGCGTAAGAGCGACCAAGTGCGTCGAATGCGTGTGTATGACACATCGAGCTTCCGAGTCGGCATCATAGATTTTGCGATGCATCGCCAAGGTCTTGCTCGCTCGGTCGCCTGATACCTGTTCTCCGCTGCTTGCTACCTTGGCCAGCCGTTCCGGCTCGAGGAAGCCCAAGCAGGCATCGGTTGGCGTGATGAGGTATCCATCGTCAAGCCGGACACTGATATTGCCCGCGCTGCCATGCACGTACCGCCGTTCAAAAAGGCTGCGGCCAACACGGCAAATCTCCAGCCTGAGTTCTTGTTCGGTCATGCCAGCATCCCGAAGGCTTTGGTGAAGAAATCGACAGTGCCGAAGTTACCGGATTTCAGGGTCAACATAAGTCCGTCAGTACCGGCTGCAGGAGACAGGGCGTAGCACCAAGGCACTCCCGGGTCGATTTGCGGGCCGATACGCATTTGCTGAACCTCCAACGCCTGCACACATGCACCGGATGTTTCGCCTCCGGCAACGATGAGTTGACGGACGCCGCGCTCTACCAGGCCGAGAGCGATGGACGATAGCGTTCGTTCGACGAGTTCGCCTGCCTGTTCTACGCCGAGCAAGGCTTGGACTGCTTTCACAGAATCCGGTTGAGCGGTTGCATAAAAGAGCACCGGTGTATCGGAAATGCGCGTTCCCGCCCAATGCAGTGCCTCGCCGACGATGTCGCTGCCAGCCGCGATGCGAAGCGGGTCCACTGGATATGCCTCTCCACCACGCTTGATGAAGTTCACGACTTGAGCATTCGATGCCGAAGAGCAACTTCCAGAAACGATCGCGCGGGCACCATAAACCTTCGGTAGATGCGCCGCGTCTTCCCCCGGGGAGATTCCGAAATTCTGTGGCAAGCCAATAGCCACACCTGAGCCGGCGACGACCAATGGCAGGCCTGCGAATGCCTTGCCCATTGTGACGAGATCATCATAAGCGATGGCGTCGACGATTGCGAAGCGTCTATCTTCGGCGCGTAGCACTGCCAGGCGTTCGCGAACGGCGTCGGGGCCCTGCCGAACGACCGCATGGTCGACGAGGCCGACCTTACCGTCGATTTGGCGTTGTAGCACCTGAACCAAGTTCGAATCCGTCATGGGCGTAAGCGGATGTTGCCGCATGCTGCTATCGCTCAGTAGAACGTCGCCGACGTATAGGTGCCCTTTGTAGACGGTCCGATTCGCTTCAGGGAAGGCCGGACAAACCGGAACGATGCCGGCTTGCAACGCGTCGGCCAACGCCTCGGCCACCGGACCAATGTTTCCGCGGTCGGTAGAATCAAAGGTCGAACACACCTTGAAGTACAGTTGCTCCACACCCACGTGTTGCAACCACTGCGCTGCGCGAAGCGACTGCTCAACGGCTTCCGCCACAGGCGCTGTTCGCGACTTCAGCGCAACGACGATGGCGTCGGCATCTACCAGCGTCGACGCTGTTGTCGCGTCGTCCGTCGGAGCCGGAACACTGATTGTTTGGACCACGCGCATACCGGCGCGCACCAAGTTGTTTGCAAGGTCTGTCGCGCCCGTGAAGTCGTCCGCGATGCAACCGAGTAGTGGCTTATTACCGTGTGAGCGCAACTTTCTAGCTCCCAGTATGCGTGAAGGGTAGTGGTCGGCATGGTCTCACCGACCAAGGGACGAATCGCTAGGCCACCGTATCGGAGACGACGCAACTTAGCGACCAAGAGGCGCTGTACAGGGGGTTACTCTGCCTTAAACGCCCATCTTTGTGGCCAAGTCTTGCAGGTCACTGGCCACGACATCCCAGTCAGCACACGGCTCCAGGTCGGTGGTCTGCCCCGGCCCGTACTCGGTCGGCCGCGGAACAAACGCGGCACGCAGTCCGACCGACCGTGCCGCATCGAGGTCGTGGTTGTGTGCGGCGCACATGATTACCTCGTGAGGCTCCAGGTACATTTGCCTGCAGACACCCAGATATGTGTCCGGGTGCGGCTTGTAGCGTTGGAAATGCTCACAAGAAAAAATCGAGTCCCAGGGAAGCCCCGCATGCTTGGCCATGTTGACCAAAAGAGCGATATTCCCGTTGGACAACGGTCCGACAACGTATCGCTTCTTAAGCCGAGTAAGGCCAGCGACCGCATCCGGCCATGCGTTGAGTCGGTGCCAGACGCGGTTCACGTGCAAGCGCTGGGCGTCACTGAGATTGCTCAGTCCGAACTCCGGAAGCAGAGTGCACAGCGCCTCGTAGTGGAGGTCATCGATATTCGTCCACGCAATCTCTCCGCGCCGCACCCGGTCCTTTTGGGGTTCATACCGCCCGCGCCACGCGTCGACCAATTGCGCCCAATCAGCGTCAATGCCGTTGTCGTTTCCCCACTGCGTGAGGTCCGCGATGATGCTTCCCCGCCAGTCCACGACAGTCCCGAACGTGTCGAACACTATCGCCTTAACCGATGCGATGTCTGTCGTCATTTCAATCCTCTTCATGTTGCATGGCGGGGACCCCGGACGTCAGGCGTGCGTACTGCGTGACGGTTTTGTCGCTAATCCACTTCGAGCTCATTGAATCAAATGCCTTGAAATGTGTGGTCTCGAGGTGCTCCGCGAACGCGCGAGCACTCGTATAGAGTTCGTAGAGAAAGAACTTTTGTCGCTCCACATCCTCGCAGACGTCGAACGCAAGGCAACCAAACTCTAGGGTCAGGGACGCGTGAGCGTTCTCAAGAATGGCCTGTCTGAAGTCGTCCAAGTGTTCGCTGCGTACTTGGAAGTAGACGGTCACAACATGGCCGTCTGTTACCCGCGGCTTTTGTGCGGCGTTCATTTCGTTACCGCGCGCAGCGCGATTGGGAGGGCATCAATGACGGCCTTCGTCACCTCCGCCGCACCGGCAGAGCCGCCGTACTCCATGGGAACCACGCCGCCGGACGCGAGGGCGTGCTCAACGGCCTTCTCAATAACAGCCCCGCACGTTGCCAGTTGAGGCTCGTCATGCCGGAAGGCCAGCCACTCCAGCATCATCGCGGCCGACAGCAGCATTGCGCAGGGATTAGCCTTTCCTTGCCCCGCGATGTCCGGGGCTGTGCCGTGTGCCGGCTGAAATAGGCCGTGGTCATCACCGATATCTGCGGAAGATGCCATGCCCATGCCGCCGATGAGGCCTGCGGCTAGGTCCGATAGGATGTCCCCGAACATGTTCTCGGTGACCATCACATCAAGAGTCCACGGCTTCTTGACCATGGTAAGTGCCATGGCGTCGACGTAAGCATGGTCCTTCTCGATGTCTGGATATCGGGACGCAACCTCGTCGAAGACCTTGCGGAAGAATGCCATCGACGCAAAAACGTTCGCCTTGTCAACACATGTCACACGGGATGACTTCCCTTGCGCCTTACGTTGCTCTGCCAGGCGAAACGCGAAGTCGCTTACCCGCGTACTGCCGGAGCGGGTAATCTGCATCGTGTCGTATGCCTCCTGGTCGTTCTCAACCCGTCCGCGTCCTCGCGCATAGAAGAGGCCTTCGGTTTGCTCGCGCACTAGAACGAAGTCAATCTGCTTTGCCCGCTCATCTGTGAGCACTCTAGGCAAACCGGGAAACCACCGGATGGGGCGAACTCCAGCATAAAGACCCAATTCCATCCGCAAGTCGAGCTGGGGGATAATTTCGGTGCCGTCCTTGTGCCGAATGTCCGGCCAGCCCATTGCTCCGAACAAAATTGCGTTGGACTTCTTGCAAGCCCGTAGTGTCTCGTCGGGCAGAGCTACCCCGGATTTCGCGTAGTACTGTGCACCGGCATTGTAGGTGGTGCAGTGCAACATCGAAATTCCGCAAACCTTTTGCACCGCCTCCAGCACTTCAAGGCAAGCAGGCATAACTTCCTGCCCAATCCCGTCTCCCGGCAATACTGCAACATCCAGCAACTGGGTTGTCCTTTTAAGCATGCTCAAACTCCTCACCGATTAATTCCACAATGAATGCATTAATGCATACGTTATAGCATGCCTTGTAGAGGTGTCAATGATTTGCCGTAGCCGTCATGACCGAAGTTTGCTCAGTGATGTCTGACACAGAAGGAAAATAGATGCCAGCTCTGCGACAGTGCGTCGCTCGCACACCACTTCGGCACCTTTCGTCGACCAGACTGCATCCCCGCCATCGGGCGCGAGCACCGCCTGGTGCTGAGACTTCTAGACGAACCGCGAAAGGGTGTGGGGACTGGCCCGTATGCAGTCTATGAACAGTGTTCCCGCGCATGGGTCGGGGATGGAATCTCCGAGGGCATGCCCGCCGGTCTCAAGGGAATGCACCGCCTAGCTAGCAAAGGAGATTGCCAATCCTAACGATGAACACGGCATCAGCGGACATGGCGAGGAAGCTCCGTCACATCTTCTAGGACAACTGGCGGCCATCCGATGTAAGCAACTACACGCCGTCCCTCTCGTCGAGACGAGAAAAGACGGCAATGAAGTTGGATTTCTATAAGCGCTTAAGGCCAAACTTTTCCAGTATCTCAAGCAGTTCACCTCCAGCGCGCTCCCGATGTGCTCTCAAAAGTTCTCGCGCCGCGGCAGGATCGCGTTGACGAATGGCCTTTACCATCGCCCTGTGCTCCCGAGTCGACTTGATGGGCTTGCTTCGCAGGCGAAGCGTGACCATGCGCGCTCGATGAGCACGGTCCCACGTGTTAGATACGAGCTGCTTGATTAATCTGTTTCCACATAAGTCCAACAACTGAGCATGGAAGTCCTCGTCTGCCTTCGCCCATGCGTCCAGGTCATCTTTCTTAAGTGCATCGTCCATTGCATCCAATGCAATGTCTAGGACGTGCAGTTCCTCGTCGGATAATTCTTTAGAAGCTGCGAGTTCAGCCGCGGTCCCCTCAAGCGACGTAAGAACTTCATAAATCTCCTTCATGTCCGACGGAGAAATGGGAAGGACGCGCATACCATGACGCGGCACCACCGCAATGAGGCCCTCTTGCTGTAGGCGGAGCATCGCCTCACGTACGGGAGTACGGCTCATCCCAAACTCTGTAGCGATTTCTTGCTCAGTCATTTGGAATCCCGGAGACCACCGATTATCGAGAATATGCCCGCGAATCGCCTGATATGCTGCCTCCGGCAGTGTGACCGCCTCCTCGGGCGTTTGTGCCCCCCCTCCCGCCCGATTAGTGCTGCCGCCCACGCTCACTTTACCTGTCGGGGCCTTCTTAACAACATGGCGTTTGCCGTCATTTGCGAAATGCATAAGAGTTGAAAACAATGGATACGATAGCGAATAAGAAAGTATAGCAAATCTCGCCTCCGCCAGAGGCGGTCAGTAACTCCGGCACCGAAGTATCACGCCCGCCTCAAATTCAGTTTTACTTTCGTGCTACCCAGTCGGCGGGAAGCTTCACCACGAGGAGCCCCCCCACGACCCATAGCGCAGCAAGGACATACATCGCCGCATTAGTGCTTCCCGTGACGTCTCGCAGCACTCCGACCATGTAGGGAGCGACAAAACCGGCCGTAACGCCAAGCGAGTTAATCATAGCAATGCCGGCTGCCGCGGAAACCCCCTGAAAAACCGCAGTCGGCACGGTCCAGAAAAGCGGTAAAACTGCCCAGACAGACATGGTCGCCAGCGTCATGGCACAGAGCAGCAACATGGTGGAGTGCTGCCATTGAATACTCAGAAGAAAACCCACCATACCAACAATGCACAAGGCAAACATATGCCAGCGGCGCTCATTAGTCTTGTCGGAGTGCCGTCCAATGAGAAGCATTGCGGGAACGGTAGCCAGGTATGGGACAGCGCTGAGCAGCCCAACCATTAGCGGATCCTTAATTCCGGATTCAGTGATTAAGGTTGGCATCCAGAAGAACACTCCGTTCATAGCCATTACGATAGTAAAAAGAAGTGCGCTGAGGTGCCAGACATGTTTATTTCCAAACACTCGCCGAAGTGGAATGTGAACTTTCTCACCATCTTCTAACGAGAGTTGTGAACGCACAAAGCGCTTTTCGTCCTCTTGAAGCCACGAAGCATCCTCGATGCGGTCCTTAAGGACGCAGAGCACAACGATGCCGAGAACAATCGCAGGAATTGCTTCGATTACAAACATCCATTGCCAAGGGGAAAGCGGCGGAATGCCAACCATAGTCTTCAGTAACGCTCCGGACAGCGGGCCTCCAAGAATCGCTGAAAATGGAGCGGCAAGATAAAACATGGCAAGCACGCTGCCACGACGGCGAGTCGGATACCAGTTCATCAGGTAATAGATAATCCCTGGAAAGAAACCCGCTTCTGCCACGCCAAGCAAAAAACGTAGAACGTAGAACGAAGTTGGTGAACTGACAAATACCATGGCAGCCGAAGTCAGGCCCCAAGTCACCATGATTCGTGCAATCCACCGGCGCGCACCAACCCTGTGCAAAATAATATTACTTGGCACTTCAGCGAGGACATATCCAATGAAAAATATGCCGGCACCGAGGCCGTAAATAGTATCGCTTAGCTTTAAATCCGACATCATTTGCATCTTTGCGAAGCCGACGTTCACTCTATCTAGGTAGGCCATGGTGTAGCAGATGATTAAAAGTGGAATTAATCTCCATCCAATTTTCCGATAGACTGCGGCTTCCCAGGTGGCTCGGGCCTTTACTCCGCGTTCCGATACAGAATTCGCATTCAGTGATTCTGAGGCAGGCATCTCTCATTCCCTCCAAGTCGACTTTTTAAAAATCTTCGCATACGGTATTGCATACATTATCGACGGTCAATGAGGTTTTGTGCTGGGCAGTGTGTCGCGCACCATTTTCGCGGGTATACCCTTACATCGGAAGCATTTTTTGCATACTATTGCGTATTCGTTGTCGCATACTTAACATGGACGCGGGCGCCAACGGATGTTGGATGGACGCAGCGCCCCCGCGAAGCCGCGCACCTTGTTCGTGCACCAACCGCTGGACTCTTCTTCACTTTGCGGCCTTCAGGCGAAGAAGCAACGCGTGAGGCCCAGTAGACGGTGCCACTAAAGGTAATCATGAAATCCATTATCAATAACTTGCACCAAAGCCAAGCTGGCGGTGAGCCCTCTTATCAGACTCTTCGTGAATGCTTTTCGAGAATTGACCGCTCGCACCTCAATGCTTTCATCTCCTTGGACCAACAAGGCGCAATAGCAGCCGCCCGCTTTTGCGACGACCTTTCGAAGAGGGGGTCTTCCCTGGGAATACTGCACGGTGTGCCGGTCGCGGTAAAAGACATCATCGACGTAGTAGGCCTTTCCACAACAAATGGCTCTGAACGATTCGCTAATGCGCCGGCAGCTGCGCGCGACGCGGATGTCGTTCGCCGACTCCGGTGCGAAGGCGCCGTCATCGTTGGAAAAACCAATACTCACGAATTCGCGTATGGTCCAACGGGCGATAGGTCGTTCTTCGGTCCGGTAAAAAACCCTTTCAACACCGCGCATATCTCAGGTGGTTCGAGCAGCGGGTCTGCGGCAGCTGTCGCCTCGGGAATGTGTTTGGCAGCACTTGGGTCTGACACAGGCGCGTCGATCCGGCTACCCGCGGCGCTGTGCGGCATCGTTGGCCTTAAGCCGACTTACGGACTAGTCTCTTGTCAAGGAGTCTTCGCGGTGAGCCATACGCTTGACCATGTAGGCCCCATGACCCGGACCGTCTTCGATAGTGCCGTCATGCTTGAGGCAATGACCGGGCGCATTGGAGTCTACACATCAGAGCTACGTCGGGCCGCGACAGTCCGTCGCGTGGGATTGGTAAGAAGGTACTACGGCGACTACTTGACCGAACCAGTGGCAAAGGCGTGGCGGGAGGCAGAACTGAAGTTCAGGGAGTTCGGAATCGATATCGCGGAAGTCGATATCCCGGCGATACAGGCTATCTCGGAGGCTCAGCATACCGTCATCCTAGCGGAATCTTACGCCGCGCATAGTGAAGCTCTCCAAAGGGGAGAGCCCTATAGCGATGAAACACGTAACCGTCTGCTCGGGGGAGCGACTATTTCGGCAGACGAGTACATTCGTACTCTGCGATACCGTCAATTCGCAATCGATGCTTTCGACCGGGCGCTCGAATCTGTCGATGCAATTCTGGTCCCAACATGCGGCAGTGTCGCGCCGCTACTTGGCGAAAGATCCTTCACTATCGGTGGCGAAAATTTTCCGATGTTTAGATTTTTGACTCGCTTAACGGCACCCACTAACTTTACCGGGCACCCCTGCATCTCGGTCCCGTTCGGAAGTAACAACGGCTTGCCAATTGGCATGCAGCTCATTGCGAAGCACAATGATGAGGGGAGCTTGCTCGCGTTAGCCAGATTGCTAGAGAGTGCGCAGGAATAAGCCTCCGGCGCTACGCGCAGACCGGCCCCCGTATGGTAATGCCCTGCCGACGCCCCGTCGCGTGAACAAGTCGAGCCCCCCCTGCCAGATAATGCCAATGGCCTTGCGCCCAGACATACGTGATGTCTCCGCACCAGACCTGATCCTGGGAATTCACCGCGAACTTACGGTTGAGATGGTTCGGGATTTCGATCCGCTCCACCGTGGCCCGCTTGTAGGCATGGCTGCCGGGCTGCTTGCAGATCAGCCCCAGCTCTTCCATCAAGCGACTGGCCTTGAAGCGGCCAATCGCCGTGCCTTCCTCGCGAATCATGCCCATGATGCTACGCCTGCCCGCCGAACTGCGGCTCTCCACGAACAGATGATGCGCGCGACTGCGCAGCGCCATGCGTTCGGTATCAACACGCTGAGCACGCTCTCGGTGGGCATATAGGCAGGGCCGCGAGACGTCGAACACCGCACAGATCAACTCGACCGATTCGCTTCCGCAGATCTGGTCGATTACTGCGTACGTTCGATGCCTTCCGACATCAAGAGCGCGGTAACCTAATGGAATGGTCTGCCCCACCTCCTGCGCGATACTGTGCGCGGCCACTTCAAGGAGAGCGACCATGAGCGAGCACCACGTCCACGTCATCGGAATTGATCTCGGCAAGAACTGGTTTGGTAAGCGCGGGAACGCCTACTTGCGGATGATGGTGATCCAGGGGGCGCGCGCCTTGATGATCCACATGAAGCGCGATCAGCCTCGAATAGGTTTGTGGCTTCATGAACTTGAGCAGCGAAGTCATCCGCACGTCGCACTCATTGCGCTGGCCAACAAGATCGTCCGAATCTGCTGGAAGGTATTGACTAGCCGACTGCCATATCGACCATTCCCCGAAGCGCCGTTAGGCATCTGAGCACAAAGAAGTGCCGAAGTCCTGTTTTATGAGCCCTGATTAGCGGATGACACAGAACCGTTGACCGGCGCCCGGCTAAAAAGCAGTCATCCATGACTGAACGCTTTATTGGGCTTGGTGTGCGCGGATTCCATCATGGCCAGCAGTCACGCACTGCGCAAACAGGCCGGATACATTGACGCAAACGTTGTTCTGTTGAAGCGGTAACCCAGCGACTTGCAAATCTGGGGCAGACCATACTTTTTTAAAAATGGCCATCTCGCGCTCGAGGCGTTCAACGCGCGCCTCGAGTTCCTGGATACGTTGCTAATCCGGCGTGATTGCCTTGCCTTGCGGGGTGACGCCCTGGCGCTCCATTTGCAACTGCTGCACCCAACGGCGCAGCACCGTCTCGCCTACGCCGACCGAGCGGCTCGCTTCGATAAAGCTATAGCCCTGGTCGAGGACCAGACAGACTGCTTGCTACTCGAACTCGGGGGGAAAACGAACGACGTTGCCTCGGCATCAGACACCTCTCCATGACGAGCATTCTCGCCTAAATCAGTGCTCGGATCGATTAGACCATTACTACAAAAAGGCCTCTACCGAGGTAGAGGCCAGAGGGAGGCGCCATGGATTAAAGGAAGCCAATCGACAACCATGGAATCATTGCGACCAGCACAAGCCCCACGAAGAGGGCAATCATGTAACCCCATATGGGTCGAAGTCCTTCACTTGGCTCCACTCGCGCCACCGCACAGGCAGCGTAGTAGCCAACGCCGACTGGCGGCATGAACAAACCCATGCCCATCGACAGCACGACAATCATTGCATAGTGAACTTCATTGACACCGAGGCTTTTCGCGATTGGGAAAACGAGCGGGGCAAACAGGACAATCGCCGGAATACCTTCCAGTACGCTGCCAAGAATCACAAAGGCGACGATGGAAACCGCGATGAACATAGCCGGTCCGCCCGGAAGGCTGCTCATCAGTGCCGCCAGGTCTTGCGAGAAGCCCGACTGCGTCAGCGACCAAGCGACTGTAGTAGCCCCACCGATGATGAAAAGGATTGCACCGGACAGCGAAACAGTCTCTACCAGCATCTGGCCCAACCGCTTGATGTCGAAATGGCGGTACACAATCGCGCCAACAACCAGCGAATAGATGATGCCAATTGTCGAGACTTCAGTTGCAGTAGCCATCCCCTCTACCACGGCCGCTCGAATTACGAACGGGAGTGCAAGAGCCGGCAGTGCCACTATGAAAGCCTTTGCAATCTTAGCCTTTGGCGTTTTCTTGACCGAGGATAGGTCTTCGTTCTTGTAGCGCCACCACACGACAGTGCACAACGTGATACCGAGCACAACGCTTGGCAATAAACCACCGGTGAACAAGGCTGAAATTGAAACCCCCGTCACAGAACCAATCGTAATCAACACGATGCTGGGAGGAACTGTTTCGGTCTGCGCGCCTGTTGCAGCCAATAGCGCTACGAGGTCACCAGGCTTGGCACCGCGCTGCTGCATCTCCGGGAAGAGCGCCGGAGCAACCGCAGCCATATCCGCAGTCTTCGACCCCGAGATGCCGGAAACCAGATACATGGCCCCGACCAGCACGTACGACAAGCCTCCCCGGACATGTCCAAGCAGCGTTGCGAGAAAGCCCACCATAGCCCGCGCCATCCCATTCGACTCAATCTGTAACCCCAGGAAGACGAAGAGCGGCACCGCCAGCAAGATAAGGTGGCTCATCCCCTCATCGAGTCGGCCCGCGAGAACGATTGCCGGTGTCGACGTTGAGGTGAAGACATACGCAATGGCCGACAGTGCGAACACAAACGCGATTGGCACCCCGAGAGCTACACCTAGCCCAATCATCCCAACGAAGAAAATCAACAAATTCCAATTTCCCAAGTCAGTAAATATTGGCTTGGCCACCGTCAGCAACACGTAGACCGCTATCGCAACGACCGCAGCGATGAGGATGCTGCGAAACATCCTCTCCTTAAGAATCCTGAAGGCGGCAAAGACAATCATGAGGGCGACGCCAGTGGGCAGCGCCGCGGAACGCCACAGGTTGGAAATTTCCAACGCGGGCGTCGTCACAATGGCCTCTTCCATGGCGTAGTCAATCGCCGGGAGCAGAATCGCAACCATAAACGCTAAGGGTACAGCCAGTGCAATGGTTTCGAGTACTCGTCGATTGCGGGAGTTCGAGCGCCCGACCAATGCGGTCATACGCATGTGCTGTCCGCGCTGGAATGCGATAGACGCCCCTAGCATCGATAGCCAAATGAAGAGAATTGAGGCTAACTCGTCGGACCACGTAATCGGGGTGTCGAGAACGTAGCGCGCAATCACGCCGGTCGCGAGAATGCCGATTTCCCCAACGAGAATAATCGATGCCACGATTTCTACGCAGCGGAGCAGGACATGCTCACATGAATCGGCAAAGGTTCGACGTCCAATGGTCAGCGTCGATGATAAGGTTTCCATCACAAGCCTCACTTTTTGGCGGATTACGCCAGCTTGCCAACCGTTGCTTCCAGTAGCCCCCATGCCTCGTCGCCCATCCGCTTGCGCCAGTCAGAGTAGAAGCCGGATTGCTGCAACTTGGTTCGGAATGCGTTGGTATCCACGTCAGAGAATTGGATTCCCTTGGCCGTCAGATTGACCTTGAGTTCCTTGTTCAGTTTCTCCACGTCGGCGCGTTGCTGCAGCGCGCTGTCATTCATCACCTTTGTGATGATGTCGCGCGTCGCGGCCGGCATAGCCTCGAAGGAGCGTCGATTGGCGACCATCCAAAAGCCATCCCACATGTGGTTGGTGTTCGAGATGTACTTGCCCACCTCGTACATCTTCGCGAAGTAGATGCCAGCGAGAGGGTTCTCCAACCCGTCGGCGACCTTTGTCTGAAGCGCGGAATACGTCTCGCCCCAAGGAATGGAAACCGGCGAGGCGCCAATGTCCTTGAACATGGACGTCCACAGGGGACTCGGGGGAACGCGAATCTTGAAGGCTTTGATGTCGTCCGGCGTGCGAATTGCCTTGTTCGAAGAAAGGGTCTGGCGGAACCCGTTATCCCACATCTTGTCGAAGGCGATGAGGTTTGCCTTGGAGAAGGCATTGATGACGTGCTTGCCCAATGCACCGTCCATTGCAGCCCATACCTTGCTGTAATCGGAGAATGCGAATCCGATGCCATTGATGGACGCAACAGGGACAAGCGTCGCCAGGACGAGTCCGGTCTGGACGAATAGGTCGATGCCACCCGCGCGCACCTGCGCGAGCATATCCGCATCGGTTCCCAACTGACTTGATGGGAAGACTTGGATGTCTACCGCACCGTTGGTCTGCTCCTTGATTTTTGCGCTCGCTTCTCGCAAGCGAACGTTCAGAGGATGGTCGGCCGGCATGATATTCGCGCACTTCAGCTTGAACTTTGCCTGGCCGAAAACCAGGCCCGGGAACGCCATTGAGGCACCAGCTGCCGCTGCCCCAGTGAGCACAAGCCTGCGACGGGTGGAATTGACCATGTTGTCTCCTTAATTTGTTTAATATCGCATTACCGAACCGTGCCCCTCACTCGCCAAAGAACTCCATCAATTGCTGCGAGATGAATTCCGGCTGTTCCTCAGTAACCCAGTGACCACAGTCCGGAATCAAGCCGCCACGGACGTCCTCTGCAACGCGCTTCACGGATTCAATCGTGTCCATACCGCGGCCGAAGCTCTTACTTCCTCCCAGGGCGAGGACAGGCATCCCGAGCTTGCCGTTGGCTTCCAGCATTGCCTTGTTGTCTTCGTTATCTTGGGGCAATGCGCGATAGAAGGAGTACATCGCGCGCATGGCACCGGGCTTGGCGTAGGTGCGCAGGTATTCCCTCTTGTCTTCTTCGGAAATGCAGGTCGGGCGATGACCGTAGTTTTCAAACAGCCAGTTGAGAATCAGGTGTTCACGGCCTTGGAACAGCGCCTCAGGGAAGTCGGGGGTGCGGAAGAGCGCGTGGTGCCAACGCCGGCCGTTCTGTGAAAAGTCGTGGCCGTCGCCCGGAATCGCGACGTCGAGAATTACGAGCTTGCGCACCGCCTCCCGATGCTGAGCGGCCAGCGAGAATGCCGTCGGACCGCCCCAGTCGTGACCAACAAGGAAGAATTCCTTGATGTTCAGCTTCTGCAGTAGTTGCCAGACGTCGTTGGAGACCGTCTTCTTGTCGTAGCCGGAGCCGGGCCTGGAGGAATCGCCGAGGCCGCGCAGGTCCGGAGCAATCACGGAGTACTTCTTGGCGAGCTCCGGAATAATGAAACGCCATTCGTACGAAGTCTGCGGAATGCCATGCAGCAGCACCACGGGGAACCCCTCGCCCGCCGTGAGGTAGTGCAGAGTGACATCATCTAGGTCGGCGTACTGACTTGAAACTTGGGTCATTTCATTTCCTTTAAAGGCAGCGGGCTGGGCGTTGGCGTCTGACACAGCCGTGAAGTGTCACAGAACTGCAGAGTCATCCCATCGCCCCTTGCCCTGACCAGTGAAAGCAGGGAAGACATAAAGGCAACCGGAAAAGCAGCAGCGCGAACTTCTTGCAGCACACCGCTTACCCGGGATGACTTTAAAAATAAGAAATTGACTTCGCGCGTGGATATTTCGCTTCAAAAAAAGCTCAATTTCGCGCTAGAAATTTGAAAATGCATTTCGACGTTTTCATGTTGTCTCCAGAGCACGACGGCGGTGGACGTGCTTCTATTTATAGGGCGTTGCCTAGCCCGTTGATGGAATGTTGGCTCACGGAAATCATGCGGTCAAGAGAATAAAAATCGATTATGAGTGAGCTGGATTCACCATTTCGCCGACCAACGGGGAGACTTGATTCGTGACGGGGAGCGAACCGGAGGGAACGTACTGCTTCGTACGCTTCATGACCGTCTCGAGCCCCAACGCCCTTACGTTAGGCTAAATGCGAAGCATTTGTGCTCAAAAAAGTGCGAGTTGAAGGGGCGATTCAAGAGATATCGGCCGGCGGCCGTGTGCTCGGGACCGTACCTCGGTAAGGACAATCGTTTACCTGTAAGTACACATCAATTAGCGATTCACCTTGACGCATGCAGGGAACAGATTTAAAAGGGCTAATCGGTGATGTGAGTTCGTTCTTATTGTGCGCAAAATTCCCCCCTTGGCAACTCTCCAAGCCTTTGAAGCGGCGTCCCGCTTGGGCTCGTTCATCCGCGCCGCGGAAGAGCTACATTTGACGCCGTCCGCCGTGAGTCACCGTATTCGGGACCTGGAGCGGCTTCTCGGCATTCACCTGTTCCATCGCATTCACCGCTCTGTCATCCTCACCGATGCCGGCCGGAAGTTTGCAAGGAACATCGGAGACGCCTTTGGTCAAATCGAATCAGGCGTTCAAGAGATTTCCCAGGCCGGAAAGAGTGACCTTATTAATGTGCACGTTGTACCCAGCCTTGGCGCCCAGTGGTTGATGCCAAGAATCGCACGCTTCACGACGATGTACCCAGACGTAGACGTGCGGATTACCGCCTCGGGCGAAAAGGTTGACCTTGAGGACGGCATGGTGGACTTCGATATTCGCTATGGGGCGGGACTAGCACGAGCAGGGATAGAGACAGAGATGTTTCCGCCCGAACCTATCGTGGCTCTTTGCTCACCGAATCTGGTTGAAGAGAACCCGGGCCTTCGAAGCCCCACTGACCTCGCACATCAAATGCTTATCCATTCGGAGGTAAATCTTTACACGTGGCGAAACTGGGAAGCTGACCATCCAGGTGTGCAGCTGAACCTCGGACGAGGGCCCCGCTTCGATCGCTCGTTCATGTCGATTTTTGCCGCAATCGATAGCTTGGGCGTGTGCTTGGAAAGCATGCTGTTGGTCGAGCGGCAGCTTGCATCGGGCGTTCTAGTCCTTCCCTTCGGCAAAGACGGCCCTCGCATCGAATGCCATAGCCTTAACTATCTCTCCAGTCGCGGCCACCTCCCGAAAATGCGTCTGTTCCGGGAGTGGCTCATGCAAGCACTGGCGGAGAGTCCGAGTCTGAATAACGACTGAGGCTCGAAGCGTCGCCGGCCCTCGCTCAACGTCAGGTCAAGGAAGAGGCATCAGACCTGTCCCGACTCGCGAGGTCGCACGGTGACTGTGGTCTCGCCTCCCGACAGAATTACGCAGGGCAGCAAGAGGGGTTCACCTCGTTTGGAGACGGCACGTGCAAGCGCTGCATGCACCATCCCAACAACGCGCGACTCACCCTTAACTTCATCGGAGAGAACGTAAGCATTAACGCCGGCGGACTTCGCCGCCTCAGGGGCCGCCTCCAGCAAACGCTGTGGCGGCGCAATCAGATAGGTCTCGTTTCCTTCAAAACAAGGGACGCCGTGCTTCGGCGTCTCCAAAGAACCAGCCCTTAGTGGCCTCGTCGGTCGGAAGAGTAAACTGGTGCCACCAAACGCGGCAACGCCAACCTGCCGGTTGAAGGGAGTTTGGCTGCGAGCGCAGTGATTCCCGGTTACAGCAATCCGCCCGGCAACCGATAAAATGTCACGCATTCTTTACGCCCCTGCATGCTGCATCGCAAAACTGCCTTTACCAGTTGGCTGCCATGATTCCTCCGCTGACGTCTCTACTAGCTTTTGAAGCCATTGCACGCCGAAAGAGCTTTACCCTTGCCGCGACAGAACTGCATCTGACGCCGTCGGCAGTTAGTCATCAGGTTGCTCGGTTGGAAAAGCTGATTGGACTCAGGCTTTTCGAGCGCTCCACGCGAGGCGTAGAGCTGACGCCTGCAGGGCAAACCTATCTCTCACGCGTCGCCAGTGCGCTTGGCGCCATTAACTCCGCAACCGAAGACTTGCGACACGGTGTCGAGGACTCGCTCTACATTCACTCCAGCCCTAGCTTTGCCAGCCTTTGGCTGATGCCCAGAATCGCCAACTTTGCTCGTCGCCATCCAGAAATCTCGCTAGGACTATCCGCTTCTCCCGAGCACTCGGACTTCGAAATTGGGCAGGTTGATATCGACATCCGTTACGGTTTGCCTAACTGGCCTGATTTGGAGGTCGAGCCGGTGTTCTCAGAGCGGGTTGCCCCCCTGGCCAGCCCGGATTTCCTCTGCCGAAACCCGGTCCAGGCGCCCCAAGACCTGGTCCAGGCTCCCCTCATTCACTCTCGTATTAGTCTCGTACAGTGGCCCGAGTGGTTTGCGGACTACGCTCCGAACCTGCATGCCGAGAGGATTCCGCTTCGCTTCGACCGCTCAATGATGAGTATCGATGCGGCAGTCCAAGGCCTCGGAATTGCGCTTGAGAGCACAAAGCTAGCCGCCGCCCACATTAAGGCCGGTCGCCTTTGCCGCGTATTTGACGAGGAGCTTGGTCTCGACATCGTGCAGCACCATGTCGTCTATCCAGCTCGGCACGCTGCACGCCCGGAGGTGGTTTGCTTCCTCAAATGGTTGCGGGAGGAAAGCCGTCTCACCGGCGCGGAATGACTTTCCTCCGCCGCGGACTTCTTACATGACACATATTCAATAATCCCTGAATTTTCATCGCTTGCCTCACGTAGAGACTGTCGCGAAGAATTAAGTCCTCTTCCGACAAACTAAAACGGAGACAAAGCGGCCGAGTAAGTCCGCTCGGCGTGCATACAGCTATGACCGCACATGAACTTCAGCCACTGGCGCATGCCATTCGCTTTCTTTCCATCGACGCGATTGTCCGCGCAACTGAGGGGCACCAAGGCGTGCCCCTAGGCATGGCAGAGATTGCCACTGCTCTCTACGCCAAACAACTAAAATTCAACCCGCAAGACCCCACTTGGTGGGACCGCGACCGCGTCGTTCTCTCTAACGGCCACGGTTCGATGCTGCTGTACTCGCTGCTGTATCTGACCGGCTACGAACACATCACACTTGACCAGGTGAAGAGCTTCCGCGAACTCGGGTCCCACTGCGCCGGCCATCCCGAGTACGACCCCAAGCTTGGTATCGAGGTCACTACTGGACCTCTCGGCCAAGGTATCGCAAATGCCTTTGGTATGGCCGTCGCTGAAGCATTCCTTAATGCCCGCTTCGGTGATGACCTCGTCAACCACCGCACCTACGCATTCGTCGGCGACGGTTGCCTGCAAGAGGGCATCGGCCAAGAAATGATTTCGCTGGCAGGTCACCTGATGCTGTCGAAGCTCACGCTGCTGTGGGACGACAACCAAATTACAGACGACGGCAAGACTGAACTCTCCATTAGCGAGAACGTCGCGGAGCGGTTCCGAGTCGCCGGCTGGCAAGTCATTGAAGTCGACGGACATAACATCACTGAAGTTTCCGAAGCGCTTGAGTTGGCCCGAGCCGACCCGCGCCCCTCGATGATTGCGTGCCGTACGGTCATTGGCAAAGGCATTCCACGCGTGCAGGGCCAACGCGGCGGCCACAGTGCCCGCCTGTACGAAGAGGACGGCAAGGCCGCTCGCGAGCTGCTCAATTGGCCACATGGCCAGTTCGAAATCCCGGGCGACATCCTCTCAGTTTGGCGCGGCTTCGGCGTACGCAACCAGAACACCTATGACGACTGGAGGGCCCGGGTGGCGGCTCTTCCGGCGGAAACGCGGGCCGAGTTCGAACGCATTATGCGTGGCGAACTGCCTGCGGGTTGGGAACAAGTCCTGCATGACTTCAAGCGAAAGTGTTTCGATTCCGACGAGTTCCCTGGGGGCATCCAGATTTCCGGAGCAATCAATCAAGCCCTTGCCGAAGTAATGCCCGAGCGCATGGTTGGATGTGCAGACTTGGAAGCGCCGACAGGCCACAAGGGACTGCTGCAGGCATTCACCGCTACCAATCGTGGCGGCTCGTACGTCCATTGTGGCGTCCGCGAGCATCTGATGGGTGCCATGGCCAACGGCATGGCCGCACATGGTGGCGTTTTGCCTCTCAGCGTCACCTACCTCGCTTTCTCTGACTATGAGCGACCCGCAATGAGGATGGCCGCGCTCATGCGCCTCCCTGTGAAGTTCGTTTTCAGTCACGACTCAATCGGCATAGGTAAGAACGGCCCCACTCATCAGCCGGTGGAGATTCTCGCCTCGCTGCGAGCCATGCCAAACATGCTTGTTATGCGTCCCGCCGACGCGACCGAAGCAGTCGAGTGCTGGGAGACTGCGATGGCGCATCGCAATGGCCCGGTCAGCATGGTGTTTGCGCGCCAGAAGCTGCCGCGCGTGCGACAAGCCCACACTGAAGAAAATCTCAGCCAGAAAGGCGGCTACGTACTCTCCGAGGCGTCGAGCAGCAAGCGCCAGGTCACGCTTTTGGCAACTGGCTCCGAAGTAGCAATGGCGCTCGAAGCGCAGAAGCGACTTGAAGCGCTCGGCATCGCTACGGCAGTCGTTTCGCTTCCTTGCTGGGAACTTTTCGATGCTCAGGACGCCGCATACAAGGCTACTGTCCTTGGCAAGGACGGAGTGCGGATTGGTATCGAAGCCGCGGTGAGGTATGGCTGGGACCAATATCTGGGAACTGATGGTGGATTTGTCGGCATGAAGGGCTTTGGAGCGCCTGGCCCCGCTGACGCTCTCTATCGCCTTTTCAACATCACGCCTGACGCAGTGGTTCTTGAAGCCCAGCGTCTCCTTGAAACGGCTGGAACCAATTAATCATGAAAATCGTTTTTCTCGACAGCGCGACTCTTCCCCCGAAAACAATCCTACGAACGCCGAACTTCCCGCACACCCTTCAGGTGTTCAAATACACTGCGCCAGAGGACGTCCCCGCCCGCATCGCGGATGCCGACATCGTTGTCCTGAACAAGTCAAAGCTGACCGCAAGCGCCATCGCAGATGCGCCGCGACTGAAACTCGTTGCCGTGGCAGCAACCGGCTACGACAACGTGGACGTGCGTGCCTGTTCCGCGCGGGGCATCATTGTCAGCAACATTCGAAACTACGCGATTAACACGGTTCCCGAGCACACCTTCGCGCTGATTTTTGCTCTTCGTCGTAGCATCACGGCATATCAGGATGCAGTCCGCAAGGGACGGTGGCAGGAGTCGGGCCAGTTCTGCTTCTTCGATTACCGCATCCGCGACCTGGCCGGCTCGACGCTCGGCATCATTGGCGATGGCGTGCTTGGGCAGTCGGTCGCCACGATGGGCCGGGCATTGGGCATGAAGGTCCTCTTCTCGACGTACAAGGGTCGGAACGACATGGGACCGTTGTACACCCCATTCGAAGAGGTCCTCGCTAAGTCGGACATTGTCACGCTTCACTGTCCGCTGATGCCGTCGACTCGAGACCTGATTGGTGGCAACGAGTTTGCACTAATGTCGCGCAAGCCGCTCCTGATTAATACGGCTCGCGGCGGTCTCGTTGATGAGGCTGCTGTGGGCCCCGCGCTCGATGCCGGCCTTATCTCCGGCGCAGCGTTCGATGTGGTTAGTGTGGAGCCGCCCCCGCCGAATCATCCGTTTAATGCGTTGCTGGACCGCCCGGATTTCATCCTTACCCCGCACGTGGCTTGGGCAAGTGAGGAAGCGACCCAAGGTCTGGCTGACCAGCTAGTGGACAACATCGAATCGTTTGTCGCTGGCGAGCCCGTCAATCAAGTGGGCTAACTAACAAAGCACGCGTCCGTGAGCCAATTCCGCAAGCGGACGCGTGAACTCGCCGGTTCAACGAGCCACCACCACAATCCCGAAAGGAAATGGGCTACCCCGAATTAAACGCCTCTTGCGGTACGGGTCTGCTCGTAATACTAATAGCCCAGCATGTCATGCACACATTCGGCCCATCGCGCAAAAAATTCTCCTTCAGGTGCCTTTTTTGATCGGTGGTTTCGACGTGTCCCCGACTTCGGCCATGTCTACCCTTTATTCAGTTGGATGTGCATCGGCGATTCTTCGCTATCCTTTTCGTTTCGACAAATACTTCGCCGCCTCCTCAAGTTGATGCAATCAGAGGTAGCTACGGATTTCAGAGCTTATCGCCCTGGAAGCCTGGCGTTGTAGCATTAGCATCGGAGATTTTCATGAGCCTGCGCCGCGAGCGCCATACAAAGATTGTGGCAACTTTGGGGCCTGCTTCATCGGAAGCAGACAAGATTCTGCGACTGGTCCAAGCGGGCGCGGATACGTTCCGCCTGAACTTCAGTCATGGCACGCATGAAGACCATGCGGCACGCCTTCGTGTAATTCGTGAGGTAGAGTCCGACGTTGGCAGACCTTTGGGTGTGCTGCTGGATTTGCAGGGGCCTAAGCTTCGACTTGGCACGTTTCTCGACGGCCACGCGAAGCTCAATGCCGGACAAGAGTTTCGTCTTCAACTGGCGCGTGTGGTCGGCAACGGGCGAGTCGCTCAGTTACCGCACCCTGAAATTTTTGAGGCCTTGTCAACAGGCAATGTACTGCTCATCGATGACGGCCGCGTTCGCCTTCGAGTGACCTCGTGCGGCCCGGATTTTGCTGAGACGGTGGTTGAAACGGGCGGCAAAGTTTCCGACAGAAAAGGTGTGAATGTCCCTGACTGCGCCCTGCAACTGTCGGCGTTGACAGAAAAAGACCACCGCGACGTCAAGTTTGGGCTCCAACTCGGCGTCGACTGGGTGGCATTGTCTTTCGTCCAGAAAGCTAGCGATATTGAAGAACTCCGGGAAATTGTGGGCACAAGCGTCGGGATTATGGCAAAGATTGAAAAGCCTGCCGCTATTACCGATATCGATGCAATTATCGCTGCGACCGACGCGATAATGGTTGCTCGGGGCGATCTGGGCGTTGAAATGCCTCCAGAAGAGGTACCGGTAATTCAGAAGCGTCTGACCCGACTCTGTCGCGAAGCCGGCAAGCCCATCGTTGTAGCCACGCAAATGCTCGATTCGATGGTGAGCCACCCTGCGCCTACCCGTGCTGAAGCATCCGACGTCGCGACTGCTGTGTACGACGGTGTTGATGCTGTGATGTTGTCGGCGGAGTCGGCCAGCGGAGACTATCCCGTTGAGGCAGTCCAGATGATGTCTCGAATCATCCGGAACACCGAACGTGACCGGCTGCAACGAGACACCATGGGCGCCATTGCGGCAACCCGGCGCGCTGACGCCCCCGATGCGATCGGTGCGGCCATTCGCACGGCAGCAGACATCCTGCCGCTGTCGGTTTGCGTAACATACACGCTGTCTGGCGCTAGCGCCCTGCGCGTTGCCCACGAACGCCCCAACGTGCCCATCATCGGCATGACTCCCAAAGTCGAGACCGCGCGCCGGCTTGCGGTTGTGTGGGGTGTCCATGCTGTCCATGGCGACGACGTCAAGAGCGTAGAGGACATGGTTCTGCACGCCACTGGGGTCGTTCGTGCAGAAGGCTTCGAACCGGAATCTCGCCCGTTTGCAATTGTGGCCGGCATGCCGTTTGGTACTCCGGGTTCCACGAACTTTCTGCGATTCGTGCTTCCAACGCAAAGCTCCCCGAAGTAACGCTGCCGTCGGCAAACTATGACTCAGAAGCCTGGCCCGCGGACGGGCCACTGAGTGCAAATGATGGGCATGGCGCTCGCGTAGCAACCGTCTACGCGGCGTCAACCAGCCTCTTTCTCGTCAAGCAATGAGCGCAACCGTACACATCACGGAATATTTGGAGCACGCTTGTGCCAGTCCGTGGCCCCCTGAAACGAGTGTCCAATTCGAAGCAAAGTTGCTTCCGCATTTGGGCGTCCTACGAGTTGCATTCCGACCGGCATTCCATCCTTAGTGAAGCCAGCTGGAACCGACAAGGCGGGAAAGCCAAGATAACTTATGGGGCGAGTTAATCCGACCAATTTTCCCAGCATGTCGTCGATCTTGTCTCCGCCCCCGACGTCCGTTTCCGTAATGGTCGGCGTTGGAATCGGGAGCACTGGAATGTGGATCACGTCGACTTGCGAAAAGACTCGCTGCATGAACTCTTTCGCGGCCACTGCTCTGTAACGAACCGCATTGAGATATGTCGGGGCTGGGATCACGAATCCCCGCTCTAGTCGCGCCACGACTTGGTCTGTATACATCTCACCATGCGCTCTCAATTGAGCCGCATGAAGTGCCGCCCCCTCGGTTGCGAATACGATTGCGGCAGCCGCATCTATTGCCTTAACGTCGGGCAGTTCAATCGGTGTGACGACACAATTCAATTCCTGAAGCTCCCGCAGCGACTCATCCAGGATATGGCGGATGGCCGGATCAACTGCGTCCGAGTAATAATTGGTAGGCACGCCTACCCGCAAACCGCGAATCGAGTCATCAATGCCATGAAGGAAATCTGCGGCAGACGCCGCCGCGGTAGTAGGATCGTCCGCGTCTATGCCGGCGATTGCGTTCATCACCATCGCGCAGTCATAGGCAGTTCGCGCTAGAGGCCCCACCGTATCGAGCGTTGGAGACAGCCCCATCACGCCCGCACGGCTTACCCTGCCAAAGGAAGGCCGTAGCCCAGTGACGCCGCAAACGGACGCTGGCGTTCGAATCGACCCCCCCGTATCTGAGCCCAATGCCGCGAAGTTTGCTCTAGCAGCGACCGACGCAGCAGACCCACTCGAAGACCCACCGGAAATCCGTTCGGTGTTCCATGGATTGCGGCAATGTCCAAATGTTTTGTTATGCCCTGACCCACCGACGGCAAACTCCGCCATGTTCAGAACGCCGAACTGTATTGCTCCCGCAGCATCAAGCCGAGAGAGGACTGTTGCAGTGCGGTCTGCCAACGGCATCGGGATCGCAGATCCACATGACGAACGTACCCCCGCCCGGAAGAACATGTCCTTGTGGGCCATAGGAACGCCATGCAGCGGTCCCTTGATTCGGCCCGCGAAGCGGTCAGCATCGGCTACCCGAGCGGCAGCGCACGCCGCGGAGCGATCTATATGTAGGAAAGCGTTGAGCGTCGTGCCTACCGCTTCCGCTCGATCCAAAACCGCATCCATCAATTCGACACTTGATATCTCTCGGTCTGTCAGTGCCAAAGAAACTTCTCGCAGAGACATCTGCAATACGGACATTACGTGTCCCCCTTCGCGAGCAAAGCCTCAAACTTACCGGGCATCAAGCTAAACGGAAGCACAGCAAACTCTGCCTCCGCTGCTACGAGCATCGGAGCCACCGCGTTAGAGATAACTTCTGGCGGTAGTGACGGTGTCAGACCCGATATAGCAAAGGCCTCAAGGACAAATGGAGCACTCAGTGGTTTCATGAACTTTCGCAGATGCGCGACTACATAGCTACCCACGTCCGAGTAGGAGCGGCTAAAAAGCACACAGGCCGATGCTTGAGAGCGCTGAGGCATAAAGCTCGGCCTTTATGGCACCTAACTTGCGGCGACAAACGGTCGCCCCAACTCGTTGGAGCGGCGTCTCAAAATAGAGTTACTCGACCACTTTTTCGAGATAACTGTGAAATACTCCAACGTGGACCTCGTGGCTTCCGGAATCCTTGGGCCAAATGTCACTAGTCTTGAAGCAAACGTCGTAGCTACGCTGCTTGGGAGACTCCAATCCATGCGCTGCCGCGTCGGCAAACGGATACTCCGGTGAGACACCAACGATTGTTCCTTTCTTGCCGCGGATGTATGCCGGCAGGCGAATATGACCAGGTACGAAGTCTGCCTTTACCCGAACCACATCCCCAATATCGAGTTGCGGCAGCGGATCGGCCGCAATGCGGCCGCCTTTGCTGGGACGGGACAGACGAACCTCTTCTCCCACTGCCGCACATAGTTCTTCGTAGGTGAAGATACCTTTCTCGATACACAACGTGGCGACTGACGCAAAGGTTCGCTCGAAGTAGGACGCACCAATATAATGCCGGGGATCCATTCGTTCGATGCCGTGACGGAACTCGTCCATGTTGTACAGATGTCGCCCCACCAAGGCGCCGGTGATGGAACTCACCTTAATTTCCCACGCCTCATGAAATGGGTCGGCCTTACCCTCTTTGGTGACGCGACCAAATCCCTGGCGCCCACCCAAGTCGTGAAATCCGTCCATGTTTACACTCCTGTTATTTAGACACGTCGTTGAGACGGGGAAGCGGGGAGAACGGTGGTTCGAGGCGGGTTACACCGATTAGTGAGTCTTTAGTAATCAGGCTGGCCAGTTGCTCTTCCGTCCAGCCTTCCGTTTGCGGCGGACGCATCGGCAAAATCATGTAACGCGTGTCCGTAGTGGTATCCCACACTTTGATGTCAATGCTCTCAGGCAACGTTAGCCCCATTTCCGAGAGCACTTTGCGTGCCTCTCGCACAATTCGAGCACGATAGTCAAGGTCCTTGTACCAACCTGGAGCCATGCCGATGATCGTAAACGCGGTGCAAGAACACAACGTGCAACAGATGACGTTTTGCAACGATGCGGTGTTCTCCTTCACCACCAGGCTTCCATGATGCTCGGGCATCATGAAACCCAGCGATGCCGCTGCCGCCTTACCGTCGGCCATTAGGAATGCCTTGAATGCTGGGTCGGTCCACGCCTTGGCGCACAGCTTAGCCCCGTTTTTTGGCAGCCACTCTTCGGTCACCTTGTGTTCGTAATCAGCATGTGTCTGATCATCAAACAGACCTTTCTCCTTGAGCAGCGAACCCAACGCATCAACCTGGCGAGACATATCGATATTCATTTTCTTCCTCCTGAAGTGAGGGGGCGGTCAACGTTCTAAGCCGCTTAGCGGCTTTCTCGTTTACAGCCTAAGGGTGGAATCGGTACGCGAATCTACTGGGCCGTGGGCGTATTGACGTCCGCAGCACTCATTGCCATGCCAGTCCGAGGTCCGCTCGGGAGGAAAATCGTCCCGACAACGCCACAAATTGCGCTCAGACCAA
The DNA here is from genome assembly GCF_902459625.1 of Pandoraea cepalis. Classification (NCBI taxonomy): domain Bacteria; kingdom Pseudomonadati; phylum Pseudomonadota; class Betaproteobacteria; order Burkholderiales; family Burkholderiaceae; genus Pandoraea; species Pandoraea cepalis. The sequence goes on from NZ_CABPRY010000005.1 coordinate 251,102, forward strand.
TCGGATACCAAAGTCCTGCAAGCACGTCGCCAACAGACAACGTGAGGTAAGTCGCGATAAATGGCAGCAGCCCACCAAAAATCCCAGCTCCAATGTGATAGGGGAACGAAATCGCGGTGTACCGAATCCGCGCCGGAAAGAGCTCAACCAGATATGCGGCAAGAGAGGCGTAGGTCATGGCCGCTATTACGGTCATGGCAATGAGGATGAGCAGGATTTTTGTGCGATTGATTCGCGCTGGATCTGCCTTCTCGGGGTAGCCCGCACTTTGCAGTGCAGCGCCATATGCCTTCGCGTCAAATCCCGAGATTGTCTGTCCGTTGACGGACATCGCAACCGGCAGCCCGTTGACGGGCGGAACATACGTGAAGTTCACGCCGTGCTGCACCAAATACTGCTTTGCCTTCACACACGCCTTTTTGTTGTCCGGATGACTACTCAAAAGCGCGGCGCCAAGACTGAACGAGCAGTCTCCGGAATTTGTTGAGGCGTGCAGCGTCACTGGCTTCGCGATCGTGGCCTCTACCAACGCAGGATTGCCCGCACTAATAAGGCTTTCGAACATCGGTCGGAACGTAAGTGCGGTAAGAAAGATCCCCGCAATCATGATCCATTTTCGCCCAATCCTGTCCGAGAGCCATCCGAGAAATACGTAAGTCGGGACACCAATCAAAAAGGCAATCGACAGTAGGTTGTACACCAGCGACTGGTCAACAGCCACGGCTTGCTGCAGAAAAATAACGACGTAAAACTGCCCCGTATAGAACGATGCGACGGTCCCCGCATTAATGCTGAAAAGAGCAATCAAAATGAGCTTCAAATTCGACCATTGCGACAGTGCTTCGCGCAACGGATTCTTCGACAAGCGCCCTTGCGACTTCATCCGAGAGAAAACCGGCGACTCATGAAGACGCGCACGGATGTACACAGAGATACTCAACAGAACGATCGAAGCGAGAAACGGCACACGCCAGCCCCATGCCTTGAAGTCATCGGGGCCTATAGCAGTCCTGCAAAGTACGATCACAACCGTACAAGCAAGAAGTCCGAGCATGCAGGTGGACTGAAGCCAACTGGTCAATAGGCCTCGGCGTTTGGGCGAACAGTGTTCCGAGATATACACCACTGCCCCACCGTACTCGCCCCCTACAGCAAGTCCCTGAATAACACGCAACACCAGAAGCAAAATCCAGGAAAGATTACCAGCAGTCGAATAGCTAGGCAGGCAACCGAGCAAGACCGTACTGGCCCCCATCATGACAACCGTGACGAGAAACATGTACTTGCGACCGAAACGGTCACCGAGATATCCAAAGATTGCTCCGCCAAGGGGCCGGATGACAAAGCCGACCGCGAGCGCGGCAAGTGCCCCCAGCAGCGAGACCATCGGATTATCAGGCGGGAATACGATCGCGCTCATGAAGACGGCGAGCGACCCATAAATAAAGAAGTCGTACCACTCGAACAGGGTGCCTAGCGTCGAGGCGAGCACAATTTGCCGCTCCTCAGTGCGGCTCAGCTCTTGATTCTCTGTCAGAGGAGGAATGTGTACCGGGGATGTGTTCATGATGGGGGGAATTGTCCTGGTTGAACGCCGTCATTTGTTTGATAATGTTATATAAGTATCGCAATGTCAAACCAGAATGACTAGCTAGGGACAATCTCTATGTTGGCGATGCAGCCGAAATTAGGTAACGGCAATCGATGAACGATCAAACAGAAAGCCGCAAATTCGCTTTATGCGAAAGGATTAATGCGAACGACTGACTGCTTGATCAAAAATTTCGCCCATAGGTGGGCGTCCGACCTACTGGATGGAGTCCTCGCCTAGCCTCATGTCGGTCAATGCTTCGCAGAAGCGCGCGATTTCCGTGTGATCGCGGCCATGCCCCAGAGTCTTTGCTGCCCCGCTCCATAACTCCCGGCACAGTGCGGAGAACGGTGCGACGACTCCACCTTCATTCGCCACGCCCAGCGCGATGCCAATGTCCTTCACCATCAGATCAAGGCCGAAATTGCTGTTAAATGCGCGCGAGAGAACGAACTGTCGAAACTTTTTCTGCGTGCTGTTGTTCACCCCTGTCGACGCGTTGATCACGTCGACCATCTTGCCCGCGTCTAGCCCAAATTTCTGACCGATGAGCAGCGCTTCGATACCAATTAGAAAACCGCCGGCAGAGACGAGGTTATTGAGCGCCTTCATCGCTTGGCCAGCACCAATGGAGCCCACCTCTGTGATGGCAGTCCCCATTGCTTGAAGCAACGGTCTCGCACGCGCGATGTCTTCAGGAGCCCCGCCGGTCATGATGGCAAGCTCACCGGTCTTTGCCTTCGAAACACCACCGGAAACTGGCGCGTCGATCATGCAAATACCATTGGCGCGCAAAGACGACGCAGCGTCTTTGGTAACGCTCGGCATGCCTGAAGTCATATCGATTACCAAGGCCCCTACCGAAAGCAAGGATCGGACTGACTCGAGCGCTTCGACCACATGCTTGCTCGTCGGCAGCATCGTTATCACTGCGTCCGCACCCGCCACCCCGTGCTCAAGCGTCTCGGCAGCCACCCCGCCAACGTCGCTGGAAAATTTGTTGGCTCGATCCGGAGTGACGTCGTATACGGCCAAATGAAAACCCGCCTCGACAAGGCGCGCCGCCATGGGCCAGCCCATATTCCCGATACCAACGAAAGCAACCTTGTTGAACCCGTCGGCGTTCACGACAACACCCCCTCTTTTAGGAGGACTTCATGCGCCGCCTTGAATGCCTTCAGACCACAAGGGATCCCCGAGTACGCGGTGGCGTGCAGAAGTGCTGCTTTGATCTCATCGACGGTTACACCGTTGTTGAGCGCACCTTTCACGTGCAGCTTCAGTTCATCGGAATGGCTCGTGACGGTAAGCATTGCGAGGTTCATCAAGCTACGTGTCTTGCGATCCAACGTCTCGTCACCCCAGGCCCAGCCCCAAGCCCATGCCGTCGTGGCCCGCTGGAAGGACATCATGAACGGATCAGCCTTCTGCATCGAGGCATCGACATATTCGGCCCCCAGGACTTCGCGTCGGATAGGCATGCCCTTTTCGAACAGCGCATTATCTTCAGACATATTCAAAATCTCCCTAATAGTGGTTCGTTTGGGTAAGCAACCGAACAGCCCGCCTGCCGACGCTCATCAAAAATCAATGAGACAACGCGTCGAACGGCGGAAGCGACTGCCCCCCGATAGAGCCAAATTTCGCCTGACAGTCCGATTGTCAGACAATATGACATTCAATAAATTGTCTGTCAATCCGACATTTGTACGACTGTGATGTAAAATGCGGCGTCCACCAACATCCCTCCCCTTATGAGCAACTCACTAAAAGTCGTCCCGCAATCTGTGCGACGCCAGGTAGAAGATGGACTTAGGGCTGCAATCGTCTCAGGAAGATTCCCCCCTGGTGAGCACTTGCCCGATCGAGTTCTGTGTGAGGTGTTTGGTACCAGCCGTAGCGTTGTCCGCGAGGCGGTTAGGCGCCTTGAGGCCGAGGGGTTGGTGACGGTGCACGCCAATCGAGGTCCGTTCGTAGCGGTGCTCTCGATCGAAGAAGCCGCCGAGATTTATGAGGTCCGTGCAGCGCTCGAGGCTCTGGCTGGAGAAGGGTTTGCCGTTCGCGCGAATGACGCGGAACGCGCAGAACTGCATGGGGTGTTCGACGAATTGCGACGTTTCGGTTCGGAGGTCACCCAAGAGGGTCTACTCGATATAAAGCGACGCTTCTACGAAATCATGACCAAGGGATGCCGTAACACGCTGGTTGCGCGAATGCTAGATCAATTGCTGACGCGCAACGCCCAGTTGCGGGCCACATCACTCTCCAGCAGCAACCGTTTGCCGGCCACAATCGCAGAATTAGCCCAAATTGTGGATGCCATCGACCGGCGCGATCCAGTGGCGGCGGCGGCGGCATGCCGCTCGCATGTTCAGGCTGCTGCTGACATCGCGATTGGCATTCTCCAAGCGAGGGATAGCCAAGCCGAAGCGATCCCAAACGGACAGACTTAGCATCGAAGATACCTATCAGGCTCGGGTTGTTGGCGCCTAAGTGTCGAGTGTTTTCTGACTCACAGTCCATCGTTGCACACGACAGCGCTCGACTTTCTTGTGACGGAAATCCACCGTACACCGCATGGCAACTGTCTGAGGGGCCTCGCAGACGGAATCGTCTACGCATCTACGAAAACGTCGCGGCTTTGCAATCGAAGTTCGACGCAACAGCGCTCCTGGGTGGAAGCTCCATATATTGCGTGACGAGTTCATTCCGCCAAGCGGGCTCAGTGAACGATCTGCGTAACGTAAGGCGACGTGTGACCTCCAAATATCGCTTCGCTCAAACGAGTACCGGCCGTTAGCAACGATCTTGCCAATCGACGCCAATACTTCTCGTTCGGCATCGTCAAGCCTTTGCAGAATTGTCTCCGCGAGTGGGATGCCAGCGCAAAAACGACCACAAACAGGCCAACGGAAGTCGCCTCCAGACAGACCCGCATGGAGCGCTCAACAGGGAAAGATCACCGTCTATTTCATATCATCCTAGCGTGAGAGCGCCACCAGATTGCGAGGCTCGCCTGCAACGAAAGACGAGATGTTCTCACTCAATTGCTTCATCAATCCCTCGATGGCTTGTTCACTTGCCCATGCAATGTGCGGCGTCAGAATGAAGTTACTGTAATCTCGTAACTCTTGGAACGGATGCGTTGGCGATGGCGGCTCTTCCGTCGCAACGTCAAACGCAGCCCCGGTCAAAACTCCAGACTTGATTGCTTCCACTAACGCCAATTCGTTAACCAAACCACCGCGTGCCGTGTTGATCAGGAGTGGCTTTTGCTCCATTCTTGCAAACTCTGGGGCTCCAATCATGTTGCAGGTTGCCGGCAGCAACGGGCAGTGAAGCGAAATGATGTCACTGCGCGACAGCATCTCATCAAAGGGCGTAAAACCATCACGAAGACGAGTGGCTCCCTTCCGCTCGGAACGCAAAACACACATTCCCAAGGCGCGCGCGATCGCCGCAACCGCTTGTCCTAAAACACCGTCACCAATGATTCCGATGGTCGAACCGTGCAGATCTCGGATGGGGTGATCAAAGAAGCAGAAACGCCCAACCTCTTGCCATCGTCCAGCTCTGACAGCATCACGATAGGACAGCAGACTGCGACGCAGAGCGAAGATCAGTGCAAACGTATGCTCCGGCACCGTGCATGCGGCATAGTTGCGAATGTTCGAAACCTGCACGCCATGGTGAAAGCACGCCTGGAGATCAAGTACATCTGTGCCGGTCGCAGCGACTGCTATTAATTTCAGACGCGTCGCCGCGGCGATGGCCGTGGTATCGAGGCGAACCTTGTTCGTGATTACGATATCGGCATGTTCGACCCTAGCAGCCACCTCACTCGGCGACGTGTGCCCGTGTACGACGAGGTCATGCGGGAATGCCAGTTGCAACAGATTGATGCGTCCCGCAATACTGTCGCTATCGAGAAAGACCACCCTCAGTGGGCGAACTTTTTCCATGATGAATAAAATTTCAACAAAGCAAACAGGATCCGCTGACGTGCGGACAATGGCGTGCAATCAGGTGGGCTCACAACGCAAAGCCAAGGCTTGCGCAACATGCGCTGGCAGCGGGTGCAAATCGAGTCGCCTTCCTGCCTTAAGCACTTGACCAGGTGTGTCCCGCATCACGACGGCCCGCAGCATACCTGCGGCGTCTAGCAATGCATGCTGGTCAACCCCCGTGTTCGCGCCGTTGAGCTCAAGCATATGCACCAAGTCCTCTGTGCACACATTGCCCGTCGCCCCAGGCGCATACGGACATCCACCAAGCCCACCAAGCGAAGCGTCAAATCGGCGGATGCCTACCTCCATGGCAGCGATTGAATTCGCCAGAGCCATCCCGCGGGTATTGTGAAAGTGAGCCGTCAGCTCAAGCGAGGGGAACCGATGACGCATATCACCGAGTAAATGCGATACTTGCGCGGGATACGCCATCCCGGTCGTGTCGCAAATGGTGAGGCCCTGGACCCCCAAGTCAGCAAACCGTTCAGCCCATTTGCACACTTCTGCAGAGGAGACGTCGCCCTCCATCGGACAACCGAAGGCCGTCGACAGCGACACGTTGATGGCAACAGACGTCTGCTGGACCAAGCGAATGACATCGGCGAGCTGAGAAAAAGATGCGTCTCGCCCCATGCGCAAATTTGCCAAGTTGTGTGACTCACTTGTCGACATCACAAGATTGACTTCATTCGGCTGACACGATAACGCCCGCTCCGCGCCTCGAATGTTTGGAACAAGCACTGTGTAGACAACATCAGGGCTTCTCTCGATCTGCTGCATCACTGCTTCGGCATCTCTCAGCGCGGGAATCGCTTTCGGCGAAGTAAAGGACGTCACTTCGATTTTGGCAACGCCGCACCGACCGAGCCGGTTGACCAATGAGATCTTCTCATCCGTGGGAATGAAGGTCGCCTCGTTCTGAAAGCCGTCGCGGGTCACGACTTCCTGGATGTAGACTCGATCTTTCGGATACTCCATGGTTTTCTCCATTTCATCAGGAACGCGAATATGTGTTCCGTGCGGCGTCGGGTTCCCTTCAGATTCCGGCGCGCCATTTAGGCGATGACGCGTTTGCCTCGCAAGCGTTTGATGTCCTCGCTCGTCAGCCCCATTCGTCGCATTGCAGACTCGGTATGCTCTCCAAGCACCGGTGCCCGAAAACGGATACGCCCCGGATTCGCCGAAAGTTTTGGAACAACTCCGGGCACGTCTACTTCGAGTCCATCCGCATCACGTACGCGTTCGATGATGCCCCGCGCACGATAGTGCGGATCCTCCGCAATATCCTGTGCGTTATAAATCCGGCCTGCCGGCACGCCTGCGTCTTTCAAGCGAGTCAGTGCTTCATCAGGCATAAGCCGAGCCGTCCAAGCACCAATTGCGGCATCGAGCTCTTGGGCACGCGCTACTCGGCCATCGTTACCGGCAAGGTCCGGAGCATCTCCGAGATCAAGTCGGTCAATCAACTGCATAAGGCGCCTGAAAATTGAGTCACCATTACCTGCGATCAGGATGTACTCCCCATTGGCGCACGGGTATGCGTTCGACGGTGCGATTCCCGGCAACGCCCCACCCGCTGGTGCACGTGATACGCCGAATGCCGAATATTCGGGCAACAAGCTCTCGGTCATATTGAAGACGGACTCATAAAGGGCTACGTCGATCATTTGCCCTTCGCCCCCCTTAGCGTCCCGCTGGTAAAGAGCGAGGAGCACGCCCAACGCGCCATGCAAGCCAGCCAAAGTGTCCCCCAAGGACACGCCTGCACGCACAGGAGGACGCCCTAATTCGCCCGTGATGTGCCGCAACCCCCCCATAGCCTCACCTACCGCGCCGAAGCCTGGCTCGTCCCGTTTAGGCCCGCTTTGGCCATAGCCAGACACCCGAAGCATAATCAGCCGCGGATTCAATCGATGAAGCGCGTCCCAACCCAACCCCCACTTTTCCAGAGTCCCGGGTCTGAAATTTTCAATTACAACATCCGCGTCGACAGCCAATTGGTGGACCAGTGCTTGTCCGTCCACGCTGCGCAGGTCAATGCACACAGACTGCTTGTTTCGCGATTGGGCTTGCCACCATACGGATGTGCCATTGCGTAGCATCCTCCACTTTCGCAGCGGATCGCCCGCCTCTGGGGACTCCACCTTGATGACTTCCGCCCCGAAATCGGCAAGCGTTTTGGATGCAAATGGGCCCGCAATCAGTTGCCCAAGCTCTAACACTCGAATTCCGTCTAAGATCTGTTCACTCATCTGCAACCCCTTCACACACGTCGAGGGAAACCCACACCCCATTCACTAACGCGATCCAATTGCCCTACAAGCCTGCAGGACCCTTGGAACAAGCATAATCAAGGCGGGACTCTCGAGGAATTGCGAAAATGGGATGATGGCTTCGCGGATCACGCAAGCGGCGAGCCGGAAATTTGGTGTTTAGCGATTGAGGGCGGCGAGAGGAGGGCTCATTGGACAGCAACGTCCCTACTATTTCGGGGAAGACGAAGGCTACGACAACGTCGGTTCGCCGTCGGCATGTACAATCAATCGCTCCCAGAGCAACTTTCCGGCCGACGAAAGTTCCTTGGTCTCAGAACAGGCAACCATCATCCGCCGATAGGCCCAGGGATCAGTAAGACGCAAAGCCTTCAGTCTGTATGCATCCAACAGAGGCTCGCAGGTAGCGCGAGGTAGCACGCCAACACCAAGCCTGGCGCCAACCATTCGGCAAAGAGCACCGAAGCTGCGCACCTGAACACGCAACTGCAGAGAGCCTCCCGCCTCCTGTGCTTTGGATGAAATCAACTCTAGCAGAGAGCTACCTCGGTTGAGTCCAACAACGGGGTATTGAATGCATTCAAAAAAAGAAGCCTCGTCTTTGCGTGCCAAAACGTGATCATCCGGGCAAATCACAACCAACTCGTCCGTGTGAAATGGCACTACGATCAAACCATGCGTAGGTGTACCGTCAGCCAGCACGCCTATGTCGGCCGTACCTTCTATCAAAGCACGTACGATATCGCCACTAAGCTGCTCCTCGACGTCGACCTTGATTTCTGGATGCTGCCCCATAAAGGACGCCAGCACCTCCGGCAAGCTTTCAATCAAGGCGGACATATTTGCCCAAAAGCGAACATGCCCCCGATATCCGCGCGAGTAGTCCGACAGCTCAGCCCCGAACACCTCAAACCCGTGACATAGGCGGACAGCATGCTGCATCGCGACGTGGCCAGCGGCAGTCAACTGGACACCCTGCGTAGTTCGCTCCAGCAGCGCAACCCCTACAGTTGCCTCGAAATCCGCAAGTCGCCTGCTCGCGGCCGACAACGCAAGATGGCATTGCGAGGCCCCTTTGGTAATGCTTCCCGACTTGGCCACCGAGCAAAACAATCTCAGCGTTACGAAATCGACACGCGCGGGGTTGATGATCGATCGTTCCATCTGCGAAATGCCATTAATCCGGGTTGCCGTGCTGCGCTCGGTCGAAGTACGCCAGCACCTCGTCCTTTGCGACAACGTCGCCATACTTGCTGTCGATATCGAACAGATTAGCTTCGTGCGGCCCCGGATGGCGATCACCCACGCATTCGCGCGGCACGATGACACGGAAGCCGTGTTGAACACCATCGACCGCACTGGCTCGAATGCATCCACTCGTTGAACAGCCGGTGAGGATAACGGTGTCGATTCCCGCTGACATCAAGGTCGGTGCGAGCGTCGTGCCAAAAAAGGCGCTTGCATATTGCTTCGTGACGACGAGTTCGTCGGGGCGCGGCTCGACGCCATCGCAAAAATCAGAGTAGTTCTTCTGGATCATGCATTTGACTACAGGTGACTTCTTTAGCCAGGTTCCACCGTCGATGAAGTTGGCCCGATGGTGAACCACGGCAGTATGAATGACGAGAATTCCATTGCGACGCGCAGATTCGAGAAGCCTCACTGTTTCTTCGACTGCAGGGGGCACACCATCAGCAAAGAGTGGGGACTCTGGCTCAGTGTAAGCCTTTGCAAAATCGATGATTACGAGCGCAGCCCGCTCTCCAAAACCAATGCGATTTCCCCAAACACCACGGTAATTGTCTAGCGCTGAGGCCTGCTTCTCTTTCATGAAATTGCAACTCCTGTCTTCAAGTATGGCAACGCTTCCCTGGCAGATTGCGCGTGGAGCGGCTCGCATGCGACACCTCGCACCGTATGACACTCTCAGCCCGCCCCGGCTCCGCATCACAACCCGCGATCGTCGGGGCCGCCCACCATTCATTTGATATTAGTATAACAATATCGCAATATCAAAAATAAATACGTTTCGTCACACCTCGACTGCCCGATCGCGCGCTCATTCAAATCCAGCACCTAGAGGCAAATTGTGACAGCTCTCGTTTCCTGCAAATCGTCACTCCAAGCCAACTCCTGCACCAAAATCGACGACGATCTCGCGATAAGTGTTCCGACGGCACGCAGTCTCTTATGCATGACGCTGGCGAAAATCTCGCGAAAATTTCGACTAGCTTCGGTCATAACCAATCCGTAAACGTAGATCTTAGGGTCGTTGCATGTCCGGTCCGGCGGTTCCTGATGCGCACCGAAGCCGCGTCATGGCCACTCGCCTGCTGAACTACTTGCGGAACAACCAAGGTTCGAGCAGACGACGCTTCGCCTCGTATGAGGCAATGGCGTCCCCCTTAGCAAGCGTCAACCCAATATCATCCAAGCCCAACAGGAGTCTGCGCTTTCGTTCGGCGTCGATCTCAAACTTGATGGGCCCGCCATCGGCACCTTCGATGACCTGTGTTTCAAGATCGACCTTGAGCCATAGCCCCGCCTCAAGCTTCGCTTGCGCAAAAAGGTTGTCGATAACAGTGGGATCCAGTCGGATAGGCAGGAGACCGTTCTTGAAGCAATTTCCGTAAAAAATATCGGCGAAGCTGGGGGCAAGAATGACTCGTATTCCGTAATCGCTGAGCGCCCAAACCGCATGCTCTCGACTTGAGCCACAACCGAAATTGTCTCGAACGAGCAGAATTTGTGCCGATGCATAGACGGCTTGATTGAGCGGGAAGTCTGGGTTTTTTGGACGTTGCGAATGATCCATGCCCGGCTCACCTTTGTCCAAATATCGCCACTGGTCGAACAAGTTATCGCCGAACCCGGTGCGGGAAATCGACTTCATAAATTGCTTTGCCAAGAGCGCATCCGTATCGATATTTGCTCGGTCTATCGGTACCACGACGGACTCGATTGCGCGAAAGGCGTTCATAGCCAACCCTCCTTCGTAATATCGACAAAGTGCCCAGCGATGGCTGCCGCAGCGGCCATCGCTGGACTCATCAAATGACTGCGCCCACCGGCCCCTTGGCGACCCTCAAAGTTCCGATTGGAAGTCGATGCACAACGCTCCTCCGGCTGAAGCCGATCCTCGTTCATGCCAAGGCACATAGAGCAACCAGGATCACGCCACTCGAATCCCGCTTGCGTGAAGATCGTGTCCAGCCCTTCTGCCTCAGCTTGGGCCTTAACCAATCCCGAGCCAGGCACAACGAGCGCTTGCAAAATGCTGGCAGCAATGTGATGCCCCCTCACAACTTCGGCAGCGGCCCGCAGATCTTCAATACGGGCGTTCGTGCACGAGCCGATAAAGACTTTGTCGGGGCGAATGCCCTCAAGTGGCGTGCCTGGAGCGAGACCCATATACCTGAGCGCGCTTTCCATATCAGCTCGCTTGACCGGGTTCGGCTCGGCTGCCGGATCTGGAACGACCCCACCAATGGATGTCACCATTTCCGGCGACGTACCCCATGTGACCATCGGACTCAATCGCGATGCGTCTATCGCGATGACCTTGTCGAACGCAGCTCCATCGTCACTCTTGAGCGTCGCCCAATATTTGACGGCTTGCACCCAATCGTCGCCTCGTGGCGCAAAGGGTCGGTCAACGAGGTAGTCAATCGTCTTCGCATCGACGGCCACCAGACCGACGCGCGCACCCGCCTCGATTGCCATATTGCAAAGCGTCATCCGGCCCTCGACGGAAAGGTCGCGTATGGCACTCCCGCCAAATTCGATCGCATACCCCGTCGCCCCCGCAGTGCCTAATTGGCCGATGATTGCCAAAATCAGGTCTTTCGCTGTGACACCGTTGGGTAGTCGTCCGTCCACCCGCACCAGCATTGACCGCATCGGAGCAATTGATAAGCATTGGGTCGCGAGCACATGTTCGACTTCCGACGTCCCCACGCCAAACGCAAGTGCCGCAAAGGCTCCATGTGTACTTGTATGCGAGTCCCCAGCAACGACGGTCATCCCTGGCAGGGTCATTCCTTGCTCGGGTCCGATCACATGAATAATGCCTTGTCGCTTGTCCGCCAAACCGAATTCGAGAATATCGAACTCGCGGCAATTGGTAGCCAACTGCTCGACTTGCAAGCGAGCCAGAGGATCGATAATGCCCGCCTCGCGGTTCGTTGTCGGAATGTTGTGATCAGGCGTAGCCAAAACGGTTTCGCTGCGCCAGGGACGTCTGCCCGCGGCCCGAAGACCTTCAAACGCCTGAGGGCTGGTTACCTCGTAGACAAGATGTCGATCAACATATAGCAGCGTAGAACCATTGTCGGCCCGCTCGACAACGTGCCGGTCCCAGAGTTTTTGCAGCAACGTGCGAGGCTGCTGCGAAATGGATACGTCGGAAATCATATTCAATCTCGCCAAACGAGCAAGTGTTCAACCGCAGCCAGCCCCACCAACACTGATGAACCTGGCTGGGAATCCGAACCCTTAAAGGGCAAACATTGACTCCATCTCGCGGCGCACGCGATATGCAGGCAGCGTCTCATCGATCTGAACGTCATCCCAGGTAAGAGACTGATCCTTTGCGACTGGTCTGACTACTCGCAAATTGTGCGCCAAACCCAGCGGAAGACTACCGAGCCTCATCGATTTCTTGGCTGGGAACAGCTTGCCAAAGACGGTGTAGCCACCCTCTCCATCGAGCATTTCACCGGCGTTTAGATCGCGCTTCGCGGTTGCGATGACATCTGCGTTGAAGTACCGGGGCACACCGGTGGCTTCACCACGCAACCCAATCGACGCGACTGAAATGCCGAGCTCCAATCCAATCAGATGCCATTTCCGATACAACACCATGTTGGTGCCGGACGGGTCGGTCACGACTTGATACTCCTTGAAACATCGCTGGATGTAGTCGTTTGGCGCCTCGACGCAAACCCAAACCCCCTTGCGAATGTCGTAGCCCACCGGGCTCCCGTCAGGCTTCAACGAAGAAATCACCTCCACCACGCCTTTCCTCGAGAGATGCCCACCATCGCTCTTAAGACGCATCAAGCTTGGGATGTCGTCGACCGTTCCCGGCGGGAAGGTCAATCCGTCATCCGGTGCCTCCAGGCCGGTGGCGTTTGCAATTGCAGTACTCTCGATTGCCGGCTTCGAGCCGTCGAGAAACGCATTGAACATCTTCGGATTCATACCTCCCAAGCGCGCTTGCTCCGCACTGACACCCCAGTGATCCCAAACGGTGTCAGGTGTCGATTCTCGGAATTTCGGTAGCCATTTGTGCCCTCGCCCGGCGGCGACCACCGGGAAGCCACTTGCTCGTGCCCAATCGACCAACTCACATGCAAGAGCAGGTTGGTCTCCGTAAGCAAGCGAGTAAATCACACCGGCTTGGGCCGCCTTGCGCGCAAGCAAAGGACCGCAGAATGCGTCCGCCTCCACCGTCACGTTGACAATATGCTTACCATTCTCAAACGCCGCCAGACAATGCTCCACTGCCGCAATCGGGTTGCCGGTGCATTCGACAACGATCTCGATCTCAGGGTGTTCCACGAGAGCGCGCCAATCGTCACTGACATACGTCGTCATATGCTGAACTGCGTCATCCAGCGAGCTCGCGCCAAATCGCTCATTCGGCCAGCCTACCCGCTCCAAGTTGGCGCGTGCGTTGGTCGGAGACAAATCCGCGATACCAACGAGGTGCACACCTGGCGTGCGAGGGATTTGTGCGAGGTACATCGAACCGAACTTTCCTGCGCCAATCAAGCCTATGCGTAACGGACGACCTTCTTCGGCTAGTTCAGACAGCTTTGAAAACAAATTCATTTTTGACTCCGGTAGTCTGTCGATCAGACATTTGAGTTATTCGGCGCGCGGACGAGGAAATCGAGGTCACAGCCATCCGGCGCCTGCAAAACCGAGCGGTTATACAAGCGTGCGTAGCCGCGCTCCGGGCTGGGGCGAGGTGCCCAATTCGACAGGCGACGCGCAATTTCAGCCTCGTCCACAAGCAGTTCGATTCGTTTTTCCGATACAGAAAGCCGAATGCGGTCCCCGTTTCTCACAATCGCCAACGGCCCGCCTGCAGCAGCTTCAGGGGCGATGTGCAACACAATCGTTCCATAAGCGGTACCGCTCATCCGAGCATCGGAGATACGCACCATATCTTTGACCCCTGCGCGAGCAAGCTTGCTGGGAATTGGCAGGTACCCTGCCTCGGGCATGCCCGCACCCAACGGACCAGCATTCTTCAGCACAAGTATGTCGTCAGCGTTGACGTCGAGTGCTGGATCGTCGATGCGAGCGGCGAGGTCCTCCAGCCCCTCGAACACAACCGCGCGCCCCTCGACTTCAAACAAGGAGGGCGTCGCAGCAGCTCGTTTAAAGATGGCTCCGCCAGGCGCGAGATTTCCGCTCAAAGATATAAGCCCACCAATCTTGCTCACCGGTGTATCGAAGGAGCGAATGACTTTTCGGTCGACCCACCCTGCAGGGCCATCGAGTCGCTCACGAAGCGTCGTTCCCTCGACCGTCAGACAATCAAGATGCAGCAGGTGGCGCAGCTCACGCAACACGGCACCTACACCACCTGCGGCATGGAAGTCCTCCATGTAACCCTCCCCCACAGGTTTCAGGTCGACTAGCACCGGGGTTTCATCGGAAATCTCATTGAGCCGCTCCGGCGGGATCCGAATACCTAACCGGCCAGCAATTGCAGTCAGGTGAACAATCGCGTTCGTGGAGCCACCTAGCGACATCAAGAGCCGGAACGCATTCTCCACGGACTCTTGGGTAATGATCTGGTTTGGAGTGATGGGACTTCGAGCCAATCGAACCGCCGTTTTACCAGTCTCCTCGGCTGCGACAAGACGTTGAGAGTCTACGGCGGGAATAGCTGCGGTACCTGGCAAAGCTATTCCAAGTGCCTCAGTGATACAGGCCATCGTGCTTGCCGTCCCCATCACCGCACATGTGCCCGCCGTCGTCGCCAAGCGGCCTTCGACCTGTTGAATCTCCTCACCATCGATTTCGCCCGCGCGAAACTTGCCCCAAAACCGCCGACAATCGGTACATGCGCCTAGACGCTCGCCCTTGTGACGTCCAGTCATCATTGGGCCGGTCACCAACTGAATAACCGGGCGCCCTGCGGATGCCGCGCCCATGAGTTGGGCGGGAACTGTCTTATCGCATCCACCGATAACCACCACCGCATCCATGGGTTGAGCGCGAATCATCTCCTCGACGTCCATGGACATCAGGTTCCGAAATACCATGCTTGTTGGGTTCAGAAAGACCTCGCCCAATGAAATCGTCGGAAACTCTCGCGGCAGACCGCCAGCGGCAAGAACGCCACGCGCTACGGCCTCCGCTAATTGCGGCATATAGCGATGGCAATTGTTGAATTGGCTGGGAGAAGTGGCGATGCCGATGATCGGGCGTTCAAGCAACTCAGTAGAAACGCCCATGGATCGAGCCATCGAACGCCGCAGATATCGCGCAAAATCTCGGTCACCGTAATTTGTCAGGCCACGGTCAAGCCCTTGTCCTTCAGTCGTCATTTTCTCTCCCGAACTCACTTCACTTCTGACCTGAATTCCACACCCAAGGCACGCTCAAATGGCAAGATCATTGCCCCTTTATCCAGGGCTCCGTGTCCCGCAAGGAGTGCTTGTTGGTAGGTCGCGGTCGAGGCTGCCAGTACCGGCATCGGAATACATTGGCGAGCACCCAATTCAGCGGCGCTGACGAGGTCCTTGTATGCGTGCGTCAGCGGATAACCGGTCGAAAACTGCCTCTGCAGAACTCGCGGCACGAAGAACTCCGAGGCGTAACTGCGACCGGTGCCACTGTTCACTACGGAAGCGATCTTGTCCGCGTCAAGCCCCATCTTGACGGCCATGGGCAGCACCTCTGCCAAAGCTGCGCAATTGATGTCGAAAAGAAGCTGATTTACGAGCTTGGTTAGCTGCCCGCTGCCACGGGGCCCCATGAAGAGAATGTTGTTCCCCACACAGCGCAGGAATGGTTCAGCCCATTCAAAGGTGGAGAACTCCCCCCCACACATGACGGTCAACGTGCCATCGACTGCTCGTGACTCCATACCTGATACGGGAGCATCGAGAAATCTAATGCCGCGAGCCTCGAGTGCCGCACCGATCTCCATCGTTGATCCGTGTTCGATGGTGCTATGGTCGACAACGACGGTTCCCTTCGATAATTTGTCTGCAAGCCCATTTACGCCGAACAAGACATCCTTCACCACGTCTCCGTTTGGCAGACAAAGAAATATCGCTTGTGAATCGGAGAGGTGCGACAGACTTTCTGCGGTGCGAACACCGGCTCGGATGAACTCGCCGTAGCACGACTGATCTGCCGAGTACACAGCGAGATCAATACCGTCGCTCCTCAACATATTCATCGCCATGGGCTTGCCCATCTGTCCCAGCCCGACAAATCCAATTTTCATGACAGTAATATTCCCGATTTCTGGTGTGAATTAAGGTTACGACCATCACCTCGCCACCGGAATTGCCATGTAGGCATGTGGCCTTCGCAAGTCGCGTAGCGGAAGGAACCAAGGTACGAGTTCATCAGATCGGCCTTGGTTTAGTCGGCCCTGTTAAGCAATCGCGTGCTCGACCTCAGGGCTCTGTAGTTCGCCCCGTTCAAGGATGACCGTCTCGTCCGGAAGATCTTTCAATAGAGACCGATTTGACTCCGTTACCACAACGCATGAATTGGGAGCAAAGTCTCTAACGCGGCGGAGTGACTCCGCATATTGGTTGGCCAGGACTGGCGCGAGGCCTTGAAACGGTTCATCAAGAAGGACCATCTTTGTGCCAACCATCAATGCCCGACCTAGGGCTGCCATCTTTCCTTGCCCTCCGGATAGCGCGGAACCTGAGCGGCGGAGCAGGTCAGCTAGCTGTGGCACGACAACAAGCGTCTGTTCAAGTCGCGCATCAACATCGCTTCGCCCCATGCCGAGGATTTGGCACGGTAATCGCAAGTTCTCCTCGACAGTGAGCGTAGGGAACATCACGCGATCCTCCGGTGCGTATCCAATGCCTTCTCGGGCCCGGCGATAGTCGGGCTGAGAGACCAGGTTAACGTCGTTGAGCTGAATAGCGCCCTCTGTCAGCGGTAGAAGTCCCATGATGGCTCTAAGCAACGTGGTCTTCCCTGCGCCGTTTCGTCCCACAACGGCGACAAGGTTGCCAGCCTTGAATTCCGTCCTGATGCCGCGGAGCACAGCGATTCCTGCAATCTTGACCGTCACATTATCGATTTTGAGCATCTCACTCTCCCAACACAGCGGTGCGAATGACGGGATCATTCAGAACCTCGACTGGCGTTCCGTCGGCCGCAATTCTTCCTGAGATCCAAGCCGCGACTCGAGTCGCGTACTGCTCGACAATGTCGACGTCGTGCTCAACAAAAATTGCCGTTATGTCCGCGGCATCAAGTGCTGTCATGATGGTTTTCATCAAACCATGTTTCTCATCTGTAGACACACCGCTTGTTGGTTCATCGAGAATCAGCAAACGTGGATGCAAAATCAGTGCCATCGCGATGTCCAGTAGTTTGCGATGTCCTTCCGGTAGCGACTCACAAGGCTCATCGCCCCGCTCCCGCATCCCTACGAGCTCGAGAACATGCTCGACATCCCCGTCTGGCACCGCGTTCGCCAACGACCGCCAAACCCCTATCGCTCCTCGCTTGCCAGCGGCTGCGATTCGTACGCAGTCACGCACAGAGTGTTCAAGAAACAACTGAGGCAGTTGAAACGAGCGAGCCATGCCGAGTCGCGCAATCTTGCGCGGCGCCATGCCAGTAATGTCCTGCCCACAAAAACGAACGGTTCCGCCCTGAGGACGCAATAGCCCGGTGCAGATATTGATGAACGTCGTCTTCCCTGCGCCGTTTTGACCAATCACGGCTAGACGCTCCCCTGCGCTCAATTCGAAGTTGATATTGTCGGCAACCACCACAGCGCCAAAGGAAAGTTTCAGGTCGGCGGTTTGCAGTAGCGTCTCGTTCATTGCCGTACTCCATTCCTGCGCGAAGCGTCAAAGCGCATCAGTAGTCCCGAGATCCCCATTGGGGCGAAGAACACCATGAAAATGAGTACGCCCCCCAGCACCATTTGCCAGGTGTCAGTCAGATAGGCCGCAGCGAACAGTTTGACAAATTCGAAGATCGTCGCGCCAAGGAATGCGCCAACCGGATGAACAACTCCCCCGAGAATCGCCACGAACACAAGCTCTCCTGAACGCACCCAATAGCCCATCTCCGGCGTCACAAGCCCTTGAGTCACCGCGAAGATTGCGCCCGACAAACTACACAAGGCCGCGGAAAAAACATAGCCAGTGAGGAACGTTCGATACGTGGAGATGCCCACGTACTCAAGGCGCGTCTCGTTTGTTTTAATAGCAGATAACGACTTTCCTGCAGCAGATTCAACATAACGGGACACGAAATAGCTCGCAACTAATGCGCAGATCATTGTGAAGATCAGCAAAGCCGTCTCCAGACCATCCCGTTCGAGCGCCATCCCAAGGAACGTCGCTTTGGGCAACTGAAGTCCGTCCGTCCCCCCCGTGACGTCGAACAACTTGCCCAAAACAGCGAACAAGACCATGGAAAGAGCGAGATTCAACATCCCGAAGAAGATTTCTCTATATCGAGCAACGAATAGCCCGATGAGTAAGCCGCAGAACGTGCCAAATGCGGTGCCGCAGACAATCAGCACAGCGCTATCGAGCCCAGCCCACCACCGCGAAATGAAGGCGACCGCGTACCCTGCCAAGCACGAGAACATTGCGTGACCGAACGACACTTGCCCAGCACGAATCAATATCGATACCCCAAGCGCGGCGATGCCCAAACTTGCGGCGAAAATCACAGGGGTCTTCAACCAGGTCATCGACATCGGCACGATGAGCGCGGCTGCAAACAGTACAAAGGCAACGATGGTCATAGTCGGCGCACGTCGACGTCGCGATGCTTGACGCGACATGTCGACCGTTGCAAGCACCGTCGAATTTTTCGACTTCGGCATCAAACTCTCCTAGCTTTCGCGACTGAAAATAGGCCTTGCGGGCGAAGCATGAGGACCAGCGCCATGATTAGATAAGGAACCAGGACCTCAAGCTCCGGGGCGAGATAGACAGAAAACGACCTAGCAAGTCCGATGAGAATCGCCGCGACAAAAGCGCCCTCGATCTGCCCCAAACCCGCGGTTGCAACGACGGCAAACGACAGGACGATCATTTCCGAGCCGATGCCAGAAACCCAGGAGGTTGTTTGAACCGACATTGCGCCGCCGAGAGCGCCAAGCGCCGCGCCCGCTACAAATGCAAGCAGGCAAATGCGCTTGACGTTGATCCCAATCGCGGCAGCTGTTTCGCGGTGGTGCGCAACGGCTACTACCTGCTTGCCCAGTAGGCTGTGTCGCAAAAAATATCGGACAAGCAGGAACACGCCGACCGCAACCAAGGGCAAAACGAATAGTTGGTATCGGGTATACGTAATACCGAAGACTTCGACAGCCCCAAGTGCATCCACGATCGCCGACACCGCGTACGGCTGGGTTCCCCAGATCATCTTCTGAAGATCTTCAAGCACCATGAACGCAGCAAAAGTCACCAACAATTGGAGTACGGGCTCCTTTCTATAAATCGGACGCATCAAAAACGTCTCCATCGCGCCGCCGAAAAATGCTCCAACAGCGAGCGCCACTACCGGCAGAAGAAGCAATGATGCATATCCCGAGATTCCAATCGATGCGGCCCATATGCCAACCGTCGCCGCAGCGTATCCTCCGATGGCGAACATGCTGCCGTGTGCCACGTTGATGACATTCATGACGCCAAAAACCAACGTTAGCCCCAGCGCCACCAAGAACAGCAGCGCTGCAAATGACAATCCGTCAAGAATTGCCAAGACGATCATGGATTCATTCATGGCGATTACTACTCGAAGGACGGGAAGGTCTTGATACGGGAATCGTGCAGCATTTCAGGCTTCACCGTCTTCAACCACTCCATCGCAGGCTTACCGACCGGATTGTTGATCATGGCGCCGGGGTAAATTTCGATCTTGTCGATAATCGGGAACGGGTAGCCTTTGACCTTGCGGGTAACGCCGTACAGCTCATCCTCGAGACCCTGGCCATCCTCTCGAATCGTCACCGTGCTGGCCATGCTTTGGAAGGTGAACTTGTGCAACGCATCAGCCACCTGATCCGAGGTCGGCCATTTTCCGCCGTTCGCCTTCATGGCTTTTTCGTAAGCTGCCTTGGTGGCGTCAAGCGCCTGAATCATGTGAAAGACGGGATAAATCGGATACGCCCCCATCTTTTGACGATATTTCAGGATGAACGCCTTAAGCTTTGGATCGTTCTTGAACTCGGGATTGAGGAAATAGTGATCGCCGCGGGCGCCGACAATGACGCCGTCCGGCAACAAGGCGCCGACACGCTCAAGAGAGCTTTCCGCGAGCGGAAGTACAAACTGCGAGTTCTTCATCAAGCCGCGCTGTGATGCCTGGCGAACGAAGGTGTCAAGGTCACCGCCCCACGCTGCAGAGAACACGACGTCGGGGCGCAGTGCTTGGAGCCGACTGATTTCAGTCGAATAATCCGTCGCGCCGAACCTAGGGAAGAGCTCTGCCACAACTTTCACATCAGGCTTCAGTGTCTTAAGCACCGTCAGGAAGACGTCCCATGCCTCGCGCCCTTGCGCGTAGTCCTGATTGACAACAGCAACTGTCTTGAAATTCGGGTTGTGTCGCAGCAGGTACACGACGGCGCCCGTGAAGTCTTGAATCGTGTTCGATTGAGGCCGCACCGTGTAACGGTAGCGCCGTTCCTCGAGGATCTTTTGTGCACCGCAATCCCACATCAAGTCGACGACCTTCAGATCCTCGGCAACTGGGGCCAACGCGTTGCAATTCCCGCTGGAATTTGCTGCGATCATGACCTTCGCATTTTCCTCCTGCACCACTCGGCGATATTCGGTGAGGAACTTATCGGTGCCAACGCCTTCGTCAATGTATGTGGGAACAATCTTGGCACCGCTAATACCTCCTGCCGCGTTCAGCTCCTCGATGTACATGTCGGCGGCGATTTTTGAAGGAACGCCAAACACCGAAGGCGGGCCCGAGAGGAACGTGGAAATGCCGACCTTTATTTCAGTCGGCTTACCTGACTGTGCATGTGCGGTACACATGACGGTCGACAATGCGATAGCGGCGAGGCAGGCTACACGGGAGCGTGGCATCTTTCTCTTCCTTGGTGGCGCGCGTGCGAATGCGCATATGATCGAGCGATATGGCGTGCCGTTCGTAGAGTCAAGCCCCACGTCGTGAATGCACACCTTCCTGTGCCAATTGCTTTCGATATTTCTTCTCGGCACTGCAATAACGATTGCAATATTCAGCTTATGTGTCGCCCCTGCCCTTGCACAATTGCCATGTCGGCACAGCTCCTTCGCAGAATGCGCATCCTAGGGAATACGATTATTCGTCCGCCGCGATTGCGCGCCCCAGAAAGCAAATGTAGGTCCCACTTTTGGTGACGGCAGTACCATTGCTGGGTTGCGCGGGTAGTCAACAAGCTAATCGTCGTGGCCTTAAGGGTGGTCAGAGAAGCGGGGCGGGATTGGTTGGCGATAGAATGGCAACGTCAGAACGTAACTTATCCGCGTTGCATTGCCCTAATTAGATCGAGACCATGGACGCAAAAATCAGGAAGGCTGTGCGCAAACAGGCTACGGAAGATGGCGCCGCCGATGCAGGGAAGAGCCCCCGGCGAGGTATTCAGTCAATCGAAATCGGCTTCGCTATCCTTGAGGTACTTCGAATGGCAGCGGGGCCGATCCCGTTGCGCACTATCGCAGCCCGTTGCGACATGCCTGTCGCAAACGTGCACAACTATCTCGTAAGCTTTCAAAACGTTGGTGTGGTAGTGCAGGAGCCTGACACTGGTTTCTACGGACTCGGGCAGTATGCGATCAAGCTGGGGACCGCCGCACTGCAGCAGTTTGACGTCCACAAGGTCGCGCGACCGGCAATGGCTGAGCTGGGGGCGCTAACCGGCTTATCCGTATTTCTAGGCGTATGGGGTAACAAAGGGCCTACCATCGTCTACCGTGTCGAATGTGCTCAACGCCCATCGCTCTGGGAACTCCGCGTGGGCAGTGTATTGCCCCTACTCACGTCAGCGTTGGGACGTAATTTCCTTGCGCACCTTCCGCAGCATGTCACTGCAGCTATGGTGAAAGAAGAGCTTGCTCAGCAAAAGCGAAGCACTGATTTGCACGGTACCGACGCGCCCAAGACCTTGACCCAAGTCTATGCATTAGCAGCCCACACCCGTGAAAACGGCTTCAGCTTTTGCCATGGATTCCTTCCGGGCGTCACGACAATGTCGGCTCCGGTCTTCGATCAGTTCGGCAACATCATCGCCGCAGTGACCATCATGGGCCCAATGACCGAACTCGTTGACGATCCGAATTCGGAAGCCGCGCAACTTCTTAAGAAGTGCAGTATCGCTGTTTCCAACGCCGCTGGATGGGCCGAGTCTTCCCGCACAAACGCCTGATAGAAAATCGTCTGTCTGGTTAGTCACGGACGGGCTTTGCAGATGAACCGCGTTAACGGTACTCTGCCTCGAGTCTCAAGCGGTTCTCAGCCTGAGTAGTCAGGCGCGGCGGAAGAGTCCAACTAGGACATTTCGCCGCCCATCCGTCACAGTGTCCAGCGGCGCAACTGGGGGGCAACCACCAAGTCTAGCGGCCGTGAAACTGGCTCGGCCTGCGTTCTGAGAACGCCAGCAGCCCTTCTTCAAAATCAGCACTCTCGCACGCCTGCTTTCGCATCTCAGCAATTCTCTCCATCGCACTGACAGAAATCGGTGTCGCGTCCTCCAAGACCCGTAGTTGCTCCTTCACAGCACGAATTGCAAGAGGTGCCTTGGTCGCGAGATGTCGGGCTTGCCCGAGCGTGGCGTGATCTAACTGCCCAATCTCGACGACTTCGTTGACGACCCCATACTGCGCAGCTCGCTCGATGTCGAGCGGCTTGGCGCAGAAGAACATCTCCTTAAGCACGTGGATCGGAAGATTATTGAAAAATCGCAGTAATCCGCTCGTTGAGTAAGGAAGACCTATGTTAGATGGCGTTATCGCGAATTGGGCATTGCGATCAGCAAACACGAGGTCGCAGCTCATCACTAGGTCCACGGCGCCCCCCCAAACCGAGCCAGACACTGCGGCGATCACAACGTTTGGATACCCTCGGATGGTGCGCAATGCCTCCTCGATTGGCTTTCCGTAAGCCAAAGGGTCGCGATCCTCGTTGAGCTCTTTCAAATCATGCCCCGAACTCCAGACACGGTCTCCCGACGAATTCCCAATAATGACGACCGGAGCCACTTGGCGCTTTCTGAGAAGCGTCATGTGCTGAATCAACTCTCCAAGGAGTTCAGCGTCGAGGGCGTGCCGAGATGATGCATTGGAGAAATCTAGGCGGACGACTCTCTCTTCAATCTCGCTCAAGACGACCTTTTCATTCGTCTGGTGATTAACTTCGATATTCATTTCATTTCCTCAGATGTCGCCTTAGGCTTTGCGCTCGAACTGAAAAATCACCTTCGTGCTCAGCAACTGCTCGATCCGTGAGCTATCAAACCCCGCCTCGCGCAAAACCTCAAACGTATGCTCACCCAACAAAGGCGGATGACGGCTAGCCGCAATGGCCGCGTTACTTGTTACGGCCACGTCGGCATGCGCCAACGGCGTCGGAATCTGCCGCACGGCTCCCAGAATCGGGTGTGCAATAGTCTCCACCAGATCGCACTCAATCACCTGCGGGTCAGCAAATACCTCTGGCAATGAGTTAATCGGGCCTGCAGGCAATCCCGCTGCAACACACTGGGCCGTCCACTCTTGCTTTCCTTTTGTTCTGAGCACACTTTCAAGTTCGGCCTTCAAGGCATCGCGGTTGGAAACGCGCGCGTCGTTGGTCGTGAACCTTGCATCGGCCAGCAAGTCCTCTCGGCCCAGAAGATTGCACAACCGTATCCACATCTCGTTTGTGATCGGCGCCAAGTTGAGCGGTCCGTCTGCGGTCTGGAATACACCGTAAGGCGCAATCACTGCATGGGCATTTCCGGTACGCTTCGGTACATCGCCCAAACTCAAATATCGCTGGCCATGCACACTCAGCATGGCGACGAGGCTATCGAGTAGCGACGTCGTGACGTGCTTGCCTTTCCCCGTATTAGCACGCTCAAAGAGCGCTCCAGTAATAGCCGTGGACAACCACATGCCGGAGCTCAAGTCCCCAATTGCGGTTCCGGTGCGGGTTGGGTCCCCCTCGGGAAAGCCGGTGAGGCTCATCAGTCCAGAGTAACCTTGGGCGATCTGATCAAACCCTGGCCACGAACTCAACGGTCCTCGCATACCATAAGCTGTGATACTTCCCATGATGATTGACGGCTTCTGCGCCCCTAGCTCGGCGAACCCAAGCCCCATTTGCTCCATCGTTCCTGGCCTGAAGTTCTCTAGCACCACGTCGGCCTGAAGGATCAGAGCTCTAAGAACGTCCAGTCCCTCCTGCTTGCGGAAGTCAACGCAAATGCCTCTTTTGTTACGGTTACACGAAAGGTAGTAGGTACTGATCTCCCCGTCGAAGGGTCCCCACCCACGACTCATGTCTCCTCCGGGCCCAGCTTCAACCTTCACTACATCCGCCCCCATGTCAGCGAGGATCATCGAGCAGAATGGCCCTGACAATGCTCGAGTCAAATCGATAACCTTGACACCTTTCAACGAATTCATTACGACTCCAGTATCTGAATGGCGCTCACTCCGTTCGCTGCGTCATTCCAAAAAATCGCCTTGGAAGATTGTGAGGCGTGACCTCGCACTAAAAATTTCTTTAGTATTACTAAATTAGTGAATTTCAACGAACAATGTCTATGTTCAATCAAATTTTTTCGACGCTGGTACTAAGCGCACTCGCCAATTTTCTCTTTTTGGAACACTCCGAAACGTAGTCGACTGACCAGGCACCGGTTGATCGAGATTCCTGGAGCTGACGGTCCATATCAGCCTTAGACTTTAACAAGCGCCAACAAGCTATGCCCTCGTGACGTTGGAGAGCTATCCCATGTAACAGGCGCCTCCGTCCACATCAATGACGGTGCCGTTAACGTATGCAGAACGCGAGGACGACAGAAACACCACGAGGGAAGCGATTTCCTCTGCTTTCGCGGCGCGGCCGAACGGCATGTCCGACAACATCTCCTTCCAACGCTCTGGGTCTCCAAAGCGCTCGGCCGCTCGGGATCGATATAGGTTGACCAACCTATCCGTTTCAGTCGGACCGGGATTGACGCCGACGACTCGAACCCCATTTCGCGATGCGTGCGCACCTGTCGCCTTCGTAAATGCGATGAGGGCGGCGTTTGCGGTGGAGCCCGAGATATAGTCGTAGCGAGGTGCGGCTCCAGC
The DNA here is from genome assembly GCF_902459625.1 of Pandoraea cepalis. NCBI lineage: Bacteria > Pseudomonadati > Pseudomonadota > Betaproteobacteria > Burkholderiales > Burkholderiaceae > Pandoraea > Pandoraea cepalis. Next base: position 276,501 of record NZ_CABPRY010000005.1, read on the forward strand.
AATCCCAATCACGTTGATGATTACCCCCGATCCGCGTGCCAGCATCGAGGGCAAGGCCGCTCGAGTCACGTTGAGGTAGCCGAAAAGTTTGAGCTCCCATGCGGACCGCCAGACTTCATCCGAAACTTTGTCCAGACCACCACCTGGGATGGCTCCGGCATTGTTGACGACCACATCGACCTCGCCGAGCTTCTCCAGTAATTTTTGCGGAAGCGTTCGCGATGAGAGATCGACGCTCAATCCGTTGATCATGGCACCGGGCTGTTGCAACCTGCTTACAGCCGATTTCACTCTGGCCTCATCTGACGCGACTAGCGTGACGTCGCACCCCTCTTCGAGAAACAGTCGACAGCAGTCGAAACCAATCCCCCGCGATCCGCCTGTGACGAGGACTTTCTTGCCCTGTAGATTCAGATCCATTTGATGTCTCCTTATTCCGCTGACTGTCGGTTCAATCAGTCCCGAACGCGCCGCATTTCGACGAGCTGTGGCAGCTTAGTCGGGGAGAAAATCTGGCCGGTACAATCGCCAGTCGGTTTGCATTTCGTACCGATGTGCGAAGTTCAAGACCGTTGCCTCATCGAAGTGGCGCCCCGCAATCTGGATAGAAAGAGGGAGCCCCGAAGACGTGAAGCCCATACGGGCTGCCAGCGCCGGATGCCCTGTTGAGCAGAATGCCGTGAGGTAACCAACACCGGAGAGCAGGTCTTCAGCAATTGGCGGCTGGAGTCGGCCGGCAGGTTCACAGGTCGGCAACATAACCACGTCGACGCGCTCCAAAACGGAGGTCACAGCCTTGTTCAACTCTCTGCGTAGGCGGTGTGCGCGAACATAAGCCTCACTGGAAACAAGCGCTCCACCCATGACTCGAACGCGGAAGACTTCGCCCAATTTTTCGGGCATTTGGCGAATAAGTTCGGAGTGCGCTGCGAACAATTCCACCGCAGCAATCAGCTTCTTCGAGTCCTCGAACAGATGAAGTCGCGGGAGCTCGATTGGGACGACCTTCGCGCCAAGCGCCTGGAATACCTTCATGGCGTCGTCGAACGCCGCGCGTAACTCCATAGACGCCGGAACCTCGTCGTCGAACCAGTGATATGGGACCCCAATCATTGCACCTGAGATATCTCGATTCAATCCGGAGATGTAATCACCGACCGGCGCGATTGAAGAATGCGGATCAGCCGGGTCGTGCCCCGCTATCGATTGCAGGACTTCCGCAACGTCTGCCGCACTCCACGCGATTGGGCCGATATGGTCATGAGAGAAGGAATTGCTCATAACCCCTCGGCGGCTGACTCGGCCAAAGGTTGGCTTTAACCCAGTCACCCCACAGTGGGCGGAAGGGCCACGAATGGAACCTCCGGTATCCGATCCAATACTTGCGAGACAGAAGCCTGCGGCGACTCCGGCAGCCGAGCCAGACGAGGAACCTGACGGGTCATGCGATAACCGCCATGGGTTCCTACACGGAGCGCCGAGAATGTCCCAGGACGGTCCGCCATGCGCGAATTCCCATGTCACGGCCTTACCTAACATCACCGCGTCCGAATTTTTGAGCCGCGTCGCCACGGCCGCATCCGCCTCGGGAACCCGCGACTCTAACGATCGCGATTGCCCCGTAGTCCGAACACCCGCTGTATCGATAATGTCCTTAAGCGTGTAGGGGATACCCGCGAGTGCGCCGCACGGCTCACCCGCTGCCATCGCCTGGTCGATGCGCTCTGCCGAAGCCATTGCCGCGTCCGGCGTTTGCGTCGTGAATGAGTTGACACCCTCTTCATGCTGGTCAATTCGAGACTGGCATTGGTGCAGCAGTCCCACCGCCGACAGCGAGCCATCGCGGATGCTCTGCTTTGCTTCAACGAGTGTCGGAATATCTGAACGTCTCAACATTGCTACCACCAAGATCAACGGGTCGAATCAAAAGTAAATGCGGGTGTTTCTGATATCTCAAGATTGACTAATCGATGAGAGATATCCTGCATCCGTCGATAACCCCGAAGGATTTCAGTGTCGTACGGTTGTTGCGTCGGCAAACCGAGGTTCACGGCGCGAGCAATGACTGACTCGTCTGACTCGTCAGGAAACGCATATTTTCTTTCCACGATTTCTCTTCCATCTACTTGGGTAAGTACCGTTATCGGAGCAGCGTTGCCTCTCGAATTTCAGTGATTGGTTACCGCTAGCTGCGAAAGCTGATCTCCGCTGGCTTCCTCGTAGCGTCGAAGGACATCGAATTTTGCTTCCGATGACGGCTCTCGGGAAAAGACTGACACCAAAACACTGCAAAGGAATGCAAGCGGAACAGAGACAAGTGCGGGAGTGCTCAACGGGAAGAACCACCATTGCTCACGCAATATCGCAAGTTCATTATGAAGCAACGAGATTTGAACGGTCGGCGACACAATAATCAACAAAACCGACGAGATCGCTCCCACCGCCATTCCCCAAACTGCGCCACGAGTCGTCAGCTTGCGCCAGAGGAGACTAAGCACAAGAATTGGGAAATTGGTCGCACCCGCGATCGCTTGGGATAAGCCAATAAGAAAAGCCACGTTCGTGTTTTCGAACGCCATAGCCAACATCGCAGCGATTCCGGTGATTACGACGGAACTCACGCGGGCAACCCGAATCGATGGCTCCGCCCCTTCTTCCTTCGAGAAAAGATTCCCCCAAACATCGTGGGCCAGCGTGGTAGCCGAGGTAAGCGTAATCCCGGAAACAACAGCAAGAATCGTCGCGAAAGATATGCCGCAAATAAAGCCGAACAGTGTTCCGCCACCAAGCTTCTCGGCAAGCAGCGGAATCGCCATATTGCCACCACCGCCGGCATGAAGAATGGTGTCTCGTCCGAGCAAAGCCAGTGCGCCGAATCCCAACACAAAAACCATCAGGTGGAAGCCGCCGACAATCGCCGTCGCGTACATGGCAGATTTCCGCGCCGATCCAACGTCAGGCACTGTAAGAAAGCGTGTGAGGATCTGCGGGAGTCCCATGGCGCCGCAAACCAGGCCAATCGACAGTGAAATCGAATCCCAGCGCGAAATGCCCGAGAGCGACGGCGGTGCGAGGTAGCTAGCACCGCGCGCGTCCGCCACCAGTCGAAATACGTTCGCAGGATTGAAGCTGAAATGACGAAGCAACAGGAACGTCAGCATCGCAACCCCGAAGCATTGAAGGGCTGCTTTGATGATCTGCACCCAAGTCGTTGCGAGCATGCCACCGAACAGCACATATGCGAGCGTAATGACAGCAACGGCCATAACCGCTAACCAGTAAGGGATTCCGAACAACAACCTGATCAGGACCCCGCCTGCAACCAATTGCCCAATCAGGTAGAACAACGTGATGGGAATGTTCGAGGTCGCCGTCGCGATTCTCATCGGACGTTGTCGCAAACGATATGCGAGCACATCTGCAAGCGTAAAACTACCGAGTCGACGAATTGGCCCGGCGAATAAGAATAGGATTATGGGCCAGCTAATGGCTGCGGAGATCGAATAGATGTATCCACCGAATCCACCGATGGCCAACAGTCCAGTCATGCCAAGAAGTGCGCTGGCACTAAGATACTCGCCGGACATGGCGAATCCATTTTGCCAAGCCGAGATTCCTCCCGATGCGAGCAAGAATGCCTTTGAAGAGCGGCTTCGCTTAGTGGCCCAAACTGTGATCAGCACAGTTGCAATCAAAAATAGGACAAAGAAAATGGCGGAGACTACCCGATTACTATCCATCACATGCTCCTACGCATGGCCACGATTGGCCTGAAAGCTCACAACAGCGGCGAGCACAATGCCCAAAACGATAATGGCCGGCCCGACGATGAGAGATGCGGGCAAACCGTTCAGCGCCTGTTGCGTGAGGACGTCCGGGAAGAACGCCAAAAACAGTGCAAACACTCCATAAACGCAGAGCATGATTGCGGCGAATTTTCGATCCCGCCTGATGGCGATCTGAGAGGGGCTTTTCACAATAAAAACTCCGCTGGTCAAGACATGGTCTGTCGATACCTTGGATAGATACAGAGCAGTCATAATGCTCGCATCGATCTCAAACAATGATCAGCGATCATGGTGAAAGGCCAAAATAACGCCGTCAATGCATGAGATAATGAAGAAATTCCGTCACACTGATCGCTTTTTATAATCACATGCAGCCACTTGACCTACAATTGCTTCGTACGTTCATCACAATCGTTGACTGTCACGGGTTCCGGCGCGCAGCGGATCAATTGCATGTGACGCAGTCCACCATCAGTCAGCAGCTCAAGCGACTGGAAGAGATCACGGGAACCCCCCTTCTGCTGCGCGACCGGAAAACACTCAGCTTGACGCCTGAAGGCGAGGCACTCATGTACGACGCCCGACGGCTTCTCGATTTCGAGCGAATTGTCAGGCAACGGCTTAGCGGACAGAGCCGGACGGGGGTATTTCGAATCGGTGTGCTAACAGAACTCACGACAACCCGCCTCCCGCCAATCATCAAGCGGTTTTCTGCCCAGTTTCCCCGCGTGCAATTGTCGATTTCGGTTGGTATTTCCGCTCAGTTGTCGGCGATGCTTGCAGACGGACAACTCGACGCGGCCATCATCAAGCGAATCGCGACGGAAAGCGGCGGCCAACGCGCGTTGTGGAGCGAGCCAACGGTTTGGGTCGCATCTAGCGATTTCCATAGTCCCGAGGCAGAGCCGCTGCCGCTGGTTCTGCTGGGCGAAGGCTCGAATACCCGTCGCATCGCGCTCGCTGCTCTGGACGAAGCCAAAATTCCTTGGCGTGTTGTCGCAACAAGCGAGCATCTTGAAGGAGCTCTGACTGCAGTACGGGCAGGAATCGCCATTACTGCGGCCTCCTTCAACGCCGTACAAGGGGACGTGCGCGTCGTCGGCGCGCGAGAGGGGTATCCCGAGCTTCCTCGCTGTGAGTTTCATTTCATCAAGCAAAGAGATTCGGAACTCGTAGGTGCTTTCGAGAACCTTTTGACCACGATGTTCGGCGCAGACGCCTGAATTGGCGAGAAAGGCGCGCCCGAGGGCCGGGACGCGCCTTCATGGTTACGAAGAATGTCGCTTTAGAACTGGTCCTCGCTCAGCGCGAGTACGCCTTCGGCGCCGTTCGCGCTCACGATCGCAATTTCAAGCGCTGGCGCCTGTGAAAGCAGATGCTCGGCAAAGAACTGTCCCGTCGCAATCTTTGCACCATAGAACGATGGGTCTTCTTTCTGCTTCTGAGCCGCGGCGATCATCGCTCGCGCCATTTGCCAGCCACCCAAAACGTAGCCCGCAAGCTTCAAGTAAAGCACACTGCCGGCGAAAACCGCATTTGGATCGGTTTGCGATCTATCCAAGACATACTCGATGACCGCAGCCAACGATTTACGCCCTTGTGCGAGATGCCTCCGCATTGATGAGAAGGCACCGCCCTCCCGAGAGCGCAGCGCGTCTAAGGTTGCATCAATCCCGACAAGCAATTGCCTCGCAACTGCACCTCGATCGCGCACGGTCTTTCGCCCCACCAGATCGTTCGCCTGTATCGCCGTAGTGCCCTCGTATATCGTCAGGATTCGGGCGTCTCGGAAGAACTGCGCGGCCCCCGTCTCCTCGATGTACCCCATGCCGCCGTGTACCTGAATGCCCAGATTGGTCACCTCGATCGCAAGCTCAGTGCTCCATCCCTTCACAATCGGAACCAGGTATTCGTAGACCGTCTGATGTGCGATGCGTACGTTGCCGTCACGATGGCGATGCGCGAGATCGCAATGTGCCGCAGCGACATAAGCGAGAGCTCGCGAGGCCTCCGTCATTGCCCGCATTGTTGCAAGCATACGGCGTACATCAGGATGATGAATAATGCTGACCGGGTGTTTAGATGAGCTATCTACAGGACGGCTTTGCACACGTTCCTTCGCGTACTCGACCGCCTTCTGATAAGCCCTATCTGACACGCCGACACCCTGCATGCCCACGGCAAATCTGGCTGCGTTCATCATAATGAACATATATTCGAGGCCGTGGTTTTCCTTTCCTACTAGGTGCCCAATTGCGCCGCCATGATCTCCAAACTGCAGTACTGCAGTCGGGCTCGCCTTAATACCGAGCTTATGTTCGATGGATATGCAGTGCACGTCGTTGCGCTCGCCAGTTGCACCGTCTTTGTCCACAAGGAACTTGGGAACCAAGAAAAGCGAAATGCCCTTGACCCCGTCCGGCGAACCTGGCGTGCGCGCCAAGACAAGATGGACGATATTCTCGGCCATGTCGTGCTCGCCCCAGGTGATGAAGATCTTTGTGCCGAAAAGCTTATATGTGCCGTCTTGCTGCGGCTCGGCGCGCGTGCAAATCTGCGAGAGATCCGAACCTGCTTGGGGTTCAGTGAGATTCATCGTGCCGGTCCACACACCGGAAATTAGCTTCGGCACATACACTTGCTTTTGAGCTTCAGTTCCCGCGGTGAGGAGCGCCTCGATCGCTCCATCGGTAAGCAAAGGACAGAGGGCGAACGGCAGGTTGGCCGCATTCAGCATCTCAACACAGGGCGTCGCGATAAGCTTCGGCAATCCCTGTCCGCTATACTCCGGCGGGTGCTGAACACCCTGCCAGCCACCTTGCCCGAATAGCCGGAATGCATCGCCGAAGCCCGGCGTAGCAGTTACGACACCATCTTTCCAGACGCTGGGATTTTGATCACCCACAACGTTCAGCGGTGCAAGAACTTCACCGCAAAATTTGGCGGACTCATCCAACACAGCCTGTGCCGTTTCTGTGCCCGCGTCTTCGAAGCCCGGTAGTACCGAAATATCTTCGAGACCGGCCAGTTCCTTCATCACGAACAGCATTTCGTTGATAGGTGCTGCGTATTTCATCTTCTTTACGTCTCCATCCGGAAGATTTGATGAATCAGGCGTTTTCACCCAGCGATTGTCACTAGCCGACGATCCATCGTTTTTGTACATACGGCTCAGACATCATCTCTTTGATTAAAGACGAAGCCGCGTCCTAAGTCCGCAGGCAAGCCCCCCCCCCCCCGTGCGCCCAGGCGACTCACGTCTAAACAGCCGACACCTGTCGACAGGCGCCGCCCATGGTTAGAGAGGTTGCATGAATACATGAAGGACGGGCGCACGAAGCCGGTCGATTGGGCAGCCCGTCATCGCAAAAACGGCCTGTGCTGATCCTTACTTTGATGTGCTTATATTGAGGAAAGCGGCTGGAGGATTCGGGTGTGTCTAGAGGAGATGAAACACATCCCCCCATCGCACCATTTCAGGACTCGACTTGCTCGAGATAATCTTGGCAGAGACTCATCACCAGAGTCGCGCCAGGTTCAGCATCAGCCCAGAGTTCAGTCGCCAAAAATTCGACGTGAAAGGTCGGAACATAGCCTGACGGAATGCCATTACCCACGGCATCGGGATAGTGAATATCGATATCTCGCTCAATCACGACACCGCATTTTCCGCGCGCGTAAGCAGGCATGCGCACGTGGCCTGAAACAAAGATATTCCGCGTCTTTACCCTGTCGCCAACCTTCAAAAGGAACTCTGGTGGCGGAGGAGGCTCTCGCCCCGGCCCAACTGGCAGACTAAGAGGCCAGCGGCCACCTGCGCGCTCTTCGAGCTCTCGATGATCAAGGACGCCTGTCTCTACATAGAGCGAAGCAAGCCCCGTCAGTGAGCGCTCAAAATAGCTCTCCGCCAAGTACTGAAGGGGCACGATGCGCTCAATTGCATGCCGGTACTGATCGACGTTGAACTTCTTCAGCTTTGCGGCGCCGATATATAGAAGAACCTTGGGAATGATCTCCCAGGTCGCATGTTCGTGCGGATCTTTGGAGACGGGACCAAAGCCCTGCATTCCGCCGAGATCATGAATGCCGTCCATCACCTGCTCCTGATTGCGCGTTGAATTGTATGACCGTTCGTCTTGGTTAGAGCGGGGGAGCAATCGGGTTCGCGACCCCAATCATGCAGTCCTGCGTCACGATTTCTGATAATTGCTTTTCGCCCCAATCATCCGTTCCCTCCGGTCGGACCGGTATCACGAAATAGCGGGAGTCTGCCGTGGTATCCCACATGCGGATCTGCACAGACGATGGGAGTTCTAGTCCTAGCTCTCGAAGAACCTGCCTCGACTCGCGCACTGCTCGCGCACGATATTCAGGGACCTTGTACCAATCAGGTGGAAAACCGAGTACCGCCCATGCAGTACAGGAACACTGAGTGCACACGACAACGTTTTGCAGCGTCGGAGTATTGAAGAGCGCTTTAATCCGCGTCTGCTGTGGTGGACCAACGTATCCCAGCTCTGCCAGCGTTGCCGTTGCATCACTATCCAGGCGCGCGCGAAAGTCATGATCCAGCCAAGCCCTCGCGACAACTTTTGCCCCGTTGTCGGCAGACCACCTCTGCGCTGCGTGGGCCGCGTATTGAGCTATGTCCTGGTCCGAAATCAGCCCCTTGTCTTTCAGCGCGCCCACAATTGCCTCTGCCCGCTTCTCCGGTGCTGCTAGTGGACGAGAGTACGACGTCTCTATGCTCATATTTATCCTCGGTACCGTTTGCATTTGAGGCAACTTATAGAGCGTGTTTGCCTCACTAACAATCGATTGACTTCACCCACCTCACATCCATCAAAATTTATGATGTGATAATAAATATCGATCAGACTCGATCATGAGAAGAAAAAAATGATGGGTCAATCCTCGAATATTGAATTTTTCCCATCACGATGATTTACTTATCGAATCACCCCTCCCACCAGTTACTATCTTCCTGCCTCGATAATCGAGGTTTTGGCCAGCCAGGTTCGGCATGATTCTCGCCCCCAGTCGCTCTTATGATCCGGGGGGTGTTGTCACCGGACCTGGTGGGTGGCTAGTGATCGCTGATAGGGGTTGCCTCGTTTGGTAATGCCGAGCAAGTGTTGCTTGCCTCCGGTAGAAAACTCTTCGGGAACGAGCCCGAGCCATGCAGCAAAATGACGGCCAGATTTGAACTGCACGTCAGAGCCAGCAAACGCTGTAATGGCTGTCGCGCTCAGGTGGGCAATGCCTGGTACAGACGTCGGTCGCGTGGCGACATCGTCGGCTGCAGCGATCGCCTCGATCTGTCGACGCAATCGCAGCAAGCGAGCCTCAATAGATCGATATCCTTGCCACTGCTCCTGCAAGAGTTCGCGCATCGAAGTCGTCAAAACATTGGCATCGTCAGACAGAATGTTCGGCATGTCGCGCACGAAATGCGCTGGGCCTGCGCCGATAGTCAGGCCGTATTCCAGCAGGAAGGCACGAGACTGATTGATGACGGCAGTCTTCGCGCAAACCAAACGCTGCCGAACTCGGTGAAGTGCTTGCAGATCGAGTTGCGCTTCGGTCTTGGGTTGCGTAAAACGCATCGTAGGGCGGGAAATTGCCTCGGCTATCGCTTCCGCATCGACGATATCCGTCTTGTTGGACTTGACGAACGGTTTGACGAACTGCGCAGGCACAATTCGAACCGGATGCCCTTCAACCAACTACTGCCAGTGCAAGCCTCGATGCCGATGATCGTCGGCGATGCACGGGCGAGGAATTCGAGTAGCCGCTCACGGTTGAATCGCCCCTTGAAGACCGGCTTGCCCTTATCGTCGAGACCGACGACTGTGGAAAATGGACTTCCCAATATCGATGCCAATTCGGGCGACTGTAGCCTGAGTAAGTTGACTCATGACACACCTCAGTAGGTGAGGGTCGGTGTCGGCTTCGATTATGTGACTGTGCAAGAGGAGCGGGCCATCCTATTAGTGGTGAAGCCATCTCGCCGACGCGAGATGGCAAAGTGTGCTTTTCAGGAGCGAGGACTAACGATACGTGCGACCTGTGCCGGGTTTGGCATAAGAGAATCATGCTATCGATACGAGGCGAAGCTGAACACGGAGAGCGAAGAGATTGCCGACTGTCTGTTGCGCGACACGGGCTGCAATCGCAACTGGGTTTTCTGCTGTGCTACCTCTATCTGCGTAACGTTAAGTGGTTCGGCTGGAACCACAAGCGCATTTACCGTATATACCGCGAGTTGGAGTTGAACCTACGTATCAAGCCGAGGAAGCGCTTGGTGCGCGAAACGCCGCAGCCGCTGTCGGTACCGCCCACCATCGACGAAGTGTGGTCGATGGACTTCATGCATGACCTGCTCGTTGACGGGCGCAGCATCCAGACGCTGAATGTGATTGATGACTTCAACCGCGAGGCGCTGGGCATCGAGGAGGATTTCTCGTTGCCGCGCGAGCGGGTGATTCGCACGCTGGAGCAGCACATGGAATGGCGCGGCAAGCCGAAGGTGATTCGTTGTGACTACGGCCCGGAATATCTGAGTGCGGCCATTGTGACGTGGACGCAGAAGCTAGGCATAAAGAGGTGGCTGCGCGAATTCGGACAGTCGGATAAGTGGAGCGACCGGGGCCTGAGCCGGCGATAATGCTGGCAAAGG
>NZ_CABPRY010000006.1:0-260151 GCF_902459625.1 Pandoraea cepalis
CCCCCCCCCACTGGTTGATCAACGTAGATCCCGCCACCATATTAGACGGAGCCAAATTAGCTGCAATCGCTGTCGTCAAACCGGTGAATGCCGTCTGCCCCGTGTAAGTATTCGCGATGTTCGTAGCAAGCTGCGTGACGTTGCTTACCTCCGTGGCAGCCTTATTCTTGTGGAAAATCGCCACCAGAATGACCACCACCGCTGCAACGCCCAACAGGCGCACCAGGTACTTAAACCATGAACCCATAATTTCATCCAACTTTCACCTCCGTCTCATGTTTCGCATTAATGAAGAATTTTGGAGTTCAGCACGCGCTTAGCTACCGCCGATCGCTCCCAGCTGCGTCGTGACGCCATTGATTGCGTACATCAGGAAGCCCATAAGCGCGTACATTCCAATCTCGGCATAGAAGCCTGCTTTCTTGGCTTGACTGAGTGCATTTCGTTCGATTTCAACCGACCAGCGCTTTGTCAGGCGTCCTACCTTCTCGTGAAACTCCTTCGCTACGGCGATCGAGCGAATGCGGTCGATGATGGCCGGGTTCGGAAATTCGAAGGGCGGTAACTTACCGTTTGCGCCTGTAGCTTCAAGCGCATCAGCAAATTCCATCCCGCCCTCTGTCATGCGGAAACGGACATGCCAGAGTCGTTCCCTTAGCCATGGGCTCGCCGTTTCCATTTGGCGATCCAACGCGTGAACATCCGGGACGCCCGCGGCGACCAGTCCAGAAAATGACGAGAGCCACTTGTAGCCCTCGATATCGCGGTAGAACGAGTACGGGAAGTAGCGCTCCGCTTTGATACGATGCGGTCCAACCCAACGCGGAAAAGAGAAGCGCACCGCATAGACTAAAGCCACGCAAACTAGTGGCGGCACAATCGACAGCCAGGACTGCGACAAATCAGCCGCCTTGTACATAACAATGCCTAATCCTTGCACCTTGCTTTCCGGCAACCCTTGCACGATGCTCGGCATCACGTAAGCGCCCACGGCCCACATCACACCATAGGTCATCGCGAGGTACAGGATTGGACGCACAGCGGCTGCCTTGTAGGCTCGGATCACTGACTCAACCCGATCATGCGAGTCGACGATCAGATCGAAGGCGTTGATCAACTCCCCCGACATCTCACCGCCGGCGATCATGGCCGCTTCTTCACGTGGGACGGCGATCGCGATCGCGCGACGCAAGGGCAGTCCTTCGCGCATGCGCCGGCAGACGTTCTCGATCAGCGCCTGAGAGCTCTTTCGCTTTCGCTTGCGCAGGATGTCGGCAAAACCGTCCAGCGCATTCTCGACAGACACGCCGTTTTCCACTTGAGAGGCTAGGTGCATATAGAGCGCCTCCCGCGTCTTCCAGTCGAACGCCTTGCGGTCGGCCGCATCCGATAGCTTGCCCCACCATCCGGTTCGCTTGCGGGTCAGGATCCGATGTTTTCGAGGTGCACGGGGACGTATCCCGATAGCGCTCAGCATCTGCGTTAGTAGCCCGCCTGACTTAGCCATTCACCACCTCCAGTGCCGGCCGGTCGAGCCCGTATTGACTGAGGTCCACGACGTCGTGGAACATGTCCTTTGGCACGATTACGTCCACCATTTCCGTTACGTGGTTCGGATCCACTCGCCCCGTAAGGACATGTCGGATGGCCGTCTCCAGGAGTGGGGGATCCGCGTCCGGACGGCGGTGGAAGTTGCGCCGCGCCATCGCGGTTCCGCGATGGATAAAGTCAGCCATGAGTTTCGCGTCGGTCACAACCACTTCCATGATTCCGAACCGGCTGCCAGTTCCCTCGTGATTGCAGTGCTCGCAGCCCTCGCCTCGCACGTAGATCTGGCTCAGGTCGCCGTCTGTCGACCATGTTTTCAATGCGGCCATGACCGATTCACTCACGCGACCAGGCGCGTCTTCCGCGCGCACGCGACAATGCGGGCATAGAGGGCTCAGCAGACGCTGCGCAACTACGCCCCGCACGACCTTCGGGTCGCAGAACATCGCGCGCTTTAGCTTCGTGATGTCCATCAGTTCGAGACGTTCCGGCCACAGGAATGCGTCGGACACGTGTAAGGTCGTCGTCACCTTGTGGCCTGTCGTCGACGCCTCGAACGCCATAAGCGCTACCTCGGCGCCTCGGATTTCACCCGGAGAAATGATTTTGGGTGCCATCCGCAGCGCAGCAGCCATCGACTCGGCGTATTGTTCAGCCGTAGCTGCCTTGTCCAGAGCATTTGTCACTGGAAGCTGCGTGGACCACTCTTCCGGAAACTCGATCGGGTCCGCGATCATGATTTGCTTAAGGTAAGGACGCACACGCGCCTCCTCCATTCGCAATTCGTAGTCGGTAGTCGACTTCCCGGCACCTGTCGGGCCGGTGATAAGCAAGATTCCGTCCGGCATCGACATGATGTGACGCAGCTTTGCTATGTTCTGCTCCGTGAAACCCATCTTCGGTAGCAGAAAGTCGCCGCGCGGGGCCGGCGGAAATTTCAGGATCGGCAGGCCGGCACGACGCTCGGCCTTGACCGTGTTCGAATATTGCAAGCGCAGCACCATGAACTGGCCGCCCTGGGCAGCCGGGAACATCGGGCCACGCACGATTCGGATCGACGTTATACCCGTGTCAGGATTGAGCTTTTCGCCCGTCACCTGCGCGTTCTGTCGCTCGTGGTCACGCCACTGCGAGTCGCCCGTGGTCACCAGACCTTGCCAGATGGCGCGAACCAGCAACTGCGCCTTCTCCTGCTGATACTCGCGAAAGTGACGAAGGTCGTTGTTGACCGTCAGCTGCACAATGGCATGTTGACCCCGCAGCAGGAAGTGGATATCGGATGCCCGGTAGTAAGCCGCACACTCAATGAGTTCAAGCGCTTCCCCTCGGTTCTCGTAGCCCTCTTGCTCGGACGTCTCGGCGTCGCGTTTGCTGTAACGAAGGCCGTGACCGTCCCGCAGTTGCATCACCTCCGCTAGGCCAGTGATATGCTGCTTGATCTCGAAGCCGGCGAACTTGTTGCGCTCGATCCACGTGAGGTAAAGCGGATCTTGCGCAGTTCTCTTGTCGACATGCGCAGTCATTGTCACCCGATCGAACGCGATATTCGACGCGATCTTTTCGGTTGGCGGGATGAACTGCCGCCGCGCTCCGCCTACGTCATTCCTAACGTCCATACACCACCCCCGATATCTTCCAGTACGCCGCCCTGCCACCGGCCTTTCCGGCAACATCGCCCAGGTCCATTTCACTCAAGCGAAGGCCCGGCACACTACTAAAATCCAGAGCAAACGGAGCCGCCGGAACTGAGAAGGAAAACTGAATTGCGGGCACGGGCGCTGGCTGAGCTTTGCCCAGCGCCGCAGCGCCGCGCTCCTTCGGAGGCGAACCTGGCATCGCGGATATAGAGACGGCGATTCCATGCTCCTGAGACCATAAGATCAGTGCAGCACGTGCGTCACGCAGCGCGATCGCATCGTCCTTGCCTTCCGGGCCGGGCGGCAACGGAAGCACCACCGACTGCGACGCGCCGTTTCCATCCTCGGATATAACAGCGTCTGGCGGAGCATAGGCAATGGTCGCGCCCGGTCCACGCTTCCAACCCACCAATAACCGCGAACCCGCACAGTGAAACGTGACGAGTTGCCATCCGTTATGCCAAGGCGGCTGCGTGTAGACGGCCTGACGGCATGCATCAAGCCAGGCGGCTGGATTCGGCGACGAGCGCAGGATCTTTCCGGAGTCGGGCGCAGCGTCCTGCGCTGCCTTGCGAGCGTTCGCTGCTACCTGTGCGTGAACTAGAGCCTGGCGCTTCTGCTCCTTAACATTCGCGGAATGCTGGTAACTGAGGTACACGCCTCCCAGACACACAATTGCGGCCACGCCCCCCAACACGACACGCGCGGAATATCGTGACGCTGTCAGCGATTCAATACCAGTACGCTTTGCTCTCGCGCGAGAAATGAGCTCTTCAAGATTCCCGAGCGTACCGTTGACGTGGTTAAAGTCCTCGAGGGACCCGTGCTCCTGGCGGGCGCGCAGAATGTCCTCGTAGGAGCCGACGACGTCACCGTCCGGCATCATCCCGTAGTTGTCCCGGACTGCGATGTACCACCACAGTCCGTCCCCGAGGTCGAATGCCCCCGCCCACGGTACCTTATGGGAATCCGCCAGCAGTGCCGCAAGGCTGTACACCTTGCTCGGCCACCCGCTGCTCAGCGCAGGGCTGAAACCCACCTGAATTGCTTCGTCGCCAACTCGACGCGCGATCCAGTCCGTGCCCATCGTTGCTGCTTCCTCCGCGAGCTCCGCGCGTTCGGGCTGCACCTCGTACGACCGCCAGCGCATGCCAATCAGCCATCTTCTGCGGCCGATCGTCACGATCTCAGCACGCCCAACTGAAGGCGGAGCGGCGCGCGCACTTGCGCCGTAGGAATCCCCGATGTATTTCAAATCTGCCATGTTCGTTTGGTCAGGAGCCACGAGAGCTTTTAATGCAACCCGAGGGGCATCGCGCCCAGGATCGCGTGATTCGGCTGCCCGCTCGACTGTGCCGAGAATTCTTGCGACGTCGCTCCCGCGAATTGGAGCGAGAACACCTTGCCGCCTTGAGCCACCATGACTTGTCCCAGCTGGATGCTCTCGATCTTGCCGAGACCGCGAACCGAGTCACCTGGGTGCACCGACACGCGTGCCCCTGCCCCTAACTGGATGTTTGCCGTCCAACGGCCATCAACCATACTGACTTCCTGAACAACCGCGTCACGTTGAATCAATGGCGAAGCGCCCGGAGCTGCTAACGGCTGGCCTTGCATCGTCATATTGGCTGCGCCGGCGAATGCCTGTGACACGCCGTTGTCGTTGAAGATTCCACGACGTGCCTGATCGAGCTTGTAGTGGAGTTTGGCGTTTTCGATTTGTACTTCCGTCAATTGGCTGTCGGCATGAATCGCATCCACCGACCGGTAGTAATTCGCCCAGGCAGGTCCCGTAGCGGTATCTCCAGCGACACTGCGAGCAGGAGCACCGGCACTGGAAGCAACACCAGCGGCCGTTACTCTGCTGGGTGCGCCAACTGCAGACGTACTGGCGGGTGCTCCGAAATCCCACGAGTCTGACGTGCCCGCCGGCGCGCTAGCCGCCGGCGCCGCAGCACTGGCGTTACCACCTAACATTGATACTGCGGCACCGAGCAGCGCGGCGCGCCAAACATGCAATTTGAACCGGGTTTTCATGGAGGTTCGTCTCCTTCAAAGAACGCGGGCGGTGATCACGATTGCAATCAACTTCTTCTGACGCCCACCATCAACGCCCCCACCGAAGAGCCAGTTGGTCGGCGAACCCACGCCACTGCGGGTAACGGCCGAGTTGTCCTGCTGCAGACCCGCGAGCATCAGCGCTGCGCCTGGCGTTAGCGAAACGCTCTGCTGAAACGTTGCGGACGAAACGTTCGGCGTTTGAATGCTTGAGCCATTGCTCGAGGCGGTAGTAATGCCATTGAGAACCGAATTTGTCATGTCCATCGAGAGCAGAATCCGGCCGTTCACGACTTGGGGCAAGAACGTAGCGGTGAAGCCCGTTGTTACGACCCCCGGAGTCAGAGTCGACGTCGACCCTACGTTGGCCGTGTTCGTCGTGCCACTTTGCGCCAGATAGGTGACCTCATTCGCGACCTGCATCGGTGCAGGCTGACCGTTCAGCGTGACGACAGACTGCGTCACTGTCTCGGAGACTTGGCCAAGCGTTGACAGCGCATTGAATGCGAGCTGCGAGCCATTTAAGCTCGACGATTTACCCGCCGTTCCTGACAGTACCAAAGGGGCAAGGCTCCCCGAGCTGGGTGGAACTCCAGGAGGCGTGAGCGACAGGCCATACATGGTCGACAGCTTGCTGTAAATGACGCTCGGGCTCCACGAATAGTTATCTCCGTGCGAGAGATTTACCGAGTAAACGGATACAGAGATCAGTACCTGCTGACTCAGCTTGTCCGTCAAGCTCTTGACCCATTCCTCGACGTGCTTGACCTGCGTGGGCGAACCCGTCACGGTGATACTGCCAAGCGACGGCTCGGCGGAAATTTCGGCAGCGCCGCTAGCGCTCGAACCGGCAACCGTCTTCGCCGTTGCTGCAATCGTCTTCCAGACGTCTACGTCGTACGAATCGCCCGCAAGCGACTTGCCCGTTGTCGAACCAGTAGTACCACCCACCGTACCCGCACCGGAATTGCCATTGAGAGTACCCGGACCTGTCTGAGCAACGATCGAATTTTGCCCAGTGGATTTACGGTTGATCGCTGAGATATAGAAGGTCTTGGAGGTAGTCCGATAGAACCGCACCACGCCTTCGTCCATCTTCCACCACAGACCTGCTTCATTGGCAGCGAAGTCCAGCAGCCCCTTCACCATACCTTGGTACGAAACCCGCATAGTCGGAAGTGCTGCGTGAGCAATACTCCCGCCGGCCCCCTTCTGACTCGCTCCGGGAGCATTCAGCAATCCCGGCGGCAAAGGAAGTTGTCCGGACCCCGTCGTGTTCGCGTTGAGCGTGTCCCCGCCGCCCGCTCGTTGAACTTCCGAGATGTCGACGGGAAGCCCAACCTGCCGCGTGATATACGCAGCCAGCTCGGAAAGCGTGACTTTATTCGGCGGTTCCCATGCAATCTGGCGCTTCAGGATCGGTGAGATCTCTGGGCTAACCTGAACCGTGTCACCAAGCAGCCAGGCGCCGGAAGTCCGCGAAACGACAGCATGCTCAAGCGATGCCTTTGCTTGCTCCTCGACGACCATATCGGCGGTCTTCGTTACCGCGTTGCCGGCATCCGTGATATTTGCGCAACCACCAAGGAAGGTTGCGGCGGCCATGGTGCCCAGAACGGCGCGCGATACCTTGGGCAGCGATTCGCTCATCTTATTCATGTGCGTTTCCTTTTCCTCGAATTACTGCTGGGGGGCCACGCCCGGACCTTGTATGAGAACGGTGCGGTTACCGTCGAAAATCTTGGCACGGATCAGGGCACCGTTGGCTGCGAGCGTCTTCACGACGTCCGTCACCGCGCTAGGGAAGTCCCCCGTAAAGCTCGTCGCAGCTGCCGCAATCACATCGCGGGGCATTTGCCAGACCACCCTCCAGCCCGCGCGTTTGGCCCAATCCTTGATTTCTTCGCCGATTGGGAAGCCTTCGCGAATAGTCCATGTGTCCGCAGGTTTCGTAGCCGACACGGCGGCGTTGATGGGCGCTGCCGGTAACGTCGCGCCAGATGTGACATCAGGAGCAGACGTGGAGCCAGCATCGGTCGCGGCTGTGTCGCTACCCGCGAGCGGTTGCCATCCCGCCCGAGTGAGTACAGACGAATCGCTGGCCGCCCACGTCATCGAGGAACTAGCAGCAACCACGAGCGCGGCAATCGCCGTAGCCGCGGGACGAATGCACATAGAAGACTCCTGTGGGCGGACCTGGGTCACGGACTGCCGGGTATGTGAAGGTGAGGAAATCATGATGTACTGCCCTCGTGGTCGACAAAGCGAACTGACCGAGAGCGTGTAACGGTCACGCCGAAACCATCGGCGTCGACGACGAAGCTGTCGCCAGCCCCGCTGACACGGTAGTAGCGGCCTTTCTGCTTGCCCGGCACGACCTTGCCGTCGACTCGCACAGTGACCTTCTTCGTGCCTTCGGCCACGCGGAGGTAGACCGCACCTGACTCCGAGAACACCTCCTCGAGGCCTGCCGCGTTATGGGTTGGGTAATGGAAGGTGTCAGCGATTTCGCGCGATACGATCACGCTCGATTGACCATCGCGGACAACGAATTTTGGCGCGGCACTGATCGTCATGACGCTCGCACTGTCATCCCAAGACGACCCCAAATGCTTCCCATCTGCAGACGCAAACTGCATGGCCGCAGTCGGCCGCGCACGGAAGTGGATCTGGATGGATCCGCCGGAGCCATCCCGTATGCCGTCAGCGCCGAAATCTTTCGCGAGATACGAAATGTTCGGCGACGCTTCCTTGACGACTACTGGGGGTACGGCACCGGATGCCGGCGCTGCAGAAATAGCCGTGGTCGCAACCGACTGCGAAACAATGGGTTCGCCGACGACTGGCGGCCTTTTTCCGTCCGTATCGATACGTGCACTCACTCTGACGATAGGGCTTGTCAACGCAGGCGTAGCCGGTCTGTCGGCAGCATTTCCGCCGGCCGCGATGGTAACCCCGGTGGCATACCCACCTGGCACCGCACGAAGGATTGAGTTCGCGTCCGCGCGTCCCGCCGGCGACGAGTTGTTGACGGCCTGCGCCGTCGGGGCGGACGGCAATCCAGCATGCTGGACATGAAGCGTGATCGCCCCAGCACGGACCGTGAACGACTCTGGGGTACCCGGCAGGCGCAGGTACGGACCATCCGACAGAGCTCCTGCCACATTCGTGCGCGCGTTCCCGGATGGCTGGATGTACGTATCCTGGCCGTCATTAAAGACGAGCGTCGGCCGAACGTGCACTGGACCATCAATCCGATAGCCGAAGTCGAGCGCAGGCGCCGCGTATGCGGTATTTAGCCCGATCACTAGGCCGGACACGAAGAAAACGCATGTGCTCCGCAGCGCAGTGCAGCTTCCAATATTCGGTCTCATCGCCATTACCTCCTGTAATACGGCGTAAGTGCAAGGTCATGACGAACCAAGAAGGTGAATTGGGTACCGCCGGAGCGCGTGATCGTAGGCGGGATGTCCTTGTTTCTTGAGAGCAGATTCGTCACCACCTGCTGCAGCGTTTGAGCGAAGATCGTTCCGCCCATTTGGCTAGTGCCAAGACCTTGGTTTACCGTGACGTTCTGCTGGGTCGTATTGAGCAGAAGAGTCGCAGCCCCAATCACGAGCGCACTGCCGAAGATCTTCAAGAAGTGGCTGTTGACGTCGCCCTCGAGACCACTCGAGCCATCCATCTCGCCACCTGGCGTACCCGACAAATCAATCCACGACCCGTCCGGCCGGACAAGGCGTGTCACCGCGATAAGCACACGGCTTTGTCCCACACGGACATCGTGGTTGTATTCCCCCATCAAACGCGACCCCATGGGGATCATCAGAGAGTGACCGGTAAGGGTGTCGTAGACGTCGCTCGTCACCATTGCGGTTACTTGCCCTGGATTGTCGGTATCCAGTCCCGTCACGAGGACCGCGCGAACAGGCGTACCCTCCCCTACAATGGGCATGGCTGGAGCCGCATGCATTCTCGTCGGCACGCCATCGTCGGCTTTCTGGGAAGCCAGCCACTGATCCTGCTGCCCCGACCGAGTGCTCACCCCTACTGCGCTCCCTCCCTGGCTGCCGCCGTACGCCGACGAAAGTTGCATGACACGGTCCATCTGCTTGTCCACCACGGACTGGTTCTCCCGCATCTGATTTTTCAGGTTCGCGGCAAGCTGCTCAGATGGCGACAGTGCTGGCGATGCGCGACCTGTGTCATTCGAACGAAGCGTCTGAACGTCGTTCGCCTGAAGCGGGGAAGCGGCGATTTGTGCTTCGCGCTCGGCTTTCGCATCAGCAGCTTGCTTTTCGGCTTGAGCCGCGGACGCTAACATCTGACCAGCAGTACCATTCGCACCGGCCGGTCCTGTCCCACCTTGCGCACCGATAGCGGCAGCAGCCGCTGCATTCGGATCCGGCGCCTTAGCACTGGTCGCGGAAGCTGACGCAGCAAGTGCGGCTCGCCGCCGCTGATCCTCTGCCTGGGCTTCAGCGTCCTTCGCACTTTTGACCACCTGTGCGCCTGCCGTATCTGATGGCGTGAACGTATCAGTGCTTTTCCTGCGGTGAGACATCGGCGTGTTAGGCATGCCATAGAGGTAATACAGTCCACCACCAAGCAGTGACACGACTATTAGAAAGCCTATGGTCTTGCCCTGCTTCCGCTTCCCGCGCGTCAGGTCCTCTGTCGCTTCGCGATCAGGAGACTGGAGGGAATCCGGAATGTCGTTGCGGTCCACCCGCCTACGGGCAGGGTTGCCTTGCTCGAACGGCGACTCATGGACCTCTAACTCGTCAGACATCTTTGGCCTCAGTTCTGAGTGTTATCTTTGGAACCAATGTTCCACCAGTGCTTGCCCCGGCCCGACTCGACATAGACCTCCTGGTCGTCCAGCTTGAGCACGAAACGATCAGCAATTCGGTCAGCGATAATGAAGTTTCCCCTCAGGCGCGTGACGATAAGTTGGAGACGCTTGTGGTCGTCAGGGACGAAGACTGCTGGCATGTCTTGAACACTTGGCAGCCGGAAGAACGTCTTCGTGCCGTCGTCGAACACATCGATCGGCCGGAAGTGTGCGTCCCCCTTGATCTCGTAGCCGTAGCGAAACGAAGTCGGATCGAGCGGCGGGGTGAGAACCTGGCTGTCCAAGCGACGCTTCTCCGTAATGAATGACTCCGCCCGTGCTTGCGCCTGAAGCTGTACCTCCTTCACCTCCTCCGGATAGTTGAAACTAACTTGCTGGTAGAACTTTCCACCCGGATCCGAAGCGACGAGGTAAAACTCATAGGTTCGCTTGTTGGTGACCAGTGTCAGGCTTGTCGAGATACCCGAGCGAACAGGCTTGACATACAGATGGGTCGGCCCGCCGCTGATGCGCCACTGGATGGAGTCACCCAATACCGGCTTTTCGACAACACCCTCCCCCCGCTCCAGCTGAATATGGGTCCCCTGGCCCGACTGAGTGAGCAGAGGAAAGACCGCATCCGAGCTATAGGTGAATGTCACTATCCGATCGTCAAACGGCGACGGCGTCGGAGTTTCGGCCGGATTGCGAGTGGCGCCTTCCTTAGCATGCGCCAAGGCCACCAAGCCGAGGAATGCTGAGGTCAGGATCACGCGAGCGATCGAGCGGGCCGAATTTTTCATAAAGAAACCTTGTCGTGGATCTGCGACCACCGTCACGGAAGCCGCCATCATTGTTCCTGGTTGACGTTGAAGCTCTTCACATAGATTCCGCCCGGGTTTATCTTGACCTGCTCAATGGTCGTCGTCGGGATACGCGTGTAGGTGATGGTCATGGCCCAGGTCGAAACTTTCGGCTGAGAGCCCGATGCACTGCGCTCCGTAAGAGTGAATCGGATGATGACTGTGTCATCCGTGATGAAGTTGACAGTCAGGCGATCGAACGTCCGGCGCAAAGTTGGCGTATCGTGCAGACGGGAGTAAGGATTTTCTTTGTGCAGCAACGCGTTGAGCTGATCGGTCGCCTGGCCGACGGTCATCTTCCCGGCGAGCGCCAGATTGTTATCGATCGTCGACGCGTTGATGTCGTAGACGTTGTTGATCCAATCCGAAAGGAAATACGCAACAGCGTCGCGGTCTGGCACGTAGGAGGAAGGGCCGCTAAGGTCCGACGTTAGTCGCCCGCCCTTATCTTCGCGCACAACGATCGTCTGGATCGTTTTTAAGGGCACGAGCACGACCCACGCGACCGAATTGACGAGTGTAAGAACGCCTAGGAATACCGTAGCCAGGAACCAGCGATTGGCAGTGATCCGCTCCATCTCTCCACGAGCGAAATACTTCCGCACCGCGGATTCCCTGACCGGCCCTGGAGTGAACGGTGGAACCGACGGTCGCTTGGACGATTCAGCCCGATTAGTGGGCTTTTGGCTAGATGTCTTCATGCCACACATTCTCCTGATGAGCGTCATGCATCGGGACTTGAATGCGAGCGGCAATCCGGGGGTTTTCTACGTGCTGGGAATCATGAAACCTCGGGCTTCAGTCTGTCAGTAATATTCTTCGACGCGTTCGGTCAGAACAGGCCGCAGCGCGCAAGGACTTGTATATCCAGCTATTTTCAGTTCTCGTCGCGCCAAATCACCTTAGTCTGACGTTCGGGTGAATGAATGAGACCGGAGACACGATTCATCATTGCGGTTTGCCACGTGGCGACTAGACGATATGATTGCTTCAAGTGCGGAGATATCACTTCGCGCATCCCCAACAACCATCGAGGTTGTAATGTCCATCATTACAGTAGTCCCGGAACATCGTGGTCGAGCCCAGCGGTACGCCTACGTCTACGGCGCAATGAAGGTTCTCGAGAGGCCCGACGAGAGCGCCATGAGATATTTCGATCCGGGCACACAAATCCTCGGCATCGAAGACGTGAATAACGTCGTCACCATCAAGTACCGAAGCAGGGCCGCCCTCGTCCAGTATTCCGGGCTTCTCCTCCAGGCGTGGAAGCATGTCGCAGTCTCGGTCGATGTTCCCTTCCTCCGTCACGTGACGCTGGACGGAGCGGTCGTGGTCGGCGATCCGAACGCTCACCCGGAACAGTACGAAACGAAGGTCGAGCGGGGCGCTCCCTTTCGCGGCAACATCTTTCCTGAAGACGGTGCAAGGACGCTTTCGCTTGGGATGGTGATAGGCGCCCTTCATGTGCCGGGCCACCCTTACCCGCTCGCAAAGGATGCGCCGAAGCTAATCGGAGCGCATATCGGTGGAATGGGCTGGCAAAGCGGCGTGGTTGTGGTGGAGTGGAACACACCTGAAGCTTTCTTGGCTTACGGCTACATCGTCATGTACGCATGGCGCGTCGCTGGCAACGATCCGGCGCCGGGGACTATCCGCCATGTGCTGCCGGATGGCAGCCACGTCGAGTGCAATCTGTGGGAGGAAGACCCTTGGAAGACCGTGGTTAGCGTCATCGGCCGGCATCACACGAAGTAACCGCGAGCACGCAACTTCCCGGCTTGGAAACGCAAAAGAGTCGCACCAATCCTACGGTGGCGTTACACGCCGGCGGTCACGAACGGCCTACATCCACCTCCCAACCGCCGCCATAGTCGTGCCACTGCTCTCCGGCACCACCACCCGGGGTTGAGCCTGGGCCGGTGCCGCCAGAGTTGCCCGATTGAGGACCGCCGCCAAAGGATCCGGCGTTACCATCACTCGGAGCAGGCAATGCCGGAGTAGCACTGAACGATCCCGTTTCGCTCGAAACAGACGGACCACCAGCGCGGGCCGCGCCCCCATCTCCCCCTCCTCCTCCGTCGCCCCCCCCCGATTTATCCGCCCCCTTTTCTCCGCCGGCTTCCTTGCCACCCTCTGCCATTGCCCCCGCAGCAGCACCCAGGGCAGCCCCCGCAGCTGCCATTGCCGCTTTATTGAAACTCGCGTGGCCAACCGCTGCGCCACCAAACAGCGAGCTCGCGATCCGCGGGATTTCTTTAAACAGATGGGTCAGGATCCAAGTGATGCCCAGCAGTCCTAGGAGGCCCGCAATCGAAATGCCCGAGGTAGAGTCAATCGTTGCTGGGTTCGCACTAGAGATTTGTGACTGCGCAGAGGTCAGCATGGCGGACACAAGTGACAAAACAACACTGATAACCATCTGATACGCAGACGCGCCCAAAAGGAACTTTAGCCAGCCCTTGAAAAAGTCGCTCGACCACTTACACACAGCGCACGCAACAAACAACGGTCCTACCGCAACACCAATGGCGACCATAAGTATCCCAGTCAGCATTACCCCGACTAGCTCACCTACCGAAATGACGGCAAAGATCAGCGCCGCAAGAATAATTACCGAGCCCAGAATCACTTGCGCAATGATGCCGATCGTCCACTTAAGCAACGGTATGCAGCCCAATGATTGGAAGAAGGCCACAATCGTCGAAGCAAACGTATTGAAGATATGTTGCATGAAAGTAGAGATGGCACTCGACGCAGATGACGATCCTGTCGCTGCCTGCGTAAAGGAGCTCAAAAGTCCTTGCAGGCCACCGCTCGTGCCAACTAGCGAAGCATAGGAGCCTAGGCATGTGGCCACGATCACGGCTGGAACCAACGAGCCAACCACGATCCCCATGAAGCTATCTCCACTTCCAGCAAAGGAATCCAGAATGCCCCACAGGAAATAAGAGAGCGCGAGAACCCCTGCAAGCGTCAGCGCGATGGGAGTGGCGCTTGATGCCATGGAGTTTGCCTTAGAGGCAATGGTCGACTGCGCGCTATTGATCGGTGACAGGATGATGTTCGAGATCGAACTTATCGCCGTCCAGTTCGCCGTGTCACCTGGTGATAAGGGCGTGCAAGCAGACGTGCTGATAGCATTTGCCAGGTCGCCCACACCCTCTGCGCGGCTTTGGACCGGCATGACCAACAAAAGCGGCAAAACCAACATCAAGATGGTTCGCTTCCAAAAGTCCATGATCATGCCATTTCTCACACGTAAGACTGTCGAGGTTAGTAGCCAAGGATGTTGGTGGCGGTGGAAACGCCCCTCACACCATTCGCAGCCTTCTGTGCCATTGCGCTACCGTTAGAAATTGCCTGCTGCGACGACTGCGTGTCTGCGGCGTTAACGGACTGCTTATACGCCTCCTGGCGCACTAGCGTCTGGATACCTTGAAGCGTTGCCTGGTTAATCTCTGAGATGTTGTCGAGCGAAGCGTTCGTGATCGCGATCGAGTCGTTCGTACCGAGCAGGCCCGTGTTCTTAGTGACTATCGACTGTCGTTGCTGCATGGTTTTCTGCAACTCGTTCGACATGTTCGTATAGTTTGCAATCAGCGAAGTGGCATTTTGCTGCCCCGCTGCCGACTGGCCCGCGAGGTTTTGCATATAGCTCGAGAAACTGCCGTTCGTCGGATTAGCCGCATACTGCGACATCACACCCTGAACGAAGTTGGCTTGACCACCCAACTGCTGCATCAGCGACGCGTCGACGTTCCACTGATTCATCAGCCCCGACACAGCCTGGTCCGCGCCCACGGCCGAACTGATACCCGATAGGTTCGTGACGGTGTTTGCGGAGTTTTTAATCGAATTCTGCAGCATCTGAACTTCACGCACCGCGGACTCGATCTGCAGCTGCTCCTGCGCGAGCGTGTGAGCAGCCGTCTGGATATTCTGCGCAAAGTTTGTCGGATCGAAAACGATTGAACCACCGCCCCCGCCGCCAGCGATAGCTGGAATTGCACTCGCGGACAGCGTGAGGAGCGCGATGAGCTTAGGCAGTCTGCGCGTCGACGTCTTCTTCACTTTCAGGTTCACTGTCATAATCCACTCGTTTAATGGTAGCGGCTTCGGCAAGGTAGTCGTCAAGCCAGTCGGGGTTAGTCTTTTCGGTAGCCTTGTGCCTCTTGAAGATTGTGTGCAGGTGTTTCTCCGACCGCAGGTAATTCAGAACTTCCGGGGTGAACACCGTTTGAACGACCCTTGTGAAGTTGTCCTGCACGAACATGTAATCGAGGCGAGGTCGCAGACGACCAACCCGATTTATCTGCGTGTCATTAAGACCGAAGTTCTTCTTGTAGAACTCGCGGTGTGACTCGACCTTGTTGTTGTACATCAGGATAGTCGTCTTGATGTTGTCGATAAGGTCCTCGCGTACGGGGCCATTAATCGAGCCAGGACTCTGCACCGTGAGCCATACGAAAGCGTTCTTCTTCCGGAATGTCTTGAGCCAGTCGCCGATTTTTTTTGCGAACGTTTCGATTTGAAGAAGAAAAGATGCTTCTTCCAGGTAGATGAAAGTCGGTCGCCCATCGAGCGACATGTCAATGCATCGAAACGCGTATTCCATGAACATCTCGAACAGACGAGGAGTCGCTGCCAGTTCCTTCATCTCGATCGCAGTCCATGCTTCGAGACTTAAGTCATTTTCCTCGTTGTCGAAAATCCCATACGGTCGATCATGCAGCCATTCACCAATGGCCTCCGACATCTGCGGCGGGCAAAGTGCATGGAACGTTGCAATTGTCCTAGGGCTGACGAAGTGCTCGTCATACATGTTGCCGAGGATTCGGTCAATCTCCTCGCGATCTTCCGGCAGAACCTCGTACCCCGAGAGTTCCAGCATCCGCATGAGGAACTCGCGAACCCATATGCGGCTGTAGTCCGTGCCGTCGACCAGCTTGAACGGATTCAACCGTAGCGACCTAGCCTTGTAGTCGAGGTACTTGCCACCATGCAGGAAGGTCGTGATCTCAACCGATCCATCTCGGTCAAAGATGAAGGTGTTCACATCGCCGTACTTCTGGAACTGTGACAAGCAGAAGTTCACGAATGTCGTCTTGCCCGACTCCGTTGGAGCGATGAGGATCGCATGGCCGACTTGGCCGACGTGCGGCACCCACCGATATTGACAACCGTAGCTGTCAATGAACATTGCGTGCGGAGGCATCCGCTTTTTTATTACCTCGGAGAAGTGAGCGTGAATCCGCGGGCCCGGATTCATTGTGTAGATCGGCGCCAAGTCTGCCACGTTGTCCACGTGAATCAGATGGTAGCGAGCCTGCCACTGCCAATTTCCCGGCATCATTGCCGCGTAGCTCGGACCTAGATTCTCTCTCTCACGCAGCGTAAGGAGACGTTTGAGTGAGAACAGCCGCTCAATGTGTGCACAACGCCTCTCGAGATTCTCTCGGCTACGGTCAAAGACCATTACCGACAAGTTGTAATACGCTGCGTTCGGGCCACCGCCTGTCAGGCGCTTGAGGGCGCCTTCGGCGTCCGCAACGAGCTCCGCCTTCCCGGGAGCGGCCTCCGGCTTCCTACCAGTTGCTTTCGACATGATCGTCGCGGCCAAGGAATACTGGGTCATCTTGAGGAAGTTCCGGACGTCCGTCAGTTCCTTTTCACTCGCCTCCTTACCCATGCACCGCACGATCTGCGTCACGACCAGTTCGTTGTCGGATCGGAGCAAGTTCTCGAGCAGCATCGGATTCGATCGGGTCGGCCATTGTTTTGCACCGTAGATCGCCGCATACCGGTCACCGCGGTTGCCCGTGAAGCGGATAACGTCGGAGCCCACGACGACCGAATCCGCCGGCAGCCAACCATCCAGCATGGCGTAGTCCGGTCGCTCAACAACCTCAAACTCGCTGGCAGGATTCACGATCTGGAACAGTGCTTGATCGAATTCGCGCTCCTGCAGCCGGCGGAAGGACAAAGCAGGCGAGGCGCCGATGAACCCGGAGAGGATCTGCTCGAACGCCTTCCAGTTCATTTCGAGCTGTCGACGATCGCGCGCAAGCCCTGAGGCCGTTGATACTGATCCGTTCATCGCCTTAAGGTACGCCAGCGGCCCCGAAATCTGCTCTTCGGCCTCGATATGGCGAGCCCGGTCCATCACGCCATCGACACCCGTGTTCCCCGTGTAGAGCACGAAGAGCCAGTGGTGCATCTGGTAGAAAGATCCGTTGAGAAATGGTCGCGCATACGCATCGTCAACTCGGCGGGCAACTTCGTTCTTGAAGGTTTGCTTGAGGTAGCTGTACGCCTTTTTTCGTTTGGTTGTGATCCAAAGCGTGATCCGCTCGTCGAGGTTTGCGTTGATTGCGCGCTCGAACTCTTCGACAGCACGATCGACCAGTTCGTCATCAATGTTGTCGGGATCGAGACCTGAGAATTCGAACCCTGCCAGCAAGGAACCATCCTTGTTCAAGATGACACTGTCCGAGAGGTAGGTCATCCAAGGGAGCAGCTCTTGAAGCGGGCGCTCTTCTTCCTTGACTAGGTAAACGGGTTGCAGCGGGTCAGCCGACTTTGCCATGAAAAGTACCTATCCAGTTCGCCCGACTAGCACCGAAAGTCACGCCCGAAACCTTTCGGACGTTGCCCTCGACCTCGGAGATTCTCGCGAGGCCACGGGTGGTAACGATCAGCCATCTGGTTGTAGTTCTTTCTGATCTCCGTCGAAAAGAGATCATGCCGAAACTGATTCTTGTAGTAGGCCTGCGCAACAAACGCGGCACCGATCGGTAGGATCGTCGCCCACCAGTGCCATTGGTATGCCAGGTATCCCACGACAAAGGCCGATCCGTAGATGACGGCGGTGTGCGCACCGCTTAAACCTCCGGACATCTTCGGATTCACGATTGCCTGGATGATGGGGCTTGTACGCATGCCTACTTGCTCACCACGTTAGATGGAGCACTGGGAGTTCAGGCCCAATTGCGTGATGATCGTGACGGCAACGCTCGCCAGCACGGTCGGCACGCCGATTTTCACGGTCAAATCGGCCATATCGTTCTTGTTCATGTAGTGAGCGATGGCCCAAAGCAGAACCGCAGCGACCGCTACGATAGCCACGATCCCTTTCAGGATCGACGGGATAATGCACAGACCCTGTACGTTCACCGACGAACTCTGCGCCATCACTTTCTCGCTCGCGAGGAGCACCGCGACGAAGACCGCCGCTTGCACCGACGACAGACGGGACACCTTGGTTGCGTTTTTAGCAAATCGATTCGACAACGTACTTTCCATTTTCAACTCCTTTGACACGAATGATTTCACCGACACGACGGACATAATTGAACTTGCCGTCATCCCCCTGCTCCACCGACCGCGTAACGTGCACACATACATGCACGGCGCGGGCAATATATCCACGAACCGCATCCGGCGACAAACTTGCGTCTGGTGGCAGGCTCATCTGATAGAGCATCTCCAACACGTACAACATGTCTTCAGCCGAACTGGCATGTACAGTACTCAACGATCCGTCGTGCCCCGAGTTGAAAGCACGGATCAAATCGAACGTTTCCGAACCTCGCGTCTCGCCGAGAATTAGTCGGTCAGGCCTGGAGCGCAGCGTGTGTTGCACCGCTAGCTGCGCCGTCACTCCTTTCGACGCATTCGTCAGCAGGCGGACGTGGTGCTTCAGTTCGGGCTCAAGTTCGAGCGAGTCTTCGACCGAGATCACACGCTCGTACGCCGGAATGCACATGCAAAGAGCGTTCGCGAGCGTGGTCTTCCCACTGCCCGTTGGCCCACCCACCATGATGTTTTTCTTATCCGTCACGAATAGGTCGGTCAGCCAGTCAGCCTGCTGCTGGGTCAGCATTCCGCGCTCAACGAGCTGACCAAGGTTCGGTCGCTTTCCGCCCTGTTGGTGCTTCCGGATACACAGAGACGGCCCACCGTGCGACGCAGGGGCAAGTGCACCGGCAATGCGCAGATTCTCGACCGACGCAGAAATGAAGGTTTTCGCGGAGTTTGCCTGTACGTTCTCGTTGACGGACTTCGCGAGCGCAACGATAGCGCTCTCAATCTGGACATCCTTGAGACCTGCGTCCTCAATGAAGATCATCTCGCCGGCGCGCTCGGCGTACACGATGCCGCCCGCATTCACCATGACCTCATTCACGAGAGGATCCTCGAACAGGGAATTCAGTGGCTCGAGGTTCTTCCTGAGCACTTCCATCACGTGAGCCTTTTCGGACATCCTTTTTCCCCAATGCAGCGTAGCGTATATCTGGGAGAAATTTTCGAGTGTGACGTTGCCCGTACCTGAACGAAAGGCCCTGTGATTACCAGCTCTTTCAGCTTTTCTAAATATGAACGGCTTTGAAGGCTCTAAATGCGCATGGCCTTGCTGAGACAGCGTCTGTCGCCCCCACCCAACTGAGAGATGGGAACTTACGGGATCGACGTATTCAGCTGCGGCTCTGGAAATTGCCTACGGTGAACCAGGTCATCAACCCCAGCCCAAGGAACAGGCTGGAAACGATCCAGTGTCCCAGCGGCCACGGGCTAAACGGAACGAAGAAGAGCCACCCGATGAAAATCGCCGCTGCCGAAGCGCTGAGATTGAAGCTGATAGGGTTATAGAGACCGAATTCACTCCGCTTCACTGAGCGAACGACCACGCCATCCACCACGCATGGGAGAAAGATCCCGACTAGGCCCACAACATAGAATGGCCAGAAAGCCGTCCATCTCCAGATCACCCGATACATGTAGCGCCAAACTCGCTCCATGTAGCCATCCATAATCGAGCCGGCCCACGCGTAGCCCTTGTAACCCGAAGCTTGCGCTTTCTGGTAGTCGTTGACGGTCAGCCCCACCATCCCAGTGTTGACGAACCACGACTGGAACACTCCGGTCGCGCTCTTCGTAATCGCGTCCACGTTGGACCGACTACTGGTCACAAATGCGAGTTCAGAAGGCGCGATCTTGAAACTGTCCGACGGCATGAACATCGGGCAGATAAGAAGCGTAAGAATCGGCGCGATGATCCACCAAAAATAGACCTTCCCGGCAAACGGATTGTCTCGGATCTTTGCCATATCAGATGCCAGCCCTCATTGCGTTTGCCATAACATGTCGCACCACACGGCGAGCGATCGGTTCAGGCATAAGCCGCGAAACAAGCAGCACAGTAGACTCGTCGCGATTGTTATCGACACCATCCTCCGCCGGTCTGCGAGTCACCGTAATTTCGCCATTGCCATTTCGGGTGACGAACGTCATAAGGGATTCCATCAGCGGATCCCAGGACACCACTCCATCGACAACACGAGCCTCGACGCTCAGATCAAACACGTCGGTTGCCCGACGAAGAAGCGCAACGAGGTAGGCAACGAATGCTTCCATGTCGCCCTGCTTCTCTGTTGCACGATATGCCGATACGGCATCGATCAGACAGTCTCTCAGAAGTGGACCGTCGCGGCCGGGCAACGCGCAGCTCAAATGAGCAGCGAGACTATCCGAAGCGGATTCGAGCAATGCGTGGTCGAGCCAGATGTCGCGGGCCTTCGGGAACAGCATGCCGTCGCGCGCCACCTTGGACATCGCAACTGGTACGACCATCGTGTCTGTGATTTCATTCATTCGACAGGTTCTCCTCAGCCAAGATCAACGGCTGATGATGGGCACTCGGCCCTTGTACAACCAACTACCGCCGATGAAGGCAAAGTAGTTCATGGGAGGAAGGCGCGTCAGCAGATCCTCAGATACGAGCGCGATGTCTTTCACGCTCATGCTCCTCGACCCAGAACCGGAGAAGTCAGTCAGATGGCTCGTACTGTTGCGCCCGGAGTTCACGGACCGCGACTCGTCTCGGAAGCCGGTTTGTCCGAAAGATTGGGCGATCCATTTTGCAGTCTCGTAGTCTTTGAGGCGCAGCGTAATGACATTGTTAAGGTTGCCGAGCACCTGCATCGCTTTGTCTTTGCTGCCCATCCGAGCAATGAAGTCTGAGATGGTCTGTGTAGCGATGTAGCACTGCATTCCTGCTCCCCCCCCCTTGTTGAGGATCTGGATCAGTTGCGCGTTTAGCGCTTCGGACGCTTCGTCGACAAAGAGGTGGACGTCGTTTTTTCCTTCGAAGTTGTAGATCGCACCGCAGACCGACGCAAGGTCTGCCAGGATGATTGAACCGATAGCCGACCCAATGGTCGTGTTCGAGAGCGAATTCAGCCCCACGTAGAGTACCGCCCCTTCGGCAATGATCTTCCGCGTGTCCATGATTTCGCGCTCGTCGAAGACGTCCGTTGGATCAGGAGACAGCATGCGCCCTACTTCTTCCGAGCCGAGCATTTCAAGCAACGGCTCGAGCACCTGAATCATCTTCGAGTAGTGCTCTTTCGAGTGCTTGACCATTGCGCACAATGCGTCGATGGTCTCATCGAAAGGAATATCTTTGTCCTGGCAAGTTTTCGTGTAAAGGGTGATCCATGCGAGCAGTGACGACGGGTTCTTAGGATCTGCGAAAGCCTTCGCGTCTTGCTCCCACGTCGGTCCTGCATGCTTGTAAAACCACTTCCGTAGGATCGACTCCAGCAGGTCCTCGACACCAACCTGGGCCCAACGCTTTACGGAGCGAATCGTCGGATTGCGGCCATCCATCAATTCACCGCGGATGATGCCGTATAGCGTTTTCCACGCGAACGCCTGGAACGACCCGTTCGCATCGAGCTGCTCTGCGATACGGGATGCCAAGTCTGAGACGTTGTTCCAGTTTGCCAGGATACTCAGTCGAATCGACCTGGACGGATGCGCCGGATGGAAGTAATAGAAGCGCCGACCCGTCCGTGCGCACTCGTCACGCAATCGGTTCTCAATGTCCTTGTCCCCTTTAGGGTCAACGAAGATTACCGTTTTCCGCATGTGAACCAGTTGGGTGAGCAACATCTCATAGAACTTCGTCTTGCCGGCTCGAGTCGTGCCCGTCACAAGCGTATGGCCCGTGAGCGTTTCGAAACCGGCGCCAATCGGATACTCATCGGGATTGATACCGTGAATCCACGGCACGCCGATCTTGCTGTCATCGACCGGCTTCCATCCCGCTGGCTTCATCGATTCAACGATGCGCTCTGGGAGCCACTTTGGGAGCGGAGGAATATTGGCTTTGCCTCGACGCAGCAAGTGCTTGCTGATTTCCGCCTCTTGCTGATCCCATTCAAAACCGTTCCCGATGTATAGCTTTCTAGCGCCGGACATTTTCTTGGACCGCGCCATCAACTCGTCGACACTTATCTCCTCAACACGATATCCGCTGAGAGACAGCCGAAATCGAAAGAGGTCTACGGCCTGCAACCAGCGCCTGCGGGCTAAGCCGAAGCATGCAAGCCCAAACAGGGCCCACTCGATCTGCGTAGCGCCAAAGGCCCAACTGAGGACCAAGACTACTCCGCCGAGCACCCATGCGACAGCCGCTGGGACCTCGCAGGCCGGTCGGAACATGTCGTGGTAAGTCTTCATCATGGAGTGTTCACCCCGAACAAGAGACTGCGAGCGTCTTTTTGGAGGATGAGGCTTTTTCTCGTCTGGGAGATCTCGACGATCAGTTTGTTTTCCTCGAGGATCTGCAGCACCTTCGAAGCAGGCAGCCCATGCTTTGCGAAAATTGTCACCGGGACAGCGATACCCGACTCAACTTCGTTGCAGGATTTCTTGATTTGTTCGTAGTCATCGAGGGCTCGGATGGCCTTGAAGATATCGAGGACAATGTCTGGATACCTCGGAGTTGAAGGTGCCTTTTTCGTACCCTCCTCGATTGGTTTTTCGCCCGTCGAAGCAATAGTGACCGACTGCTGTGCATCCGTAACCACCGCAGGACTTTCTGACGAGCGTTGTGTTTCGCTTGACGAGTTATCACCATCGTGCGATTTACCGGCGGCTACCGCCGCTGGTGTTCCCACCCCTTCCCCGTACTTCTGAATAGACTCTGGTGTGACGCCATCGGGCAGGGCGCTCTTTTGGTAACGCCCCGTCATCGCCCGAGTTTCAAAATCACGGGCGGCTCTGTACGCCTGACGTACGCACGTAGTAACGGTCGACTCGCCGGTTTTCGGGTCAACCTGATAGATCGCATCGTGCGCAAGCATAGCGACTTCTTCCGCCAGATTTTGCCAAGTCCCGATACCTACGATGTCGGCAGCCCAGGCCACTGCATTCGCGGGACTGACCTTTAGTTCTGATAGCCTCCACTCGATGCTGAACTTGTTCGAGTTTTGCGCACGAACCCAGTCGCTTAGGGCAGGCTTCGAGTGAAAGGGGGTCCAAGTTCTGTTCTCCGAGCGAATAATCACTCGTGCGTGCATCGTGGCTGGTATTCCAGCTAGAGTCGAAAAGAACACCGCGAATCGATATTGGGGCACCAAAAGTCGGCGCTTCTCGGCTCCATGTGTCCCGGTAAAAAACTGCTGGTTGCCGATTTGTAGCGCATAGTAGCCCGCCATGAGGGCGTATCGAAGAAGTCCACCGGGCTCGGAGAAGCAGATTTGTTCCAGAGGGCATTCCTGGACATAATCCGCGACGGCGGTAATTAGCGGCTGCCAGTAGTTCGAAAAGACTTCGGGCGTGGCTTCCGATGAACTTCGGATGCGCGAAAGAAGTCCCGTCTCGGCTTCGACTCTTTGCAGGAGGTGAGATGGAGGGCGTAGGGAGAAATCCATGTTGCCATGGTAAAAAGTGCCCTCACAGGTTCTTCACTAAATGGCCGATGGAAACGGCAAGCTTTTGATTTCAGGCCGTGGCCGAATAACGTAGATCGGTCCTGGCCTCGTCCGCACCGAACACGACCAAGGGGAGTTGTCTTTGTTTTTTGGTCGAATTTCCATTCCCGATGCCGAATATTTGCTGTTTTGATTCCACTCAAGGAATGGATTTGGCGTGCTGGACGTGGTTGCGAGCAAGCAACCCTAGCAAAGATGCTACGATTTGTTTATTCGAGTGGCCGCTCGATAACTCGAATTTTCTGGTGCCTGAAATGGGACTTTGCTCAGCAATGTGTGGGTGTTCCGCTCCATCGGATATCTAAGAAACAACAAGTTGTTGTTGTTAACTATTTAAGTTAACAACCTATAAAACGTTTACGTGTCGCGGAGCCTTGTCCAGTAAGGGTTTGCGGGAAATATGGTCAGGGTTTACGGGGTGGCAAGTAATGGTATACGGGGCATTTCGAGGTAATAGGTCATGTTTTCTGGGTAAGGTCTTGGTCTATGGGATTTAATCCACAACCTTCGATTTTTCTTCTATCTGTCTGTTTTCATTGGGATATTTCACTCTGAGATCTGTCTCAGGTCGTACTTTTCGGGGTGATTGGTCATGTTTTGTGGGGGGGCGCAAGGTGACTGCGCTGACCAGGGGGACAGTAGACAAATCCTATCTAAATAGCATCGTATGTGAGCGCATACTTTCGCTATTACCACTCACTAATCACGTGTCCTAGTCGAGAAAGACCCCCGTATAAGCTGACCTTTGGTGGGGCTAGATCCTTGCCGAGCGAAAAGTCGCGCTTTGTGGGGCGCTCCGCTCAAGGTCCTGAGTACGCCGCAGACTAAAGGCAGGGCCTGCCACCTTGAAAGGTCATAATTTATGGGGGCCATCGCGGGGAAATCGGCTCTCAGCAAGGATCCAGGCCTGATCCCTGCACTTTTGAAGGGCAATCAGTCACATGCAGACGCCAGGCCTTGATTGCTGGGACGAATGATCGTCAAAGGTCGCGGTTTATGGGGAGGCAACTCAAATATCTGCCCATAAAGCCCGACCTTTCATTCATGCATTCATCAGGATCTAGCTCTGCTTCGTTGTGTCCTAAGGTCGTCTTTTATGGGCAGGATTCGCTTGCAACTCAAACGAACACCGGATCAGGGCTACCTTCGTGTTTGAGGCACGCCCCCAGCAGTCGGCTGGTCAAATCGACGGCAAGCCCTAAAGATCTGCGCTTATGGGCTAAGTCAGAGGCGCATCTGCGAACTCTCAAGTCATGGTTTGTGGGCATCATATCTACCTCGGTCAGTTCCTAGGTCATGCTTTATGGGGCAGCGGTGCGATGTTCCGGATGAAAATGGCTTTGGGTAACATACGCGGGCACCAATATCTGACCGTTGTTCCTCTGATCTCAGTTCCTGGCGAGGTAGCGGAGCGTCCTGCCGTGTTTCTCATGTGTTGGGTGTTTTGGGGCGCTGGTTGCTGTTGCCAAAACCGCAAAGGTCATGCTTATGTTGATTTTCATAACATGACTTTTCGATATAGAATCTCCCGAACAATTGGAGATCACTGTGCCCACCAAGAATGCTCAAACTCCTGTTCCGAGCGAACTCCGCAAGCACGTCGCAGCAATTCACACGAGCGGCCAACTCTCGTTCCTCGAGAGGAAGATGTTCAATGTCTTTCTGGCCAACGCACTCGACACCCTGCTGAGCCAGCGGCGCCACGTGATCCCGGTGAGCATTCTTGCTGAGATGATCGGGTTTAACTCGAAGAACGTCGGTGACCTCAAGGACGCGCTCACGAGCATCATGAAGAAGGTGCTTGAGTACGATCTGCTGCACGAGACTGGCGACTGGGAGGCTGCCCCCCTCCTCGCGTACGCGGCCATTAAGTCTGGTCAGTGTCACTACGAATTTAGCAGTTTCCTCGCGGAGCAGCTTTCAGACCCCAAGATCTACGCGACGATCAACCTCCAACTGCAAAAGAAGGTATCAGGTGCGTATGCACTTGCTCTTTACGAGAACTGTGTTCGATTCCGGGCTGTGAAGTCGACTGGCTTCATTTCCGTGGCCAAATGGCGTCGCTTGCTCGGTGCTGATGCGAGCACCTATGACGAGTTCAAGCACTTCAACGATCAGGTGATCAAAAAGTCTGTCGCTGATATCAATCGCAACATGGACATCCACCTCACGGCGGAGTATCGCCGGGAGAATCGCCGTGTCGTCGAGATCAAGTTCATGATTGAGGACAACGCGAATGGGGCGCCAGGTGGACTAAGTGATGACAATGAACTCGAACAGATCAAGTTGACCGAGGCATTCCGGAAACTGACGGCGCTGGGCGTAGGCGAATCTCTAGCGGCAATGTGGATTCGGCAAGACCCCGAGCGCGCTCTCGCAGCCGCAAATTACACAGACAATCGGGTTTCGCGAAAGCTCATCACTTCGAACGCCGCCGGCTATGTTCGATCGGTCTACGAGGGGGCTACGGATATTCCACTCATGCAGCAAAAGAAGTCTTCCGCCCCTCCTGTTGCAGCCGAGCTTCCCGGGCTTTCCGCCGCTGAAGAGGAGCGGGCTCAAGCGGTGCGGTCAGCTATGGCCAAGCTAAGCGATGCCGAGCGCAGTGCTTACGTGGAGAAGTTTCGGGAACAAGGGGGAGCGACGAGCACCTACAACCCTGAAACCACCAAGTTCCGTAGCGTGACCGAGCGAATTGCATTTACCGGGTGGCTCGCCCGGAATCTCTCGACGCAGTGACCCGTTGGATCTAGTGCTCGTTCGAGGCAGACCGGATCGCGAGCAAGGTTAAGCAGAATCGGGGGATCAATAGTTTGCTCAGACAAACTCGCCCCTTCATTAACTGCGAGACTTAACGGTGGTTTTTGTTGATAATTCGATGAGTTGCATTATTTACAGCCCTCCCTCCCTCCCTCCCCCTCCCCCCTCGCCCTTCGCCTTCCCTTCCCTTCCCTTCCCTTCCGTGCGGTCTGTCGGGCCGTACTCTACCGAGGCTCTAGCAATCTGAGCATCGGCCAAGTTTGCTCGAACAAACGACGCTGTTATGAGGCGGCCAGACCTCCAATGACTTCCTTGCGGCGTCTCGCCACCCACCACTTCTCACTGGCCCTGCTGTCTTTGTTTGGACAAATTTTTTCTTATCGGATGGACGATTGGCAGCTCCGCATGCTCACCAACACGAGATCTACGTTTTTCAGCAAGGCGAAGTAGCTACCACGTCAAATGACGTATCTCTCAGATGTGCGCAGCGAAGTGAGGTCTCCGCTCAAAAACGTCGCCTAATAGCCAGATGGTGAAAGGTTTGTGCTCATAGAGTTTGTTCAAACAAACCTCTCATGAATCATGTCGCGCGGGTGCGTCCCTCCCGAAGGTTGGCTCGATTTGTGCCTGCTAAGAATTGCCGAGCCGGTGCGTTGTGCGGTGGCCCAAATCGGAGCCAGCATGCACCTGGGCGGGGGAGGGGAGTTTGTCCGAACAAATTGTTCATCGAGAGTCCCTGGATGGGTCCGTGACTACATGGGTCAACTTGGGGTAGGTCGCCCGCAGAGTCTGTACATTTCTATGGCGGCCTGGTTGTGTGGTTGCCTGCGTATGGGGGGAGTTTGTTCGAGCAAACTCTAATGGTGCCGTAACTGGGATCGGCAGCTTCGCCTTGCCGGAGTAAGGGGTGTTTGGTCGTTCTGGCGCGGCAGTCGCCGCGCATTGGATGGTCTGAATTGTGGAAATTTTGCACGGAGTCCGAAATTGGACTTGCTGCTCATCGCATTGGCAATTATGATTATTATCAATTTGCCGAATTGAATATTTAATGTTCGTGTTGCTGGTGTTTCGGCCGTTAGGGAACGTTGGCCAGCGCGGCGAAGGGTTTGTTCAGACAAACTTTTCCAATCACATTCATGCGAGGAACGGATGAGTGCAAAAGCAGAGAAGGGCGAGGCGACTCAGGGTGCCAAAGCGAAGATCATTTTCGTAACTAACCAGAAGGGGGGGAGCGGGAAGTCCGTGTCTGTGATGAATCTTGCAGCGGGCCTACATAAATTCGGCGCTCGAGTGATGGTCGTCGATATCGATCCCCAAAACACAATTGTCAGCTGGTTCAATAACGGCGAAGACATCCCATTTCCTTACAGCAATCTTGCTGCAGCGACCGATAAGGCGCCGAGGGAAATTGAGAAGCTCATGTCTTCGTACGACTTCATCATCATCGACGGGCGCCCACAGGTGGACACGAAGGTCACGCAGATGCTAATGATCAGCGATTTGGTTGTGATCCCTCTGCGCCCAAACACAATGGACTTCGGTGCAACGAAGGTCCTCGTCGACCAAATCCACCTCGTGCGAGAGGAGGACAACCCCGACCTCAAGTTCGCTTACCTCCTAAACCAGGTAGCAGACGAACGCCGGATGCTGTTTACCCTGTGTCACGATGAAATCACGGAGAAGGGCTATCCGCTTTTCAAGACCCACATCCGGATGCGTGAGTGCTATCCCCAGGCGTATGCCGTCGGAGCTACCGCTTATGCGCCTCATCGCGCCTTCCGTCCGGCGGCTATCGAAGTGAGTGCGTTGACAGAAGAGGTTGTTGAAATGCTCGGCGTTGGCGATCGTTTCGGCCCGTCGAAAAAAACGAAGACCAAAGGAGAGTAGGCTATGTCCAAGAATCCACTTATGGCGAAAATGCGCTCGTCCTTGCAAAGGGAGGAGCAGCCGACTCAGCCTGGGTCTGTAAGCGCTGTTGAGGCGCCGCTCGCGATGCGTAACCGATTCCGTCTTGCGGAACAGCTCGAAGCGCAGCCGGCGACTCACGGACCGGCGGTCGCGGCACCCGCTGCGCTCACTCCGGCGCATCTCCCCGATGATACCGAGTGGAGCGCGGAGTACCGTAAATGGTGCCTTGAGAACAACTATCAACCTGGCGCAACGATCGAGGTGAATCTGAGTCAGGTCAAGGAGTCGGTTTTCAATCCGCGGCACTTTTATTTGGCTCGTCGCCTTGAAGATCTCGTGGCGAGCATTGCAGAAGCGGGGCAGCAGCAACCGATTCACGTGGTGCCCGACTACGATCACCCCGGCGAGTTCGTCGTTCATGACGGCGGTCGTCGTGTGCGAGCGATGCGATCTCTCAAGCACGCCAAGGCTCGCGCGCTGGTTGTCGATGTGCCGATCGGTATCCAGAGCTACAAGCTTGGTTACGAGCTCAACACGCGCCGCGAAAATCAGACGCCATTCGACAATGCGGTGAAGTGGACCTATCTGCTTGAGAACAAACACTTCGCAAGCCAGAAGGAGCTTGCCGAGACGCTCGGTCAAGACGAATCCATCGTGTCTCAGACCCTGACGATCGGCAAGATTCCCGAGGAAGTCATGCTCGAGATGATGTCCAATCAAGAGAGATTTCCCGTTCGCGTGGCCTATGAGGTCAGCAAGTTTCACCAGGATAATGGGGGGGATTTTGAGAAGACCCTTGACCTGGTTGAGCGAATCATCCGTCTTGATATGAAGCAGCGACAGGTCATCGAATTCAGGTCTCGGTACAAAGCCATGCGCAGCGACGCAGCCCCAGTTGCTCCTCGCACGCCTCGTCAGCGATCCGCTACGCCATCTCCGACTGCTTTGATGCCTTCAGCCACTCAGCAATATGCGCCGCAAGCCCGCGGGCCGGTCGGGGCAGAGGGTGAGGGGCCTGCGACCGAGGAATATTTGTCGGCTGATGGAAGTATTCGCGCAGTGCTGGTGGAACGGGATGGCGGCATTGCCCTCGATATCCAGGGCGGAGGCCGCGAGGATCTATCGGCGATCATCCAGTCGCTTCGGGACCTCCTGACGAGCGCCGTTCGTTGACGAGGAGCAGTTTCTGCACCGCTGGGCCGCGAATACCGCGCGAGACTTATATGGCACATCTGGTTCTTCAAAAACAGTCCGATAACAGCGCGGCGAGTGGCCGTATTTTCAGCGTTTGTCTTGCCGTTGCGGCGACGTTGACCTCCTTGTTCATCACGGTCATTGCCAGTGAAGAACGTGGTGCTACGTGGGCTGAGAAGGCAGTTTGGGTTGCAACAGGCGTTGTTATCCTGCTTGCAGCGCATCTGCTGCCAGCGCTGACGAAAGGTGCGCGTATGTCCGTCAAGGGTATGGCGCTGCCAATCTGGATCGCCGCGCTTCTTGCCACTGGCTATACCCACGCGACGTTCTTTCTGAATGCGCAGGGCAGGGTAGGGGAGCAACGCGCTTCGGATGTCGGTGCGACGATGTCCGTACCCGCTCTCCCGAGCGTGCATAGCCTGCGCAGTCGGACGAAAATTGCTGCTGATGTGGCCACGACGCTGCGAAATTTGGCGCTTCTCGATATCGGTCGGTGCGG
The DNA here is from genome assembly GCF_902459625.1 of Pandoraea cepalis. NCBI lineage: Bacteria > Pseudomonadati > Pseudomonadota > Betaproteobacteria > Burkholderiales > Burkholderiaceae > Pandoraea > Pandoraea cepalis. Next base: position 30,081 of record NZ_CABPRY010000006.1, read on the forward strand.
TGCCAATTGCGGGGCAGTGAATGCACGGCGCAAGGCATTGTCGGCCCGCCTAGAGGCTCTTCGAATTGAGGATGCCGAAGCGGTTCGAGCTGAGAAGGCCGCCGACGCTCGTATGGCCGCCGTCGACCGTAGCCAAAAGGCTCAGGATAATGCTCGCGTGGATCCTTTTGTGGCCAATCTGGCGGCAGTTCTGCGTCTTCGGACTGACCTGATCAGCCTGATCATGGCTATCGTGCTGGGATGGCTTGTCGATGCTGTGGCTGTGGTTTCATGGGCATCGGTCGCGCGATCGCGCCCGGGAGCAGTTGTGCCGGAGATCGCCCCACAGGCGCCTGTCGCAGCGCCGGTTTTGCGGACGTGTGATGTGTCGGGAGCCGCTGCCGTCGTGGGGCAGGCCGCCGCGAACGAGCCTCTTTTGCACGAAGAATTCGTTGCTCCGTCCATTGGGGAATGTGAGTTCCCTGTTGAACCTGCCGTCGCCGCAGCTACGGCGCAGGAGGAGGAGCTTGCGAGCCTTGCCGATCTCGCGGTCGCTATCCGCGCGGGTAGGGTAAAGAGTACGCTGTCCTCGATTCGCGCTCACCTCGGCTGCACGGACGGCGCGGCGATGGCTCTTCGTCGTCGCTTAGCCGAGGAGCATCCGGATCTGTTCCGGCCCGTGTCCCGCCTTTGCTGATCAGTTCTGGTTAATATACCGACCGCCGCTTAATAACTTCTATCACGCGCTCGACGAGCGCGTGATAGTCGTCAATGAGGGCTCGGCGAGGGTAAATCGAACGCTTAGTGCAAATTGCAGAAAGATTCGCGATCGGTTCCTCCTACGACATGGGTTTAGACGAAAACTCAGGCATTTTTGAGCCCGATGCTTGATCGGTGTAGCGTATTAGCGGCCGTTGCCAAGACGTGTCGACAGGGGAGGGCGCTGAACGTTGATGCTGAAACGCGCTGTTCAATATGCGTAGTGTGTAGCCTTATTTCGCCTCTTCCCAGGGGTGAAACTTTCGTGCCCATTGTCGTATACGAGGGCATGGACCTTGAAAATTCCCCCCTGCCTAATCCGTTGACTGACCAGCGTCTCGCCGGCACCCGTCGCGTGCTGTTGAACGCAGCACTATATCTAGGTGTTCCGGTGCCGCAGGCTGCGGCCGCTCCATCCCCCATGACCCGCGGACCCGTGGCCCGTGTTCCAGTTCGTGCGGTCATTCCTTCCATTGCTCATCTGGTCGCGCAAAGGGAGGGGCGGGTTGTCGGAACGCGTGATGTTCCGGAGGGCGTTGACGGATGGCCAGATTACCCGCATTCCCCTACCGCACAGTGTTGCGCTTGAGTATGCGCGCTACGCACGGCCCCATGCACGCTCCCTTTCTCAAATCGGGCTTGCGTTACGTGTTGCGTCCTGTTCTGTTGCGTATGTTCCGCGTACGCGTGACATACAATGCCTCGACGACGGCTCTCCTGAGGTCAGGAGAGCCATGCATTCTCGCGTGCAATCACGTTTCGCTGCTGGACGGGATCATCGTTGCGCTGGCATCTCCGGTGCCGCTCGCGTTCGCGGTCGACACGGAATACTCGCGCGGGGCAGGGGCCACGACTCGCTTCCTCCAGCTCCTGGCGTGGCTCGGCTTTGGAAAGATCATTCCGACTGACGCGACAGCTCCGTTCGGAGTACGGACCCTGCTGACCGAATTGACCCGCGGTGGTCGCGTGATGGTGTTCCCCGAGGGGCGCATTTCAGAAACTGGGGAGAGGGGACTCGACCAGCCAGGTGTGAAGTGGCTTGCTGATCGCTCAGGAGTTGCAGTGGCGGAACTCCAGATTCGAGGAGCTGAGCAAAGTCGATTATTTGCTAAGAACGGTTCGGCCATGTGGCCGCGAATCAGAATTTCCTTTTAAGTCTGAGCTCGGCTTTATTCGTATCCACGGCAGGGCACAAATTCGTTACGTCGAGAGGAAGGCAGGGGAATTTCGGCGGGCGGGACTTCGGGCCATTATTGCGGATATCCGCGCGAAGTCTCGGAGAAAGTGCGGATGAACACAGAGATCAGCGAACTGGATTGTCCGCCGTTCATCCCGGCGGCATTTCGGCGTTACCGTCTTCAATGCATGCCTGATGGCTGCTACGCCTTGTTTAAGCGCAACGGTGACACTGCTTGGAGAGGTGGCCAGCGGGCTGACCTCCAAGGCCGTTTAAGTGGCAAGACGACGTTGCGACAGGCTATTAAACGCGATGGATTCACGTGGCCTGAGTGTGAAATCGGTATAGGAGAAATGATCTTGAACCACACGATGGAGATTGAGCGCGGCATACAGCTGTTAGCACTATGCCAAGCGCTAAAAATTGAGAAGGACGGCGTGGATCGGCCCGCACCGCAGACGATCGATCAGTTCGCGAGAGACATCAACGCTGCGAGCAAGAATATGTCTGCTCTGTACAAGTTGATTCCGCAAATGCACCGTTTGGCAGAACTCGGGCGGAGGCTCGAAGCTGATGGCAAACTGAAGGTCGACTACGGCGATGACTACTCCACCGCTGCCCTCGATTTTGTGATGGCCGAACACGGCCTTCGTTGATCGGAAAAACGATAACGACGACCGAAGAGCAGGCAATCCGTGACCGTCAGGTCAATGATTGGACCAAGGAGCTGAAGCGTCTTGCTGGCCAAGTTGCTGCGGCGAAGGGCATACCAAGCGCGATTTTGATGATCACGCCCAGGAATGAAGGTTACGAGGACGTCGTGCCCGAACTGATTGCCGAGGATGCGCTCTAGGTCCATCGCGACGATTGGCCGGAAGGCTTCGACGTCGAGAATCACAACCGCACGACGTAGACACGGAAAATGGGATGCTAAAACGACTGTGGTGCCGGATTTTCGGTCACGCGAAGCCGATCACGTACAAGGCGCGTCCTGGCGTCTTTTATATCGGCCATGATGGGACTGGCTGGGCCGAAGACATTCGATGGGACTGCCCGCGGTGCGGGGGCCAAGCGAGTGCTATTTCGTTGCTCAGTACACGCCGCCGGCGCGTTCCTGCGGCAAGTCGAATTGAATAGAAGTAGCCATCGGAAAAATGGCTCGCTTGCATCAGACAGTAAGCCGGATAAATTCCTTATGAGTGCGCCACGCGAATCGCGCAGTGCGCTTGCTCAAAACTAATCCACCAACGCATACTGCGCGTCTTAGCTTTAACGAGGAGTCTCATGTTTAAGTATCTGGGTGCAGTTGTTATGGCTCTCATGCTCTCGGCCTGTGGCGACCATGCAGGCTCGCGCGATTCGCTTGCCGGTACGTGGGGCGTCAAGGATGGCGATACCGTCAAGCCGCTTCTGAAGGTGGAGAAGAGCGGTGACCGGTACACCGTCTCCGACTATAAGAACGGCAACTGGGAACCGGTGCAGGAGCAGATCAAACCGATGACGCCGGGCGATTTGGCGAAGATCACCGGCAACAAAGAGGCGGATAGTGTAGTTGGCATTCAGACCAACGCGTTTGCGTTCTTTCACACGCCGGTCGGCTGGTCGGTGCCCGGGTTCACGACGCAGACGGGCTACGTTATCTTCGTCCCGATCAGGCTCGTCGACCTTCAGCGTATCTCGTAATCGGTCTCATGGCGTCACCTCGATGATTTGTAACGCCATATTTTCCGACTTGAGTTCGTCCGAGTCAAAACAACAATACGCCATCGCCACTCGGGCGAACTCACTGCAAGCATGCTGTAATCTCAGCGTTCGAGGGGAGGGGGCATTACCTCTCCTCCACGTCCCTCCTGTCAAGGCACTCCACAGTCAGATCGCAGATAGCTGCGCCTAGTTCTAGATCAAAAATTCAATCTCGACGCGGGGCGGCCGACCGCTCATTCCCAGTTCATTCGATGGCTCTGGGTCGTTTCATCGTGGCGGCGATCGTCCTCTTCGTGTGCGTATTGGCTCGTCGTGTTGATTGAATCGTGGCCGAGGTTATCGCGCACCGCGCGCAGATCTATCTTGCTGTCCAGCATGTGCGATGCGGCGGTGTGTCGAAGCCAGTGCGCGGACGCGTCGCGTATGTGAGCTGCGTGCTCGGCATATTCGCCGCCCTTAGCTTCCGTCCAATCGGCTGTATGCTTGAAGACTTCCTTGATAGCATTGTGCACAGTCTTCCGATTGACGCCTTCGCCTCGAGCATTGCCGGAACGACGACGAAACGGCAGGAGAAGGGGGGGAGGGGCCGTATCGTTCGGCGCCGGTAGCGGATCGAGGCCATGAGCCTGCCGATAGCGCATCAATTCGGCAAGTAGTTCATCCGAGACGGGAATACGCCGGTACTTCTGGCCCTTACCGACAACCTCCAGCCACCAACGCGTTGTGCCGTCTGCGCCAAGTTGCCGCACGAAATTTCCCATCGTGCCCGCGGCGACTTCCGAAAGCCGGAGACCCATTAGGTAGAGGAGGGTGGTCAACCACCTCGCGCGAGCCTTGTCCCGCAACTGCTTTGGATCCTCCTCCGGCATGGCAGAGACGTAATCCTTAACGTGCTGCCACATGATGCCCGGGAGGTAGCGCGTGACATGCTGCGCCGGCCGACGGCGCCGCTGTCGCAGCAGGCCAAGCGGATTGCCACGCAAGTACCCGGACTCCACGAGCCAACCAAACATGCTGTCCAGTATCACGACGGCTTGCTTGATGCTTGCAGGTTCAAGCTTGCTTGCAAACGGCCGCCAGCGCGGATCGTCCGTCGAGTAGCGAGCGCCTTTCTCCGTGATCCACGTCGAGCTCGGCTGAGGGTTCGCCAGAAATTGCCGATACCGCGCCAGGTCCTCGTGTGTCAGCGAAGAAACGGGTTTGAGTTCGGCAATCACTGTCCAGATCGGGTTGGAGGGATCAGGCGCCGCAAGGAATGCCCGGAACAGGCGCAGATCTTCCTGAGCGATCGCGCTTGGCCCCTTGAGCGCGTCCGCGATCGCCCAGAGCAACAGACGATCGGATTCCTTCCGATAGTTCGCGTGCGTTGACGGGCTTTCGACATAGTTTGCCAGCCACAAAGATATGGCTTCCAGATCGGTCTCAGCGCGGATTTGCCGCAGCGCTTTGTCGCCGAGATTGGAGCCGAAGGGGCCAACTTGGTTCGCGCGCAGTTGGATCGCCGAGGCATATTTGGTGGGCAAGCCGAGTTCCGTAATCATCGACCATCCTGTTCAGTTCATGAGTGAGCGGACACAGCATCGCTCACTAGTAAGAAATAAAAGCTAACGAATTAAGACCCTTAGATTCCAGCCAATTCGGCAAACACTTAAATTCCGTCCTCACAGCATGGCTCCATGTCCGTCAGGACAGAATTTAGGTACAAATCTGCGGGGTGTCATTGATGCCCATTATAGGCGTAATGGGAATTAAACAATAGAATCTATTGATTTTTTTTGTTCATAGCGCAAAAAAACACGCGCGGAAAATCTCGGCACCGTTCACCCGGCCCTGCGGCACACTCACGCGAGGTCGTCCTCGCCAAAAGCTTGATCTTGGTTGCGGGCGCGCCGTGCGGCTTCCGAATGAAGATATTGGGATGTTGTAGAAATGTTGGCGTGCCCCATCAGGTCGCGTACGGTGTGCAGATCCGCGCCGCGCTCGAGCGTGTGCGATCCGAAGGTGTGACGCAGCCAGTGCGGGGTCGCCTCGCGCAGGCGTGCCGCATCCTGCGGCGAGACCGTGGCGATATAGTCGGCCGCGCCTTCGAAGCACGAGCACAGGATCTCGGCCACACGGTGGGCTTCGAGTCCCGGCGCTGGCTGATACCCACCCCCGCCCGGCGCGCCAGCCACCGCTGGCGCCAGCGCGGTGGCGCCGAGCTCGCCTTCGGAGACCGTTAGCCGCCCGACGATCGGTTCGTCCGGGTGCTGGTGTGCAAGCAGGCGGCCCAACCCCCGTGCCTCGAAATAGTCCTCCAGCAGTGGAACCGCAGCCGACGGTAGCTCGATCTGCCGCACCTTTGTGCCCTTCCCGAGTACGCGCAGCACCCATCGCTCGCCGAGTTCGCCCAGCCGCTCAAGCTTGAGATCGCCGGCGCGCGCCGCAGCGAGCTCCGATAGGCGTGTGCCGGTGACGTAGGCAAAGCGCACCAGAAAACGCTTGCGAACAGCGGCCGGGTCGTCGGGCGGCAACGTAGCCAGGTAGTCGCGCAGGATTTGCCACTGGCGCTTGGTGAGGCTGCGCCCGACGTCGATCTGCCCGGCTGCGCGGGTGTGCTTGGGCTTCTTGACCGCGTCGAACGGGTTGGATGCCAAGTACTTGACCGCGTTAAGCCAGCGGCAGAGTGATGAGAGCACCGTCATCGCGTGCCGTACGCTGGTCGTCGAGGCGGGGCCCGCAAACGGTCTCCAGTTTGGACTGTAACGCGGAGCGTTTCGACGTGGAGGCGCGACCCAGCGCGTGGCGGGTTGCGGGTTCGATAGGAATTCCCGGTACTCCGTCACGTCTTCAACGCTCAGGTCAGAGAAGGCTCGTTTGCGCTCGAATAGCGCCCAGAGTAAGAACCGCTCGGCGTGCCCGCGGTAGGTCAGCCAAGTGTTGCCGCGCACGGGCTGCAGTGTCGAAAGCCACGCCTGAATGGCAGCGAGGTCATCGTTGGCGTCAAGCCGCGCTCCCGCCTCCCCTGCGTAGCGGTTGCTTCCTGCCCGGCCGGACAGCGCTGGCGGCAGGATCAGATATTCGAGGGGCACGATGTCCGTGCGTTGCGGTTGCAGCTGCCGCAGCATGGTCGGCGCGGCTGCCTTGCGCGGCGTGAGCGCGCGCGGGTCGATTACGCGCCCGAGCGTCTGGGCATTGTCGTCGAGCCATTTTTGGATGCGTTCGGCCGCGACCGGACCAAGCTTGTTCACTTTAGTGTGCCAGCGGCGCCCTCGCACCTCGATGAAATTGAGGAGGTCGGCCAGCGTCAGCAGCCCCGCGCGCTCGAGGCGGTCAGCCACGGCTGGGTGGAACCAGCCGGCGACGTGGTGATGCGCTTGCGGCTTGACGGCAAGGAGCTGTTGCAGGCGGAACAGCGCCCTCACCTGCTTTTGGCGCAGTCGTTCGTTGCGCGCTCGCTCGCGGTCGACTTGGCCGGCAGGAAATTCGGATTCAAACAGTGAGATGAGCTCGCGCTGACTATAGAACTGGTGCGGGTCACGCTCCTCGGCGAACTCCTCAAGCGTCGGGGTCGCGGCCGGCGCGGCGCCGCCCTCCCCGTCAACTGGCGCCGCGATACGTTCGGGAGGGATTGCGAGCAGACGCGCGGCGCTGTAGTCGCGCTCGCGGCGCGCGCCCGCCAGGATGCGCTCCTTGATCCAGAGCAGCGTCGTTTTGGCCATGCGCAAATCCAGACCAGTCTCGAGATACTGATCAGCGAGTTTCTCCAGCGCCAGGCCCTCGAGATACCCGCGGAACAGTGCGAAATGATCCAACCCAAGGTATTCGCGCGTGGGCATGGCGCGGCGCGGCGGGCCTTTGCGGCCTGGTGGCGTGGCGGGGCCCGCCTGTAGTCGGGTGCCACCTTCCGTCGCGGCAGCCTCAGCGGACACTGATGCGGAGAGTACTTCGGTGAAGGCGACGTCCAGGACGTCATCGGATGCGCCAACCGCGTGGCGCCGGCGTGCGGCCACTGGGTGCTCGGCGGCGGAAGGTGATCCAGGCGTCTGCGTCATAGGCGGGTCTTCTTCTGGGCTAGTACGGCGCCGCGGCGGTTTCGTGCGTGACCAAGCCCCAGTTCGCGTGCCCCCCCCGGGATCTCTCCAAGTAGGTGCCGTGACCACCGAGAGCGGTCGAAACGCCTTATGCATCAAGAGTATACCCAGAATCTATTCTAGACTGGCGAAGATAGTGCACAAAAACAACTACCCGACTAAGAACACTTATCGAAACATGATTTGTTGAGAATTGTTCGTGTTTATTGGTCGAATCCGTCAGTTTGCGTCCGTCGGCGCCCATTTTCAAGCAGACGTAGATGCTCGTTGCGCAAATAAGTACACGACATGGGGTGCTAGTTCGCGAGAGTCTGCGCGCGACCGAAGCAACTTACGTCCGCCTAAGGCCTGAAAGATCGCCACTCGTCGCCCAGCGGCGGCGTGCAAGCTGGCGTGCGTTGCTTTTTCGGCGGGATCAGCGACGTTCATTGCTATTCGGTCAAGCCGGCGCTGCCTTCTGAGGAGGCTGTTCGCGGAGGGAGCTGACACACGTTGCGTCTTGGGAGCGAGCGTTGACGCAACATGCTTGTACCGTGTGGCACTCGGACGCGGTTGCGTTTTCGGTACGGGCATCAGCAGTCAAACGGCGATGGCAATACGGATGTATTTCATGCTTTGTTAGCCGGCATCCACCTGAGGCACCGACGGGGCGTTATAAAGCCAACTCGAAGCGTTTCCCAGCCTTCTTGGCCGCGGCCCGATGTTCCCGCAGGAAGTGGATCTGTGCTTTGTTAAGACGACGACGTAGCTCCGTCGAGCCTCCAGCAAGCACCAGATCGCGCACGCCAGGCTCGAGTCCTCGCTCGAGCAGCAGTTCGCCTGCGTCACTGAAGGCTATCAGATGCGCATCGAACAACGCATGGAGGTGCGCGCACAGCATGAGGCCGTTATTCCCCGACACCCGATCGGGCGCCGCTGCATCCGCCCACGGGGCGATGTGGCAGGCCTGCACGAGATTGGGTGAGTGCAGGCCCGTAAGAGAACAGCATCGCCCCCAAATCCTTCGAACGTTCCTCACGAAGCGCTCGTGACCGACACGAAGCGACGAGAGGCCATGCTGGTCGTAGCCCCCATGCCCGGCAAACTCCGCGGCGGTCTCGCCGTTGTCAGGCATTTCGAGCGCCGGGTAAACGTATGCTCCCTTGTCGATCCAGGCGACAGTCGGATTCGCGCTGAGCCGAAAACCGCGAAAGAACGTTGAGAACGATACGACCGTAGTGCCGATCGGCTGCCACTTGCGCGAGACAGTGAAAACGTAACGAGGCCGATTTCGCGCTGTCTCGCCGGAGACGAACATCCTGACGCACGACCCAATGTACAAAGTGGACTGCCCTTTCTCGGTATAGAAAAGAAGGATCGGACGCCCCTTAATACCGGCCTCGCGCGCGACCTCCGGAAGCTCCCAATGACCGGCCTGCCTCAAGCGGAAAAACGCGCTGTTCGTCTCGCGACTTGCCGCCGTCCTGTTGGTGGCATTGATGGCTAGGAACGGAGTGTCCAGCCCTTTAATGTCCGACCATCTGTTCAACTCGAGCATCTTTAACCTTAGGTGTTCAGTCGTCGCCAGCACAATAGCGCTCGTGCCTGGAGTATAAGGCACTCACCGTCCTTGTCCTTTCCGGGCGGGACAGACTCGACCCCACGTCTCTGGCCACGGCTAGCGTCGACAAGTCGTGCCGGCTCGCAATACTCTTGGGCGTAGCGCGCCAAACCGCGTGCCGTCGCGTGCTTGTCACACAATCACATTCCCAGTTTCTCGCAATCGAGACTTTCCGTCCGGCTTACGCCGTCGCTGACAGTGAGATGGCCTAGGGCGAGGCTTTCACACGGTCGGCGAGCGACTCGTATACACTTCGGACTGCGCGGGGCCCATAGCGGCGCTCCAATTTGCGCACGATAAAGTGCCCTTTTGCCATGTCCTGAAAATGGCTCATAAACCCCGCGTTGATTGCCGCACCACCAAGTGCTCCAATCGCGGGTATGAGCTGCGCCATTGTTTTCTCGGAAACCGATATCGCAAACCGCTCGGCAATTCTCTCAATGAGTTGGATGAGCGCCGGGGTGCTCTTGCGACCAGCACCCGCCGCCATGTACTTGATTGCCTCTTGCACAGCGCGTGCCAGCCCTGCTCTGATCGCGAAATACCCGCTTTCAGCGGCATCGTCAGACTTAGACGTACCGCCCAGAGCAAACACCGTGAGACACGCGAGTTTGGTCTCATATTCGCTGACAACCTCTCCATAGCTTCGAGCCACATCGGCGATCGATCTAAGCATGATCGTCGTGGAAACGGGTAGCTCCAAAGGAAGTCCTGCAAGCCCGAAGAACCCACCGACTGCCCCAGTTGTGGTCACGCCGGCCAAATGCCACCGGTTGGACGCCGCTTGACCAGGCACATCCTTCATTGTGAACACAGCGGCATCGGCTGCCTTGAACATCGCTGCCTTTGAGGCATCGGCAACTATCAACTGCCAACTCTCTGGCAGCCTCCCAAACGCCATATCGATGGGCTTTCCGACCGCACTCGCAATGCGGGCAGCGAATCCAGGATTTTCAAGCAAGTTTCTTGCGAGTAGAAGTTCGGCGAGGTCTTCGTCACTGAATTGCATTGGTTCTCCAGTTTCGCGCACGGGAAAGTCGCCGCGCCGATTCTTCCGTAGTGCCAGCACTCAGTTCGCGCTGGTGAGACGATGATGCATGAGAAACATAGGTGCCGGCTCCGCAATGACGATGGCCAGCTGATAGAGGAGCGCGGCAGTGCTCAGGCGCGTAAAGCCAGAGTCGAATGCGTCGGTTTCGGCGCCTCACTCATAGCTCTCGCGGTTTGATATACCTCGCGGAAATTTCATGGTGCCTCAACGTTTCAGCAGTCAGTAGCGTCCAGATAGTCATAGCTTCACAAGCATCCCTGCTCCTTTTCCGATCTCAAGCGAGCCGCAGCTTCGCCGCAATTTCGCTTGGGTTCAGGTCGGCGACAAACACTTTCTCAGACTGGCCGCCCGCGGTCGCAAGAAACACGTCGCACCCAAACGAAAGCGAGCGCGATTCAATCGCCTGTACGGCGCTTGGTCGAATAAGGCTGTTGCCGACCTGAACGAGAATTTCAGCCCCATCGCTTCGTTCCCGCCGCACCACCATGCCATCGTCAGCGATGACGAACCGGTATTCATCAATCGTTTTCGGATCGGCGCATAAGGCGTAGGCCTGTTCCAATTGCCGACCCGAAAGCTCCGAATAGAGTGTTGTTTTCATCGATTTTTCCTATCCTTCTCGACTCACTGAACAACTGCTCCGTCGTGCTGATAGACCAGCACCTCCCCTTCTCCGAGGAAGGCCGAACGATCTCCGCCGTCAAACCACACGCATACCGTTTCCGTCATCTGAATCTGGGCACCAGCGAGTGGCTGGCCCATCAAATCTTTGAGTGGGAAATCGCAGTCCTTCGTGTGTCCAACAATCGCCGATAACGCCAAATCGATCTCGTCGTCATGCAAGGCACCAATCCTGTAGCCGTCAGATGTAAAGCGCCACAGGATACGTCGTTGAATGTTGTTCATATGTCTTCTATCGCGGTTATGGCAACCAAGCATGGCTAGCAATTTCTTTCGCGCCCGCCGGCGAAAAACCGCCTAGCTCGATGAGATTGAGCTCCAGTTCTTCCGGCGTCGATGCATCTACATGCATCGTGTCGTCCGCTGACACAGGCGCACCCGCTATCACGCCCGGAACATCGCCGCCAAGAATTTGATCCTCACCGTAGTTTGTTTCGACCCGCAGCTCGCGGGCCCCGTCGTCGTCGTTGTATTCCTTCAACTTAACCGGCCGATCGTCAACTGTTCCTGCGAAAACTGTCTTCCACATGGACTATCCCTTTTGGATTACGCTGGCTACCGGCCGGCACGCGGGCGCAGATTGCGCTTTCTTTTTTTCCGATCAAAGGTGGTAGTGGTGCGCAGCGACCTGGGAGTAATGGCTCAATGCTTGGGCCACCTCTGCGTTCAACTGGCCCGAGCGAACAGTGAACTCACTAACTTCGCCCGAGGAAGGCGGGATGCCGTTTTCGAGTCGGTCGTGCCATGCGGTCGCGTACGCTACCGCTTCCGTTAGGCGCGCGCGATAATCTCTTAGTGCCCTATCAAGGTCTGCCTGACTGAAGTCACTCATAGCTCGCTTCCTTTTTTCCGATCAGGACTTCAGTGAGTCGATCCGGGCGTAGATCCGGTTAAGCTCGCTCTGATAGACGCGGTTCTCTTCGTCGTTGGCGTCGATCTCAGACGCCAACAGATTCGCGCGCTCGTTCAACTGCTCAATGGTCATGCTCTCAATCGAGTCCATTCGTGCTCTCCTATTTTTCCGTCCTGTTGTTCAGACCGACGGTGGCGTCGGCGGCGTTGGGTCGCAGCAGTGTGTGGGAAACTCCCAGCTTGCGTCTTCGAGCTTCGGACCGCTCGCGTAAAACCACTCGAAGTCGTCTCCGCGATCCGCTGTAGCCAGCCGAGGGTTCTCCCAAGAGGGCGCCCATAACCAAAGCGCCCTTCCGGCGAACCACTCTTCGCCATCGTCGAACTCGCGCCAGTTGCTCAGTTCCATTTTTCCGTGGTTTTCCTAAAGCACTGACGGTCGCAGATAGACCTTGTCACTGCTTCGATACTTCCGAAAGAATTCGGCCAAGAATGACCTCACCGCATCGTAGTCGTTGAGAAATGCCATGACCTCTGGATCGCTCCCATCGTCTTCGGGAAGGTCATGGTTGACGAAGTACTGCAAGGCCATCTGCCACTTGACGTCCTCCTCTTCCGTGATTTGGTAGTGCCCTTCCAACCACTTGTACTCGTCTGATGTGCCTTCTAATCCCGGATCTCCCCAGACGCGCTCCATCTCGTCGATGATGGAATAGAACATCGAGGTTTCAATTCCGTCATCGTCTTCATCTACAGGTGAGGTCATGACCTTTCCTGGTGCTTTGCGTGAAGTGTCATATGCGCACCGTTCCAGTATCTGACATCGAGGTGCACCCGATGGATTCGACTCCTCTCCGCGATTGCCTGTGCGAGCGTTTGCCAGCGATCGCTAAGCTCCGGCGTTAGGCCTATCACGGTCTTCCAGCGTGGCGGGGTTGGATCCAGCTTTGCTGCAAGGGCATCCAGCTTCAAGCCGGCGGCCACGTGGCTGTCCAATGGAACCTCCATCCAAGCCTCGATTCGACCGAGGCCATACGCGTCACACACAAAGCGGTTGTACGCGCAGTTCCGCAGGAAGATATTGACGAACTTGCGCGCGCTGCCCCAATGCCGCGCTTGCGCAGGGAGGTTCGCGATTAGATCGTCGGTCATTTCATCAAGCTTCTTGCGAAAGGTCTTCGGCGCGTTCGCCTTGACGGATCTCAGGTCGTACGTTTGCAGGAACGACCTCGCTGCTTTGATCGTTCCGGGAGGTCCCATTCCGCGAGCCGTCGAAGGACTAATCGCAGTCCTCCCTAAGCGATCTTGGAGAAGTGTGAGCATGTGCTTGTCCATATATTTTTTATTTTTCCGTGGTTATCACCGCATGCGGTCGTTCGGGTTGGGATACCGTTGCAACACCTCCAACCCCGTTAGCGCGCATGGATCGATTGTGTACTCTTCCTCGCCCAGCCATCTACTGTGTTTCCCCGGGCCTGAAATGAGGGTCGGCAGGGATTCATGTAAAACCCAGCAGAAACGACCCTAAGTCTATGATTCCATTGGGATTATGGTGGCATCGAAGTTCAAGGGGCCAATCTTCCGCCGAAAATCCAGCGTGTAGTCACCAAACCGGTTGATGTGCGCCGTGCGGAACGGCGCCAGGCCGCCCAGGATCTCCAGCGTGATCTCGGTCCCCTCGTCGCGAAGCTCCTGCAGCACCTTCGTCATGCCCACCACGTTGTGCAGAATGATCATGTTGGCCACCAGGTGGTTGTACTTGATCACCTTGCGCTGCTCGTGCCGGATGTTCTCCGCAATGATCCCTTCTCCCCCAAAAAATGACCACTGAGCAAAGCCGTTGAACTGCTCGCTCTTATTGGTTTCGGCATGGATTACCTTGCGCAGCCCGACATCGCCGATGTAGCTCAGCAGGAACATGGTCCGGATGACCTTGCCAAGCTCTACAAACGCGAAATACAGCTTGTTCTTGCGGCTGTAGGTGCCGAGCCGGCGCAGGATCGCCGACGGCGTGATCTTGCCGGTCTTGATGGAAACCGCCACCCGCAGCATCGCCGGCAAATGCAGCTCAATCAGCCGCCAGTCGATCACATCGCTGAACAGCGCATTGATGTTGCGGTAAACATTGCCCGGCTCCGGGCGATGGAATTTGAGGTCTTGGATGCCCCGGATGCGCGGCATGAGCTGGATGCCCAGGAGGTGCGCCAGCGCGAAGACCGGGTAACTCTGGGCCTGGGTGTCCCCGTGAATCGTGTCCGGTCGAATGTCCGATTCGTTGGTCATCAGCCCGTCAAGGATGTGGATGCCCTCATAGGTGCCGCAGGAAATGAAATGGCTGAACAGCGCGATGAACTTGTCCGATACATGGTAGTAGCCGATACCGCCGTACCCACCATAGCGGATATGGTGCTCGGACAGTAGGTTTTGCTCGTAAAGATTCCACTTGGTGCCGTCCGCCGACGCGTGTTTGCCCGTGCCCCAGTAGCCTGGCAGCTCAAACTTGTTGTAGGCGTTGATCACCTTGACAATGGCCTTGTCCAGGAGGTCCTCGCTGACGTATTTCAAGTTCAGCCAGGAAATCTGCCGGCGGCTCAGACCTTTGATCGATTTGGCGGTCTGCACGGGCCCCAGGTTGCAGCCGTAGCAAAACAGCGTCGTGATGACGCGCATGCGCAGATCCTCCAGGCGGCTGTCGGTCCCGGCGAGTGGCCGGAACAGCTTGTGCAGGTCCAACCAGCGCTCGGTGTCGATCATGACGTCCACGATGCTGGCCGCCTCCATTCGCTCGGTGATCAGGGCGTCGATCCGCGCGGCCGCCTCGACGATTTCTGAGCGCGGCGGTTTCCGCAGGATCAGGCGGCCGTCGACGATCTCGGCATGGGCGTTTTCCGGGAAAGTGGCGTCGATGTCGTGGGCCCGCTGGGACATCGCCGATTTGAGCATCGCCACAAAGGTGCCGGGATCTGTCTCGATGCCGGTGACCTGGCCATAGTCGCCCACTTCTCTTTCAAAGGTTTCGTCATCGACCAACTGCTCGCGGTAATCGTCATAGCGCTCGCCGTACTTGATGAAGAGATCGCCCGACTTCAGGTCGTCTTTGACAGCATGCATGACCGCCAGTTCAAAATACCGGCGGTGGACAGCCTCCGCCCGGCCCTTGCCGGATGGACGGACCAACACCAACCGCTTCCACTGGCCTGACATCCAGCGGAAATCCTTGTCTTCAGTCAGGCCCAGCATGTCCAGCGGCACGATGTCCGCACGGTTGTCGCGCAGCTTGTAAAGGGCCTCGATCAGCCGCTCCGCTACCTGGTCCTCGCTGCTGGCCTTGGGCGAGGCGATGCCGATGCAGTTGAGCAACTGGGCCCGGACCATCTTGTAGGGCTGCAGCAGGAAAGGCAGATGGTTGCGGCCCGCATAGGCCAGGTGCTGTTCGCATTCGTTGAGCAGCTCGTCCACGTCGGCCACCAGGGTGGTGCCGATGGCGTCCACACGCTGCGTGTCGGTGCCCTCCAGCTGGTAGGCGCCCAGGATGTCTTTGAGCTGGCCAACCAGCATGTCGGTTTTTTGGACCCGCTCCTGCTGGAACGAGAGCAATTTCTGCCTGGCATTGTTTTCCAGGTTCTGCATCAGGCGAATAAACAGGTCCGCGGCATCGTCCAGGGACTGGGCATGCTGCGCCCGGATGAAGATCACCGCCAGGGCGTAGCGCTTTTGCGGCTTGAGTTCGGCCATCTCGGCCGCATTGAGGGCGCGCGCCAGGTGGCGAAACTGTTTGAGCTTGGGCACCGGCACGTCGGGCTTGGGAAGCTGCTCCACCAGGTACTGCAAGCGCCGGATGTGCTGGATGTAGGTGCGCGTTTCCTTGTTGGTCGGCCGCTTGGGTTCGCGTTTGAGCATTTGCCAGGCAGAAACCGACTCGCCCGTGGCGGTTTTAAGCAAACTGTCGATCAAGGTCCGGGTATGGGCTGTCAGCTGGTTGGTGATTGCGGAGAAATACCGGTTGTTGCTCTTTTCCCGGGCTCGATACGCCATCCGGTCCAGCGTCGAGAAGGCGGGCAGCTCGTAGCGATGGTGGACCAGCTCCTCCAGCATCACGTTGATGATGTCGGCCACCGCGTGTTTGGTCTCGGCCGCCGTGTCGGCCACGACCTCCAGCCAGGCGTGGCCCCCCGGGTTCATAGGTTTGACATTGAGGTGCCGGCGTAAGGTCGCAAACAAGGCGGTGCGCGAGCCCGAGGCCTCGAAGCGCTTGAGGTCCGCCGCCGGGGGCGGCCTAACCACGCCCACCTGCTGCGCAATGTGCTCCCGGATCACCGGCGGCACTTCGGCCAGGGAGATGAAATAGCCCAGGCGCTGGAAGACTTTCAGGTGGATCAGTGCCGCCATGCGCGGCAAGGCGCGCTTGCCGATGCCGGCAGCCAGGAGTTGTTCATCCTTGGTCGGTGTGTAAAGCTCCGCCAGCTCACGGGGTGTCGGATCGGGTTTCAGGCTGGGATAGGCCGTCTCATGGAGCGTGGTCATTCGCGGGGACTACCCCGCCTGGCGGCAATGCTTCCCATCGCCTCAATCCCAGTAGGTGTCGGTCGCGGGTTCGTGAAATGAGGTTTCCAGCAGGCACTGGTTGTCCTCGGCGATGCGGTACATGTCATCGAGCAGCGTGGCGATCACCTCGTCCAGCAAGTCACGTGACAGGTAGGGAACTGCGAGCTCGTAGAGCGTTCCCTCGGTGTTCAGGCGTTGCATGGCGAAACGCTCAAAGCAGGTCTGCTCGATCAGCCGGTGACCGCGAGCCAGGCCGCGCGACTGCTTGCTGAAGCGGGCCAGCACCAGCGTGACGCGCAGGACTGCCATGGGCGTCGTTCCTTCGGCCGGTGGGCGGGGCGCTTCGATTTGTTCGGTCAACAACAATGGCAGTAGCTGCGGAACTGCCGGTGCCAGGGCCGTCAGGCCCTGCTCGAACCGGGCCTGCAGGCTGGAATCCGACGCATCGAGGTAGCGCATGGCCGATTTGACATCCTTCCAGCCGACGTATTCCATCAGTTCCTTGATGTCCCAGCCGCTGGCGCGGGTCCAGCCGGCAAAGCCGCGGCGCAAGGAGTGGCTGCTGTATTCCTCGGGCGACTCGACACCGGCTTCGGCGAACAGGCTGCGCAACAACGGAATCAGGCTGTCGGCATGCAGACTTTCGTCGGCCACATTCCCCCAGCGGTCGATCTTGCGGAACACCGGACCCTCGGTCAACCCGGCCAGGTCGATCCAGGCATTGAAGGCCGTCACGGGACATAAGCGGGACAAGGCTGGGCATTTGAAAACACGGCCCTGCAGCTGCCGGTCGCCTTTGGTGCGGCCCAGGTAGCACGCCATGCCCTGGCCCGGCGTCACCTCGATGTTCTCTACGCGCAGGTTGACCAACTCGTCGGAGCGAAAGCCGCGCCAGAACCCCAGCAACATCAGGCTGCGGTTGCGGGTTTGGCGCAGCAAGGCCGGCCGGTCGCCGGACCGCTGGGCGTTGCCAATCGCGACATCGAGCCACTGGTCGATCTGCTGGAGCACCGCCAGCTCCAGGGGGCGCGCGCGCTTTTCTGGCACGGCGTGAATTGAGCGAATGCCTTTAAGGACCTGGCGCACCAAGGGCGACTTGGTGGGGTCCGCAAAACCTTGGTCGGCATGCCATCGGGACAGTGCCGCCAGCCGCTGGCGAAGGGTGTTGATGGCCAAGGTAGGCGCGTAGTCGGCGAGGTAGCGGGCGATGGCGTCAGCCGTCGAGGGCAGGAGGCCTTTCCACTCTATTTCAAAATGTCGTATGGCCGAAGCGTAGCTCCGACGCGTGTTGTCGCGCTCAGCGGCTTCGATGTAGTCAACAACACGATTCATTTCAGTTTGTTTTTCGCCTGTCCATTAGCGTGGCTTGCCCCGCTCCGCCAGCAGGTAGCCAGCCATGATGGTGCCGAACAAATCGAAGCGCCCCGCCGGGCGCAGGGGGTACAGCAATTGGCGCCAGTTCCATGCACGCACCAGTTGCTCGGCCAGGATGGACACACGCCCGTCCAGCCATGGCAAAGGACTGAACTTGACGCCGGTCTCCCAGCCGTCGTTGATCGAGGGCGCGAGCTTGCGCGTCTGCGTGCGGTAGGCATCGATACCGGTTCCGACCTGAAGTATGCATTGGTGTTTCATGCGATCTCACAAATTCTCAGAAGGCACGAAAATATCAATAGCGACAATGACTTATCGTCCATCTATGTCTCAAGCGATCTAAGGATTTTTCTTGACAGCGCGACCATTTGGGGGCCTCATTGGGGGCCTCGCCAATCAAAAGGCCCCCAATGCTCACTACCGTCAAGATCAAGACAGCCAAGCCCCAGGAGCGCCCCTACAAGCTTGCGGATAGCGGCGGGCTCTACCTGCTCGTCCAGCCCAATGGCTCGAAGCTGTGGCGCTACAAGTTCCGCATCAACGGCGTCGAAGGTAAACGCGCACTGGGCGCCTTTCCGGAAGTCAGCTTGGCGGATGCCCGTGGGCTCCATGCAGAGGCACGGCTGTTGGTAGCCCAAGGCACCACCCCCTTGCAGGCACAGCAAGACAAGGAGATCGCACAAGCGCAAGAGCAGTTGGAACGAGTCAAAGGAACGTTCTCTGCCATCGTGTCGGACTGGAATACAGCGACGTCGGCAGACCTGCGAGCGTCTACGGTGAAGCAGCGCAACCGCGAGATCGACAATGACTTGCTGCCGACACTGAAGAATCGAGCGATCGGCAGCATCACGCGGCTCGAACTGACCGCGCAGTTGAAGGTGGTCGAGCAACGCGCGCCGGAGGTCGCACGCAACCTGCGCAATCACTTGTGGGGCATCTTCGAGTACGCCATCGATTCAGGACTGATCGAGAACAATCCGGTTCCACCCGTGCGCGTGATGAAGAAGCGCACCCAGACCAACCACCCTGCCCTGTCCGAAAAGCAGATCGGCGTCTTTCTGCGGACGCTGGATGGCAGCGGCAGGATTAACGAGGAAACGCGCATCGCGATGCTGCTGGTGCTTCTGACCGCCTGCCGCAAAGCCGAAGTCATCGAGGGCCGATGGGATGAAGTGAATCTGAAAGGCGCGCAATGGGAAATTCCTGCCGAGCGAATGAAGGCCAAGCGCGCTCACTGGATACCGCTGTCTACACAGGCAGTTGCGCTGCTCACTCGTTTGCATGAGCTTGTGCCCGCAAACAGGGAACACCTGTTCCCCAACCGCGTGGACCCGCATCGGCCAATGGCCAATCGCAGCCTGAACGCCTTGATGGAGCGACTGGGCTTCAGCGGGGAAGGAACGCCGCACGGCATGCGCGCGTCGTTCAGCACCCACTTCAACAGCCTCGGCGGCAACATCGACGTGATCGAACACTGCCTCGCGCACGTGCCGGCGAATGCCGTGCGTGCGGCCTACAACCGCCATGCCTACCAGGATGAGCGGCGCGCGATGCTTCAAGAATGGGCGAACCGTCTGGACCAACTGCGCAGGGAATGCGTCCCCATCGAACATGAATGCGGCTCAGCCGCTCCCTTGAATCCCACGAACACGACCGAATCCAAGCCGCGCCACACCCGCACTCGTTCTGCGAGAGCCGTTGCGCGCCCAAGCGTCAAAGCCGTATCGTTGCCGGCCACGGTCGTAGCCTAGCCACGTCGGCGCTCCCCGCAAAAAACAAATCCAATGAAGACCAAACCACTTATCCCGCTGCTCGACTATCTGCGCATTCATGCGGTCATCAGGTCAGTCCTGGACAGCGTCGATGCGCATACAGCCCACGCTTGCATGTTCTTCAGCATCGCGGGCGCTGCCATCCTGCGCGAGTTCTACAAGAAGGATGCCGTGCAGCTCGCCGGTGCTGCATTCTTCCTCGTCAACGAACAACAGCGGAATGTCATCTCTTTCGCCACATTGACAGAAGGACAGGTTCAAAGCTCGGACACGTCGTTTCACGCGTGGATACAGTGCGATGAATATGTGATCGATTTCATGGCGCCGATGTTCCCGGAAGCCTGTACGTCCGCCGGCCACCCGTTCATCGCACCGCGGCGCATGTTTCAGAAGAAGTGGGCCGACATGGCTCCCAGCCATGAGCATCTGGATCAAGAAGGTGATTTCCACCTGGTGCCAAATCCCGAACTGACCGTCAACCTCCGGCAATCGTTTCTGAAGAAGCCTGCCGGGGCAGATCTCGTCAACGTCTGCCTGCACTGGTACCGGAGACCACCGAAATCGATTCTTCCCGAGTTGCGGATGCAAAACGACTTGGGGGAAGTGACTCGGATCAAATTGAACAACAGCGCGGTTTCAGGCGCTTGGTGAATTCACTCCGTGGCTCACATCGATCCCTTTAGTTCGCAGCACATGGAGGCAGCTTGCCGGGTGCTTGCAGACACCGAACGAGGTCTGACGGGCGCGCAGATCGAGCGACTGCTGCAGGAAATCAAAATCGCCGATGTGTCGCCTGGCATCACCAAGTGGAAGCGCCTTTTCAACGCGCTCGCGGAAGCACAAAACCAGCACCAAATCGGCAATCACTTGATCTTGCTGATCAACCTTGCCATGAACCCCGTCAACTACGCGCGCGACCCGGGCGCTTTCCGATGGCGGCGCGATGAGCTGAACGTGGTGCTTGCTTTCTCGGGCTTCTTCGTGCGCGACGATGGCCGCGTGGGTTACGCTGACAAGGCCACGACCCTGGACGCAGCGCGTGCCCGCGCCGGTCGGCTGAAGGCAGCACTGGAAAACCGCAACGTCCATGTCGAAGTGCTCAACTACTGCCGCGCCGAACTGCTGGATGAAAACTACTTCCATGCCGTCTTCGAGTCGACCAAAGGCGTCGCCGAGCGCATCCGTTCCATGTCGGGCCTGACCA
Organism: Pandoraea cepalis; assembly: GCF_902459625.1. NCBI lineage: Bacteria > Pseudomonadati > Pseudomonadota > Betaproteobacteria > Burkholderiales > Burkholderiaceae > Pandoraea > Pandoraea cepalis. Next base: position 50,849 of record NZ_CABPRY010000006.1, read on the forward strand.
TGGATGGAGCCGAGTTGGTGAACCGGACGTTTTCGACGCAAAACCCGATCCTGGTTCTCGGTTCTCTCGCCACCGAATCTGAGAAGAGCGAGCAAAAAGGCTTCGCCCATCTGCTGGTAGGCCTCTTCGGCGCCGTGCGCAACCCACTCGCCCATGCCCCCAAGACAAACTGGCCGATGTCCGAACAAGATGCCCTGGACATCCTGACACTGGTATCACTCATTCACCGCAAGCTGGATCGCACGCTGAAAGCGAATACCGCGGCGTTGTAGCGGCTCCCCGTGTCTCCAGAGGATGGGGGTACTACTCTTTCGCGGGTGATCGGCCGGCGCCAAGACAGCCATCACGTAAGCCGTCAGTGCAACTGCTCGACAAGCTCTTCCAACTCGACGAGCCCTGCAGCGCGGCATTCCAGATCCTGCGCAATGGCGAGCATGTCGGTGAGCACGCAGGCCACGCGCCATGTCTGATTGAAGCTCTCGCTCATCTCCGCCTCGCTGCAGTACCCAGCGTGAACTGCGGCCCGATCGATGGGCCGAGGCCATCGGCGCAGATCGAGCGCCGGGTGGCTGAAATACGCATCGCCGAAGTCGATGATGCCAGTCAACTGCCCGGTCTGCGGATCGACGAAGACGTGCTCGAGGCCGGGGTTGCTGTGCAAGGCCACCCAGGCGTCTGCGTCCGGCAAGGCGCGCATCGCGAGGCGCGCCAACTGCAACGGGTCGACCGCAAATGGCCAGGGCTGGGCCGCCCGAGCCACGGCTGCGACAGCGTCGTCGAAGAGGCCGCCGAACCGTGTGCGAACGTCGGCCGCCGTGTGGTCGCCGGGGATCAGGCGCGCCTCGAACACGGGTTGCTGAGGGATTGCGTGAATGCGACGCAACATGCGCCCCAGGTCAACCAGCGTACGCCGGCGGAGGTCACCGTCGAGCCTTGCCGAGTGTATCGGCTCGCCGGGCATGCGCGTCATCAAGGTGTACTCGATCCCGGGCTTGGCAACGCCCCCACCGAGGACTCGTGGAACGCATACGCCCTCCAGGCCTGCCAACTGCTCCAAAAGGAAACGCTCCTTCGCCAGGCTCGTTCGCGCGCGCAGCTGTTGTGGTCGCTGAACCTTCAGGATCAGGCCGTTGTCGATGGCATAGGCGCGCGCTTCGCCGCCGCTCTCGTCGACGGCCCTGACGGCCTTCGCGCCCGCCGCATGCAAGCGCACGATCGCGAGCACCGCGTCGGGATCGAGCACCGGGTCGGCCGCGTCGGGTTGTATGTAGAAGTCCTTGCCCATGTCTGTCCTCCAACGTCAACGTTGATGCCAATCCCAGCCTGCCGTCTCCATGGCCAGCAGCGCGGCGAAGCGACCCCGGCACCGAATCAACTCGTCCGGCGCGCCTTGTTCGAGGATGCGACCGTCCTCGATCACGATGATGCGATCGGCCTCCAGCGCCGTTGACAGCCGATGCGCCACGATCAGAACGGCACGGCTCGAGTCGTGCGCGTCGCGGCGAAGAGCGGCGCGGAACGCAGCGTCGCTGGCGTGGTCGATCGCGGCTGTCGCTTCGTCGAGCAGCAGCACGCGAGGCTGGCGCACCAGCGCGCGCGTGAGCGCGAGCAATTGCCGTTGGCCCGCGGACAACGCGGCGCCGGCCTCACCCGCGTCCAGGGGCGTGTCGTAGCCCTGCGGCAGTGCCCGGATGAACGCATGCGCGCCCGTTGCCTTGGCCGCGGCTTCGCAAGCAGTCCGGGTCACGAGGACGTCGCCCATCGTGAGGTTGTCGAGCACGCTGCCGCTGAACAGTTGCAGCGTCTGCGGCACGACGCCCAGGCGCTGACGGCGTTCCTCGTCCGTCATGGCGCGTGGATCCGCGCCCGCCACGTGAATGTCACCGGACCAGGGCGCATACAGGCCACCGGCGAGGTGCATCAGGCTGCTCTTGCCAGCGCCGGTGCGTCCGACCAGCGCGACGTGCTCGCCTGCGCGAACGCTCAAGGAGACGCCTTTCAGCACGAGGCGATCGGCGACGTAGCCGAAGATCACATCCTTCAACTGGATCAACGGCTCGGGTTCGCTCCTGGCCTGTTGCACGGAATGGGCGGCCGGTGTTTCCTCGACCGGCAGCGCCAAGACCTGGAACACGCGCTCAGCCCCGGACAGCGCGCTCTGCACGGTCTGCCATTCCTCGCCCAGCGTCGTTATCGGCGCGAAGAAGCGGCGAAACAGCAGCACGAAGGCCGTGAGCGTGCCGATAGAAACACCCCAGCCCGCCAGCGCGCCCTCGGCGCCTGCCCACAGCAGGCCGCAGACGATCAGCGACGCCAGGATGGCCATCAGCGGCGTGTAGATCGTTGAATAGCGTGTGGCCGCGAGATAGGCGTGTTGCGTGGCCTGCAGAGCGCCACGAAAGCGGTGCTCGAAGAACCCCGTTCGTCCGAAAGCACGAATGACCTCCGCGCCACCGAGGGTCTCCACGAGTGCCGTGTTGACGCTTCCCACGGCCTCCCGGCTGGCCCGTTCAGCGGCCAATACCCGCAGCTGGAACCAGCGCGTGAACCACAGCAGGGGCGGCACGGCCAGTCCGCAGAGCAGCGTCAGCGAGGGACTGAGCACGAGCATCGTCACCGTGATCGTGACCAGTCGCACGAGGTCGGCGACAAGGCTCGCGATGCCCGACGAGAACAGGCGGTCGATGGTGTCGATGTCTGCGGTGCAGCGACTGACGGTGTCACCCAACGGGGTCGTGTCGAAGTAGCGCGCAGGCAGCCGTTGCAGATGGCCAAACAGGCGCGCGCGCAGGTCGCGCAACGCCCGTTGGGCTGCGATCGCGGTGCCGTACGCAGACGCGAAGCCCAACGCCTGCTGCCCGGCCACGACCAGCAGGTAGAGCACGCCCAGCAGCATCAGGCCGTCGCCACGGCCCACGGCCAAGTGGGCGTCCACGGCCTGCCGCACGAGGAGCGGCGGCAGCACCTCCAGCGCCGCACCGGCAAGCACGCAGGCTGCGATGGCCACGAGCAGGCGTCTCTGCGGCGCCAGTAGCGAGCCCACCTGGGCGGTCGTGAGTCCTCGGCGTGTTGTCGGTGCCGGCTGTGACTGTGTTGCGGTCATGCGTCCTCCGGCTGTGCCATCGCGACCTGCGCCGCGTAGATCCGTGCATACAGGCCGCCCGCCAGCATCAGCTGTTCATGAGAGCCTCGTTCGACTATGCGTCCTCCATCCAACACGACGACGAGATCCGCCTGCGGGAAGGCCGCCAGCCGGTGCGAGCACAGGACGATGGTGGCCTGTCGCGCGGCCGGCGCCCCGCGGCCGAACTCCGCGCGCAGGCTGGCAATGATCTGAGCCTCCGTCGCGACGTCGACCGCCGAGAACGGATCGTCCAGCACCAGCAGCCGAGGTCCCGCCGCCGCCGCGCGTGCCAGTGCGACGCGCTGCCGCTGACCGCCGGAAATGCGAATGCCGCGCTCGCCGATCTCGGCATCGACGCCGTGCTCGAAGCCCGAAACGTCCTTCGCAAGCGCGGCGATTTCCAGGGCGCTCATCGTGGCGAGGTCGGCCTGCTCACGTCCCATGGTGATGTTCTCGCGCACCGTACCCGAGAACAGGAAGGGCTCCTGCGGCAGGTAACCGATGTCACCGCGATGTCGTGCGGGCGTGTCGCCGTCCAGGGAAACGGTACCGCCGGCGAGCGGGTACAGGCCCAGCAGAGCCTTCGCCAGCGCACTCTTGCCCGAGCCGACCGGCCCGGTCACTGCTACGAACGCGCCTGCCGAAATCTCGAGCGAGACCTGGTTCAGCGCCGTGACGGCGGCGTCGGCGTTGCCGTGAGAGAAGCTCACGTTGTGCAGGGATACGGCGAGCCCGCGTTCAACTCGTGACGCCGGCTCGGTGAGAGTCGAGCGCGGAGTCGTTCCGGCCAGGTAGCCGGCGCGAAACGAAGCGAACCGATGCTCGCCGCGAGCAGGCAGGGCCGCAGCGAGCAAGGGGGCGAGCCGCGCGTAGGCTGCGCCGCCTGCTTGCACCGAGTTCACGAGCTGCGGCACCCGAAATCCGCGCCCGGTGAAGCGCAGAAAAAGGTCCAGATAGGTCACGAACGCCCCCAGCGTCCACGCGCCTGCGATGACCTTTTCGCCGCCTTGCCACAGCACCAGAACGATGCCGGCCGCCATCAGCGTGGTGTAGACCGCGGGCAGGCCGGCGCGGGGCCGCGCCGCCGCGAGATTGGTGTGCGCCTGTGCATCTGCGAGCCACTCGATCCGCGCCTGTGCGGCCTGCTTCATCCCCAGTAGTCTCGCGACGCGGATGCCGGACAGTTGCTCCTGCAGTCCCGCAGTCAACGCGCCGTTGGCTTGTCGAGCCGCCGTCGTGCGTTGGTGGATAAAGCGTCCGGCGGCCCAGGCCAGCACCATCGCGAAGGGCACGGGAATCAGCGCCCGCAGGGTCAATGACCAGTCCAGCACCAGCATGGCGACGAAGAACGACACCAAGAACAGGAGCGTGTCCCAGGTCTCGACGATCACCTCGCGGATACCGACGCCCAGCACTTCGACGTCACCGATGACGCGCGCCATGGTGTCGCCAACAGGCGTGGCAGTCAGCTTTGCCATCGGCCAGGCGAGCACCCCGCGCAGGGCATCCGCGCGCAGATTGGCGCGGATGCGCGCGTTGGCCGTCATCAACCACCAGCGCTTGCCCAGTCGCGGCAGTTCTGTGGCCAGGGTTGCGGCGGCGAACAGCGCGACGGCCTGCAGTAGCGTCGCGCGCGTCGCCTGGCCCTGCGCGAAGTGCGTCGCGGCGTCGATCGCGCGCCCGAGGCACACGGCGGGCAGGACCACGGCCGTGTTCATGACGACGCCTGCCAGGGAGCCGAGGACAAGCTGCCCGGCGGTCTGCCGATAGTAGGGACGCAGTTTCCAGAGGTAGTGCGCCATGTCAGTCGCCTGCGTGCATGCAATCCCTAGCCATTCGCGCCCCCGTTCACGGCTCTCGTTTGGGCATGGGCCGCACCAGCCCCCAATACACCACGAACTGCGCATCGTCCTTGTACTGCAGCTCCTGTCCGTCGCGCAGGACGCTGTAGCAGATCGGTTCGTCCTTGCTGATTTCCGGCTGCAGCAGGCATAGCTGATTGCCTTTGACGGACCAGCGCGCAGACCGCTGGCGGCCGTTCTCCGATCGCTCGACGCGCCCGTCCGCGAAATACTTGTGCCCCCAATGGTGTTCATCGGTCACATACTTGCCGCTGATGGTCGCACGAATCTGCGGGCCGGTCAGCGGCACCTCCCTGGCGGTTGCGGCAAGTGCGGGAAACATGGCCCCGGCGATGATGAAGCGCATGAGGTGCCGGGTAGAGCTTGTTGAGAGGCGTTGCGTAACCGAGCTGAAGGTCTTCTTTGTCACTTCGCCGCCTTCTGCGCATCCAGCGCCTTCTTCACTGACTGAGCCAGATCCACGGCCTTGCCCTTTCCCCAGTAGTGCAGAAAGACGTAGCGCGGTTCCTCGTAGGTCATGTGCTGGTGGATTGCCACGATGTTGATGCTCTGGCCACGCATGGTTTTCAGGACCGTCTGCAGTTCGTTTTCATGCATGGCGAAGTCGCCATCGACTACCGCATGCTCATCGTCGCCAGCAAAGGCCGCCCAGGTATTGATGCCCATTTCATTGCCGACGGTGGTTCCATGCATCTTGGCTGTGCGGCCAAGGGTTACTTTCACCATGCCATCCTTGACCTGCGCCTTGCTGCCCAGAATCTCCTCGATGGGCGCAGCAGTGACATGGCTTGGCGATGCGATGTCGCCCGCGAAGCTGCTGGCCGGCGTGCCTTGGGCGGCGCGCACCTGCGCGATGCGGTCGTACACCGCCTTCACGCCTGTGGCGAGCTTGCGTGCATCCCCCATGCCGCCGATGTGCATGAAGAAGACCTTGGGTTGGTCGAAGAAGAAGTGGTTGTGCAGCGCAGTCACTTCCAGGCCGTTGTCCAGCGCGACGCTCATCGCCGGGTTGACTTCATCCTCGAACAGCACCGTATCGCCCATCATCATGGTGGACGAGCCCATTGGCGTGAACGCGGCCCAGGAGGTGAGCCCCATGAACGGTGGCATGGTCCAGCGATCGACATTGATCTTCACGTCGTCGCGTGGCTTGCTGACCTTGAAGACGTTTTCCGCCTGGTTGTAGCTGCCCTTGAGGCCGGTGGCCGTTTCGATGGCAGCGGTGTCGATGGCCTGGGCCATGGCCGGGGCGCCTGTAGTGAGCAGGCCCGCGGCCAGGGCCAGTGTGGAGAGGGTTAGACGCAGCATGGAGTTTCCTTGGTAGTTGGCGGGATGCAGCTCCGGGGGCTGGCCGGAGCGGGTAATCGAGGCAGGTGCCGGTCAATCGAACGGGTATTTCGACGACAGAGGTTCCGGAGTGACCTCGTAGAGGTCTTGGCCGTGGGCGCGCAGCAGATAGGCCTTGCCTTTGCGCAGTACCGTCCAGCATTCGGGCTCTACACCCGTGCTGATGCTTACGCACAATTCCTTGCCCACGATCTTCCAATGCCCCTGGTGCGGCCGCCCCAGTTCAATGGACTTCGTGCGTCCATCGGGAAGGAGGTAAGCGGACCAGTGCGCGCCTTCGGATATGACATTGCCGACGAAGACTGTCTTGATCTGCGCGCCGGTGAGTTCGCTGGGGCCGGGCGCTGCCGATGCCGCCACCAGGCTCAGGGACTGAATGAGTGTGGCGAAGGCAAGACGGGGGATTGCGGACATTTGGTGCATTTTCAGTTGGGCGGATCAGGCTGGCATGACCGGCGGCCAGTTGTGTGTCTCGGCCTGGCATGCGCGGCACCACGCATAGAGGGCGTCGTACATCACCATGCCGTGCTGGAGCATTTCGTGGTCGTCGCTAAAGTTGTGCGACAGCCCGAGCGAGAGCGCATAGAGCCCTGCTGATTGCGGCGTCAGGTCGAGCCGGGAGGTGTCGGCGCCGCGCACGATCTCGGCCAACTGGCGCAGCGCTGGGTCGTCCAGGTGGTACTTCGACAGGAAGGAATCGAAACTGCACAGCTCGCCCACATGGCTTAGTTCGACATTCGGGATGTCGTAGGGGATGGCGCCGGTAGCGTTGGCGGTTTTCAGCACCTCGCTGGCCGGCACATAGAGAAATTCCGCCTGCTGGTCGATGAAGCGCGCAACCAGCCAGGGACAGGCGATGCGGTCGATCTTGGGGCGTTCGCGTGTAATCCACTTCATGGTGCTACTCCTTTGCTTCAAATGTCACGCCAGCAGCGCGACAGGCTTCGATGCCTCCGGCCACGAAGCGTGCATCGAGGCCATGCGCTCGTAGCGCGAGCGCCACCGACTGGCTGACTTCATGGCCGTGCACGCAATACACAAGGACGGGTTTAGAGGAATCGATTTCACGGCTCCAATTTGCCAACTGCACGGGATCGCGCCGAATGGCCCCGGCGATGCGATCAGGCGCTTGTGCGTAGCCTGCCGTGCGTCGCACGTCGATCAGTTGGAGGTCACCGCCGACTTTCTCTGGTGCGGCCGACCAGGGCAGTGCATCAGCCTCGATGGCGGCAGCGTAGCGCTGCATCACGGCATTCCAGCGGATGTTTTGCATGAATGCGTCAACATACGCGGCCGCCTTGGCACCGAAATCCATGTGGTAGGCGTGCTCGTACATGTCCAGTGCCAGCAGCGGTGTGGCGCCGGCCAGCAGGTTCGTATGGTCAGCCGCCCAATGGTTGATCAGCCGCGCCTCGCGTGTGGACCATGACAGCAGCGCCCACCCCGAGCCGCCGCCCATGGCCTTGGCCAGTGCGGAGAATTCCGTGCGCCAGCGGTCAACGCTGCCAAAGTCGCGGGCCAAGGCAACTGCCAGGCCGGAGTCCGGCAATGCACCGTCGCCTCCCAGCGTGTCGAAGTACAGCTCGTGGAGCCAAGCGGAATTGGCGGCGATCAGCTCTTCGCGCTTCAGGCCATTGATCATGAAGACCGGAGCGGTCGGCCAATCCAGGTGCGCCAGTTGCTGGCGAATAGCATCCAGGCGCTTGACTGCACCGGTGTAGTTGTTCGCGTGATGGCTGAGGATGAGTTCCTCGGACAGCCCGTTGAGGGCAGCGAGGTTGATGGTAAGGGGGCGTAGTTGTAAATCCATTGGAGTGTTCCTAGAAATGTGGCAAGTCATGGGTTAAGGCGTGGACTCCTCTCGCTTCTATTCAGCTGTGGGTCACCAGCGGGTAGACGACCAGCCCAATCAGTGCCGCGGCAGCGACAACGATCGGCTCCGGCAACTTCTTGAATTTCCAAAGCAAGGCAGCAGTCCCCAGGGCGAGTAGCGCCGTGGGAACGTCCTTGATCGAGCGCACCCCGATAACTACCACGGCTCCGGCCAACGATCCGATGGCGGCTGCCGTCACGCCATCGACGAATGCCACGATTCCCGGTTTCTTTCCGTATTTCTTGAAGTACGGGGCTGGCAGGACTGTGAAGAGATAGCACGGCAGGAAGGTTGCCAGCGCCGCAGCAACCGCGCCCCAGAAGTCCGCGACCAGAAAGCCGATGAACCCGGTAGTGACGACGACAGGACCGGGAGTGATCATGGCGACTGCGACAGCGTCTAGGAACTGGTGATCGGTCAACCATCCGTACTCTTTGACTACTCCGCTATACAGAAACGGGACGATAGCTAGGCCGCTACCAAAAACAAAACTGCCCGCGTAGAAGAAATACTTGGTGATCTGCCACAGCTTGGTCCAGTCGACGTTGGACAAGCCAAGCAAGGCCAGCAAAGGAATAGCACTGCTGTGCAGCGTGCTGGACGGCTTAATAAATTTCGGCGGCGCGCGCAACAACCACACGAGAACGCCTGCGCCCAGGAACAGCCACAGTTCCTCGGATTGGGTGATGATCGTCACCGCCGCCGCTACTGCAAAGATGGCCCATTGCAGTTTGTCTTTGCCGATGTTCTTGGTAGAGAGCTTCCAGGTGCTGATAGCAATGATCCCAATGACAGCGGAACTCACGCCATAAAACACGGCCTGCATCCAACCCAGACCGCCGAAATGCGTATAGGCCCAACCCAGTCCGATCACCATCAGAAACGAGGGCAGCACAAAAGCGAGGCCCACCAGGGTGGCCCCTAGGAAGCTGTAGTGAACAAAGCCCAGGTAGATGGCCAACTGCGCGGCTAACGGTCCTGGCGCGAGCTGCGCCAAGGCCAGCCCTTCCTTGTAGTCTGCCTCGGTGAACCATTGGCGCCGTTCCACCAAGTCGCGATCCATGTGGCCGGCCAGGGCTACGGGTCCGCCGAAGCCCAGTGCTCCGAGCCGTAAGAAATAAGCAATCAATTGCCACAGCGTATAGCTGCGAGGCGCCGCACTGCTGATGGCTGCGGCTGGAATGGTTTCATTCATGACGATTCTTTCTACAAAAAAGTGATCTGAGGTGAGCCGTCAAGTTTTGCGGCTGCTGGAGAAGTGGGCGTGGAGCGAATCCAGTACCCCGCCGATGTCGGCCAGTAGTGCGTCGTCGTCTGGCCAGCGTCGGCGTGCGCCGGCCAGAACGGCCTCGAAGCCGCTGGCCTCCGGCGTGGCCGTCCCGCCCACATCGAGCGCATGCACCATCGCGCTCAGGCGCGAGAGGCCGCGATCGTTCTCCAGGCCGAAGCTCGCCAGCAGTACCTCGAACGTCACCCGCTCGCCCACGTGCGAGAAGGTCGCACCGTCGAAGTCGAACCCCAGTGCATCGGCTGGGCTGTCGGCCGGGGCGTCCAGCCACAGAAAGCGCGCATGCGGGTCGATAAAGCGCTGGATCAGCCAGGCGCTCGCCACGCGGTCCACCCAGAGATGGCGGCGCGTGGCCCAGACTCGTCCCTGGTACTGCATGCGATCACGCCGAGCAATGTTGCCCGCTGTTGGCTGCGGCTCACCGGGTGACTGCATGGCTTCGAGGGCGTTGGCGAAATCGCGCCACTGGGCGTCGGCGCGGATCGACGTCTCACCGGGAAAGAAGTCGATTTTGCGGATGACCTCATAGGCACGCGCATGCTTGCGCTGTGTACGCTGGAGTTCGGCTGCGCTCAGGGCGGAGAGCGTCTGGCGTGCTTGCGCCAGTTCCTCTAGCCAGGGGGTGTAATCGGCCGCCCGGTCGAACAACGCCTGAAAGGTGGCCTGTTCGGTCATGTTCCGGGCTTGCACCTGCAGCAGCCAGGCTTGCCCGCCTTCCTGCAGCGCCTCGTCGGCCAATACCTGCAGTTGCGCAGCCTGTTCGGCTTGGGCGGGCAGTAGATAGGCGCCGTCGCGCAAGGCGGCACAGCCGAGCGTCTTGACCGCGCGCCAAATCCGCATGCGTGCCGTGGCGCTCGCGGAGGGGAGGCTGACGATGAGGGTCAGCCAAGAGTCGGAGGTGAGAGTCATGGCAACAGCTTAAATCCATGTCACGGTCGTTGCAATGATGTAGCGATCTCTACAAAATAACTGCTACTGGGTTCAGAAGATTTGCACCCCGCGCTGGGGCGTGTCGGCGCGCGGCGCCGTCAGGCTCTCGGGCGTTGCCCCGTGCTTCGTGCCGAATCACGGCCATGCGGCGTCGATCCTTCACGCAACTGCGGCCCTGATCGCAGATCGGGGTTCTAAGCCGGAACCGCCGAAAATTCCGTCAGCCGATCAACGTGGCTTGTCCCGCGCCCGGTCGATGGGGTAGACCCAACAGTCGTGTCACTAGCCGCCATTTCGATCACGGCAATGCCAGCCGGACGTCACGTCCAGATTGTTCCGGTCTGGATGAGGCCGACTGACGTCTCGGATGACGGGTGGCATACAACTGCTGTGAGTCCTGCAGGGGGGCAGCTGCCTGACCGGACGGCGAGCATCAGCCCATCTCATGTATTAGTCATGTCAGCTTTGACACTGCGCACGCGACGGCACCCGACCCGTTGCAGACCCCCAGACATATGGAAAGCTGACGCTCAACGTGGAGTTAGCCGGCGCGGCGCGGCTTCATCGCGCAGCGTCCGTGTTGATGGATGGGTTAGAACTCTCTGGGGCACACATTTGAGAAAGACTATTTTTCAGCCAACGCAAAACCCGCGTTGCCAGATGCAACCACTGAGACAAATACAAACGGCACTGGACTAGTATTTAGAGCGCCATGCACTTGGCCAGGTTTTGCTATGGCAATATCTCCAGCCTTTAGATGAGCGACTTTGCCGCCTCCTTGGTAATACTCAGCCTCTCCAGAGATAACCGTCCAAGTATCTTGGCCGTCCGGGTGAACATGAGCGGTTATTTCTTGCCCAGGATGGGCATGCCAAACAACAACTGCTGAGTCCTTGGTTTCCAGAACCACTGAACGAATTGGTTCGCCGTCAGACGGACGAATATATTCTGTTACCGAAAATATTCTTGATTCCATTTCCATATCCACTCCAAAAATCAATTTGGCTTGAGAAGTTATTACAGAACAACTGTATCCGAGAGTTCTACGTTGCCGATAACCGGCCCGAAACGGCGGCGCAACGCGCCGCTGTTGGGGGTCCGTGTTCATCGGCGGGTTAGACCTGTGCTTGCGTAAGACGAATATCGACTTCTCGGTCGACGTATTTCCATTCCTCTGACGCACGCAGTTCGGAAAGCAGCCTGTTGAACTCAACCTCATGAATTGGCGCGTATTCGAACCAATTCAGAAAATCGAACGGTTCATTCTCTGAGAGGTCGCGGCAGTGGTGGAGCTTGCGCGCTACTGCAGGCAAATACTGAAGCCCGATTTGGACGTGCTTCGACTGTTCGAAAACGCTCCGGCGTTCGTCTTGCGTGAGCTCCCACCAAGCTGCGTTCTTCCGGATCGGTATTAGCGCACCGCACGTTGCTTCTGGGCGCGCCAGACCTTGCTGCTTCGCTACAATTTCATTCTTCTCTGCGCGCATGACATATCGTTCATTGCTGGTTATTCCACGAAGTATCCAGGGTGCATTGGTTTCAGACTGCAACTCTGAAGCGGATACGACGTTGAGCCTTTTGGCTTCAGGCAGGGGCTCGCCAACTCTCGTTTCGGCCCTGACAATCCGCCAAGGGCCAATGTCTGCGCCGACGAAAGCAAATAATCGTGTATCCATTTCAATCTTTCATGTGTGAATGTTTTAACTCTTGCAGCTTCGAAGAACCTATCTGCCGATCCCGTGCTTGTGCATCATCGCCTCCGCGCAACTGCGACGACCGCCCGCAGCAATCACATTGAACTTTCGAATCGAAACTGCTGAAGCGAACCTACGCGGACGTACGGCCGCAGTCTGTGCGCTGCCGGACGGAGCGCTGCCAATTTGCGCCTACTGGCAGGCTGTGAGTGCGCGGATGGGCCAGCGACCTCCCTTCATAGAGGGAGCGAAGCAGGTCAGAGACACTATTGAACGTCCGCTACCGGGAAGATGCTTGACCGTCCGCAACTGGCCGCCTGCCGCCGACCGCGGTCTGGCTCGAAAGCAGTCTGTCAACGCGCCGTTTCATTGTTGCCATGATCATATCTTAATCGCGCACAGGCGGCCACAGGCGGGCAGTATGAACCAGCGTCAGTATCCACACCGTTTCGCCGTCGATCTGATACACCAGGCGATAGCTTTCGTGCGGGATCAACTCGCGGGTCCCGGGAATCTTTCCCGGCTTGCCCAGCATGGGGTGCTGGATCAAGCGGGCGGCCGCGTCGCTGAAAATCTCATCCATCCGGGCCGCCGCGCGCGGATTGTCGGCTGCGATGTAGTCCCACACATCGGCACGGTCTTGCTGCGCTTCGGGCGTCCAAACAACCCTCACGCCTGGCTCGCCACACTGGCACGCCGTGCGGCGAATTCGGCCTCAACTTCATCGTTCGACCGCCCCAATCCAGCGCGCATCGAAGCCCGGCCGGCTTCGACCTTGCGGCGCAGGAACTCGTCGTACTCGCGCGACTCGCGCTGGCGCTGAACGAACTCGCGCATCAGCTCGCGCAGCACTTGCGACGCCGGGCGATGGGCCGCCTCGGCTTCGGCCATAAACTCGGCGCGCAACTCAGGCTCCAGCTTCATCGTGAAAACGGCTTGTTTTGACATGATCGGGGCCTCCTGCCACTTGATACTAACAAAGTATATACGCCGTCATTACTAAGCGCTATTCACAGAACGCTGCAAGGCGGGCGTGCGCTAGGCCAAGGCCTGTCGGAAAACATTTGTTTTTCGACAGGCCTTCAACGGTCCTCTGCACCAACCTCCGAGTGGCCGCAAAATTGTGCGGAAAACTCTGTCGCCAGACGCTACCATACGGAAACCTCGTCTTAATGGTTTTCCGCTTATGTTGGTAGGTTACATGCGCGTGTCGTCGGACTCCGACCGCCAGAGCACGAACTTGCAGCGCGATGCGCTGCTCGCCGTCGGCGTCGATGCGCGGCATCTGTTCGAGGATCATGCTTCCGGCGCGAAGGACGACCGCGCGGGCCTGGCGCGGGCGCTCGAATTCGTTCGCCCTGGCGACGTGTTGGTCGTGTGGAAGCTCGACCGGCTCGGCCGTTCGTTGTCGCACTTGCTCGCCATCGTGACCTCGCTCAAGAAAAAGCAGGTGGCGTTCCGCTCGCTGACGGAGAACCTGGATACCACGACGCCCTCGGGCGAGTTTCTGTTCCAGGTGTTCGGCGCGCTCGCGCAGTACGAACGCGCCTTGATCCAGGAACGTGTCGTCGCCGGTCTGGCTGCCGCCCGCAAACGCGGCCGGATCGGCGGCCGGCCGCAGGCGATCACCGGCGAGAAGCTGGAGGCCATCGTCGCTGCGCTCGATGGCGGCATGTCCAAGGCGGCGGTGTGCCGCAACTTCGGCGTCAAGCGAACCACGCTGATCGAGACCCTGGCACGGGTTGGTTGGACGGGCTCTCGTGGAGCGTCATCGCGATGACGACCAAGAGCGAACGATTGACCGTCCTGTCGGACGCCGAGCAGGAAGCCCTGTACGGCCTGCCGGACTTCGACGACGCCCAGCGGCTGGAATACTTGGCGTTGACTGAAACCGAACTGGCGCTCGCCAGCAGCCGGCCTGGTCTCCATGCCCAGGTCTATTGCATCTTGCAGATCGGTTACTTCAAGGCCAAGCATGCCTTCTTCCGCTTCGACTGGAGTGAGGTCGAGCACGATTGCGCCTTCGTGCTGAGCCGCTACTTCCACGGCGAGTCCTTCGAGCACAAGCCAATCTCCAAGCACGAGCACTACACCCAGCGCGAGTGGATTGCCGATCTGTTCGGCTACCGGCCGTGGGCGGCCGAGTTCCTGGCGCAGCTCGCGCAGCAGGCCGCGCAGACCGTGCGGCGCGACGTGATGCCGGGGTTCATCGCCGCCGAGCTGATCGTCTGGCTAAACGAGCACAAGATCATCCGGCCCGGCTATACCACCCTGCAAGAGCTGGTGAGCGAAGCCCTGTCCGCCGAGCGTCGGCGGCTGGCTGGCCTGCTGTCGGAAGTGTTGGACGAATCGGCCAAGGCCGCGCTGGGTCGGCTTCTAGTGCGTGACGACACCCTGTCGCAATTGGCGGCGCTCAAGCAGGACGCCAAGGACTTTGGCTGGCGTCAGATGGCCCGCGAACGCGAAAAGCGCGCCACGCTGGAGCCGCTGCACCGGATCGCCAAGGCGCTGCTGCCCAAGCTCGGCGTCTCGCAGCAGAATCTGCTGTACTACGCCAGCCTGGCGAACTTCTACACCGTCCACGATCTACGCAACCTGAAGGCCGATCAGACCTACCTCTACCTGCTTTGCTATGCCTGGGTGCGCTACCGGCAGCTTTCCGACAACCTGGTCGATGCGATGGCCTACCACATGAAGCAGTTGGAGGACGAAAGCAGTGCGGGCGCAAAGCAATCCTTTGTCGCCGAGCAGGTGCGCCGTCAGCAAGACACACCGCAGGTCGGCCGCCTGCTGTCGCTTTACATCGACGACAGCGTGCCCGATCCCACGCCGTTCGGCGATGTGCGCCAGCGCGCCTACAAAATCATGCCCCGCGATACGCTGCAAACCACCGCGCAGCGCATGAGCGTGAAGCCGGTGAGCAAGCTGGCTTTGCACTGGCAGGCGGTGGACGGCCTGGCTGAGCGCATCCGCCGCCATCTTCGGCCGCTGTATGTCGCGCTCGACCTCGCTGGCACTGATCCGGGCAGCCCGTGGCTCGTGGCGCTGGCCTGGGCCAAGGACGTGTTCGCCAAACAGCAGCGCCTATCGCAACGGCCGCTCGCCGAATGTCCAGCGGCCACGCTGCCGAAACGCTTGCGACCGTACCTGCTGACCTTCGATGCCGATGGCAAGCCGACGGACCTGCATGCCGACCGCTACGAGTTCTGGCTGTACCGCCAGGTCAGGAAGCGCTTCCAGTCGGGTGAACTCTACCTCGACGACAGCTTGCAGCACCGGCATTTTTCCGACGAGCTGGTTTCGCTGGATGAGAAGGCCGCCGTGCTGGCGCAGATCGACATCCCGTTCCTGCGGCAGCCACTCGATGCCCAGCTCGATGCGCTCGCGACCGAGCTGCGCGCTCAGTGGCTGGCCTTCAACCGCGAGCTGAAGCAGGGCAAGCTGACGCACCTAGAATACGACAAGGACACGCAGAAGCTGACATGGCGCAAGCCCAAGGGCGAGAACCAGAAGGCGCGCGAGAAGGCGTTCTACGAGCAACTGCCGTTCTGCGACGTGGCCGACGTGTTCCGCTTCGTCAACGGCCAGTGCCAGTTCCTGTCGGCGCTGACGCCTTTGCAGCCGCGCTATGCGAAGAAGGTCGCCGACGCCGACAGCCTGATGGCGGTCATCATCGCGCAGGCGATGAACCACGGCAACCAGGTCATGGCACGCACCAGCGACATCCCGTACCACGTGCTGGAGAGCGCCTACCAACAGTACCTGCGCCACGCAACGCTGCACGCGGCCAACGACTGCATCAGCAACGCCATCGCCGCGCTGCCGATCTTCCCGTACTACTCGTTCGACCTCGATGCACTGTACGGTGCCGTCGATGGTCAGAAATTCGGCGTCGAGCGGCCGACCGTGAAAGCGCGCCACTCGCGCAAATACTTTGGGCGCGGCAAGGGCGTGGTCGCCTACACGCTGCTGTGCAACCACGTGCCGCTCAACGGCTACCTGATCGGCGCGCACGATTACGAGGCCCATCACGTGTTCGACATCTGGTATCGCAACACGTCGGACATCGTGCCGACCGCGATCACCGGCGACATGCACAGCGTCAACAAGGCCAACTTCGCTATCCTGCACTGGTTCGGCCTGCGTTTCGAGCCGCGCTTCACCGACCTTGGCGATCAGTTGAAGGAACTCTACAGTGCCGACGATCCGGCGCTGTACGATCAGTGCCTGATCCGGCCGGCCGGGAGAATCGACCGCGATCTCATAGTCAGCGAGAAGCCGAACCTCGACCAGATTGTCGCCACGCTCGGACTGAAGGAGATGACGCAGGGCACGCTGATCCGCAAGCTATGCACCTACACCGCGCCGAACCCCACGCGGCGCGCGGTGTTCGAGTTCGACAAGCTCATCCGCAGCATCTACACGCTGCGCTACCTGCGCGATCCGCAACTGGAGCGCAACGTTCACCGCTCACAGAACCGCATCGAGTCCTATCACCAGCTACGCTCAACCATCGCCCAGGTCGGCGGCAAGAAGGAATTGACCGGGCGCACCGACATCGAAATTGAGATCAGCAACCAGTGCGCCAGGCTGATCGCCAACGCGGTCATCTTCTACAACTCGGCCATCCTCTCGCGGCTGCTGATGAAGTACGAGGCGAGCGGCAACGCCAAGGCGCACGCTCTCCTGACCCAGATATCGCCGGCGGCCTGGCGGCACATCCTGCTGAACGGGCATTACACCTTCCAGAGCGACGGCAAGATGATCGACCTGGATGCGCTCGTGGCGGGGCTGGAGCTGGGATGACGGAAATTTCGGCGGTTCTGGCTTAGAACCCCAGATCCGGGCCTGCGCGCTGCGCTTGCTAATACCGGGTGTGCCTGGGTGGCCACCAAGCAGCAGGAAGCCGTCCATACCCTTCAGGAAAACGCACGCCTCCTGGGCGATTTGTCGCGCGCCCAGGGGTCTCCTCGTTTTCAGTGCAATAAGTGACGGTACGCAAAGCTAGCACTGGCGCGGGGGTGGTCTGGGTAGACCGTTGATTTCATTGACTTTCCTGTTCGCTTTGTAAACGGGTATGGTGGCCTCCCACTTTTGAGGTTCACGATGCAGGGTTGGCACACAACGTTTTTGGGGATGCGTGGGCTCCCCCGCGATATCAGCGACTTCGAGATGAAGGCATTTTTCACCTTCGATGGTGCCGAGCGCGACGCAATCAATGCACGCCGAGGTGATTCCCACAAGCTTGGTCTGGCGCTCCATATTGGTTTCCTGCGCATGAGTGGGCGTTTGCTCGGTGCCTTTCGGGTAATTCCAGTAGCCTTGTGGCGCCACCTTGGCAACGAGCTTGGCATTGCAGCACCAGAAGTCGCCTCGCTGAGAGCCATGTATGAACGCGGGCGCACGCTATTCGATCACCAACAAGTAGCCTGCACGGTCCTTGGATTCCAGTGGATGAGCGAGCACCAGCGCCGCTCACTGGTACGTGAACTGCGCGACGAAGTGGCGCGCTGCGCCGACCGCGATCAGCTACTCGTGCGGGCGCGTCAATGGCTGTACAAGAACAAGCTGGTGATCGTGCACGAGCGGGCAATTCGGACACTGATTGCGGCGGCACTTGCCCAGCTTGAAGTTGAAACAGGCACCGCCATCGCCGCCAGCGTTGATCCAGCAACACTTGATCGCTGGCGAGCCTCAGTTTCAGAGCTGCGCCCAGATGGACAAACCCAGCAGAGTTGGCTATGGGCTGCACCGGCGAAACACTCAACCCGCCAAATCAGCGAGGTACTGGAGCGCATCGACCTGCTTTACACGCTGGACGTTCATAAGCACCTGGCAGACATCCCCGATCTCATCTTGCGCCGCTACGCGCGCCGACTTGTCTCCAGGCCGCCCTCAGCCGGAGCCAAGATCAAAGAGCCAGCGCGCACCGTGGAGGTCGCATGCTTTCTTCGGTATTGCCTGTTCACCACCACAGACCAGTTGATCCTTATGGTGCAGCGCCGGATCGCCGATCTGTGGCGTCAGGCTGCCGCCGATGTCCCCGCTACCGTCAATTGGGCCGCAATGTACAAAACGCTGCTCGGCGAACTTGTTGCCTTGAGCGCGCAAGGTGCGGTGCCAGATGCTGAGTTGCGTGCCCGTCTTGAAGCCTTGATCACCGAAACCCAGAAACGCAAACCACCGAGCAGGGCCTCCCTGGTCCGCGAGGGATTGATTGATGGAATTCGCCCCGTGCGGTCGTTGCTCGTCGCCATTGCAAAGCTGCCCTGGCAGGCCACCGGCGAGCATCCTGCCATCGAGTACCTTGCCAAGCTGCAAGCTTTATATCTCAAAGGATCCAGAAAGCTGCCAGTTGAAGTGGTGGCACCAAGTCTGGGAATGATCTGGCAGGTTTCGATCTCCAGCCCAGACCGGGAACGGGCGTTTCAGGCGTTGGAGGTGGCCACCCTGTTTGCCCTGCGCCGCGCGGTGCGCAATGGCTCGGTCTGGATTGAGCACAGCCTGAGCTTTCGGGGTCGTGCGCGCTTGTTCTTCACGGACGAGCGTTGGCAGGCAGAGTCCAAGAAACACTATGCCCGTCTATCGTTACCCAGCAAGGCTGCCACTTTCTTGAAGCCTTTGCTGGCCAGAGTAACTGCCGGTGTCGATGCGGTGGCCGCTGCAGCCCGCAGTGGCGTACTGCGCGTGGATGATGAACTCCATTTGTCGCCATTGCCCGCAGAGGACGAAGACCCAGAAGTGACCAAGCTGCGCGCGGCTTTGGATCACCGCATCGGTGAGGTTCAATTGCCGGAAGTGATTCTGGCCGTTGACGCCCAGGTGCGCTTTAGCTGGATCATGCTCGGACGTGAGCCGCGCTCTACCGACGAGCTGCTGATGGTCTATGCCGGCATCATGGCCCACGGCACCAGTCTGACTGCGGTCGAATGCGCGCGCATGATTCCGCAATTGTCTGCCACCAGCATTCGCCAGGCCATGCGCTGGGCGCGGGACGAACGGCGTCTGAGCCAGGCCTGCCAGGCTGTGCTGGAATTCATGCAGCGACACCCGATTGCCGCCACCTGGGGGCGGTCCGATTTGGCATCTTCTGACATGATGACCATGGAGACCACCAAACGGGTGTGGCAAGCCCGGCTTGATCCTCGGCGCAACACACCTTCCATTGGAATCTACTCCCATGTAAAAGACCGGTGGGGCATCTTCCATGCGCAGCCCTTTGTGCTCAATGAGCGCCAGGCGGGCGTGGCCATTGAAGGTGTCATCCGCCAAGAAAAGCTGGAGACCAGCCAGCTTGCTGTGGATACCCATGGCTACACCGACTTTGCCATGTCACATGCCCGTTTGCTTGGTTTTGATCTTTGCCCGCGGTTGAAGGAACTCAAACAGCGCCACCTCTTTGTGCCACGCGGCACCAAAGTGCCCGCAGAAATCGCTGCGGTGTGCGAAGCCAATGTCGACGTCGCTTTGATCGAAAAGCATTGGGATAGTCTGGTGCACCTGGCAGCCTCGGTCATGAGCGGACATGCCAGTGCGGTGGCAGCTCTTGCGCGGTTCGGTTCTGCCGCCCAGGGCGATCCAATCTATGAGGCTGGCGTGCAATTGGGGCGGTTGCTGCGTACGGCGTTTTTGGCTGACTACTTTGTCAAGGACGCTTTCAGGAACGAGTTGCGCCGGGTGCTCAATCGGGGCGAGGCTGTTAACGCCCTCAAGCGCGCCATTTATACCGGCCGGATCAGCCCGGCGCAGGCCAAACGTGTCGATGAAATGCAGGCTGTGGCCGATGCGTTGAGCCTGATGGCCAACATCGTGATGGCGTGGAATACCTCACAGATGCAGGCGGTCCTGGATCGCTGGTCGAACCGCCGCCAGGTCATTCCACCGGAACTGATCGGGAAGATTGCGCCCACCAGGCTGGAGAGCATCAACTTGCGGGGTGTGTTTCGCTTCCCGGTTGACCGCTATGCTGACCAAATCCTGCCTTCGCGGCCAAATGCATCGATAACTGGCACCAATGGATGAAACCGACCACGGTTTGACGCCACGAATCGCAGATTTGAAAGTGAACAGGAAAGTCAATGAAATCAACGATCTACCAACACCACCTCCGCGCCAGTGCTAGCTTTTCGTACCGTCACTTATTGCACTGAAAACGAGGAGACCCCGGTATGAATGAAATACTGATAGGACAGATTCACGGCCAGGATGAGTGCGACTGCGGCCGGCGGCACACCGAGGAGCACGGGAGGAAGGAAAAAGATGAAACTCCCAGCGACCACATTGAGCATCGATTGTCGTGCCGCCGTAGTGAAGTTCATGTTCTCGCCGGTATGATGAACGACGTGCGCCGCCCAAAACCAGCGGATTCGATGGCTGGCGCGATGAAACCAGTAGTAGCAGAACTCGACCGACAGAATGATTGGGAGAATGGTCCAACCGTCCACCGGGATATCAAACAAACGTTTTGAATATACCCACGCATAGATGGATCCTGTCACAAGAGCCACTCCCAGGGGCTCCATGATCTGGTAAGTGGTGCCCAATGCGATGTTCGCCCACACCTCTTTCCAGTTCAGTGTCGATTCGGCTCTACGCCTTCGATTGATCAGGGTCTCGAGACTGAATGCAATGATGAAGAGAGGAACCATGCTGAGCATGAACGCCTGCTTCCAATCCACGGACTTCCCAAATATGGAATGCAGCCAGTTCATCATATCGGACGGCAATTTAGACTCCTGTTCGCTTGGCTTGCCGACAGTTTGATCAAACTGGTGACCCTCCGCATTGACAGTCCTCGACACTTTCTTGACACTTCGCGACATTGTTCATTGTCATCCCATGTCCGCGCCCACCGCTTACTACGCCAGCACCTACGTGAACCTGCTTTTCGACTACTTGCAGGACCAAGGGCTGGATGCCGTGCATGTGCTGGGGGAATCCAGCCCTAATTGCCAGGAAGTGCGACTCTACGCGCTCGATCACTGGCGGCGTTTGCTTGAGCGTGCCGCCGAGGTTTGCAATGATCCGCTCCTCGGATTGCACGTTGGCCAGCGCATTGCGCCTGCGCATCTCGGCGTGCTTGGATACGCACTTGGGGCTTGCCCTGACGTCGGGGCTGTCTTGCAACGCTGGCAACAGTACGACCGTGTGGTTGCAAACGTTACGCCGGCGGAGCTAAGAACCGAAGGTAAGTCCGTCGTGATGACGTGGCCCCGTTCGACGGAACCAACGGGGCCGCTCGTTGACGAAACGGCCTTGGCTGCGATGACCCGTTTCACGCGAGCCATGACAGATGGTGATGTGAGGCTGGAGGAGGTGTGCTTTGTTAACGCAACACCTCAAGACACCACCCCTTATCTTGCATACTTCGGCTGCCCGGTGAAGTTCGACCAACCGGAGACGAGTCTGCGCTTCCCCGTCGACCTTTTGCAGGCGCCTCTGCGTCAACCTGATGAAGCGCTACTGCGAATCATGGAGCTTCAGGTACAGGCTCTGCTGGGTGCCATGCCGAAGATGGATGACATGGAACATGCCATCAGGCAAGCGGTAGCCGGGCTCGCGCGTCAAGGCGAAGTGAGCCTTGAAACAGTGGCTTCCTCCATGCACATGACCCCCCGCACGTTGCAGCGGCGACTCGACAAACTGGGTCTGAAATTTCGCGAGCTACGTGACGACACGAGACGCCGGATTGCAGAGAATTACCTAAAAGATCCACGGCTTTCGCTCGCTGAGGTGGCCTGGATACTTGGGTACTCGGAGCACAGTGCATTTACTCGCGCATTCCGGAGATGGACATCGCAGAGCCCGCAAGCCTGGCGCCGCGAAATGGATGCGTGATCCGCTACGGGCAACAGCGCAGTCGCCCATGTGATTGCAGCGCTGAAGGTTTTAGGCTGGCCTCCTCGGCCCAAGTCCCAAGCTCTCGCACCGGGTTGCATGGCCTTCCATCGCCGCTACGGCGGAGTAAGCGACCCGCCCTGGCCCGTCGCCTCACGTGGCGGAGAAGCTGTTGAGCTTCTACCCGACTCATCTTTGAGACGACGGGAAAGCAGGTACTTCCATGCCGTCTACTTACTGCGAATCACCTCGGTGATTGGCTCGAAATAGCAACCATATTTGACATCGCCCACCGTGTCACTCATTTGCATCTCCGCTGTGTTGACGCGAGCCTGGATCCCATCTGTGACGACCTGCGGGTCAGCGGCCTCGCAGTTATAGAGTGCCAGGTACTGCCACGGATGAGGCCCCGCTTTTCGCTGCTGCTCCGTGCGACTGAAGCGCTGTGCGCTCACCACGCCCGGTACGCGCAACACGTCTGGAAGGTGCTGCTCGGTATACCAGCGATTGAACTCTTCTTCACGCCCCGGAACCGCGTTCGTGAGTACCAGATAGGTGAACTTGACCATTCTTATCTCCTTAAGGTTATTGAAGTACAGGGAATGTCCAGCGGCCGATGCCCTGTGACGCGCCCGTGATGGGTATGTGTTGACTGGCGAGTCCCTTGTTCACGTGGTCCTCTTTGCTGGAACCCGCGCTTTGGCATTCCGGCGGTTTCGGCGCTTGAGAGAAAGGGTGTGGCCCAACGCTTCCATCAAACGACGCAAGCCCGTAGACGTTCCCATTCGATGCTGGGAAATCTATGCTGCAACCTTTCGTCCCCGTGTAAGGGGACAACCGGGAAGAAGGCGACGGAGCAAGCTCGAAACGCCAGTGAACAGAGTTCTCCGAAAACTTCAACGAGCGGATGTGCGTGAATTTCGTATCAAGTCTGCGGCCTTCTCTGCCATGGCCATAATGGGAAGGTTCGTGTTCCCACTGATGATCGTTGGCATCACAGATCCATCAATTACTCTCAAGTTCTCAACCCCGCGCACTTTCAACTCCTCGTCAACAACAGCGTTGTCGTCGACTCCCATGCGACACGTGCCAACCGGGTGATAGATGGTTTCCGCATGCGAGCGTATCCATGCCTTACGGGCTGCACCGGTGGAGAAAGCATCGATGTCGAGCCTTCGTTTGATGTACTTCCGGAGCGCCGGCTGGTCGACAATCTCGCACGTGCGTTCCACGCCGCGCACCAAACTCTCCAGGTCAGACTCGTCTGAGAGGAAGCGAGGGTCGATTCGGGGAGAATCGGACGGATCTGAAGAACGCAGTCGCAGCACGCCTCTACTTTTTGGACGCAGCTGGCATACGCGGACTGCAAATCCGTGGGGAACTTTTTCGTTAGGCGGTGGATTGCGCAGCGCAATGATCAGATGGGCCTGCCACTCAGGCAGATCCGGATTTCTGTCGGAGTTGTAAAATGCTCCTGCCTCAACGCCTTGAGAGGAAGCCGGCCCGCCTCCTGAAAGAAGATAGCGAGCTCCTGCCATTCCGCCTCTTACCAGGCCGATATAGGGCGTGAGCGTATTGGGCTGCGACGCTTCTAAGCGAATCGCGCAATCAAGATGGTCCTGAAGGTTCTCACCGACGCCTTGCAGATCGACCACGGGAGCGATACCAATCGACTGCAGATGTTTGGCCGGTCCGATCCCCGAAAGCATCAGGAGTTGCGGTGAGGCAATGGCCCCTGCTGTCAGAATCACTTCGCGGTCCGCGCGAAGCTCCACCTCCTCCCATCCATCCTCAATCACTACGCCTTGCGCTCGCTTTCCGGCAAGGAGAATCCTGCGGACTTTACAGTTCGCCATCAATGTCAGATTGGATCGGTTACCTGCTCGATCCAGGTAACGATAAGCACCGGATCGCTTTCCCTCGGCAATCGTAAGCTCGTAGAATCCTGCGCCTACCTGCGACGCCCCATTGAATCCGTTGTTCTCCGGCATACCGGCCGATACTGCGCTCTCTATGAACGCAGTCGATATGGCGTTTTGCTGCGTGCCGTATGACAGGCGAATCGGACCCGCGTACCCGCGATCGTCATTCCTCGCCTTCGTTACCAGTGATGCATCCTCAATCTTTCGAAAGTACGGACGAAGGGATTCATAGTCCCAGCCCGACAGGCCCTGAGATGCCCAGTTGTCGTAATCGGATCGGTTCCCCCGGATAGCAATCATGGAATTGATCGAGGATGAACCGCCCACCACCTTGCCCCGGGGTATATAAATATTCCGATTGTCCAGTTGTGTCTGGGGCTCCGTCCAATAGCGCCAGTTGAATTTTTGGCTCTTATAGAGAACCCGGATCCCTGCCGGCATCTGAACAAAGATGGATGACGCGGGAGCGCCCGCCTCTATCAGCAGTACCTTGACGCTGGGATCTTCACTCAGCCGAGAAGCGAGAACACACCCTGCCGAGCCGGCGCCGATAACAATGTAGTCGTATGTAGCGGTTTTCATAATCAGGAGATCACTCAACGCGAGCCGATGCCTTGAGCGCCATGCGCACGCGGCGAATGTGCTCGTCCGACTGTCCGAGCTCATCAATCGGTACTCGTGACGTTTCAGGAGACGCCAAGATGGCAAAAATAGACAACACTGCGCCCCCCATCATGAAATAGGCGGGTGATGAAGGGTTTCCGGTCAGCTTCGTCAGAGAAGCGCTGATTAAAGGAGCGGTGCCGCCAAATAGCACCATGGCCACGTTGTAGCCTACCGACATGGCGCTGTAGCGTGTGCGTGTCGGAAACAACTCCGTCATCATGCAGAACGGCGCGCTGCCATACATCCCCATCAATACCCCGACGCTAGCCATCGTGGCAATTACCACCTCTGGTGTCGAGCCCACGACGATCCGGAACAAAGGAAGCGCAACGACGAGGTATGCCAATGCCGCCGTAAAGGCGACGGGTCGTCGACCCACGCGGTCGGATAGCGCTGCAGCGAATGGGATCACAATCACTGAACCCAGAAAGGCCAGGCCGGACGCCGCTAGAGCTTGCCCGCTACTCAACCGTCCAGTTGACACGAGATAAGACGGGAGATACGCCAGCATCAAGTAGTAAGGGATGCCGTGTGAGATCGCTACGCCAAGACATTTGACAATGCTTCGCCAGTCGTCACGAAGGGCTTCGCGCAATGGTGCTTGTGCCGCGCCCTCGCGTTCCAAGTGCAACCGGAATGCCGGTGTTTCCTCGATGCGCAGCCGCAGCCAGAACGCACCCAACCCAATCGGACCAGCGATCAGGAAGGGCAATCGCCAGGCCCATGCCTCAACTGCCGTCTGACCAAAAATGCTGGTGATCGCCAGAACAAGACCGGATCCGCTCAACGCACCAATTCCAGCCGACATACCGAAGAACCCGATCACAACGCCACGCCGGCGTGTCGGGGCGTACTCGGCAAGGAATGCGAGTGCTCCACCTGCTTCGCCTCCCGCGGAAAATCCCTGAATCATGCGTAGGGCTACCAGCAGCAAAGGAGCGGCGATGCCAATCGCCTCGTATCCCGGTAGGACACCGACCAACCCCGTCGAAACGCTGATCAAACCAACGACAATCGCGAGCGTATCGCGCCGTCCAAGCCGGTCTCCCAGCGATCCAAAAAACAGAGCGCCGAGTGGTCGGGTAACGAATGCGACGGAGAATGCCGCGAAAGCCGCTATCAGGCTAACGATCGGGTCGCTGCTTGGGAAGAACACCTTCGCCAGGGTGGCGGAAAGATAGCCATACAACGAGTAGTCAAACCACTCCAGCATGTTTCCCACGGCGGCACCGGAGATCGGCTTGAGAATATCCCGGACCCGCTGGGGGGTGGGGGTCGAACCTCTTCGGGGATGATGTTGCATTGATTTTGTCTCCACTTCTATAAGCAATGTTTGAAAAACCGAAGCGCGCTTACTCTTATTTGTGGTAAATATTAGGCAGCCTACCTATTACAATCAAATAGGCGTTTACCCTCCCATCAACGAAGTCAGGTGGCTGATTTTGAGCCGCAAATGACACTTTTACGCTTTATCTTGACAGACCATCGTGGCGACCTACGCTCTATGTAATCGATTGCATCGTGGAATGGGCTATGCGCCGATGCGAACGAGTGTTGAAAGACCTGCTTTTTTCTTGCGGTGGCCCCCCTAACTAAAGTCGATCACCCCGGAGGTAGCTATGTCACTGATGGCAGCGGTACGCGAGGCGTTCAATCAATGGGAGCGCTTTCGATTCATGTCGATGTTCGAGTACCTCAGTGCCGAGTTAGGGGAGAGCTGGAGCCTATTTATTTGATTTGTAGGCTGCCAAAGCGAGGTCGCTTCGGCTTTCTCGCTTGCCTTCTTGCACCGGCTTCACTGTCCCCCCGCGCCTCTTTAACAACGCGTCGTGAGGCTGCCCCCTTGGTCAGCGAGTGGTGGCGATCGCGCACTTCTAACCCCACGTCCATGCGGGTGTTTTTTCACGCCTATGCATAGGTAAGAACCGAAGCCCTGCGATCCCGACCTTACGGAAGGTCCCGGCGTCAAAGGTGGCCTCCAGCAGGTCCCAAGCGGGCCTCCGGCCGCGCCTCACTCGGTACCGACCTCTGTCGTCAGCCAGCCCGGCCGGACCGCATATCTACCCTGGGACGAGCTATAACAACCAGAAGGCAAACAGTCCTCGCGCATACCCAGTGGGTCACCGGCGGCATATCTTGACCACTGAAATCGGCGGTCGCCCGCCTTCAGGCCAACTGGGCTCCCCCAGTCTAGCCACGCCCTCCTCTCCCACCCCTGGTCCCGCTCGAGATTTGTGACGCGAGGTCAATCCTCTGCACCGATTAGGGTAAACCCCTTTTGCATATAGTAGGTAGGCTACCTAATATGTACTCACAATTTCCCATCGGAGACATATTCATGACCGCCCCCCAAACCCCCACGCAGTCGACTGGCTGCCCGTTTCACGCGGCCTCACCTGCGCAGTCCACGTGTCCGATGCACGCTGGCGGGGACAGCGGCATCCCCGACTTTCCGCCCGAACGGGTCGATCCTTTGTCGCCGCCGCCGGTGTACTTCCAGATGCAGCAAGGAAGCGGCTTGGGGCAAGCTAGGCTCTGGGACGGAAAGATCGCCTGGCTGATTACGCGCTATGACGACGTCCGCTCGGTCCTGTCTGACCCTCGCTTTAGTTCTGACATTACGAATCCCGGCTATCCCACTGTCAGTGCTGCAATGAAAGTTGCCCGGGGTAGTAACCGGACCTTCATCACCATGGATGCACCCAAGCATGCAGAGCATCGGCGCATGCTGACAGGTGAATTCTCGATCCGCAAAATCGAGGCCCTTCGCCCGCGGATTCAGGCGATCGTAGACAAGCTGCTGGACGACTTCGCAACAAAGCCTCAACCCTCCGACCTGGTTAGCGCCTTTACGTTGGCTACGCCGGCATTGGCGATCTCAGAGTTGCTTGGCGTTCCGTACGAAGACCATGACTTCTTTCAGGAACTGGCGATGGTCCTGACGTCGAGTAGTGCGACGCTTGAGGAGGCCATCGCCGCAAATCATGAGTTGTGCGAGGTGTACCTGAAGGGCCTGGTGGCGAAGAGATCGGAGAACCCCGGGGAAGATATCCTCAGCCGCCTCATCGTCAATCACGTACGAAAGGGCGATATCACCGAAACGGACGTTGTTTCCCTTGCAAGGCTCTTGCTGATTGCCGGCCACGAGACCACGGCGAATACGACCGCAATGGGAGTGCTTTTCCTCCTGCAACGACCGGATATCTGGAATGAGCTTCGACAAGACACAAGCCTCGTTCCAAATGCGGTGGAAGAAATTCTGCGCTATCTGGATGTCACACATTCAGGAAAGCGTCGTGTCGCGACCGAGGACATTGTCGTGAACGGACAAATGATCCAGGCGGGCGACCCCGTTGTAGTGCTGAGTGTCTCGGCCAATCGCGACAGCTCGAAATTTGAAGATCCGAATGTGTTCGACCTTCGCCGAGATTCAAGGACGCAGGTCTCGTTCGGATACGGCCCGCATCAGTGCATCGGTCAACCCCTCGCACGGCTCGAAATGCAGATCATGTTCACCGCCTTGCTGGAGCGGTTTCCGAACCTCGAGCTTGCTGTTCCCGTGGAAAGCCTTGAGTTCAAGGGCGATTCACTCATGTATGGCGTCAAGGAACTCCCTGTTCGCTGGTAATCCCGACTTAAATGAGAAGCATCATGAAAATCACAATCTACCCCGAAAAGTGCTGCGGTTCTGGTCAATGTGTCGTCAACGCGCCGGATCTGTTCGACCAAAAGGACAATGGCATCGTCATTCTCTTGAACGCAGAGCCGTCGGCTGACCAATTCGAATCAGCACGCCTGGCGGCTGGCATCTGCCCAGCGCTCGCCATCGAGATTCACGAGGATCAGTGATGAACTCCCCCGAGCACATCGTCGTTGTCGGCGCCTCGGCCGCCGGCATCACGGCAGCACGAGCGCTGCGCGCACAGGGCTGGGGAGGGCGGCTCACGCTGATTGGAAAGGAAGGCGGCATGCCCTATGACCGCCCTCCTCTTTCAAAGCGGCTGATGGCAGGAGAATGTCCGGTAGAGGCGCTCAACCTTGTGTCCGAAGACGGCATGAAGGCGCTGAACCTGCACTACCTGGACGGGACATCGGCCACCGGCCTCGATACGGACGCCAGTTCACTGCAACTCAGCAACGGCTCCACACTTCAATATGATCGCTTGCTGATCGCCACGGGCGCGGACGCTCGAGTGATTCCCAACCTCAGCCAGGCGGCGAACTGCTACAGCCTGCGCAACTTAAACGACGCGCTGGCGATTCGGGAACATCTGACTGCCGGAAAGCGGGCACTAGTAGTCGGCGCGGGCTTCATCGGCACAGAGTTAGCGGCGATTGCAAAGACCAGCGGCTGTGAGGTGACCGTCATCGACAAGTCGAAAGTTCCTCTCGGGGCGCGAGTCGGGGATATCGTTGGGAAGCGGATCGAAAAACTCCATGAAGCCAACGGCGTGGTTTTCCACAACGACTGCGAACTCAGGGAGGTGAAATGGCGTGACCGCACCATTACCGAAGTCCGCTTGGACACTGGGGTTGTGATTGCTTGCGACGTAATTGTTGTGGCTATCGGCGCAGTTCCCAGCGTGCAGTGGTGCAGCGGATTAAACATCCGCAGCGGCGTAGTCTGCAATGAATACTGTGAAGCAGCCCCGAACGTATATGCCGCCGGCGATGCTGCAGAGTGGTTTCACAAAGGCTACGGCGAGCACATGCGTATTGAACACCGGACGAATGCAAGCGAACAGGCGATGGCCGCGGCAAAGAACATGCTCGGCTCTCGCGTTGAATACGCTCCGCTGCCGTTCTTCTGGTCGGATCAGTACCAGGTCCAAATCCACAGCTACGGACGCATCGGCCCTCAATACACCGTTGAAGTTGTCGAAGGGGATCAACTGAAAGACGACTCCTGCATCTTTCGCTACTACCAGGGAGACGTTTTGATGGGCGTTCTTAGTTGGAACGCCAGTAGAAAAGCGCGTGAGCACATCAAGCTGTTGAAGGAGGAGTGGACGAAGAGCCACGCTCCAGCTGCGGTAGCAGGTTAAGGCTGTATTTCATAATAAAAGAGGAGACAACATGACAAAACCCGCTTCGGCTATCCGCAGAGCAGTCCTACTCTGCTCCCTGGCCCTGCCCTCCATCCTGTACGCCCAGCAATCTGGCCCGTTGCCGGTCCGGCTCTTTGTTGGCTACGGACCGGGCGGTGGCACCGACGTAGTTGCACGCGCAGTTGGCGAAGAGCTGGCAAAAATCTGGAATCGGCCCGTAATCGTCGAAAATCGGCCAGGCGCAAACGGGGCGATCGCCAGCAAGGCTGTCGCGCGAGCTGAACCGGACGGTTCGATCCTTCTGGTCATGCCCCCGTCCACGTTGATCATCGACGCAAACTTGCGCCCCACTGTTGCTGTCGATCCCACCAAGGAACTCACCCTTGTGAGCGGGCTAGCCGCAACCCCACTCGTTGTGGTGACCCCGGCTTCCGCGCCATACAACAACCTCGCTGACCTCATTAAGGCAGCTCGTGCGGCCAACGGGAAGTTCACGTACGGATGGGCCAACTTGGGCATGCGTGTCGGTATGGAGGAGTTCGCGCAAAAGACCGGGGTAAAGATGACCCCAGTCGGCTACAAGAGTGCTGGGCAAAGTGTCCCCGCTATCGTTTCAGGCGAGATCGATATGCTCATGATCGATATGGCACCGATCGCGCAACTCGTTAAGGCTGGAAAAGTGAAGGCCTTTGCCGTGTCGACGCCAGAACGCTCGCCTATGCTGCCAAACGTCCCTACATTCAAGGAAGCGGGGATTGACGTCCAGCTTACGGGAACCATCGCCCTGTATGCGCCTGCCAAGATGCCCCAGAACGCAATCAAAAAAATGCAGAGCGATGTCGCTACGATTTTGAAGAACGGCGAGCTTCGCACGCGGATGCAAGGCACTGGAATGGAAGTCATTACGCAGTCCCCGGAGGATTTCGAGGGCTACCTTAAGCAGCGCAAGAAGAGCATTGATGCAGTAATTAAGGTCGGTGATTTTAAGCTCGAATAGATCGACCTCCGTCACAAGCACAGAATTTCGTAGCTAACCTCTTAGTCATTGGAGTACACGCTGTGTATCCAGAATTATCCCTTTACATCAATGGCGAATTTCTCGGCATTGAAGGCCGGCGACACCAGGACGTAGTCAATCCTGCGACGGAGGAGGTCGTTGGGCGACTGCCGCTCGCCACCCGCGAGGACCTCGACACCGCCGTCGAGGCGGCTCATCGAGCTTTCCTGACGTGGCGCGACTCATCGCCTTTGGAACGCAGTGCAATCTTGCGTAAAGTTGCGGAGCTCGCCCGTCAAAGGGCGCCGGAAATCGGCCGCAACATGACCATTGACCAGGGGAAGCCTCTGCACGAAGCCGTGGGCGAAGTAACGGTTTGTGCAGAGCATGCGGACTGGCATGCAGAAGAGGCTCGGCGGATCTACGGCCGCGTGATCCCCAGCCGCAACCCTAACGTCCGCCAGCTCGTGCTACGTCAGCCGGTCGGAGTCTGCGCAGCCTTCACCCCTTGGAATTTTCCCTTCAATCAGGCGATCCGGAAAATCTCTGCCGCGCTTGGCGCAGGCTGTACGATCATTCTGAAGGGACCAGAAGAGACACCGAGTGCCGTGCTGGCGATCGCTCAACTGTTCCATGATGCGGGCCTTCCTCCTGGTTGCTTAAACATTGTATTTGGCGTCCCGGCGGAGGTGTCAGCACACCTCATTGCATCTCCGCTGGTCCAGAAGATCTCCTTTACGGGGTCCACTGCTGTTGGCAAACAACTAGCAGCTCTAGCAGGATCCCATATGAAGCGAATCACTATGGAGCTTGGTGGTCACTCCCCTGCAATCGTCTTCGACGATGCGGATGTCCATACCGCCGCCGAGATGCTTGCAAACTACAAGCTGCGAAACGCTGGTCAGGTATGCGTCTCGCCCTCCCGCTTCTTCGTCCAGCGCGGGGCTTACGATAGGTTCCTCAGGCGTTTTACGGACGTCATTGGCGCAGTGCGGGTCGGCAACGGTATAGACAGCTCGACACAGATGGGACCGCTCGCAAACCAACGCCGTGTTGCTGCAATGGAAGGGTTGATTGCCGACTCCAAAGCGCGCGGCGGAAAGGTTGTCGTGGGAGGGACCAGGTGCAGCGACACAGGACATTTCTTCGCGCCCAGCGTCGTTATAGACATTTCAGACGACTCCATGCTCATGACTTGCGAGCCATTCGGCCCTGTCGCCCCGGTTGTAGCGTTCGACGATCTGGATGAGGTGCTGGCACGGGCGAACAAACTGACTTACGGCCTGTCGTCTTACGTGTTTACCGAGTCAGCGAAGACAGCGCATGCTGTCTCTACCCGCCTTGAGGCCGGCATGGTCAACATCAACCACTTTGGAAGCGCTCTCGCCGAAACACCGTTTGGAGGCATTAAAGATAGCGGTATCGGGAGTGAGGGTGGGACCGAGACGTTCGACGGCTATCTCGTCACGAAATTTGTAACTCAAGTGTAGATCGGGGGCCGCAAAGGGCGATACGTCGCCCTTTCCCCCGAAGCTACGTTCCCAGTCAGGTTTTGGCGCCTAAGTGAGTGTTAGGCGCCTTTTTTATTAGCGTATAGGTCGCGGCAGTGCGCCCCATATTGGGCGATGCGGTTGCTCTCGGCGACTCTGACAACTCCCTGCATGGCTCCGCAGTTGCAGCGCAAGCGCGGCCGGCTAGCGATAAGCCTTCTCGAATCGTGTCGTCTTCCAGGAAGATTTCGTTGGTATTACTCGTGGTCCAGCCACGGTTCTCTTTTGAACATCTTATCGATGATGGGGAACATCGCGATCACCGTCTGCAACTCCTCGGGCGTCAATCCCTCCATGCGCTTGCCCAGTGCCGCCGTCCGCTGTGCGGCCAATTTGCCGGCCACAGCCCGGCCTTCATCAGTAATCTGAATCATGTTGTTGTACGAGCCGACGGGTGCGGAGCGCGCGATTAACTCGGCGTCGACCATCCGCCCGACAATCTGCGTCATCGTAGGCAATCTGACGCCTTCATTCCTGGCCAGATCGCTAACTCGCATCGGCCCTCTTACGAGCAATGCACTAAGAACAGCGCTCTGCGCGGGGGGCACGTGCGCCGCTCTCATTTCCCGCCGCAGCGCTACAACGATCCGCATCAAGCGGGGTCTAAGTTCGTCCGCAAGCATTTCAACCGTAGGTTCTGTCATGTCTACAAAAAGGGGGCAATCACTGAGCAGATGATATAACGATTCAGTGAAGAATGATCGCGCGAAGTACCTGGAGGCACCGAGTCGATATGGTCCGACTGGTGAGGGTAGCGACCACGCAGACAGCGGCGGCGCGTGAAGGGGTTCTGTGCCTGTGGCCGGGTAGCAACTCAAGGCCGGGCCTTGTCGCGTTCGTTCGCGATGGCCGGAGCACCAATCTTGATGGAGAGGGATGACGAGACGAGGCGCTGGCTGGCGCTCTCGTCTCAAGGCGTCGACGCTTGATCCGCCGACGCGCGGAGCTTGCTAACTCAGCTTGACCAGGTCCTTCTTGTACGTCTTCGCCTTGTTAATGTAGTCGTCAGCGTTCTTCTCGATCGCAGCTTTGACTTCCTCCGTTAGTTCACGTACCTGCTTTGCAGGTGTGCCCATGACCAAGCCTCCTGCCGGGAAGTTCTTGCGCTCGCCGATCAAGGATCCGGCCCCCACGAGGCATTGTTGTCCGAGTTCGGATCCATTCAGGATCACAGCCTGAATGCCGACCAGACTACGTGCTCCGACCTTGCAACCGTGAAGCATCGCCTGGTGTCCAATGGAGACCATCTCGCCTACCTCGACGGGAAAGCCAGGATCGGTGTGCAACACAGCCCCCTCCTGGACGTTCACGCCTCGCCTAATCGTGATCTTTTCATTGTCGCCGCGGATCACAGCGCCGGGCCAGATGGACACGTCTTCGGCGATTTCCACGTCGCCGATGATTACCGCATGCTCGGATACATACGAGCTCGGATGAATTGTCGGTTCTTTCTCTCCAATTCGATAGATCGCCACAAAATGCTCCTCTTATCTTGATGTGACTAACTTTTCGCCGACCGCGTTACTTGCAGGAGGCGAAACACTACTGCATGGGCCGCTCTCGCAGCCCGTGCCGACTTCGACGCCGTTTCTTGCCCTGCCGCTAGATAAATACTTGTTCCTCTGGTTGGACTGCCGGCTCGATTGCATCATCCAGTACCTCGATCCAGTGCTTTACTGGCGTGGGCGTTCCACTTTGCAAATGCTGGATGCAACCGATGTTCGCGGACACGATGCAGTCAGGTTGCTTCTCGCTCAGATGCTCGATCTTGCGGTCTCTGAGCTGGAGTGAAATTTCGGGCTGCAGAACGGAGTAGGTGCCGGCTGAGCCGCAACAAAGGTGACTCTCCACGCTGGCACGATGAACGGAAAAGCCCAACTGTCCCAGATGCTCCTCCACCACTCCCCGCAGCTTCTGGCCGTGTTGCAGCGTGCACGGCGGATGGAACGCCAAGGCCGGCTTGTCGCACGCTTTGACTTTGCCGCGCAGTCTTGGCAGAAGTTCAGGAAGCAATTCGCTCAGGTCGCGGGTCAACTCGCTAACCCGAGCTGCCTTCTCGGCGTACTCCGCGTCATGCTTTAGCAAGTCGGCGTAGTCCTTCACGGTCGCGCCGCAGCCGGACGCGTTCATGACAATTGCCTCGACTTCACCGCTGGAAATCGCCGGCCACCAGGCGTCGATGTTTCTGCGCATATCATCGAGGCCGCCCTTGTGATCTCCGGTGTGCAGCCGGATCGCGCCACAGCAACCGGCTCGAGGAACACTTACAACCTGAAAGTCGGCTGCATCGAGTACCCGCGCGGTCGCAGAATTGATGTTCGGCATCATCGCCGGCTGCACACAACCTTCGAGCATGAGCACTTTCCTGGCGTGGCGGCGCGTTGGGCGCTGACCCGCAGGTCTGCTCGGCGTAAGCTTGTTGGCGAGCTTGGAAGGAAGTAGCGGCCGAACCATTCGGCCAATCTTCATGGCCGGCAAGAACAATGGCGAAGTTAGCCCCTCACGCAGCAGCCAACGCACCGCGCGGTCTTTTGGCGGACGAGGAATTCGCTCATCGACTAGCTTCCGCCCAATGTGAACTAGCTTGCCGTACTCGACACCGCTGGGACAGGTGCTTTCACAGTTCCGGCACGTCAAGCAGCGGTCTAGATTCTGTTGGGTGCTTGCTGTGACCTCTTCCCCCTCAAGCAACTGCTTCATCAAGTAGATGCGTCCCCGGGGTCCGTTACGTTCATCGCCCAGAAGCAGGTAAGTCGGACACGTTGCCGTACAAAAGCCGCAATGCACGCACTTGCGCAGAATCTCTTCGGCCTCCGCCCCTTCTGGAGTGTTGGCAAACTCATGACTTAGTTTTGTCTGCATATGGAGCCCCTTACAGGCCGGGGTAGAGTCGACCAACATTGAAGATGCCATCGGGATCAAACGCTTGCTTGAGATTGCGATGAATCTCGAAGAGCGCATCGCTCGGTGGCGTGAACACGCCGCTCCTATGATGCGGATCCCTGAACAGCGTGGCGTGACCACCAAGCGATGACGCCATTTCCCGAACGTCCTCGATGGGATCGTCGGTGTATAGCCATCTCAATGCACCACCCCATTCAATAAGCTGATTCGCGGCCAAGAAGGGTTGGGAGACTGCCGGAACGGAAACACGCCAGAGAGGCGCGTCGCTCTGTGAAAAGAAGTCGTGGCGGTGGTCGCGGACGGCATCCCACCAGGACAACGCTTCGTCTGGTTCCAGCTCAGTCCCGCCCAAACGCTTTCTGGCTTCCGTGACAGCAGAGGCTGCACCACTCAGTCGGAGGAACAGCTTTCCGTCGTGCCAGGCACTCGCATTGACTGGCAATGCTTGCCGAGTCAGCCCGTTTAAGAGAGACAACGCCCCTGCTTCGTCGCGTTCAATGAACAGGGTGATCCTCGATGAATGAATGGGCAGAACCTTCAGCGAGACCTCACAGATAACACCGAGTGTTCCCATTGAGCCCGCCAGGAGACGCGAAACGTCATAACCGGCAACGTTCTTCATCACTTGCCCGCCGAATGTCAGAAGCTCGCCTTTGCCGTTAATCATGGTCGCGCCGAGAACGAAGTCCCGAATGGACCCTACCCCGACGCGTGCTGGCCCGCTCAGACCTGCCGCGACCGCTCCTCCGACAGTACTTCCTTTAGCAAAGCGTGGCGGCTCAAAGGCAAGGTACTGATTGTGCTCGGCCAGCACGGCCTCAAGTTCTTCTAGCGGTGTGCCTGCACGAGCGGTGACAACCAGCTCAGACGGTTCATAGCTGCAAATTCCGCTGAGGCGCCGGACATCACACGGTTCACCCGACGGCTCTTCACCGTAGAAGCATTTCGTACC
Source organism: Pandoraea cepalis (assembly GCF_902459625.1). Classification (NCBI taxonomy): domain Bacteria; kingdom Pseudomonadati; phylum Pseudomonadota; class Betaproteobacteria; order Burkholderiales; family Burkholderiaceae; genus Pandoraea; species Pandoraea cepalis. The sequence goes on from NZ_CABPRY010000006.1 coordinate 86,843, forward strand.
GCCGCCAACGATGTTGAGAGAGGTCTTCGTTTTTCTTGCATGCAGGACTGTCTCAATCAGATGAGACACTTCCGTGGGGATCGTCGTCATTCTAGAACCTCGGGATTTCTGGATGCGGCAGCATCCCACGCCGAACAGTCATGCGACCATATTCGGCACATCGATGCAGCGTCGGAATTACCTTCCCAGGATTCAAGAGCGATTGCGGATCGAATGCACGTTTCAGCGCAAACATTTGTTCTCGCTCTGCGCCTGAGAACTGAACGCACATTGAGTTCAGCTTCTCCACGCCCACACCGTGCTCTCCGGTCACCGTCCCGCCAAGCGTGACGCTTGTTTCCAGAATCTCAGCGCCGAATTGCTCCGCCTGGTGCAGTTCTTCGGGATTGTTGGCGTCGAAAAGGATCAGCGGATGTAGATTCCCGTCGCCGGCGTGGAACACGTTCACGCAGCGAAGCCCATAGCGCACCTCCATCTCGCTGATTGCTCGAAGGATCGCAGCGAGACTCTTGCGAGGAATCGTGGAATCCATGCACAGGTAATCCGGGCTCATGCGCCCCGTCGCGGGAAATGCATTCTTTCGCCCGCTCCAGAAACGAAGACGCTGCGCCTCGTCCTGACTTGCTTCAAGACGAGTGGCCCCGCTGGCGGTGAGGACGGCATTCATCTTCACAATCTCGTCCTCGACCTCCAACGCCGTCCCATCACTCTCGCACAATAGGATTGCGGCCGCGTCCAGGTCATAGCCAGCATGCACGAAGTCCTCTACGGCGGCGGTCATCGGCTTGTCCATCAGTTCCAGGCCGGCTGGGATGATGCCGGCCGCGATGACGTTGGCTACGGCGTCACCAGCGGCTTCGACGGTGTCGAAGCTTGCAACGATGCATCGCGCAAGTTCTGGCTTAGGAATTAACTTGACGGTGACTTCCAATGTCACTGCGAGCATCCCTTCACTGCCTACAACGACGCCGAGCAAATCGAGCCCAGGGACATCAAGGGCTTCCGATCCAAACTCTATCGCCTCGCCCTGAATGGTGTATCCCCGTACTTTCATTACGTTCTGCAACGTGAGTCCGTACTTGAGGCAATGGACGCCTCCGGAATTCTCGGCCACGTTTCCACCGATCGTGCAGGCAATCTGGCTGGACGGATCGGGGGCGTAGTACAGCCCATACGTAGCGGCTGCCTCACTGATTGCGGCGTTGCGTACACCGCATTGGACCACTGCGGTACAACTCACAGGATCTACCCTGACGATCCGGTTAAAACGAGCGAGCGAAAGGAGCACGCCCATCTCATGTGGGAGCGCACCGCCTGACAATCCCGTGCCTGCGCCCCGAGCCACGACGGGCGCACCGAGCGTCTTGCACGTTCGCAGAATGGCAACAACCTGCTCTTCTGTTTCGGGAAGCACCACGACGAGCGGCTGCGCCCGATAGGCCGTAAGGCCATCGCATTCAAATGGCTGGGTGTCCTCGCGCTGCGACAGGATAAGGTCCCTAGGCAGCACGCCTTCTAGCGCGGAAACCACTTCCGCACGCCGGGCTTCCCTCCGCTCAGCGTCAGTAGGATGTGCCAACCAGCCGTCACGCGTCGCATTCATGACTTTGCCCTCCTGGTGCGATGAAGCTGCGTCGTGCTGTGCCGGTCTATTGGATAATCAGTGCGGAGCGACGGCGCGACCGTAGCGAGCCGGCGAACCGCGCAATCAGCCTGGACGGATGCTGCAGCTCCAAGGCGGAGCGTTGCTTCCGGGCGCTGAGGCTCAAACGTTGAGCGATGAATGCGATGCATTGTGTGGGGAGGTTCTAATACACTTCTGTCAAAGGCGTCGACGAGACGCCATGACTTGACTGTAGACAATCACGCGATATAGCAGGTTGAGAGTTATTTGCGGTTGAGTTGCAGAAAACTTGATTGCCGTGTTTGGGCCGCTCAACTTAGCGAGTCGGTGAGCCACTCCATAAAGGCGGCGCACTCCCATCTCTCCAGGGCCCCAGGTTCCCAGCATAAGTAGTGCGCCATCGGTGAAGGCACGGATCGATCCGATATGCGGATGAGTCGCCCCCCCTCTAGCCATGACTGCGCCATACGGGTCCTCACTAGTGCCACGCCGAACCCGCACGCGGCTGCGTCATAGAGAAGCCCTAGATCGTTGAATTGAGCGCCCACATGCGGCTCCGTTCTCGTCAATCCACATGAGGAGAACCATGTCGTCCAAGGCTCAAGCGGGCTACGTATCAGACGCGCCTGGTCGATTTCACCCGCCATTTCGAAGCCTTCGAAGGGGCCGAACTCGTTGAGATAGGTAGGGCTGCAAGCCGGCGCCACCTCCTCCGAGAGAACGACGCGATGATCGACGTCCGCATATCCGCCGGCGCCGTACCGGATTTCCAAATCGGATGGCTCGGCTGTGACGTCCAGGAATGGGATGGAGACCTGCAAGATAAGGTCGATGTCCGGATACTTGTTGCGGAACAGTTCCAGTTTGGGCATCAGGAACTGCCTGGAGAAAGTTGGGGTCACCGCGACCCGCAGTCGCGTGGAAGAGGCTTTTCCATTTTTGACCGGCATCTGCTGTAGCGCAGCGAGGCCGCTTCGGACATTCGCCAGGTACGCTGCACCATGTGCAGAAAGCGTGAAGTCACTCCGCCCGAAGAGTTCAACACCGAGGTGAGATTCAAGCTGGCGGATTCGATGACTCACGGCGCTGGTTGTTACACACAACTCGTCGGCGGCACGTGTGGCGCTCCGAAGCCTTGCAACCGTCTCGAAGGTGACAAGACATTGAATGGGCGGGATGTGTTGCAGGGCCATATCTTCTCTCCGTTTGGTGGGCTACCCAGGGCGGATATGCCGCATGTCATCGCTTGAGGCCTAGGGAGCGGCCACACTTCTTGCTGCTCTGTCGCTCGAGCACCATGCCAACGCTGCAACGAGCAAGCGCCCCCAGATTGCTTGCTCAGGATCGACTCACTGGGTCCTCAGGCAAGGACGTACGTGACGCCCTGCAAGGGAAGACCACCAAGTAAGTCGCTCTCCAACCCACAGTGACCTCGCCGCGGGAAGGTCTCTTAGCGATCCGATCTCTTCGTCGACTCCTGCTCCAACCCATGGCCGCGACTGCGTTAACTGCTTGACATTATGCCGCACCAATCTAAACTTATGTAATCGATTGCACGCAGTGCTGTTTTCGCCTCATCACCGTACTGGCATTGGTTATTTACAGTCTCTGATGCAGGTTACCGTAACGTATGTAATCGATTACCACATCACACAGGAGGCAACAATGCAGGAACGTCGTCGTAAGTTTTACGGGTGGGGCTATGAGGGTGACACCGTCACGCCGGACGAAATCCGGGAGTTCGAGGCAGCGTGGACACGCTTGCTGGGTGTCGAGCACTTCGAAGCGACACCTTTTCCGACGCCCGAAGAAATTTCGCTGCGCAAACCTCGCGTACAGCTGCCCGCGTCGCTTCGCGAAATCTGCACAAGCGATCATTACGACCGCCTGTATCACACCTACGGCGCGGGCACCATGGATGTTGCGCGCGCAATGCGCCGGGAATTTTCCAACCCGCCGGACGTCATCGCCTACCCGCGCACTGAGCAGGACATCGTGGACCTGTTCGACTGGTGCGGGCGCCAGAACGTTGCTGCAGTTCCGTACGGCGGCGGCACCAGCGTCGTGGCCGGCGTGAATCCGCCCGAGCACGATCGTTACCGTGGCGTGGTGTCCATCGACATGAAGCACTTCAACAAAGTGCTGGAGGTAGACCAAACATCGCAGGCCGCGCGCATTCAAGCGGGCGTCCTTGGCCCGGAGCTGGAACGACAGCTCAAGCCCACCGGCCTGACCATGCGATTCTTCCTGCAAGCGTGGGAGTTCTCGTCACTGGGGGGTTGGATCGCAACGCGAGCAGCAGGCCACTTTGCGACCGCGTTCACTCAGATCGACGACCACGTCGAGAGCATGCGAGTGGTAACGCCCCAGGGTGCCATTGAATCCCGACGTTTCCCGGTATCGGGTTCGGGACCCAATCCGGATCGACTTTTCCTCGGCTCCGAAGGCGCACTGGGCATCATTACCGAGGCGTGGGTCAAGCTTCACCGCCGGCCGGTCTTCCGCAAGCAGGTGACCGTACGTTTCCGTGACTATGCGCGCGCTGTCGAGGCCACACGGGTACTGTCTCAATCTGGACTGAACCCTGCCAATGCCCGCCTTGTGGAACGCGAAGAAGCCTTGTACACGGGTTCGAGCGACGGCAGCTATGACATTCTCGTGCTGGGATTCGAGTCCGCCGACCACCCGGTCGAGGCACGCCTGAAGCGAGCACTGGAAATTTGCGCGGAGTGCGGCGGCGAATGGGACGATGATCCGGTCAGCGGAAACCAAGGTGGTGCGGACGCTGCGACATCGAGCTGGCGAAACAAGTTCCTGCGCGGCCCATACCTGCGCGAGTACGCCATTGCTCGCGGCGTCATGCGCGAGACCATGGAAACCGCGTGCACGTGGGACAAGTTCGCCGCTCTTCACGCGCACGTCAAGGCAGAAACGCATCGGGCCATTCGCGAAGTTACCGGCCGCCCGGGTTCGGTGACTTGCCGCTTTACCCACCTCTACCCTGATGGCCCTGCGCCATATTTCACGTGGTTTGCCTATGGCGATAAGGCTCGATTGCCCGAGCAGTTCCAAGCGATCAAACGCATTGGAGAGCAAGCCATGGTGGACGCAGGCGGTACGGTGACCCACCACCATGCGCTTGGTCGGGACCATCGCCCTTGGTACGACAAGGAACGGCCGGAGCTGTTCTGCACCGCGCTAAAGGCCGCCAAGCAGGCCTTTGATCCGCACCAGGTCTTGAACCCTGGCGTGCTGTTCGACCCGAGCTAATTAGTTAGAAACTCAAAAAAGAGGAGTAGGAGATATGGCAGGCCCCCTTGCAGGTATCAAGGTCCTAGACTTGAGCCGGATCCTTGCTGGACCCTGGAGCACGCAACTATTGTCCGACCTGGGCGCTGACGTGATGAAGGTTGAGCGTCCCGGCACCGGCGATGACACGCGAGCTTGGGGCCCGCCGTTCCTTACTCGTGAGGATGGCACGACGACGGAAGAGTCGGCGTACTTCCTTTGCGCCAATCGCGGGAAGCGTTCGATCACTCTGGATGTCAGCAGCAAGGTCGGTCAGGATTTGCTGCACGAGCTAGTCAAAGATTGCGACGTCTTCGTTGAGAACTACAAGTTCGGCGATATGCAACGTTACGGGTTGGACTTCAAGACCCTGAGTGAGATCAATCCTCGGCTCGTCTACTGCTCCATCACCGGCTTCGGGCAGACGGGCCCATACCGCAAGCGGGCTGGATACGATTTCGTGGTGCAAGCCATGGGCGGGCTGATGAGCATCACAGGCGAGCGCGACGGCGTCCCCGGTGGCGGCCCGCAAAAATGCGGGGTGCCCATATCGGACTTGATGACTGGCATGTATGCAAGCGTTGCAATTGTCAGCGCGCTATTTGAGCGAGTCGGCAGTGGCCGCGGGCAGTACATCGATATGAGCCTGCTGGATACGCAGGTGGCGTGGCTGGCAAACCAGGCCTCGAACTATTTGGTGGGCGGGAGCCACCCGCGTCGTTGGGGCAACGCGCACCCCAATCTCGCACCTTATCAGTCATTCCCTGCAAGCGATGGCTCTCTGATCGTAGCAGTCGGTAATGACCGGCAGTTCCGAGCCATGTGCGAAGCGCTGGGTTTAATCAATCTTCCGGATGATGACCGCTATCGACGCAATGCGGATCGTCTAAAGAACCGTGAAAGTCTTGTGGAGGTGCTCTCGGCTCGCTTTGAAGAAGAAGAGAGAGACACGTGGCTCAAACTGCTGGAATCGGTCGGCGTACCTTGTGGCCCGATCCAGAGCATTCCAGAAGCACTGGAGGATCCCCATATCCGGGCGCGTGAAATGGTTTTCTCTTTGCCCCACAGCAGCGGTGCAAGCGCGCCCCAGGTTGCGAACCCTATCAAGTTCTCTCGCAGCAGTATCGACTACCTTCGCGCGCCCCCAGCGCTGGGCGAACACACTGAAACCATCCTGAAAAATGAGCTCGGGAAGTCTGTGGAGCAAATTGAGGCAATGCGCCGCGATGGGACGATCTGACGTGTAATCCGCCCGACCACAGTGATCACCATAAAGATCACGTTCAAAGGAGACAGACATGCATCGATTGCTACGAATTGCGGGGGCATTAGCCGTTTGCGGAGTGACACTGACCATCGGTCTGGCCGCCGCCCACGCTAAGGAATGGCCGGTCCAGCCGATTCGGGTCGTTCTTCCATATCCCCCTGGCGGCGCCTCAGACGTGACCGCCAGGCTCCTAAGCGCTAAGCTTAGCCAGGCATGGGGAGAGTCTGTTGTTGTGGAGAACCGGCCTGGCGCAAACGGCATCATCGCTAATGAAGCCGTTGCGAAGGCGCAGCCTGACGGCTACACCGTGCTGATGGCCAACCTTGGGCCGAATGCCATCAACCCGGCCGTATACGGGAGACTTCCTTATGACACGCTGAAAGACTTTACGCCAGTTGTCTTGGTGACAAAGGTGCCGCTCATTATCGTCACGGCAGCAAATTCGCCGGTGAAGGACCTGCGCCAACTGGTCTCATTAGCAAAGGCCAAGCCAGGACAGATTACCTTTGGATCTGCAGGCAACGGTTCGGGCAGCCATCTGGCCGGGGAACTCCTTAGTACCATGGCTGGCGTCAAGATGAACCACGTTCCCTATAAGGGAGACGCGCCTTCGCTCACAGACGTGCTCGGTCAGCAGATCAATGTTGCCCTTCCCACCGCGCTTGCTGGAATGCCACATGTCAAGAGTGGAAAACTCAGGGCTCTTGCGGTCACGAGCAAGACTCGATTGCCGGCACTGCCCGATGTGCCGACGGTAGATGAAGCGCTCGGGATAAGCGGATACGAAGCCGTTTCTTGGGGTGGATTTATGGTGCCGACCGGGACCTCACCAGCCATCGTTGCTAAGATGAACAGCCAGTTCAACAAAGCCCTTCAGGATCCGGAGGTCCGCGACAAGCTGATGGCTCAAGGCGCGCAGATCGCAGGCGGCACCCCGGAAGCATTCGATGCGTTTCTGCGCACCGAAGTTACGAAATGGAAGCGCGTGGCTGATTCAGCAAAGGTCCGGCTCGACTAGCCCTCACCGGGAATGCCGGTCCGTCGTCGGGATACCCCCCGACGACGGAAACTGCCTGTGGACTACCAAGGTCGTTACAATGACGGCAGTCGGCCGATATCCCAGGCTGAAGATAACCGCTGATCCGATATGGTGAATGTCAAGCAAGTCGCCCTCCTCGCCGGCGTTTCCTCGGCAACAGTCTCCCGTGCACTGACATCGCCGGATCGGCTGCGACCTGACACGCTGGAGCGCGTGCAGAACGCCATCGCAAGCCTCAACTACGTCCCGTCTTCCTCGGCTCGGGACCTGCGTCAAGGGCGCACGCGATCGGTCGGCATCATTGCGCCGACACTGATGAACGAGCTTTACGCGAAAGCGGTCGATACCTTAGAGGCGCAGCTCGATCGGCTCGGATACACCGTTTTATTGACGTGCCACCGGGACGACAGTGAGACAGAACTACGCTGCGCGCGCGCGCTTTTGGAGCGCAGAGTCGACGGAATCGCCATTATCGGGTCACAGCATCACCCTGACGTCTTCTCGCTAATCCACAAGCATGCCATTCCGTATGTCCTAATGTGGGCCGTCGATCGTGAGGGTATGCATCCCACGGTGGGATATGACAATCGCTTGGCGATGCGCAGGTTGACGAGCTATTTGGTCAAACAGGGACATCGAAAGTTTGCCGTCCTCCCAGGGCCACTAGAGACTCAATTTCTCTCCTCTCAACGACTTCTGGGCATCCAAGACGTCCTCAGTGAGAACGGCATTTCGATACCCGACGACCGCATTCTCCCGACACCGTACGAAGCATCTGCCGTCCGGCAAGCGGTTCGGACCTGTCTCGAGCGTAATGACTCGCTGCCGCATCAGGAACAGCCGACTGCCCTGATATGCATCAATGACTTCGTTGCTGTGGCAGCGATCGCGGAGTGCCGCACATTGGGACTATCGGTTCCGAGCGACATCTCAGTTACAGGCTTCGGCGACTGGCAGATGGCGGAACTGATGACGCCCGCACTCACGACCGTACACTCGAATCCCGTTCTGATTGGCGAACTTACTTCTCGTAACCTGGTTGATCAGATTGAAGGCGGGTCCAAACGCATTCAGACCGAGTTCGAGCCTGACCTTGTAGTTCGCGAAAGTACGGCGCCGCCCCAATAGTTGGTGAGCCAAACTACGTTTTGTCGCTACGGACGGAACTCAGCCGTCGCTCTAGCTAGGCCCTCACCGGGCACAAAGCGGTCGAAGCATACGTTGTCCAGCTATTAAATGAAGCGTTGCAGACAACGTTCTGAGGGAATTCTTCAGTCATGCGGGGCGCCTAATGGATATCAGTCTCTGCTCCATCCTGATGTCCGCTTAGGGTGGGCCGGTAAGCGCCGGTCATGCCACTGACCTTTGATTGAGGCGTCAGGGTACCGCCGTTGCCAACTAAGTCGAACGTGTCCCAAAAAGCGGACACATTCGTCCCCTCCGGCGCGAGCCAGAAGCGTCACCGCACGAAAAGGGAGTTCGAACCTATTTCGGCCACCCCGCTTTGGCTGCCGCCGCATCCAGCGCACGAGAAAATCGCCCGATGTCTTCCGGCCGGAACTCGGCCAGAAACAGTTCTTTGACCGCCGCCTCGTAGATGCCCCACATCTTCTTGCGCAAGGCCTTACCTTGCCGTGTGACGGACACGAACGCGGCGCGGCCGTCTTCCTCTGACCGGATACGGGTCACCAGCTCTTCACGCTCCAGCCGGTCAATCAGGCGAGTCAGGTTGTACCGCTCGATGGCAAGCACATCGGCCAGCTCATGCATCCGGCGGCTTTCCTCCGGCCCGCTTTCAATCCCCCACAGCACGTCGTACCACGCGTAGACAGGCAGTCCAGCCTCGGCAAGACGCCGATCCACCTCACGTATCAAGGCCCGGTGCGACCGTACAAACGAAAACCACAAATCCGGCTTCTCAGTCGACATGGTATCTCCAATAGTTGCAGTTGCAATTATGCCGCAGAGCGCTCACAATGCCCAGACGATTGCAACTGCAATTTATTTGAAGCGCAATGGCCACGCCTATCCGACCGGGCCTGATGCGAACCGAAGCCCCGTCAATCCCATGGAGACAGAGATGAATGCCCCGGTGTTGCCGCTACACGTATTGCCGCTGGATGTGGACCCGCAGGAAACCCAGGAATGGATTGAGGCCCTGGCCGCCGTGACCGAAGTGGAAGGCCGCGAACGCGCCCACTACCTGATCGGCCGCCTGCATGAATCGGACGCGGCCCGACACGGGGATTTCCATGGCGCAATCACGACGCCCTACGTCAATACGATTGCCGAATCGGGCGAGCAGCCGTACCCAGGCGACACCTCGATCGAGCGCCGACTGGCCGCCATGGCGCGCTGGAATGCCATGGCGATGGTGTTGCGGGCGGGCAAGCACTCCAACGTCGGCGGGCATATCGCCACATATGGGTTCTCCGCTTTCTTCTGATGTCTACGGGTCGACCTTCGATTCTGTTGTTGAGGGTAAACCCCCCTTTGCGCCACATAGGTAGGCTACCTAACATTAGCCACCAATCGCCCTCGGAGATATTTCCATGACGGAGTCGCCTGCTCCCACCCCTTCCTCCAACCCATCTTCCGCGGTAGAAGGGCGCTGTCCTTTTGATGCGGCTGCGAACGAGCCGAAATCAGCGTGTCCTTTTCACGCTGAGGGCGACAGCGGCGGAATCCCAGATTTCCCCCCTAAGCGCGTAGATCCCTTGGCGCCGCCGCCGGTGTTCTTCCAGATGCAACAGAAGGGCGAATTGGCACAAGGTAAGCTTTGGGACGGAAAGATCGCTTGGCTTGTCACGCGTTATGACGATGTTCGCGCTGTCTTGTCGGACTCTCGCTTTAGCTCCGACGTCTCACATCCGGGATTTCCCTCTTCCAGCGCCGCAGTAAAGGTTGTTCGGAGTAGTAACCGGACCTTCATTACCATGGATGAACCCAAGCATTCAGAGCAACGGCGGATGCTGACCAGCGAATTCACGATCCGAAAGATCGAGAATCTGCGGCCGCGACTTCAGGCCATCGTGGACAAGCTCTTGGAAGATTTTGCGATGGGGCCGCAGCCTTCTGACCTGGTTAGCGCCTTTACATTGGCGACACCAGCATTGGCTATCTCAGAGTTGCTTGGTGTTCCATACGACGATCACGACTTCTTCCAAGAACAGGCGATGATCATGACGTCGAGCACCGCGACGAGGGAAGAGGCTAGCGCCGCGAATCAAGCGTTGTGCGAATACCTGCGTGAACTGGTGGCGAAGAGATCCGAAAGCCCCGGGGAGGACATCCTCAGTCGCCTTATCGTTAATCATGTACGGAAGGGCGATATCACTGAAACAGACGTGGTCTCGCTTGGAAGGCTTCTGCTGATTGCCGGGCACGAGACGACGGCAAATACGACGTCGATGGGGGTGCTCTTCCTACTTCAGAGGCCGGACATCTGGGAAGAGCTTCGCCAGAATCCAAGCCTCGTTCCAAACGCGGTGGAGGAGATGCTACGCTTCCTGGATGTCATACAGTCCGGGACGCGACGTGTCGCACTGGAGGACGTTGTCGTGAATGGGCAATTGATCCGAGCCGGTGATCCCGTTGTCGTGCTTAGTATTTCCGCAAATCGCGACCAGGAGCAGTTCAAAGATCCCCACGTCTTTGACCTCCGCCGTGATGCCCGGACACAGATCGCATTCGGATACGGCCCGCATCAGTGCATGGGACAAGTTCTCGCCAGAGTCGAAATGCAGATCATGTTCACCGCCCTACTGAAGCGCCTGCCGAATCTTCGGCTGGCCGTGCCCATCGAGAGCCTCGCGTTCAAGAGCGATTCGCTCATGTATGGTGTTAGGGCACTGCCCGTTAGCTGGTAAATCCACTACGGCGAATCACGATGAAAATCACAATCTATCCCGAAAAATGCTGCGGTTCCGGCCAATGCGTCGTCAATGCGCCGGATCTGTTCGACCAAAAGGATGACGGAATCGTCATTCTTTTGAATGCCGATCCGTCGGCCGATCAATACAAAATCTGCACGCTTGGCTGCTGGGATCTGTCCGGCGTTGGCAATCGAGATTCACGAGGCTCTCTGATGATTCCCCTAAGCAAATCGTAGTCATCGGGGCAACGGCCGCCGGCATCACGGCGGCACGAGCAGCCTGCGCGCGCGAGGCTGGGGCGGATGGTACTTCCATCGCAAAAGAGGGCGGCCTGCCCAACGGCCGCCCATCTCTTTCGAAGCGGTTGATGGCTGGCAAACGTTCAGTAGAGCTCCTCTAAATAGATCGCCTAGCGGGCATAAAATTTCATTCCGCAAATAACATCTGCCGAAACTTTAAATCTATTATAGAAAGATGACTCAAAGTCATAGGATTGGCTCCACCCAATTCTGTTCGAAATATCCGGTATAGATCTTTCCAGTCCTGCCAATTCGAACAGCGAACGCATAAGCCGCTGCGTGTTACATATTTCCGTGAAGCAATTGCCCTGGCTGAAGAGGGTCCGCCTGACTCTCGAGGATGTTGTCTGCAAACTATCCGCTATATCTGCAATATTCCAAGCTTCCTTTGGATTCATAAACACCGACAATGAAATTGCCTCCCAAAGCGGCCTGGAATCCCACAGATCGTGCATTGGTTGATCACGCACCACAGAATAACTAGTTACATCCAGATCGAAGCTGCAATGCGAGCTCTTAAAAATAGAGCCGCCCAAGAACAGACTCGCAGGAGAAAAAGCGGGGAGCTTCACGAACTTCCCCTCTTTAATTACGCGTGAATAGCCTTGTCGGATGATTATCTGCTCGCCACTCAACGAAGTCACTTTCATTGGAATTGGAAGAAAAATATCATGGATCCCGACTTGGCTTCGTGACTGAAGTTGCGTCTGCATCAATTACGCTACTATCCCGGTCCGATACTATGAGCAGCGCGAGGATGTACCACCGCGCTGCCGGAAACGATGAGGGTCACCCGCCATCGCAATTCATCGAGCACTTACTCTTCGCGGCGCCTTAGGCAGCCTTGTCAAGCTCGGGATGCATGGAGTCCGACATCTGCGCCAGATGATGCAGCGTATCTCCGAACACCGATTCCATTTGGGTAAGGCGTCTAAAATAGTGGCTGACGATATACTCATCCGTCATTCCAATCCCACCGTGCAATTGCACGGCCTGCTGGCCGACGAATCGCATCGACCCGCCCAACTGATATTTCGCTTGTGCCATGGCGCGACGTCTCTGGTTCGCCGGCGCGTTGACGTTGAGCGAGGCGTAGTAGGGGCGGCTTCAGAATTCGGAAAATATTGCCCGTTAAGACTTTTGTCCTATCGCAGACGTTGGCTCGCAGCCAGCAAGAAGATCTGGGTATCCGTATTTCGTGGTTGAATTCGTCTTGTGCGGCGCAACGTATCGTGTGACGCGGGTGGTTGGAGGGCGCCGAACGGCCAGGATGGGCCATTCGGCCGTCGCGCCACTCGGACGGTCAGACGTCGGCTTCGCCCAAAAAAGAGGCCATTCAACTGACGAGATGAACGTTCCTTCATCGGTCAAAGTGGACAACCGGTGAACATGGCTCGACCAAGTCTCAGCCCTGATATGCTTGCCTGGTTCGTATTCCTTCCATGCGATTGCACTTGCTCATGGCACAGCGCGGACTTGCGAGAGGGAGTACTGCAGGTCAAAAACTATGGCGCAGCCCGATTACTGTACCGAACTGGTTATTCCCGGGCAATACTGAGCCGTCGTAGCCGTTAGCGCCAAGTGCTGAGCCGCCATTGTTCTTTGTATAGGAGGCCGTGATGTAGGCGTCAGTGCGCTTGGAAAAGCGATAGTCGGCTGACAGCACAAAGGAGACAGGGTCTTTTGCCGAGGTCCGGTCATTGGTCTTATAGGCTGCACCTGTTAATGCAAAGGATGGCGCCAGATTCCAGTTCACACCTGCCCAAAGAAGGTCCGTTCGTGGCATCGATGTCACGAGTTGACTTACTAACCGGCGATAACCCACATACACGCTAACAGGATTTATATCGAGAGCCACCGCTCCCACATAGCGACGCTCGGTCTTACCATCCGTAACGGCAGAACTGCCGTTGAGTTGGTCGTAGGCACCGCCGACGCGGAATTTGCCGGCCTGATACGTGAACCCAGCGCTCATATCCCGTCCAACTCGACTGTTTCCCGGAACCTCGGAACCATTGGCCACGCTTGAATCGACACCGAAACTGTAGAGTGCCGCAACCGTCAACCCGCCGAACGTACCGGTGTATTTCGCTGAGTTATCGGTTCGCCCCGCCAGCCAGGCGTCGTGATTGAACGACGAATACTTTGGAGCGAACAGCATCGGGTCGAATGAGATGATCAGATCGAAGAGCAGGTTGTGATGGCGGCCGAGCGTAATCTGTCCAAATCGGCTGCTGTCTATACCAACATATGCTTTTCGACCGAACAGCCGTCCGCCTTGCACGGCCATGCCAGAATCCAGAGCCATGCCGCCCTCCAGCACGAATACGCCTTTCAGTCCGTTCCCGAGATCCTCCACTCCGCGCAGGCCCCAGCGACTGCCGGCAGTGTTCCCGGAGGTCATGCGTACCAGACTATTGGCTTGGCCGGCTGCATTGGGGACATGGTTCAGAAACTCCACGCCCGCATCTGCCACGCCATAGAGAGTGACGGACGATTGTGCATGGGTGTACGAGCAGGCAGTAGCGATTGCGGCTGCAATAAGCGTCCGTTTCATAGGGCAACTTTCATTCTGGGCTGCCACCCGGATTGGGCGGTGTTTTCAGAGGGTCAGAGGGATGGCAGGGCTGCCACCCCTCATGGACGGATCTTGGCGGCTATCGATCCCGTCCCGACGGGGCCGCCTATCGTGCGGCGGGTTAGCCGCTCTTTCGTTTGGAGCGCTTCCGCCCAACGCCGATTTGCATTAGGTCATCGCCTACAATCAATTGGCCGGAGAAATTGCGTTGAGCGCGCATTAGATTCTCTTTCGGCGCATGGCCCGGCGCGATATGCGACAACACGAGCGTCTTGGCACCTGCCGCCTCCGCGACTTTGCCGACGTCGTCGATTGATGTGTGCGAACTGAGCAGGTGGTTCTTGAATGCCTCCTCCTTGGCTGTGACGGGCGGCGGAAACAAGGCATCGACCCATGCGACATCTATCACCTCATGGACGAGGACATCCACGTCCTTGGCAAGCCGAATCAGATTCTTACTCGGGCATGTGTCACCGGAAAAGACCACCGACCCATCATCGGTATCGAAACGGTAAGCGTAGGCTGGCCAGATAGGGAAATGGTTGACGAGCGTCGCGGACACGCGGACGCGATCGTCCTCATGGATGACGAAGGGTGCCATTTCGGGTTCGGGCGTTTCATTCGGGCTCTTGAAGCCCGGAATGTGCGGGAGTTTGATGTCGTGGACCTTGATGAGCTCACGCAGGTCCTGCCGGCCAGCATCTCGCAGCCTGTCGTTGATATCCACCGCAAACGCTTGATAAAGATAATTGGTCATATCGACCGTACCAGGCGTGGGATTTTCAGGATTGACCAGTGCCGGCTCTTTCCGGGGAGGCTGACCCGGAGGAGTGAAAATTGGCTCCAGTTGGCCGCGCGGTCCTGGTCCATAGACGTGCACCGGCTGCTTCACCCCGGTCAGGCCGTTATACCAGCCAAAGAGGAACAGGTTGAAGTAATCAACCGTATGGTCGGAGTGCAAGTGCGTCAGGAAGATGCCTCGCAGATTCTCCATACCGGACATGCCAGACACCAAGTTATTTTGTCCCAATCCAGCCTGCTTATATCGCTTGCCGACGCCGTCACCACAGTCGACGACATAGACGGCATCGCCTACGACCAAGGCCGATGAAATGCCTTCTCGATCACAATTCGGCCACCAAACTGGTCCGCCGGCAGTGCCAAGCAGGACCAACCGCGTATCGAACTGCTGCGCTGCAACTTTCGATGCGGAAACCGCTGCTTCACGGTTGGACACCTCCGCGGCATTTAAGGGCTGCCCGACCAGTAGTGGTAGTCCAGCCGCACCTGCGAGTTTCCATCCAGACTTAAAAAAACCACGGCGGCTCATGCCAAGCTCAAGCGCTTGGCCAATACAATCACACATTGCGTCTCCTCCTGACTGCCACGCCAATCGTTGTTGGGTCGATGCCGTTGGCTGCTCTTACCAATTCGCTTGCCTTATGTAGCGAGCAATACCCCTTTGACTGAACAGAGAACTTATGCGGGACATCCTTTCTGCCTTGCCTATGGCTTTGGGGTTGTGCTACACAGTTTCGCGCGTCAGTGCCCGCCACTCACTCGGGGAGTAGGCGAGTCCTCGCACCAACCGACGCATGTCGTCAGTTGGCGATTGACTGGCGCCTTCCCCTGGTCCTTCAGTGCATTGCCTTACGCACACCTTCATCGACGAGCGGACGATCCTCGCTGGCGATATGTAGGGCCGCACTGGGCGGACGGACATCCCTACATTCCTTGTGAATGACACCGTCCTTCATGACCAGCGCGATACGATTCGGATCGGTGAGAATGCTCAGGTCTTCTAGTGGGTTGCCATCGATCAGGACAACGTCGGCGATGAAGCCCTCGCGGAGTTGGCCGAGCTCATCCGGACGCATCATGATCTGCCCGCCAAGTTTGGTGGCCGCCAAGAGCGCTTCCTTAGGCGTCATTCCGATGTAGTCGACAAAGTACTGCAGATCATTTGCATTGGTGCCATGCGGCAGCCATGCAAAGCCGTAGTCGCCGCCAGGAAGGATACGGATGCCGCGCTTGTGCATCTTCGAGAGGGTCTCCGAGGCAATCTCGAGCTCGCGCTTATAACCCATTCTTGCAGCGACCTCGGGCGTGATGCCATATTCAGACGCGTTGAAGCAAGTCCTGACAAGCCAGCCAATACCGGGCGCCACAAAGTGCTTGTCCTTGTTGGCCTCCAGCATGTCGAGCGCCTCTTCGTCGGCGAAGCTGGCGTGGTAGACCAGTTCCAGGCCGTGACGAACACATTGTTTGACTGACTCGCTCGATCGTGCGTGCGCTGCGACCCGCTTGCCGTAACGTTTTGCTTCGGCAGCCAGCATGGCGACTTCCTCTTCCGAGAAAGGCGACAGTTCCGCAGGCAAGCCTGCAATGTATTCGCCGGACAGATTGATCTTGAGATGATCGACGCCGTACTTGATGAACGTTCGTGCGGAGCGGCGAATTTCTTCGGGGCCGCTGCAGACGCTACCAAAACTCAGCGCTTCAAACGGCAGGTGCGGCAGGGTGTTGTCGCCGAGACCGCCGATGGTGGTGATTTCCTGGCTGCCTGCCAGATAGCGCGGACCAGGGAACTCCCCCGCGTTGACGGCGTTGCGCAGGACGACGTCAAGCCGAGGCTTAGCCGCGGCAGCACCAATGGCAGAGGTCCATCCCATGTCGAGGTACCGCTTTGCGACGCGCACACACCAGAGGATGTGCTCCTCGGGGGGCATGAACTGGATGGCCGACAGCGAGGGCTGGTCGTTCCAGGAAAAATGCGTGTGTGCCTCTGTCATGCCGGGCATCAGGAAACGGCCGCGACCGTCGAAAACGCGCGCGTCCGGCGCGTCAATTTCCTGGTCGCCTCGAACGATGGAGGCAATGCGGTCGTCTTGAATCAGCACGGAACCAGTATAGGGGTCCGAGCCGGTGCCGTCGAAAATGGTGACGTTGTGGAATACTGTTTTGGTCATTGTTGTCTCCTCCAAACTGGTTTAGCTTTGATCGCGGTAGAACTCGCGCAGCAAGTTGCCGCACTCGATCGGTTTTTCGAAGGTTGTCCAGTGTCCGCAACCGGTCAGGACAAAGACGTTGGCGCCAGCGATGCGTTCGCCCATGGCCTGCACTGTAGCGGGCGGCGCAACACCGTCCTGGTCCCCCGTCACCAATAGCGTTGGGACGCTGATCTGTTCAACTTGCGCCGGCTGGGCCGCCGCCAAGGCTTCGCAGCTTTGGGCGTAGCCTTCGGGGGGCTGACGCATCACACTTTCCCTGACCAACGCCAGGACAGCGGGTTGCTGCTCCTTCGTTTCGCGGCTGGTCGCGCCGTTGACGATGGCATCGGCGATTTGCTGCATGCCGCTAATTCCCTCGCGAGCTAGCTGGGCCCTGGCATGAATGGCAGGCCTGCCTTGCTCAGGCGGAGCGAGTAGGGGCCCGAACAAAGCTAGACTCTGAACCCGCTCAGGGAACGTCACTGCGAAGTGCTGGGCAATGATGGTTCCCAAGCTGTGAGCAGCCACGTGAACCTGTTGCGCGGCGAGCGCATCCAGGGTCGTTGCGATCGCAGCGACATAGCCTGCAATGGAGAGTGACTCGGCGGGCAGCGCGGAACGTGCGCTTCCCGGAAGGTCGATTCGGATTACCTTGAAGCCTTCCATCGCGGGAAGGACTGGAGTCCAGGTGTTCGAAGATCCGCCAAGACCGTGGATGCACAGCAAAGGCTGGCCATCCCCGTATATCTCGACGGCGAGGCCGTTGATCACTTCGGTCGTCATTACTCCACCTCGTTGACCAGGGTGCCCAGGCCAGTGATCTCAATGCGCATGACATCGCCGGCCTTTACGAATTTCGGCGGGTTGAAGCCAATGCCGACACCTGCGGGGGTGCCTGTTGCGATGACATCGCCGGGCTGCAGCTCGATGCCGGCAGAGATGGTCTCAATTAGCGTGGGAATGTCGAAAATGAGCTGGCTGGTGTTGGACTCCTGGCGCAGTTCGTCGTTGATCCAGCACTTCACGTCAAGATTTTCGACGTCGACTTCATCTGCCGTGACGAGATACGGGCCCATCGGGCAGAAGCCGTCCAATGACTTGCCAAGGAACCACTGTCGGTGTGTCTTCTGCAGGTCGCGGGCGGTGAAGTCATTCACTATGGTGTAGCCGATGACATGCTTGTACGCGTCTTCCTTGCGGATCGCACGGCCGGCCTTGCCGATGACGACTGCCAGTTCTGCCTCGTAATCTAGTTGCTTCGTCACGTTCGGGTGGCTTGGTACCTTCTTGCCCGGGCCAATGACCGTTGAGGCGGGCTTTGTAAAGACAACCGGCGCTTCTGGGGCGTGCTCACCCTCCTTGGCGCTGCTGTCGAAGCCGGATTGCGAGAATTCTTTCGCGTGCTCGTGGTAGTTCTTGCCGACGCAGAAGATATTGCGGCGCGGCTGCTCGATTGGGGCGAGCACAATCGCCTGCGAGAGGGGCTTGCCTTCGCCGGTGGGCGCCAGGCGGTCCTTGATTTCGGGAAAGACATGAACCAATTGGATCATGTCACCAATGAACCCAGGAACCAAATCCTGGAGCGGCCAATACTGCTGAGACTCAGTGTTTACCAGTGAAACTAGCTTCCCCTGCGCGGTTTGGAGCGTTGCAAATTTCATGTCATCCTCTTCTGAAAGTGCCAAATTGGTCTGGACGTGGATCACAATGTAGTACCATAAAAGAACCAACGCAAGACACTTCGCAAAAAATATTGACCAATTGGTACTGCATGCTAGAATTTACGCATTACAAGTGACTGAACAGCCTGCCGTGAGCGAAATCGAAGTGAGCCAAGTGGTCCGCACCAATGGGGCGAAGGAGCTTGCCCGCTATCTGGTTGAGGAGATCAGCAATGGAACGTTGGCCGTGGGCATCAAGCTGCCCGCCGAGCGAGAACTCAGCGAAAGATTCAATGCTTCGCGTGGTGCCGTTCGACGGGTCTTGGGAGAGCTGAAGAGCCGTGGACTCATCACGCAAGTGGTCGGCAGCGGGACCTTTGTGGCCGCGGCGCCAGAGACAACTCCCGCGGCTGCGGCTGGCAAGGGCATTGGGGCAATCAGTCCTGCTGAGTTGATGCAGGCACGGCTCCTGATCGAACCCATGCTGCCGTCGCTAATAGTCCAGTATGGGACGCCGCAGGACTTTGCCCGCATGGACGAATGTATCGAGCGCTCAGAAGAGGCGAAGACGGTAGAAGAGTTTGAGCACTGGGACGGGGCTCTGCATGAAGCTCTTGCCGTGGCGACTCACAACAACTTCATTCGGCAGATTCTGGAACTGGCCACGCAAGTTCGCGAGCAAGGCGAATGGGGGCGGCTAAAGCAGCGTTCGCTAACCCCAGAACGGCGTACCACCTACGAGGAACAGCATCGGGCCCTGGTGAATGCCCTGAAGGACCGAGACGAGGTTACTGCGCGCCAAGTCATAGAGCAACACTTGCTGCAGATACAACGGAACTTGTTCGGACGATAACCATCATCTAGCCAATTCACTGTCATAGGATTTTGCTCCTGCTGGGGGCAATCGAACTGCGGTTGCAATACCAGAGTCGATGCACTTCTGCAGAGCGGGAACTCCCTGCTTGCCGCGCGCGGTCAACTGTTGCCCGGCGGCTTTGGCCGAGCACCTGTCGAACGCCGCGAAAAGAGCGAAGACCGTTGTACCTTGAAAGCTGCCGTTAGCCGGACGAGAGGGCGAACGGCAGAGGGGCGAACTGGGACAGCCGACCCGCCTGCGAAATCGTGTTTCCGATTTGTTGGCCCCTTGCATTGCAGCATTCAATGAGGGCATCAACCAGCGAATGCGGGCACCCGAAAATCTCTCAGTTTCGAGCGCCTATCTGCGAGCGCCGAATGCCTGCCGCATCTGCCTTGCACGCTCAAGTTCGTCGCCGTGCAGGTACATGGACGTGGTGGCGATCGACGCGTGGCGCAGGTTGTCGCGCACGGCGGTGAGCTCAGCCCCGCGGGCCAGTGCGTGGCTGGCGTGACTGTGCCGCATCCAGTGGGGCGTTGCACGGCGCAGCTTCTCCGCCGCCACTGGGTGATCGGCTTCGATGGCGTCAGCGGCCTGCACAAAGAACCGCCGCAGCAAGCGCCAAAGATGAGCACCGGAAATGCCGACGGCGCCATCCTCGCCCAAGCTGCCCACCACGGGTGTCTTCGGGTTCCACCGCTCCCGGCTTACAGGCAATTGACGTTGCACCAGGTAGTGGTCGAGCGCCGTCGACGCGAGCGGCGGCACGGCAACCTTGCCTGGCTTTCCACCTTTGCCGACCAGATGCAGCCAGTGATCGCCGTGCTCGTCGAGCCGGACGTTAGCAAGTGTGGCTCCGACCAGTTCGCTGGCGCGCAGACCCGTCGCATAGCCGAAGTCGAGCAGAAAGCGTAGGCGCTGCGCCGCCGGCTCGGACCAGCCGTAGGACCACTCCAGACCGTCCGCGATGGCCCGCAGCAGTAGCCATTCCCCTTCGGTAAAGCCTCGAGCCGTATCCAGCGCCGGTCGCGAGGCATGGCCGCGAACCTTGATGCCGGCAAACGGGTTGGCCAGCACGTAGCGCTGCTCGATGAGCCACCGGAACAGGGCCGACAACACCGTGAGCGCATAGGCGGCCGAGCGTGCCGACAGGCCACCTGAGAAGGGGCGCCACTCCACCGAGTCACGCGGCCGCGGCGGCCCAACCCAGCGCTCGCGCGGCGTTGGGCGCCGAACGAAAGCCCGGTACGCGATGGCATCATCGGTTGTCAGCGACGAGAGCGCCCGACCCCGCTCGACAACTGCCCAAAGGATCAGCCGCTCGGCTTCCTTGCGATACGCGCGCTGCGTGGCGGCTGTTTCGTGGAGCGATAGCCAGGCGTGTACCGCCTCATAATCGTTCGTTGCGTTCAGCGTGCAGGCCTCGCGCGGTGCGCGGAAGCTGCCCTGCGAGCCATCGACATCGCGCGGCACACGCAACTGCTCCCACGGCACGATGCCGTGGGGATGGCTGACGACAATCAGAGCCCGGGCGCGATCGGTCAGGCGCGGATGTGCGGCAAAGAAGGCCTCTACCTGTCGGGCGCCGGTCATGCCAAGCCCATCGATCGCTTTCCACCAGCCACGCCGGCGCGGGATTCTGACGGTCAGTTCCGAGAGTGTGCGGATGCCGTGCGCCTGCAGCGCCCTGACGGCCCTTGGCGAGAGCCATAGATCGATGTCGTCGCTGATTTCTGGCTGCGGAGTCGGCAACGTTGACAACAGCCGGATCGCGTGTTCGATGGCACCGGCACGTCCGTGCCGCTCTAAGGGGGCGTGCAGAAACACATTAGCCAGATCTGGTCGGTGGCGGCTGTTAGCGAACACGATGAGTTGCCGACGGATACTTCCCAATATCCCGCGCGCGGATTGGCCAGCGGCCTTGCGAGCCCCCAGGTAGTGCTCGACAGCCACGCGGGAACTGAGCCCTGCGTACCAGCCACGCAATGCAGCCAGCGAGTCGGCATCCGGGAAGCCGGTCGGAGTGGAAGCAGTGGTCTGGCCCGTTTTCATGTGGATCGGTTACGTTGCAGAAAACGCATAACGCGATAATACCCATTATCTCAGCACGACGATATAGACTGCACAATTTTCACAAACCTTACCCACGGAAATCGGCGTAGCGCCCCCCGCTGGAATCCGTTTTTTCAAGGAATGGCATGCCACGTCGTACCGTACTCTCCAACACCGAGCGAGAAAGTCTGCTTTCTTTCCCGGACAGTGAGGACGAGCTCATTCGCCACTACACGTTCAATGAAACGGACCTTGCACTAATCCGGCAGCGTCGCGGCGCTGAAAACCGGCTCGGGTTCGCCGTGCAGCTCTGCTACATGCGCTATCCCGGCATCATGCTGTCCGCCGGCGAGGAACCACCCCAAGCATTGCTCGAGATGGTAGCTCGTCAGCTACGCATCGCGCCATCGCATTGGGAAGACTACGGAAGGCGCGATAAGACCCGTAGAGAGCATCAGGCAGAACTGCAAGCCGTGCTCCAGATGCGTGCTTTCACAATGGCCGACTATCGCGCAGCAGTGCAGGCACTCGTCGAGCTAGCGCAGCAGACCGACAAGGGAATCATCTTGGCCACAGCACTGATCGATTTTCTGAGGCAGCAGGCGTTGCTGCTCCCCGGCGTCAACGTAATGGAGCGCATCTGTGCGGAAGCCGTGACGCGAGCAACTCGTCGCATATACCAGGTCTTGACCGAACCGCTCACAGATCACCACCGACATCAACTGGATCAACTTCTGCATCGCCGGCCCGATGGGCGCCTAACCTGGCTTGCCTGGCTGCGCTTACCTCCGGGCAAGGCCAGTTCTCGCCAGATGTTGCAGCACATCAATCGCTTGAAGATGCTACGAGCGATCAACCTGCCAGATGGAATCGAACGACTGGTTCACCAGAACCGGCTGCTCAAGATTGCCCGCGAGGGGGCCCAGATGACACCCTATGACCTTGCGAAATTCGAGCAACAACGCCGTCACGCAACGCTGACCGCGATCGTCGTTGAGGCTCGTGCAACGGTGACCGACGAAATCGTCGACCTCCATGACCGTATCCTTGGACGGCTGTTCAATCTGGCAAAGAAGAAGCACCGCGAGCAGTTTCACCTGTCAGGCAAGGCGCTCAACGACAAGATCCACCAGTACTCGAAGATCGGCCGCGCCCTTCTGAAGGCCAAAGAGAGCGGCGGCGACCCATTCGAGGCGATCGAAGCTGTGATGCCTTGGCACGTTTTCACGAAGAGCGTCTCGGAGGCCGAACAGCTTGCGCAGCCAGAAACCTTCGATTTCCTGCATCTGGTTGGCGACTACTTCTCCACGCTGCGTCGCTATGTACCCGAGTTCCTCGACATATTGAAACTGCGTGCAGCGCCGGCAGCCAGGGACTTACTGGCGGCGATCGAAACGATCCGGACAATGAACGCCAACGACGCCCGTAAGGTCCCGGCCGACGCACCGACCTCCTTTATCAAGAAACGTTGGGAGCCTCTGGTACAGACCAAGAACGGCATCGACCGACGGTTCTATGAAATGTGCGCACTGTCCGAACTGAGGAACCGCCTGCGTTCCGGTGATATCTGGGTTGAAGGATCGCGGCAATTCAAGGACTTCGAGGAATATCTGCTGCCGACCGAAAAGTTCGGTGCGCTTAGGGAGAACCGCTTGCTGCCACTGCCGGTAACTACCGATTGCGACCGTTTCCTGGAAGAGCGGCGCCGGCTACTGGAAATGAAGCTGGCCACCGTTAACCGGCTTGCCGCCGCAAAAAAGCTGCCGGATGCGATCATCACTGAGTCTGGCTTGAAGATCTCGCCGCTCGACGCCTCTGTCCCGATGGAGGCACAGACATTGATCGACCAGACGTCCCTCATGCTGCCACGCGTCAAGATTACCGAGCTCCTGATGGAGGTGGATGCATGGACCGGATTCACTCACCATTTCACGCACCTGAAAACCGACGAGCCAGCCTCCGATAAAACGTTGCTGTTGACGACGATTCTTGCCGATGCCATCAATCTCGGACTGACCAAGATGGCAGAATCCTGTCCCGGTACCACGTATGCCAAGCTGGCGTGGCTGCAAGCCTGGCATATCCGGGACGACACATATTCGCAAAGCTTGGCAGAGCTGATCAACGCGCAGTCGGCGCATTCATTTGCCGCGCATTGGGGTGATGGCACGACCTCGTCCTCAGACGGTCAGCGTTTCAAGGCCGGCGGGTGGGCCGAGAGCACTGGCCACGTCAACCCGAAGTATGGTTCGGAGCCCGGCCGGATGATCTACACCCATATCTCGGACCAGTATGGGCCATATCACACCAAGCTGGTGAACGTCGGCGTTCGTGATTCCACCTACGTACTTGACGGCCTGCTTCATCACGAGTCAGATCTGCGAATCAAGGAGCATTACACGGATACCAACGGCTTCACCGACCACGTCTTTGCCCTGATGCACCTGCTCGGGTTCCGATTCGCGCCCCGCATTCGCGATCTTGCGGAAACAAAGCTGTATATCCCAGGTAGCCCAGATGACTATCCGGCCGTGGCACCGATGATTGGCGGCACGTATCGGGAAAACCTGATCCGGTCTCACTGGGACGAGATTCTCCGCCTCGCTACATCTATCCGGCAGGGCACAGTCACAGCCTCCCTGATGCTGCGCAAGCTTGGCAGCTATCCTCGGCAGAATGGCTTGGCCGTCGCGCTTCGCGAACTCGGCCGCATCGAGCGGACGTTGTTCACCCTGGACTGGCTTCAGGATCTCGAATTGCGCCGCCGCACGCATGCTGGTTTGAACAAGGGGGAAGCCCGCAATGCGCTTGCGCGATCCATCTTCTTCTACCGTCTCGGCGAAATACGCGATCGCAGTTTCGAGCAACAACGGTATCGCGCCAGCGGACTAAACCTGGTGACTGCGGCGATCGTTCTCTGGAACACCGTCTATCTTGAGCGCGCTGTGCAGGCAATGGAGAGCCGCGGCATGCCGGTCGATCCGGCGCTGTATCCCTATTTGTCGCCCTTGGGGTGGGAGCATATCAACCTGACCGGCGACTACGTGTGGCGCATGAGCCATAAACCGGAAGCAGGAAAGTTCCGCCCCTTGCGGCGTCCAGCCGAGCGCTAACTCGCGTGGTCTTAGAGGGCAATATTTTCCGAATTCTGAAGCCGCCCCTAATATGCAATTCCACCTGTGAGGTTCAGATGCGTGGCATCGTTGTTTCGGTATAACGGAACCCCTTCGGATGAAACGTTGCAGCTACCGCCTGCGCACGTTATCCCGAAAGTGTGCAGAACCTTGACGTTGGGCACGGCAGAGATGACCGGGCCGAATACGGAGCGGTTGGCATCGCGAAGGCCGTAAGTGAGTTCGACCGGGAAGGTGCAATCCCGCTGCTCGGGGCTGAAAACGAGGCGATTGTACAGTTGGCAGTTGACTAGCTTTTCTGGAATGGATGGCACATCGTCGAGTAACACGATCTTCTTGCCGCTTTCGGATAGCTTGCGAAACGTCGACTTCATGTCGGTGGTCATTTCGCCAGGCTTGAACCGCGAATTGATATCGTCAGAACCGTAATACGAAGCCCAGGTTGCTGAGACAAAAACCGTATCGATGTCGTTCGATCTGAGCAAGTAATTCATGACTTTGGCATTGAATTTTCTGCAATCGACGTCAAGCTGCTTGCCGTTTGCCACGCCCGGGTTTTCAACGGGTGGGCAGGCCGGTCGGGTTAGATCGTGAATCGAGTAGTTGTACTCCTTACCCAACTGGTCGAAAAAGTACACAAACTGGTATGCGTGCGAGTCACCCCACAACACTGCCTTTCGCCCATGAGGGTTGCCTACTGAGCATGTCTCCGGCGCGCTGACTTCGGTCTTATCCCAACACGCTCCACCACGTCCGCCAACCCAGTCTGCATCAGTAGCCTGAGCATAGACTTTACGAAATCCTTCGGGAAAGAGCGGCAAGAAGTTGCCGGTCGAACGGCCGATGCCCACGAGAGATATAGCGACAAGCATGGGCATCGCAATGAACGCGATCGCCGCCCGTGTCTTTTTCATGGGTATATACCGGAATCTCGACTCAATATGCAGGTACGTCAGGTGCGCAAGAATCAACGAGATGCCTATGCAGACCGTCGCGGACAAGGTCGAGGAGAACCCGAGTCGGTGCGATGCGAAGAGTACGGGCCAGTGCCACAAATACAGGCTGTATGAGCGCTGACCCATCCACACCATCGGCTTATTGGAGAGGATACTAACGCCCCATGCCCCCGAACCGCCCGCAATGATGAGAGCCGTCGCCCCGCACGGAAGCAACGCCCAAACGCCTGGGAATGGGGCCCCGCCCATGGTCACCGCACAAGCTCCGAGCGCGCAGAGACCGCCCCAGAGGTAAGCCGACTTTGTGACCTTCGCGCAGGGTAACCGATGAACAATTAGTGCCAGCAAGATGCCGATAAGAAACTCAAAGGCACGGTACTGTGCGAAAAAATAGCTACTCGGGAGCCCTTTTGCGCGGGCGATTTCTGCCCAAATCAGCGACGCACACGCCAACAGACCAACCACGGTAACCCGCCCCCTCGATCCCATGCGTCGAAGTGACACCAGCAAGATCGGTAGGACAAGATAGAACTGCTCCTCCACCGAGAGCGACCAGGTGTGCAGAAGCGGCTGGTGCGCAGCATCCGCGTCGAAGTACCCGGTTTGCTTAGCGAGGTAGATGTTCGAAGCCAGGGCCGTCGCATACGCGAAGTTCTTCGCCACTTCCATCGCATCGTCGGGAATCAGAAACAATACGCTGAAGAGGAATGTCGCGAGTAGGACTGTAAAAAGCGTCGGTACGAGTCGCTTGGCTCGTCGAACATAGAAGTCGGAAAAGGAAAAAGATCCGTCAGCAATGTCACGCAGCAGGCTTCTCGCTACGACGTACCCGGAAATTGTGAAGAAGACGTCGACACCAATGAAGCCGCCCGCAAATGGAGCAAACTTGGCGTGGCACAACAGGACGAGTGCTACGGCGATGGCTCGAAGGCCGTCGATGTCGGGGCGGTAAGCCCCAAACGATTGTTTTGACATTCGTTGTTGATCAGGCGTCTATTGCGCCTGATTGCCCCGTAAGCGCCTCAAAGACAACGAGACGCTTGAATCTGATCAAGAATTAGATTGACACTGCTTAGAGGGTTATTTCCCTTTGACGAGGAAGCGGTTTCGATCCTTCCCTTTGATCCAGCCAGGCTCGCGGCCCAATCCGCTCCACGTCGAGCCAGATTTCGGATCGATGTACCTGGCTTCAGCCTTGCGCTTGAGCTGCCGACCTGCAGCCAATCCTAGATCGCGAGCAGTCAGTTCGTATTGCGCAATAAGCGTCTTTACCTCGGCAATGATTTTCGAGACTTCCGCTGACTTCGCCTTTTCAATCTGTGCGTCCAGCTGCAGCCTCTGCGCGAGAAGTTCCTTATATGTCGCCATCGTATCGCTCGATCAATGAAGTCGGTGGGTAAATAGGGTTGCAGTCACTAGCTCAAGGTAGGACAACTGACAAACTTGTCGGCAAGGAGTCAGGATTATATCCGGTAGCGTGCTAATAGCAAAAAATATATGCTTTTCGTGCAACTCTGTTGACATTCTAATATGAGTGGATTTGTCCACGACGAGTGAAATTTCCTCTACGGGCGTTCATGCGGGCTCGAACAGCGCGCGCCGCTACTTCTACTCGTGGTGTTACGTTGTGCGCGACGAAATGCACGATGTCTAGGGCGCAGCTGGCCGGCTAGGTGTTCGAACACAATTCACGTGTGCGGGAGTCGGTATAGTCGCGCAAAGTTGAAGCTGCTGCGATGATAACGATAAGCGCCACGTACAATGATACGGTGGCCTTGAGGTTGAACGTTTCAACGGTCAGGCCGAAAACTGCGAAGCAGACGGTAACCGAGAGCCCCAATAGCCCTGCCTTATGCCGCAACTCACTAGCGTGAGGGTCGCGAGCTGCGCGCCAGAACAACAGCGATGGTACGAGGTAGAGCGATAGCATTACCCCGAGACCTAGTAAGCCGTAGTCGGCCCCATATGCCAGCACCTGATTGTGAACCTCCCCTTCGCCAGCAACGCCGGCGATCCTCGTCACGGCACCTCGCTCGATTTCGATAGGCATCAACCTCTTGAAGCCGTCTGCGCCGAGTCCAAACATCGGCGCCTGAGCGATGCCTCTGGTTGCGGCTTCGTATAGCTGCAGTCGTACCCCCACTGATGTATCGCGTTGACCGGCAACGTATCCGGTAAGGTCGGTGTATATCTCATCCACACGGCCTCTCACAAAGGGCGAGACGGCAAAGATCATTAGGAGGATGGCGGCCATGCCACTGACGAGTGCGGCTTTCAATTTCCATGAATGATTGCGACGCTGAACTGCCATGTAGACAAGTCCAACGACTGGGATGGCGATCCATCCACCCCTGGACCCAGTTAGGAAGGAGGCGAAGAACGCGCTGCCCACCACCGTGAGTCGAAGGGCAGTGATAACAGCGGCATCTTTCCGGTTGACCGAAATGAGTGTCATGATCGCAAATAGCAATGCGACGTCACCAAAATGGATGGCGTTCATGTAATAGCTTTCCATCCGCATCTTTCCCCACTCGTGAAATTGGGGAACGAGCACGAGCAAGCATGCGATGCCTCCGCATGCAATTGCCCAATCAAAGTAGCGAAACGTGGATAGTTCGGTGCGCCGCAAGGCCAAGAAGACCGGGATACCAATGAAAAACCTAGACGGCGAATCCAGGGTCCGCCAAATGATCTCGCCGTGGATTACCTCGGAAGCTAAGGCAACCATCAGGGGGGCGGCAAGGGCTAAGCACAATGCCCATTCTTCACGAGTCAAGCTCTCCATGGCATCGCGACGATTCAAGGCCAGCGCGAATGAGGTTGCGGCAGCGGCCAGCAGCAATAGTGCGCTGGTGCCGCCTTCAACTAACGCATATGCCGTCGGTGTGGCGAGAACAAAAACCTGAATCAGTCCACGAAATGAGGCCATGAACCAGCGTGGCGTCGCAAAAACTTTGGCCGGAATATTGTTCATTGTTGCGCTAAGAGCTAGGCATCCCATTCGCGGAGCTTCGCCCCGTCAACGGCAACGCCTTTTGTAAATAAGCCTAACTATAAGTTTGCTCTGTGACCTGCAAATACAGACAACGACATTGGGCCCGAAGTGTCTCACAAAAAGTCTGTTTGCCCGAGTGATCCATTCATTCAGCGTTTCCGGCATTCCAAAGGTGGGAGGCTAGTCGACCTCTCTGGGATATCCGGACGCGGTAGATTCCCCGGCCCTTGTGCGGAGAGTGATGAAGTCCGTTGCGAAAGCTGGGCGTTTCGCACGCGTCGGTACCAATTCGACAGCGTGGTTGCAGCCTGTGGCGCGTCCTTGATTCCGGATCAATACCACTGGTTATCGAGAAGTTGCCGTGTTTCGGGGGATCTAATCAGTCAAACAGCCCCAAAGACGCGCTTTCCGATAACACTCAAGTTACCTGCAGCGGCTGCAGCCAGGATAGTCGCCTGTTTGAACGTGGCAATTACGGCCAGTCTTTCAGCGGCTTGATGACCCTCATCATCATTGTCGCGCCAACGTCGGATTTGGACTGCGACCATGCCCCTGAGATGTACTCCGAGGCGCTGACACGCTTCGTTCACGCAATTTTCGCAGCAATGACTGCTCGGTTTCGAGCGGTAGGTGACTACGACACGCGCAAGCACCGTTTTCGCCGCCGCACCAATGGCGGCGCTATCCCGCTGGGATTACCTGCATAAGCGGCTTGGTCTTCGGCGACCTCCCCGGTTAGATGCTGCTCTCGCATATGCCCACTGCAGGGATCGGCGACGCGAGAGTAGCTATAAGCGTGTAGCCAGGATACTGCTCGCGGGCAGTGCGCGAAAAGCTCGCTACGGCCGTCTCGCTATCGTCAGCGGTGACGACGCTATGGATCGGCTTGATGACGTCGGTCGTGCCATCTCGGCGCAGTACACCGGATACGATGAACCGTATCGGCTGATGCACATTCCATCCGACCCGTGCGTCGCGATCGCGGGCCAAAGCCGGAAGTGGGGCGACGAGCCGGCGGAACATATGGCCGCGAGAAAAGCGACCCGGAGCGCCAGTCCGACGTGGGCTGCTCGAGCGGAGCCGAAAAGTACCTGCTTCATGCTAAATCTCCAACATCATTCCGTGTAGCCCTCGAACCACCTCGCAAGGTGCCATTTGGGAAATCGCGCCAGAAGTACCCGGAGCGCACCGATTATTGCTAAGCCTAGGGGCGAGCTTCTTTGTCCAGCATGACCAGATCGATTTACTCGAGGCGATCGCGCAAGGCCAGTCCCGACGGCGTAGCGCGCCAGCAGCCTTGGCCGTCACTCGTCGCAAATCCAGCTCGATACAGCGCTTGCATCGTGTCGAGATTGGCGACGCGCGTGCCGTTCAACATCACAGCAGATCCAGCACCAGGCACCGCGATCCAACCGTGCGACAGCCATGACATTACTCGCGATTGCGCGGGTGATAGCTTCGGTGAATTCGGCCCCATGGATATCCTTTGTCAGTGCTTGGGTGGTCGACGGTCACTCCGCCCAGTCAGCAGGTTGAATCGATCCAACCACGTGTGGCTCTTGGCGTCGCATTCGGCAGCGCGCTTCTCGCCGCTGCGTTTGCGAGCGTCATTGGCGTCCGTCAGACAACTCGACGCCAGAGCATGTCGTTTTCCCATTCAGGGAAGAATCGAAACAAATTTTTCGCAAAATTTTCCGACGGCTTGCTCCACCTCTGCGCGCTTGCTCAGATCAAATCCTTCTCGCTCCGCGAACGCGCGGAACATGGGCGTCCTGTCGTCTCCCAGGGCGTCCTTCACGTGCGCGACTTCTACGGAGATCGAGCCGGCAGAATCGAATTTCTCGACGATACTCACGTCCAGTACGCACTTCCGTTGCGGTGCTTCCATGTCCTTGATGCTCCATGCAGTCGACTACGTGTTGATGCAATCGGGTGCCAGTCTGATTTCCCGTGCCGGACGGGTCAGCGCTTTTTCCTACCTACCGAACACAATGCCTCGTCGGCGCCAAACCTGCGGTAAAACAAGCGCCGCAGCCCACACCCAAGAAGCCTTCGCTGATGTTGGACGCGGGCTAGATCACCATTTCCGGCTATCGCGATTCAGGGTGTTGGATCGTCTGCCTAATTTGCTCCGTCACCGCGTCGTAGGTATCCACACACGCCTCAGCAATTTCTTGCTGCCGGTAGTTGTACCGGCATATTGCCTCGCGCTGCGGCCTGAGAGGGGTCTTGCAAGCATCTTCCATCGGAGTGCTGCCCACGTACTCGAAGTTGTCGTGCTTGCTGGCACTTTGCTCGAAGCGACCGTATTTGAGAGAGCAAAGCGAATCTCTGTCAGTAATTGGCGCCGCTGCAAGGGAAGAACCTGTGGCTAGGGTAAGGCTCAAAATGATGGCGAAATGGCAACGCATAGCGGATCACCCGTTTTTTCAATATGGCTTACGCCGCGATCACCGAATCAAACACATCCCCGCGACTTTCGAGGCATTCGTGTCGAAAGTTGCGGTGTACTCGCACTCGGCGGCGCTTCCCGACCGCTCGATCAAGCAGTCCGCGAAATCAGCCTTTGCAGATGCCACGAAAACACGAAGTGCTTTTCGCACCGTGTCCGCACCTTCAACGACCAACTCTTTTGTGGCGATCATCGAATCTATGATGTCCTTCATCTGCTCGCGATCGACACCATAACAGCACCCGAGCACCCACACGAGCTCGATCAGTGCGACCTGAGAAACATATCCCTGCCGCTCGGTCGACAATGACTCCATTAGTACGGTCGCCTTCTTTGACTGCACAGCGTCGTCCTGAGCGAAGTAGCGAATTAGAACGTTCGTATCCAGTCCGATCATCGAGCAGATGCTCCCTGCTCGGAGATGGCGTGATCCATGTCCTCGATTGACACGGATTTGGCGGGCTTCTTCACGATACCCTTGAGCGACGTGAGCGTGCGTGTTGCCGGATAAACCTCGTACCGGCCGGTCACCTCATTGAAGCTGAATTCGATGCGGTCGCCGGACACCAAACCAAGCCGATTTCGGACGTCCACCGGGATCGTCACCTGCCCCTTCGATGTGATTGTTGCCGCCGTCATATTGCCCCTCCAGAATTCCTTACTTTATGGTAAGGCGATGAGGAATGCAAGGCTCAAATTCTCTTCCCTCACGACGATACGTCCTCACCACATTGCTCGACAGACTATCAATCCGCAGCCGAGCGCGGCCGAAGATTTTATGCCACCGTCCTCAATCATCCCTTTTCGTCGGGTAGCGCTGCATTTCACGTCGAAACTGCCTTTCCGCTGCTTGCCCTTGGTGGGCGCCTCGTGGCTGTGATGCCTGGATCATTCAGGGGTAAACAGGTGATGCCGAGAGTTCTCTCAACGCTACGGGAACGAATTCACGACGACGAGTGTGTCCGTGGTGCGGATGAGGATCCGTCGGCCGGTTGATGCTCATTCTCAGACAGTGACGAGGGGGGGATGGAGGTGACGGAATGACAGTTCCGTTTACGCACCCAGCCACTGCTTCCCCAAAAGTCGAGCGCGGCTGCGCGGCGCTGCCATTCCTGTCCACAGATTTGCCCCGGTACCGCCGCACATCGAGTTAGGGGTCGAAAGCGACGTCTCTCGGCCGAGTTTTCAATGTTTGATTCGAAAGCGCCCGTCGGACAATAGAAATGCACTTTCGCGCGACCACAATCTACAAGTTTCCACAAGGAATCAGTCCATGCTTCGACCGATTCGCAGTTCCCTCCTTTCGATCGCCCTTCTCGGATCATGCGCGCTTGCGCACGCTGAACGCTCGGTGTCGGACGTGAACACAGCCATTCAGGCCGGGCAATATGCC
The DNA here is from genome assembly GCF_902459625.1 of Pandoraea cepalis. Classification (NCBI taxonomy): domain Bacteria; kingdom Pseudomonadati; phylum Pseudomonadota; class Betaproteobacteria; order Burkholderiales; family Burkholderiaceae; genus Pandoraea; species Pandoraea cepalis. Next base: position 119,302 of record NZ_CABPRY010000006.1, read on the forward strand.
CAAGCCGAGCAGATGATCAAGGAAGTGGCTCCGAATCATCCGATGAGTCCCCGGGTTCACTACATGATGGCGCAGGTGCTGTCTCACATGCCTGGGCGCGAAGACGAAGCTCGCCAGGAGTTACTGGACGCCAAGCGGTTGAACCCGCAGTTGCCCTTCGCGAACACAACCGAAGTCGAAGCGCTACAAGAGCGAATTCGCCCGCATGAAGATCCGCCGCGCCCGCAGGACAAAGCGCCTCGCGTGCTGGATCAGCCGATTCAACCTCCGGCGCCGGTTCGGCCTCCTCAGCCGGCGAGCCTAAAAGCACCGGAACTCTTGCCGCACCTGCAAGGGGCGCAGATGAGCTCGTACGACCGCTTCATGTTGACCATCCAGGAGAACAAAATTCTTGCGGCTGCAACGGTCGGCATCGCGATTCTAGCTATCGCGTGGTCATTCATCGGCCGCAAAAAGAAAGGCGACGGCCAGCGGAAAGAAAAGGGCTGGAAATTGTGGCGCCGAAATGAGCCTACGGGTCCGTCAGACGGTGAAGGGAGCGAGGCTGAAGAATTCCAGTATTCGAGTGCCTTGCCCGATCATCATGATCAGACACAACATCGCGAAAACCCACCCGCCTCGTGGGGGACGGCGCACCACGAGGACGTGCCCGAAGACTTCGCCCGTCATTAAATAACGGGGCCATAAGGTCTCAATCTCATCAGATCGGAACGTAACCCGTGTGCGTCGGGGTCATGCGCACCAGGCGCTCGACCATGCGGGTGTTCTGAATACCCAGCAGGAGTGCCACCTCAGAAACTGTTGCCCCGGCCAGCAGCTGTCGACGCGCGTACGTCGTACGCAGCACGCGCGGTCCCATGTCATCCCCGTGAAAGTCGATCGCACGCAGTACGTCTCGGACGGACTTGTACACGCTAACGGTTGACAGTGCCTGACCATTCTTTCCAGGAAAAGCGACGTCCGGTTCTGCATTCTTTGGGCCAACGCCTTCCCTTCTTTCCTGAACCCACTCACGGATCGCCCGGACGCAGAACGGTGCCAGCGCGGCTCGATAACCGTCTTGGTCGTTCTCCGGCGTGCAGTCAAACGACGGAACGACGTCGTTGAAGACGAATTGGTCGAGTCGCGCTTCAGCTGCCTGCGACGCCGTGATGCCACCACCTGCCAGCAGTAAGAGCAGCGCCCGAGTGCGCCGCGAGGACCAGTTCGCGACATCCATTTCTTCGAGCAGGTAAGTCTGCAGCCGCGCGTCAATTTCGGTGGGTAGGCACACAATTCGGGAGGTGTCATGGCAGCCGCCCAGCATACGACTTGCCTTGAGCACAGGGTTGGCTTTGCGATAGCCGCGTGCGACGAGGTGGTTCATCACATCGTCGATTAAGTCGGAATGGCGTTTGAGGGTCGAGCGATGCGCCGGCAAGGTCGTTGTCTTCCGAGCGTCCGCAGCCATACCTGGCTCGCCAGGATCGCGTCCCTGCAGGGACGTCAGAAAGTCGTGCGTCAAGTCAGGCCCCACCGACAGAACCGTCGTTTGGTGCTCGGCGACAAACCGAATGAAGCTGTTGAACATCGAGCGGTACTGGCGGATGGTCTGGTCTGAGTATGCGTTCTGACCGTCGCTAGTTGCGACGTTCTGCACCCACATCTCGAACGCAAGCGCCGGGACGCGTAGCCACTGGTCTCGCGAAGGTGCGAGATCGGTCAGGTCTGGCTCGTCGGCCGACTCCAGATCCTCAAATAACTTCCCTTGCTGAGACATGATCGCCCTCCCATTACCACTCGTAGCCGGAGGGTAATGGAAAAATCATTTGTTTACAAGAACTTGCCTGGCACGGAAATTGACCCCCGACCCTGATGACGCTGTTCGGCCCGAAGGGCCGGTTGGGTGGGAAATGAATGGCTGTCCGTATATTAAGTTGGCTATCTAATTGCAACTTGCGCCTCGAACTGCGACCAGTATCCTTGGGGCATCTTCGAATTCATGGTGCCATCGTGATTTTTGGTTCTCACCTCCAAACCGTGACTGCCACCGGCTCCATGCGTGAGCCCGACTCGATCGTTGGCCGGTGCACGACCGGCCCACTCCCTCCGTTCCACTCGTGGGGGCTCGTTTTCGGAATCAGGGGTGTGGAGAATGACCGCGCGGCCGCAGAGGTCGGGCGGACCAACCTGCCGAGCGATACCGTTGCATGGGCCGTTGATGGCCTTCCGTGGGGCTCGGCATCCGAATCCGCATACGCGCTGGCCAGACTCGTCGTTCGCTTCCTGCGGCCGGACTGGAGGGCTTCGTTTTGGTCACGTGAGTATTTCGAGGAGGTCGCGCGGGACTTCGCACATCGCTTCCTTGTGCCGGCGCCGCGGTCCGGTGGTCAGGTCACGCGTCCCCAGATCAACGCGTGGTTCGAGTCGCTGGGCCTCGCGGCACCCCCACTCTCCGCGTCCGTACGGCTCGTTTCGAGCAAAATCTAAGCACAAACGAAAACGGCCACCGGATGGGTGGCCGTTTCCTAGAACATTGCATCGTCATGCTGCACGACGAAACGTCCGCGTCTGCTGGCGCAGACGCTCAATCTCTTCCCGATGCGCGGCACGCTCGACAAGCCGTTTCGCGCGACGTTCGTACTGCAGTTTCCAGATGTCGCAGAAGTCCACACCTTCCTGAACCGACGCGATCACCGTCACCCTCTTGCCTATCGCACGCAACTTCTCGGCGAGCAGCCCTGCGTGATACTCACCCGGCCGAACCTTGATGACCCCGCCGCCGCCGTCTTCGCCCTTCGCTGCTCGCTTTTCCTGCTCGCGGTCACGATCGGCGTAAATGAAGATGGTGTCGTACTTGCTCCAGTCGAGGTCAGCACGGCTCAGGTTGCCACAATCGAGCATGCTGCGTACTTCGATCTTGTTTTCGTATTTCGCAACGACTGCGAAGCCCGTTTCAGCACCTTCAGTCAGGGCAAGCGTTCGCGACACGGCATTGTTCAGCCGCGTCGAACCACCTGCTGGACCATCCGGTGAGGGCATCTGCTTCTTTGCTGCGGGCCTCCCCTTCGCATCAACGAACGGCACCTTTTCGCCATGCGGAGTCAGGTAGATCCGCTGAAGCGTTCGAGCCGTCTTGTCACCGGCGGCGACGAGCCGCTGCAGCATTACCGGGAACTTGCCCATGTCCTTGCCGTCGTGCGCCCGATATGTGAGACACGGGTGATGACGGACATCGGGGCCAAGCCATTCGAGACGAAGGCCGGGCACGCGATGACACAGGTACGTCCAGACGGGCGAGTCTTCCGTGATGGCCAGACTGCGCTCCCAGGTTTTGCGCAAGATCGTGCGGAGTTCCTCTGGGCTCTTTTCCGGACGCACTGCCACCTTCTGAATGAAGGTAGAGGGCGCCGCGCCCTGGTTATATCTCTGCGTTTTCAGTTCGTCATAGATCTCGGCCAGGGGCTTGCCGGTGATCTCGTGGATGACGCTCACGAGGTTGCCACCGGTGTCGCACTTGGCGCAATACCAACCCGAACCACCTTTTCCGCGACGGTCCCAGATAATTCTGAACGTCGCGCTGCCTGTGCAAAACGGACAGGGTCCCCATTTGCCGCTGAGGATATTCTTGTCCTGCACGTAGTACGGCAGCACATTTCTCCAGTCGATCGAATCAACGTCGACGCGTTCTTTCGAATCATTCATGGTGTATGCCTCTTGCCAACGATTGGCGGATATAAAGGCGTTGAAGACTCACCATGAGCCTTCCTGATGGATGCCGGAGCACACATCAGGAAAGCCCCCGAAGGGGGCGATCCTGGACCGTTATAGGTCCGTTTTACATGGTTCCAAATGCGCGTCGCATGTCGAGATAGTTTGCGTTGCCGCAAAACGGAATGTCTCGATCCATGTCGTCGAAGCCGCCGCCAGCTGCAATGGCGCCCGTTGCTGGACGACCACCTTTACCATCTCCTTCAGCGCCGCCACCGCGCGACTGACGTGCGGGTTGGCCCGCACGACGTTCACCGTCGTAGTTGCCGCTGCCGTCGTTGTCACGACGGGTGCCGAGCATATTCATCTGGTCTGCAACAATTTCCGTCGAATACCTGTCGGTACCGTCCTCCGCTTGCCACTTCCTCGTGCGAATCTTGCCTTCGATGTACACGGACATGCCCTTCTTCAGGTACTGACTGACGATGTCAGCCAAGCGCCCGAAAAAGACCACACGGTGCCATTCAGTGTTTTCCTTGAACTCTCCGCTGGCCTTGTCCTTGTAACGATCCGTGGTCGCCATGCGAATATTCGCAGCCGCGTCACCACTCTGCAGATGTCGAACTTCCGGATCTGCACCAAGGTTGCCGACGAGGATGACTTTGTTGACTGATGCCATTTCCTTCTCCGATGGTCTCTCTGGAGACCGGCGCGTGAGCCTTCCTTAAACGAACCGGGCAGCGGATGCTGCGCCGGCTCCTCCATTACTGCTTCCGTGACATCTATCGACGTTCTCGATCTACAACTTGAAACTCGTAGATGTTGCGCGTCTTCTCATTGCGGACACCGTTTCGAGTCACCCAGAACTGCTGGCGACCACGCTTAAGGCTGATCGTGTCGCCGATGGCGACGCGGTTCTTTTCCACGTGCTGTTCCAGCTCATAACCTCTGAACTGCGCTTCCTCGCCGCTAGGGGTCCTCATCGTGATCGCGTAGATCTGGAAAGGATCCTTCTTCGGCTTTTTGACATCGACGACACCGAAGCCAATCACCTTGCCGACCACACGATGAGCCCCTCGGAAATCCACCGGTCCTTCCTCGACGCCGTTCTCCCCAGAGGGGCGAACGTCTACAGGAGGGGGCGGCGGATCCCGTCGGATCGGCTGCTGGGTGCGCGGTTGTGGTTCCGGTGCGGGACCACGGCTGGGCGCTTGCGCGTCGATCTCGTCGAAGCATGGGGTGTCCGCCCAGTAGGGGGCATCCTCGTCCATCGGCGGGACTGCTTCCTGTGCCGGGGACGACTGCTTCTCCTGCAGAGCCGTGTACTGATCGGGTTGCGCTGGCTGTGCCGTGGGCTGAGTCTCAGTCTTGCGACTGGGGCCGCGCCGCCGTGCTGCTGCGATTTCCCGGCGGGTGTACTCGACCGCTTCTTCCAGGGTGAACGCGACCTTTTCGCGGGCCGCAATGCTGCGCGTGAACGCGGCAAGTGGCTTACGAATGCGGCCGTTCTCGATGCGCTGAATCTCGTTCTCCGCTAGGTAGGACGAGAATCGGTACTGCCGGCCCGAGATCTCCTTGAGTAAGTGTCGATCGGCGATTCGCATCACCGGCTTGTTGTCCCAGATCGAGGGCTTCGATTCATCACCGGCCACATTGGCTGACGATTGGTCGGAGGTCGATCGACGGACGACTCGCGCGGACGGCTCGTCGACAGCTTCCTTCAGCTTCGAAGGAGCTGCTTCCCTGCGCACCACTGTTGCTTCAGCCTGCGGCTGAGTTGCTTCCATCGCCTTGACGGTGTGGAGCGAACGCATAACCCCGCGAAGGGCCATGAACATCAGCTTCAAGACTTTGACAACGACCAGCAAGCCGACCGGAAGCACATTGAGAATCCCGAGCGCGGGGGTCGTGACACGGTTGTTCGTGCTCTGATTCATTGATTCCTCCAACCTGTTACGTCGACGTAGTCCTCGAGCTTGCGCTCGCATTTGAGCAGGAAGCCTTCGTCGCCGAAGGCCTCGATCGTGCGCAGCAATCCCTTGAAATGTTGATGGAGACAGCGAGCAGCAACTCGCCTGATCCACTCCGCATTCCATCCGAGACGCTCGCAGACGAACTCGAAAGGCACCATCACGTCAACCACCGTGACTCCGTCGATCTCTTCGTCCGGACGAGCATCCTGAAAGGCGTAGATCCACTGCATCGCGTCATAAACGCGCAACTCGTCTTGATCGCAGTCCTCGAAACCAAAAAGGTCCGGGCCCGAGTCGTCGACGAAGTTGCGGCGCTTGACGATCGCGCGCAGGTCGTTCCACAGCAGGTTGCCCATCAGCTTGCACATCACCAGTTCTGGTGCGTCCGTCTCCTCAATCCGGCAGAGAAGTGTTTCGAACGAACCGACGGGCTGGTCTTGCTGCGCGTCGTTGTCAGCCGCGTTCTCCTCGAGGGCCAGAGCCGGCCGAGGATCCGTGGGCACTTTCTTTTCGTACACCCGGCGGCGTGCGTCCTTCATCAGGACATCCCACACACCGGATGCAGCCTCCACGACTCGCGGAACCTCAACACGGAGGAGCGCTTCGTCGATTAGTCGATCTATTCCCTTTTCCGTGGCGTATCCGAGCCAAGCGTCATCCAGCGGATGCTGGGCGACCATGGGGGATAACGCCATCGATGGAGGATCTACTGCTACTCCAAACAGTTCCAGGTTCATGATGCTTCCCCTTTGCCTCAGAGAGGCCGTTGAAAACCGGGAAGCGAAGCCGGACTCTTTCCCCTGCCGTCCGGCAGGGGAAAGGCCCGAGAGGGTCTTTCCAGGGGGGCTTAGAGATCGGCTACGTTGATCACGTAGTCGGCCAACCCTTGTATTTCTTTCGTCTGAGTTACGAAATACTCACGCGAGTATTTCCCGAGATCGAGGACACGACGCTTGAGAAGGATGAGCTGCCGCTTCTTCTCTTCATCCAGCAGTCCGTCAGTTTCGTCCGAGAACAGCGTATCGGAGCGGAACTGGGCGGCGCCAGCTAGGTAGAGAGCCACTGCGCGCATCAGACAGTCGTTGATGTACACGCTCTGTCCGCCGCTCAGCTTCTGAACCGGCTTTTCCTTCCCGTCTTCGACGTCGAGGACCATGATCTCGAAGCCTTCACGCATGGCACCGGACCGCAGTTCGCGTTGCGTTTCGAAACGCACCGAAAACCGGCCGTCGTAGCAGACAGCCAGAAGGTCATTCGCGATCGATGCGATACCGGGACCGGCATCGTCAATCGAGAAGGCCACCAGACCATCCCTGCCGAGCGCTTGGGAAGCGAGCTCCCATGCTTCGATTTCTTGGCCAAGCCTTTCAGCTACTTGCGACAGGGACCCGAGTTCTGCAACCCCGGCTTCTGCCCTACCGACACGCTCGTGAACCTGCGCCTGTTTGGCTTGGAGCTGAGCAATCTCCCCATTGAGTGCCAATACCTGTGCCTCAGCTTGAGAAAGTGACTTTGCGACACCCTCACGAACTGACGCATCGGCGCTTGTGGGCAGAGCCTGCAGCCTTTCCTGATAACCCGCAACCGCTTGCTGCTGTGCCTTCTGGACCTGTGCGATCGCAGTGTCACACGCGTGTGTGGCCGCGTCGATGTCTGCCTTGATGGTGTTCCGCGTGGTGTGGTGTCGCTCCAAGTCCGCCTTCTTAGTGGTCAGGAGGTTCACGACGCCGGCGCGGGCTGCCTTGGCTTCATCGATCAGTGGCGATTGCGATGCGAGCGGAACGAAACGATCCAGACTGCGGATCACTGCATCCAGTTCCTGTCCGACCTGGCCATGCTGCGATTCCAGTGCGTCGAGCTTTGCAACCTCGACGCCGGCCGACTTCAGCTCATTGTTGAGGGTCGCGTACTGCCTGCGCTGATTGGCTAAGTCCGTGGTGACCTTGGTCAACTTCGCCCGAGCTTCGCGAGCATCTTTCAGGAGTTCGCAACCGGCAGCGAGCTCCATGCCTGAGCATGGCACCCGATCTGCGAGCGCGGCAACAGTATTCAGTTGCGTGACTCGATCGCCAGTTGCCGTTCCTTCGCTCGCGACCCTCGCCAGATCCGCCGTCAGTGTCATGGTCTTTGTCCGATAAGGACGAAGCGCCGAGACCTGTTGTCGGATGCCGTCGAGGGTGCCAGTCAGCGCCGCCCGCTTGGTCTGCAGCGGAGCCACCTGGTCGACGGCCTCTCGAACCGTCTTCTCTCCGGCAATCCTCGTGTCGATCGTCGTCAGCCGGGTCTCGGCGTCCGTGATCTCCTTCTGGAGTGCCTTGATCGACCTGTTCGCTTCGGCGTCGCTCTGTCTCAGGGAGTGGATTTGCTTGGCCGCCTGATCGCGAAGTTCCGATACACGCACGTTGGTTCGGCGATTCTCGGTCTCGATCAGTTCGCGCCATTGCTTGCGCTGCTCATCCACACGCTGGAAGCCGGCAGCCTCCGTGTCGAGCTGCACAATTCGAACCCGCAGCTTTTGCACATCCTTCTGCGCCTGAACGAGCGCTGTTGCCTTTGCCCGCGACTGGCTAATCAGCTGTTGCACTTCGGTCCGGGCTGCGTTAGCGGCAGAGCGAAGCTCTGCGCCGGCGCGGATGCGGGCCTGTACCTCAGCGAGCTTCTCGCGAAGCAGGCTTGCGACTTCGCCCGCCGATGCGCTGTCGCGCAGCAACTCGTCGTGGCCGAGCCAGGCGCTCAAAAGTGCCTTCACGTCGGCATGCTCATAGTCCCCCAGCATCCTGCGCCGGTGAGCCGCGAACTGCGTGGTGAAGAACACTTCTGGCCGGCCCAGGATAGCTTCGATACAGCGATCGTAGGTGGCGGCGCTACCGTCGGACGTTGTTCCGTCCGGCAGGACTACCGGCGCCCAGCCTTCGCCATCCCAACGGTGCAGGAAGGCTTGCTGGTTGCGGGTCTTGCCGGTAACTCGAAAGATCAGATCGGAGCGATAGCTTACGCCATTGTGCGACCAGTCCAGTTGCTTCTGTGCGAGGGGTTCCGCGATTTCGTCCCAGTAGGAAAACGAGGAAGGTTTGAGGCCTTCACACCGCGACGGCATGAGCCGGTACGGATGCAGGTTGTCCAGGATCGTCGTCTTGCCCTGCCCGTTCCTCCCCACAAGCGCAACAAGGGTCGCCCATTCGGGGATGACCGAGAGGTCGAGAGTGAGTTGGGATTTTCGACAGCCGGAAAGGATTCCAGCAAACCCCCTCAGAAAAAGCCTTGAGGGATTCATTTTCGATCTCCATGCCGCGGAGCGGCTATTCAGAAATCGGCGCAGGGCCGCGTGTCCGAAGGGATCGACGCAGAACTATCGCTCATGCCAGGGGGCATGGGGAATAAGCTTCTGCGATTTAAATTTATGGTTGCCGCCAGCGCGGCCTTACAGCTGAGACGATACATGAGGCAGGCAGAGGATGCAATACACGTTCGTTGCGATAGCACCAATCTGTCGTGGAGCTCGTCCCTGCGACTTTGGTTTGTTGCCAAACACCGCACTTTTCAGGCTGGTGTCCGGTCTTGACAGCATCAGAGGCTGTTGGGTGTTGATTTGTTGATACTTTTCTATTCACGACGTTCTCCTTTTTGCTCATTGCGAGCGGTTGATAGGAGATGGACCGCAAGGCCCGGACAGATGTGAAGGTCTGTCGAGGCCGCCCGAAGGCGCCGCAGCGTGCGTTTGTTCATGAACAGCCGAAAAGTTACTTTGGTGCGCCCGTCCGCCCAGGTGTACTTCCCCAAAACGGCCGATGAGGCTACCCTGCGGGGGATCGCCCTGGCGGTCGAGCGGAAGGTTTCGTAGCTCCTCCAAACGCCTCGAGTACCGAGATCGCAGGTGAGTGCGCGGACATCGCCCACCTTCAAAAGATCGACCAACACCCCCGTAGGAGGTGTTGGTTCGATGTTACGTTGACATTCCGATCACGAAGCGGAGTCCGACTCGCGCCAGAGACGCTGCCATGCCCCGGTGAAGCGGGCTGCCATACGCGGCGAATGTCGAAACACGCAAGCGTTCTCCGCATGCTCGTCTGACGCAGCCGCTTTCGTATAGTTGAAACTTCCCGTTTCGACAGCCGTCCCGTCGAGCACCATGAATTTATGATGGAGCATCTTCAAGCGGTTGTCGAACTTCACCGGGATACCACTTTCCATCAGCATTCTGACCTTCGAGGACGACTTCTGATTTTCGGTAGTATCCGCGACCACAGCCACCTTTACGCCACGCTCGTGTGCCGAGATGAGCGCGCGAGCGATGGGCAGAGAGGTGAACGCGTAGGTCGCAACTAGGATCGTGGCCTCGCTAGCGGCACGCGGACGAACTTCGCTGATCGCACGGATCACGCGAGCGCTAGCGCCACCTTCCGGTGAGAAACCACAGTCCCAGGTGGCGCCCGTCTCGAACGCTTGTTCTTCCGAGGCGCCTTTGCCGCCATCCCCAGTGGAAGACGTGCGAATGAAGCGCGCCACGTGCGATGGCGCGCTATTGAGCAAGTTCTCGACCGGCCGAATGATCGAGTCCACGCTCTGCGCGTGCAAAAGGGTCCACGGCATGGCCAGCATCATCGCGATGCTCGTGAGTACGACTTTCTGCTTCATGAAATAACTCCTTGATAAGGCTTGTTGCGATTGATCTGGCGTCGCTCGTCCCGAGCAAACGCACTCTCGGCACGACAACCGACGCATCGTTATCCGTCGATTTGCACCACTTTTCCACCTTCTCCGCCAACGTCGACAGCGTCGAAATCCCGCTGCAACGCTGACGCTGGGAGGCAAGCAACTTCGGCTCGATGCGAACCTCCGCCGCCTGCGCCAACACCTGTTCGATCGCCTGCTTGTCAACCGTGACGGCTAGCTCGGCATCGACCGAGTAGCGAACACGAACGAACGACCCGACACATGAAGCGGCTTGCTCTTCGAGCCAGGCCATGTCGGGCACGCCGTCGAACAAAAAGTCGACCATCACGCGTGCCGGTGTCTCGCGGAACTCGAAGTCGCAGTCACGCGGCCCAATGTTCCAGATGAGAAACCCCTTCTTCCCTTCTTCGCCGTAGTGGAAGCGCCCGATCGAACCCGGGTACGCCACACGCTGGACAAAGCCGCCGACTTCACGATCCCACGACTGATGCCGATGGATGTGCCCCAGCATCGTTGCCGTCGACTGCGCTGCGTACAACCCGCCAAGTGAGAACTCGTGGTCCTTGCCGGCCATGGGAACCCCATGCTCGGTCAACGCCCCACTCACCGTGCCGTGCCCGACCGTGACGGTGGCCACGCCGGCGGCGCTTGCTGCTATGTTTTGCGGCGCAAAGACCCCTTGCATCAACCCGGCAAGCACATCGCCCATGGCTTGTGCCACGTGCTCTGCGCCGACCGACGAGACCAGATCCGACTTGTTGACTGTCGGTACGCAAGACACCAGCAGTCGTGCATCGTCGAGCGAGTCTCCGGGCGACACGTAACGCCACTGTGTGCCTACCAACGCCACCTGTCCGATCTTGTCGACCGTCTCCACGGGATACTTGCCACCAGCAAAGCGGTAGATGGCAAGCATTCCTGGATAGTCGTGCAAGAACGTACCCTGCAGGATCAGGACTGGGCAGTGATCCGCCAGGCGCCTGAGTTCCTGCATAAGCTGATGAAGCGCCGCCGAGTGCGCGTCCTGCTTGTGGTCCGTTAGATCGCCGGAGATGATGGCGACGTCAACACGTTCACTAATCGCGGTGCTCACGGCGCTGCCGAAACACTGGCCAGCCTCAAGCAAATTCCCGATCGAGAAATGCAGGTCGCTGAGATGCGCGACCTTGATTCTCCTTGTCTGTTCCTGGTTCATGAGCGACTCCTTCTGCCACTACGTGGCGGTATGAAGGGAGTGCACCAGCTTCCCGATGCCTCACAACAGGCGCATCGGGAAGCCCCCCGTACAGGGAGGTTGCCCACGGCATGAGCCGTATTCGCTTAGCAGGTAGCAGCCTGCTGCATGGCACCGCACGCGGATTCCATGGCAGCAATACCCGCCTGTTCGCCATTGGCGAAAAGTTGCTTGATATGCGAGATGAGATCGCGCATCTTCGGGAAGTTTCGTTCCCAGTCCCCGACGACGTGTCTGGCGTACTGCGCGAAAAGCTCCGGAGGAATCCGGTAGTCCGCGGTCAGCAAGCGAGACTCGAGGTACGCGTCTGCATTTGCCCCATAGCGGGCCAACTGCGTGATGCCCTCCACTGCCTTCGTGAGTAGATCTTCCTGCATATCCCAGCCGACGCCGTACTTGTGGTCGAGATATCGAAGAGCGAGTGCCTTGTCGCAGCCCCCCGATCGGAATACATCTTCAACCGCGGCGCGAAGCTGCGTTGCACGCGCTCGGTTACCCGTCACGTGCTCGGCGTCGATCACCCCCGCTTCCTGAGTCGGCGCCGCAGCAGCCTCAGCCTCGTCAGCCGGTGCTTGAGCAAGCCACGCCACAGGAGCGACATTCCCAACCGGGTTACGCCCGATTTGGAGCATCGAAGCGATGTCGATGGCAGGCACAATCCGCGGCACCCACTGCAGGCCGGTCTTGCGTTTTCCGTCGCCGTCGAAGTAGCTGCGCTCCTCCTGAACTTTGGTGATCCAGAAGACTGGCTTGCCGGGAGCGTTTGGATTGAAGGTCGGGATATGCCCCAGCGTGCTGCGGATCTGATCAAGCGTCGACCAGATGTTTTCCGCGGCGTACTCCGAGCTGGTTTCCATTTCAACGATGCCAAGGCCGACTACACCTGGGATGTAGAACTTCAGTTGCCCCCGAAACTGGCAGAGACCGGACTGAAACTGCTTGCACACCCGCGGCTCGCACAAGCCCCTAACCTCCCAGTCACGCGGAGGAAGACGCTTGACACCAGCCTGGCGCTGCTCGACGACCTTCTTTGCATCGAGCCCGGGCAAGCGCTCGCAGACCCGTTCTCCGCGATCGTTGAACGCGGAGTGGTAGCGATCCTCGCCCTTGTTGCTCTCGAAACGGTGCGGGAAGAAGTCGAACAGGTCGTTGCTGTGGAAGAAGACCGGGAAACGGCGCAGCTCGCGCTTGCCGTCCACGTCTTCACCGTATAGATCCAGGATCGCATTCGGAAGCACCGACATCACGAAGTCGTCGACCGAGAGGTTGAACGCCTGCGTGTTGACCGGATACATCGGATTCTTAATGCCGGTCTTGGCGGTGATGTCCTTCTCAATCACAGAGGCACGCCGCTGCTGAGCGATGCCATCCTGATAGATCTGTACTGCCGTTGCGTTTTCCTGTGCGGTTCGGGTTAAGACCTTGGTGCCGCAGCGGATCTTTCCAGATGCACGGGGGCCGCCGTAATTGGTGGTCGTGCGCTCGGACAGAATCGATTTCGTAGGTTTCATGGTTTCTGCCTTCCTGGGCTTACGTCCGTTCGGGTTATCGATGGCGAGATGCCTTTTCGATCCTCATGCCAGTACTGGCGATTGAAGGAAGGCGTGCGCAGCGCGCACGGCAATGCGTGTGGCATTGCCGTACAGCCGCAGCGTGCTCGTGCGATTTCGAGGGGGGAGAGGAGACAGCGGGCACATTGCCCGCTGTTCCTATTGGGATTACGCGAGCCCCCAGACGCCCCGCTCTTCCGATGTGAAGTCCGGATAGAGTTGAAGGGTCTGGCGAATCTTCTCGCGCCAGCTGCTGTTGGTTTTGATGCGATCAGTCGACGCCGAGACGGCTTCGTAGATCTTCGATAGCGGGGCCTTGCCGCCAAGCTTCATCAGCACGGAGCGGACGATGTTGCGCCACGTTCCCTGAAGTCGTCTTTGCGCCTGGCATGCCATGGCGCCCAGGACGGCGAGAATCGTGCCCGTCTTGCGACGAAACAAAACGATGTACTCGTGCATGATGAACGGCAGATCCATCTTCCCGTACGGCTGGAAGTTGCTCGTCGCATTGTGCTGCGCTTTAATGAGCACGCCGGCCAGCTCCTGTGCCGGTAGCCGGGCGATAATCTCGGCCTGGTAGGACGTGTACACGCCGTTCCGGCGCCAGTCACCGATGATGCAGCCGTAGTAGCCGCCCGGCAAGGTCGCCTCGCGCTGGTTAAGCATGGCGAGATGCATCTTCTGATGGAAGTCCTCGTCGTCCACGCAGCGCGACAGATCGTCGGAATGCGCTTCTTTGCCCCACACCTCGCCCGAGTAGCGAATCATCCCGTGATACGGCGGATGCGACAGCACCAGGTTACCCTGCTCGCCAGTCGCTTCGACGATCGAGTTGCGCAGGATGTTGAAGCCCTGGTGCAGGTCGAGACCATAGGCCGTGATGCCCATCTCCTTGGCGACTTCGATGCTGGTGCCAGACCCCATCATCGGATCGATGAACACCGGGCGCTCGAGGCGGCCGAGGATCTGCTCGAACAGTTGCCGGTAGACGTGGCCGCTGCAGTTGCCGCGCCACTTTGCGTTGCCCCACGGACCGCGGTCCGGGAAGGACATGATACTCATGATTGATCTCCAGTTAGTGCCATTGCTGGCGGGAAAAACCGGAGTGCCGTTGGCACTGCAATGTTGGAGACATGGCAGTGCGCGAGCGAGCTTTTGAGAGAGTGGCTGTGAGACGGACCCGCCCGAAGGCAGGTCCGCACACCGTCTCGTCAAGGATGCCGTGACGACTGAATGCAGAGGCTTAGTCCGCAATATGCGGCTGCGCCCCCAGACCCAGCATGCCCATGATGCAACGGGCAACGGGTTTGAGCGGCTCGGACAACTCGTGCGCAAAATCGATCAATTCACCGACAAACGCTTTCGTGTACGTGCTCATGCTGCTTCTCCTTTAGAGTTGTGGGCCTTTCAACCAAACCGCTTCACGAACCTTTTCAGGCCGCGAACGCCAATCCAACTGGCAGCGGAAAGGTGCAGGGCGAGCATCAGCGCATGGAACGCAAGCAGGACGTAGCCCTGAAACGGATCATGCGTTACATGCTCCACCCCGGCGAAGACGCCGTTGAGGAGCAAGGCAGATGCACCGATTACGAGAGACAGCGCAGAGATGAGAACCACGTCCGCCAGAAACCGCACGAACACGATCAGCCCCTCGTCTACTGACTCTCGGATTTCTTCCTTGAGCTGATGTTCCTGGCTCATAGACTTCTCCCGATTTAAGTTGCTCCAGTCATTTGAACCACCTGACGTGATGCCGGTGAACGGCTGGAAAAATCGAAGCCCAAAAGAGCAAGGACAAGGGAACTTGTCCTTGAGCGATAGGGCAGAGTCTTGCGGAGCGCCGCCCATAGTCAGGCGGACAACGAGGATTGTTTAGCTGCAGCGAGCAGCATCCGTAAGGAAGCTGCCGCTGCACAGGTCGCGGGGGATGATTACTTGCGAGCCCATTGCTCAAGGCGGCTCGCGAAGCGGTACACGGCTTGGTTACTTGCCTTGATTACAGGAAGGGCGACGAGAAGCAAGCCTGCCAAAGCCACGATCTCAAGGATGGTCAGCTTTGTGTGGAAGGCAATGCAAAGCACGCTGATCACGATAGCGATCGCGAGGAATGTCAGATTTCCTCGGAACGCGTAGCGAAGCATTCCGACCAATAGAACGATCGCGGCGATGGGAAGATTCAGAATTCCCAATGAGGGGTGAATCCACTTAGGCCGACGACGCTGTTGGTTCAGATGCTGTTGTTGCTGGTTCATGGCGATCTCCTGATGCCGTAGCGGCGCGTGAAACCGGAGATGCGGTCCTGGCTCATGGTGTGCCTGGTGCGGATGCGACACCCGCAGCAGAGAACCGTATGAAGTGAAAATCCGCGTCCCCTTAAGGAGAGCGGATTTCCTGGTTGCGATTATCGACGACGGTAGCCATCGCCCGACTTGAGGTAAGCCGAGATCGTTGCGCCCGCCAGGCTCAAAATGAATGCCGGCGGCACGATCCCAACGGCTATGAAGATGCCCCACCCTCGCAGGACGCCCCCGATCACGACCGAGTGTCCCGCCAATGCATCGGACATCATCGTAAGCATGGTCAGACGCTCGGCGTGAACCGTAGCGAAGTAACCATCCAGAGCGGCTTGGCCACCGATCTGGAAAAGTTCTGCCCAACCCTGTGTTTCCTGAGCAATACCGATGAACCAAACGACGATCCCCGCGAGCCAGCAAACTGCGAAGGGAATCCATACGCCGCAGCAAAACTCAGACACGGCGGAGTCGAAAGCGGCGATGACTCGGTCGAGGTTCGACGGAGTAGCGTAGATCGATTTCACGTTCATGATTAACTCTCCTTTGCCGTATCGTCGCGTAGAAACCTGGAGAGCGGATCTGGGGGCGAAAATCGCCCCGCCCTTTCCGGACAAGCTGTCGAGGAAGGACTCCGTTAAATTACAGAGGGAGGGAGGAAGACTCGGACGAGTCTTCCTTGGTCGCGATTGACGTTGAGGCCGGCGTGATCAAGATCACGTGGGTCCAATCTCTGGCGTACCGGACGGCTATTCGGACCGAAATCACGGACAGCGGCGACGGGGCGAGAGACGTGGATTCAGATTGCTGTTGATGATTTTCCAGTCGTGCCAGGAAGGCGCGAAATACTGGAACGGCACTGGTTTGGCTACTTTTGCAACCCGAAAGATTGCAGAAATTGCCAAGGCGCCTACTGATCTGCGCGTGCTGCCGCCAATGCGGCGTAACTCATTCTACGTATATCTATCGGTTCCTGCAAACCGAAAATTTGGGGAGGCGGGCCTTTCGGCCCTCCCCCCCCCAACTCAACTCACTGACAAGCGTCGCATGGCTGGTCGCCCTCATCACCGGGGCGGCGCGTGCACACGAGGCCGAGCGGCTCTTCCTCAATCGGGACAGCATTGAGATTACGCAGTCCCGTGCGCTTCTCGCGATACAAAACGTAGGCGCGAGCCAGAGCGTGATCGACGCGCATGAGCGACAGTTCGACCAGATCTTGGATGTCCTCGATCGGGATGCTTGCTTCCAGCTTTCGCGCGATACGCTCCACCACCGCATCTGCGACCGAGTCGACCAGATCGCGGTCAGCTTGCGACAGCTCTCCTTCGCCCTTTTCCTTCACCCCTCTGACATCCAGCGCGTTCAAGAGGATCGCGGCACGGATCTTCGACGGATCGAAGGCGACCGCTTCCCCGTTACGCTTTACGACGGTCTTGTTGATGATTTTTTCCGATTTCATGAACTTCTCCTATTGATGACGCTTTGCGTCGTTGAAAAGCGGGAAGGTCGTAACAGGCGTTGTTACTCGGCAGGGATGACCTGCAGGGTAAGAGCACGCTGGAACGCTCGCAGACGGGGAGCCGGATTTCTCCGGTGGCCACGTTCTTCCGAGCGCGTTTGAAAAATCGGTCTGAATGGGGCTGGCGCACGAACGCGCATTACGCTGCCTCGTGTCCTCTGGCGGACGTTCTTTACCGATTTCGGAAATGGGAAATCACGACACCCGGATGGGCGCGGTATTACGGAGGCGAACCGGTGCTCTGGTTGCTGTGGCGGCCAATAATATGGACCGATTGGAGCGGCGATGCCGACGACTCGGCGTGTATCGATAATAGTCGAACTTCCCGGAAGCGGCGAATTGCGAAAATTTGCTGGAAAACACCGGCATTCATTCCGACCCGCCTGATCCCTGCGGGGAGAATCCGGAAAGATACTTTGGGCGCGCGTCGCGTGCAGCAAGCTCACCAAACGGACCACTAGCCTTGAATACCGCCGAGCAGTCCCAACAGGAGGATTCCTGGGCCGACGTGCCCTTCACAATCCCCAAGAACCTCGACCGAGTCGAGGCGATCCGGACGAACGTCGTATCGCGCACCGAGATGCGAGTCTACTCCCCGCTCATTCGCCGCTGGGTGGATCGCGATTTCTACTTCGTCTCCGAGCGACTGTTTATCCGCAGCCGCGGACTGAAGACGCGCACGGCAACTGGCAATGCACTGCCCGGGCTGGTCAAGGACCTCAAGTATGCGACGCTGGGCCTCCAGGTGGACGCCGAGGCTTACGACGGTGAGTTGAACGAGGCCATCTTTCGCAAGACGCGGTTCGATCTGATTCTCCTCTTGCCGATGCTTTCGACGCTCTACCGCGAACTGCAGCGGGCGGATCTGGCCATCGCTCAGCTGTACATGTCCGAGTACAACAAGCAGATCACCTACGAGCAGCGCGAAGCCATGCTTCAACCGCTGCACCTGGCGCTCGTCGCAATCAAGCAGCATGCTATGGGCATTGTGCCCAAGACGATGGCTGAGCTTGCGGAAGAACTGCAGATCAGCTGACACCCCAACTGTTCGCCCGTGTTCCGGCGTCATTAGTGGCGTATTCGTGAGCGCGCCGTGCCGCGCAAATGCAGCCATTAAGGAGAGCCTTGCAGTCCCTCCCAGCCCGGCCAAGGCTCCCCGCGGACTTCGTCTTGCTCCCACGCGACTCGCGTTCTCGCTAGCTGAAGAGGCGTCGGAAGAACTGCGTCAAGGCCAAAGTGATTGCACCACCCCTACGCGACCCCGCGTCTGCAGACGTTGCATACTGGTTCGCGATTCCCGGCGGGATCCAGAAGCGGGCACCTGACGCCACGTAGGCACTGATATTCACGTCGCGCGGCTGAATGTTTGGTGGAAAAGCGAACATCGGAAATCCCTCTCGCTCGAATACGCCAACCGCAGTCTCGAGGTCCCGATTCAGTTCCTCATCAAAGACATTCTCGGGATTCAAACCCTTCGGACGCCACGTAAGCCAGCGAGGGACGTTGTGCAGCGCGTCAGCCAGGTCATGGATGGCGGCGATAGTCGTCGGGGTAAGGGGTTGCCTCGCCAAGCACCGAATCTGGACCAGGGCAGCTTGAGTAATGTGCAAGGCCTGCGTCTGCTTCTCGGTCAATTCGACCATCGTCCACTCCTCATTGATTATCCTGCTTGGTCAGGTCCCGGCCATGTTACGCATCCACGAGGTTCGCGTAGGCGTTGTCCTGATCCACGATCCGCTCGATTCCACTTTCCTTGAGGAACATGCTGGGAGGCTTCCCACCGCCAGTAGACAACATCAGGTCCTTACGCGCTCGCGTCATTGCGACGAACATCAGGCGGCGCTCTTCTTCGAGCGTTCCATCCTTCGCCGGGAAAACATCATCTTCGGCGCCAACAACCCAGACATGATCGAACTCGAGTCCCTTTGACCCGTGGGCCGTCATCAACTCGACGACCTTCGGTGCGTCTGCGCCCTCGGGCTTCTTCTCGTCGCGCTTGCTCTGCGCCATCTTGATGGCCGTCAGGCGGTCTTGAACGGTCTGAGCCAAAATCCCCCGTTCCGGGTCCGCGCGGCGCGGCATGAACATGTCTCGCGCGATCTGAATGACGTTTTGGCTGCGTTTGTCCGGAGCGTAGGAGGAAAGCCAGTCGCTGATGCCGTAGATGAGCAGCGTGTCCGCGCCGATCACCAGCGACGACTGCCAGCCCGTGAAGAGCTTCACAAAACCGCGCCACTTCTCCTTAACCGAGTCTTCGATCTTCGCCCTGGCGAAGTCCTCCGACTGACCGAGCAGGAATGCGCCGCGAAATAGCTTCTCGAGTTTGACGATGCTCTGTTCGTCGACACGGCACCAGGACAACAGTTGGTCTATTACCTTCTTCTCCGGCTTCACTACAGCCTGTATTGCCGCGCAGAAGATCATTACCTCAACACTATTCAGGATCGACTCGCCTGGCGGGCGGCGGTACGGAATGCCTAGCGACTGGAGTCGGGCCTCGACTTCATCAAGACGACGGTTATTTCGCGCGAAGATGGCCACATCGCTGCCAAAGCGGAGTGCGTCAGCGGCGTAACGCGCGGCCGCGTGAGCTTCCTCCTCTTGTGTCTTGAAGGTCTTCCATGCCGTCTTGCCGCCCGGCCCCTTCATAGCGACGAGGTTCTTGTCGACACGGTCGAGGTTGTGGTTGATGACCCTCGTGGCCGAGCTAACGATTTCGGCATGGCTTCGGTAGTTGTTGCCCAGCATCAGGCGCTCGGCGTTGAAGCTGCGCTCGAACATCTGCATGCCCTCGTAGCCGAGCGCGTTCCGAAAGCCGTAAATCGACTGGTCGTCGTCACCCACGCCGGTCAAAATGACATTTGCGCGATGGTGCGCGGCCGCCATGTCGAACTGTGGTTTATCGGTGTCCTGGTACTCGTCGATAAAGAGGCGTGTGACGTTGAGCGGCGGCACCGCGCCCGATTCGAGACCAGCGTTAGTCTTCAGAAGGATGTCCTGGAAGTCGATAACCTTCTGCCGGCTCATGATGTCCGTGTAGATTTGGGTCATCTGCTCATGGCGGAGCTCCGCCGCCGGCCGGCCCGACTTCACTTGCTCGATGATTCGGCTTGCCTCTTCGAGCGTTAGGTCTTCGATCGCGAGCTCCGATAGCGCGCGCAGGATAAAGCTACGGCGCATCCCTTCCTTAACGATCTTCCACTTAGTTTTTCCGAACGGCCATGGCCGGCCGGCGATGATGTCTCGACCGAATACGACCTCCCGCCCGTTGTCGGTCGCCAGATCCGGGAACGACATTAGGTTCATGACCGAGTGGAAGGTGCCGACCAGGATCCGGGAAGCGGCTTGCTTGCCAGCGAGTGCGATGGTACGGGCTCGAAGTTCGAGAGCAGCTTCTCGCGTGAACGTGACCGCGGCGATGCGCTCAGAGCGATTTTGCAGAGTCGCCGCGATCTTGCGCGAGATAGTGTTGGTCTTCCCAGACCCCGGGCCCGCGATGACGAGGCAGTTACCTTCGCAGTTGGCTACGGCCATCTGCTCGTCGTTCAGGGGCGCGAGGATTCGCGCAATCGCGTCATTCATGCCGCCACGGCTTCTTCAGTGTGAGCCGCTTGGAGGGGTTTTGCGCCCACCGGCTTCCCCTTCGCTAAGGCGCGGCCGCGCAGCGACTGATTCACGTGTGACGCGAACCCGTAGATCTTGCCGAGAGCCTGTTTGGCGAGCAGTTGGCGCTTTTCGGTTTCGCCGTGGCCAATGAGTTCGTTCCACTCGAGGCCAGCCATCAGCTCCAGCGACTGGTCGTATTTCATCACGCCCCTCAGCATCTTGATGCCGAGACGCGAGCGGAACAGCGCCTTCATGTCGACGGCCGGCGACAGGACTTCCGGCTTGATCCACGGCATTCCTTCGGCCTCCACTTGGATCTTCCCTTCCGTCACCAGCATCGTAACGCGGCCGAGTTCCTTATCGGCGTCGGTGTAGAACTCCTCGACCAGGGTGTGCAGCTGCTCGACGACTTCTTGACACTTCTTGCCGAGCACCATCTCGCCGTAGCGCTGAAGGTTGTGCGAGCAGTAGTCGATTGCGCCGAGATAGCGCTCCAGCGCCGAGCCAACGACACGATCTTTCACGACGACCTGTTGCGAGGCCATCACGATGCCGGCTTCCGGGGTCGTGAGCGCCTTGCGGCCTTTCTCACGCTGACTGGCCGCCTTCTTCATCAGGCGGGCGCGCGTGGCTTCCGGACTTTCGTCGTCGGCGGGAGTCGGAGCCTTCGTACGGCCGCTCTTGTTGCCGTCGGCCATGGACATCTCGACTGCCGCATCCAGATCGCGGAGAGCCGCCTCCGCTTCGAGCTCTGCGGCACTCTTCGGCTGGAGAGCCGTGTCGCCTACGTTGTCCTGACCGCCGAGTCCGGCGGACACAATCTTGCTGATACTACCGGCTACGATGTTATCGGCGCTCATACTGACCTCACTCTGTTGGAAGTCCCGATAGCTTCGCCCCGACCGCATCACAACCAGAATGGAATATCAGACCGTCTGCATCTTTATTCAGCGACGCCGGTACGCTGAGGAACCTGGTTCGGTGCCAACTCGAGTCGGATGTCGATGAAGTCTACATCGCCGGCGTATGCCTGCGTGGTGGGGCGTTGGGGGCTCATGCCAACCCGCATGTCGTCAAGCAGCGCGGCCGATGGAGCCTTTGCCCAACGCACTGCAAAACGGAAGGTGGCTCGGCGGCGCATCGTGTCGATAGCATTACCGAGTGCGCGCAATTCGACTGGCTTGTTCCTGTGGCGGAAGCCCAGGGCAACCACCATCTCTTTTACACTGAACTCTAGGCTCACGAGGGCATTGCTCAAAATGAGGACGATGTCAGAACCTTAGCCGGACGAGGAGCGTCCGTCGAGTCGAATATCGGGCGAGGTGTATGGGGAATGTATGGTTACCAGGCGTTCGGGGCGGACGCCGCCGGGATTGCACACCATTGACGTAATGTGCTTTTTTCATTCCCAACGCTCAATAATTGGCAGTGATCGCATATTCATGAATGCGAGGGAGGTCGAATATTGCCGAATGTGGCCAAGTCATTTGGCTCGGGAGAACTTGCTTCGCTCCCTACTCTCCCGGCATGGCTCACGTATCTCGCTTCCGAATCATTCGTCCGATCCTCATTTTCGCCTGCCTATTCTTCTGCGGCGTACTATGCGCCCGGCCGCCGGCTGCGGCAGCGGGCTACGTCGCGCTGCCCGCGGCTCTTTGGTGTCTGCGCGAGCTCGGCAAGACGTCCCTCTTGTACTTGCTCGGATGGTTCCTTGGCGCACTCAGTAGCGTGGCGATCGGAGTGCTCGACGTGGGCGCCGGCCGCCCGATGGCCCTTACGATTTGGCTCGCGCTCGCCCTGCTCTCGACTCTCTTCACGGCGCCGGCCTTCAGCCGCCGGGCGACGCCGGTCGAGCGTTCGGCATGGGTATTCATCCCGCTGTCGCTGCCCCCCCTGGCCCTGGTTGCCCCTTTGCCGCCTGCCGCAGCGGCTGGCTGGTGGTTCCCGTCGACTAGCGTACTGGGTGTACTGTTCACGATCTGGACCGCGGCGGCCGTGCTTGAGGCGGTCAAGCGCCCGTCGTGGCGACCGCTCTTCGTTCCGACGTTCTGCGCCGTACTATTGAACGTCTACGCTGTTCTCGTACCGGCCATGCAGTCCCGTGTAATCGCCATGAGCCTGCCGGTTGGTAAGCCACCTGTGGACTTCGACGAGTCAATCCGTGCCGCACTGTCGTACGGACCGATCGTGCGGGGGGCCGCTGCGGTGCCTATCGCGTCCGGTGCGCCGACTCCGATTGTCATGCTTCCGGAAAACGTGCTTGGCCCTGTCTCGCCGGGGCTAGTCGACGCACTCCAATTGCCGTCGGCCGTCCGGCTAATCGCGGGCGGATCGGGAGCAGTCCCGTGGGCGGAGCATCTTCAAAAAGGCGTGTGGGTTTTGCCGGATCGTGTGTTCTACCCCGCTATTCAGCCGATTCCTGTTATTGAGGACGGACTCAAGCCGCACTGGAGCGCTATCGGGCGCACGGCGAAGATAGGGGATGAACGTTATTCGCTGCTCGTGTGTTTCGAGGCAGTCACATCTCTTCCCCTTTATCATCTGCACTACCGAACACCGGTCCTGCTGCTCGGCAACGGTTGGTGGGACCGCAGCGGAATCATGGATATCGAGGTATCTCTCGCACGCGCGTGGGCCCGTCTCTTCAACGATCCAATCGCGATTGCACGCGGTTTTCCACTTTAGGGAAAGGCTCCGTAATTCCATAGGTATTTGAGCGCCGCGCTCGAGGACTTCTCACTTATCGTCACACTCATCATGAGTGACGCGATCCTTCCGCACGGCGCAGCGAAACTACAGCCCACCATCACGATGGTAAAGGCTGGGCCGTTCGTTGTTCGCCACTTGGCACCCGGCAAGCCCTTCCTGGAGTTTACGGACGGGAAATATGTCCTCGTGTACCCCAAGCACCCGGACGAGATGCCGATTCTGTCTATCGCGGATCGGCTTCGCTATCGCATCAACCAATGGCTCATTTCGCGTCGGGCAACGTGGTATGTCCCTCCGATGAAGTTCTCGTTTGCATCCTTGCCTACGGCCCACAACGGCACTTCCGCCAGGCCGGCCGCATCGCGCCCGCGCGCTGCGGCGCGAGCCAAGTACAGGGGCCGCATGCGTGCCAGCGTGGTGGCGGTCTCTATTGCCGTCGGTCGAAGTTCTCTGATCGTCTTTCTCGGATTCATGGCGCTGATGGGCGTCACTCGGTTCGTGCATGTCGACGCACAAACCGTCTTTCAATCGGTCCATTTCGGCATTCCGCACTTTCTTACGCCTTGGCGTGAAGCAAACGATCCCGTCGACAGGGCGTTGCATGGGCAACCGAACGGATACTCCGCAATTCCGTACTACCCGAGCATCACGCCACGCACCTTCTCGACACCCCCATCTGGCGACAACTCGCCTCAGGTACGAGATAAGGATCACATCGTCCGTGACGCGGCCAAGGGCTGGATTCCGCTGCCGGGCGGTGGCCCTTTCCCCATGAACATGCCAGCCTATGGTGACGACGGCCAGAAGGGACCGATCAACCTCACGATCCACCCGCCGACGTTCACCTCTCCTGACGCTTATGGCGATGGGGAGGATAGCGGCGATGCAGTGGCGCTGCTCGGAGCAACTCCCACCCCCGTGGCTGCGCCGCCTCGACCCGATTCGGGACATATCGCTCCGAAGAAGGTGCATGGGCCTCGCGTCCTAGCGGTGCACTCTGCTCGTGAGCCAGTCACGCCACGCGCGGTCAATCATCCGACGCCGCAACCCCACCTTGAACCAGTTCAGCAGCAACCGCAGCAGCAGAGCCGCGACACGGTCAACGTGCAGCTTATGCCAACTGCGACGCAGGCCGCACCGACTGTGACGCAGGCCGCACCGACTGTGACGCCGCGCCAAAGCGACGCCAGCGAACCACAGCATCAGACCACTTCGGCAGACGTCCCTGCCACGCCCAAATTCAATGTCGTCACGAAGAACGGTGACGCACTGGTCGTTATGGATCACGGCCAGATGAAACAGATTTCTGTCGGACAGACCCTGCCCGACGGTTCGACGCTGCTTACCGTCCAACAGAGCGGCGGCGGCTTCTCTACCTCCCGCGGCAACTATGTCGCCTACTGAAGACTAGGAGTATTCCATGCAGAATGCAGCACAGCACAACGAGGTTATTGACGGCGCAGCAGCTGTTTCCTATCTCGACAAGTTTCGCTCGCCGGAACCGGTTCAAGCCGAACAACAGCAGGCAATCCCTCGGTCACGTACCGCGCTGCCGAACCTGCGTACGATGTTCGATCGCCTGATCAACATCTTCGGCCGCGACAATGACGGCGTCTTCTACCTTGACCATGAAAAGCACAATATCCGTTCGACGTTCTCGGGCGACTTCGAACTGCAGGGCATGATCAAGACACGCGCGGGCGCGATCTTCAAGGGCTCGCTGCAAAGCTCGGATTCGCTGATCAAGTCAGCCGGTACGGTGGTCATCGACGTCGATGCGGATATCGCAATCGATATCGAATGTGAAACGCTGATCGTGCTAGGTAAGCACTCGGGCAAGGCCACCGTGCAGGGTACGCTCATCAACATGGGCGTGATCAAGGGCGAGTACATGTATGGCGCTCTCGAATCGTTTGGCCGCATCGAAGGCATGGTCGAGCAGATCGCGAACTGATCACCGTTCTCCGTATGCTCTTCCCGGGCCTCTTCTCGCCATGGTCGCGCCGCGCGGCGACCATGGCTGTGCTGGTCTGGTGGGCAGTCCTTTCGTGGCATCACCGTGACTTGTTTCATGAGGTTGCTGAACAGGCCGGCTTGCCCCGCGTGATTTCCGGAATCAAGTGCGCAATCACGAACGGAGCGAGTGCAGCCGCTATCTGCTCCCAGACCGATCCGCAATCCAATCAGCAGAGGCAAAAATGAGTCGCAACTGGGAAAGTGTCTACGCGAACCTCGGCGACGTGACCGATTGCCTGCGTGAAGCAGTTCGTACCCTTCGCAAGGAGGTGCAACACGCGGTGCCGGGTACAGCCCGGGGCACCCCGGCGGTTGACGTGAAGGCGAATCTGGAACAGCGCATCGCATTGATCCAGGAGGCTATTAAACTCGTCGAACAAGACCGCTCCGATTTCTACGTATCGCACACGCCCGAGGTGCGGAGCGCTTGGCCGCAACCGAACTTCCTTTTCGGTGTTCCGTCGGTCGAAGCGTGATCGACTCCCATACGATGAACATGAATGTCGGCTCCCACGTCTTCCTGCTGGGCCCGCATGGTTGCGGCAAAAGCACCATTGGACGCCATCTAGCTGCGCAGGGATACGTCCACTTGAGCATTGGCCTGATTGGCCGTCTCGCTCGCCGTGGCGCTCGCCCGGCCGACCTACCAGTGCGCGTGCTTCAGGTGATGGCACGCCATGTGCCGGGTGAAGCGCTCGATCCGCGCGCCGCTACCGAAATCCTCGACTACGCTCGCAGTCTCGATCGGGTCGTGATCGATGGCTTCCCAGCCCACGTCGAACACCTCGCCCTTCTAAACGACATCGAGCGGTGGAAGTTCGTATACGTGCTGACGCCCCGTCAGATTCGGGAACAACGGCTCAGGGCACGCGCAGAGACCACGAAGCGAGGCTGGTCTCCCGGTCTTAAATCGGTCCGCGATAGCCTTCTTCCCTCGCTATGCTGGCATTTACGATCGAACGGCCAACTCCTTCGACATTTGAACGGTTGACACGCTCGATTATGTAATTATGGGCGAAGGCACACCTCCGCAAGTCGAAGGTCTTCACGATCCCACCTACATCGAGAGCCAACTTCTGTGACGCCTTCCCTCCCCGTAGAGCAGGATATCCGCAGCAGCACTAAGCTGATCGAGACCCTTCTGGAGTATGCGATCCTGTATGCCGCCTCGTCCGCGGAGCCGCGGGATGGATCATGCTGGGAAGCCATCAGTTTCGCGCGTGACTACCTGCGGGAAATGGCGCCCAGTGCCAGCGGATCAGACAAGCAGCCACCCCACATCGATTCGCCTTGGCCTGAACTCCAGCATGAGCTTCTGACGGGCCTGTACGAAGGTCACTTTTCAGTCGACTACCAGCCAGTCTGCGAACTTGCCTCGCACGCGGTCGTGGGCGTTGAAGCACTCGCGCGGTGGGCCCATCCGAAGCGAGGCAGCATCTCGCCAGTCGTGTTCATCCCGGCCGCCGAGCGCGCCGGCTCCATCCACGCATTGGGTCGCTGGATTCTCTTGAAGGGCTGCGAGCAGATGGTCGCGTGGGATCGGGAAGGCCTGTCCATCCCATATCTGTCGGTGAACGTCTCGCCGCTCCAGCTCAATCGCGAAGCATTCCTCGCCTATCTCGACGAGGCGCTGATCATCAGCGGCCTGACTCCGTCGCGTTTGGTGCTTGAAGTGACCGAGAGCCTTAACCTCTTGCACAACAGCTACGCCGTCGAGAAGACATTTCGTGAGCTGCGTGATCGCGGCGTCCGGATCATGATCGACGACTTCGGAACGGGCTTCTCGAGCCTGACGTACCTGCAGAACCTGCCGTTCTCGGCCATCAAGATGGATAGGCAGTTCGTGTCGAAGCTACCTTCCTCCCGCACTGATCTGGAAATCATCAAGGCGATCTCCCAGCTCACTCGCCAGTTGGGTATGGACCTAATTGCGGAAGGCGTTGAGACACAGGACCAGAAGGAAGCGCTCGTCAAGCTTGGCTGCAATTTCATTCAGGGGTGGCTGATAAGCCCTGCACTGCCGGCTGCTGCCCTGAAGCGTGAGTTTGACGAGGGGCGTCTGGCCACGAAGAAGCCGCTCGTGGCGATCGCGGCTTGACGGCTGAGGCCGCCTCTCGCCGCCTAGAATCGCTCCCGCGATTTGGAAGGAATTGCGTCTCGCCTGCTTGATCCTGTACATCTCAGCATCGGCACATCGCAATGTCGACTCGAGTAACTCTCCGGGCGTCATTGCCCGCGATCGCCATTCGGTAAATGTGGCCGCACGACGCTTTGGCCGCAGCTTGCTATGAGCGGCTAAAATGGGGCGCAAGATATCTCGGCGGGGCGGCGCTGGCCGGCACTGCGTGAGGGACATCCCTCCGCGCCTTGCGGCGGGAGGGATAATTTCTTCAGGGGTTACACGAGTTCGAGCAACTGCGAAACGATCTGGTCTTTGAGGCGAGCCCCTGGACCAAACCACGCGCTGTTGAGGCGGGTCTCGTTGTTGCGCGCCTGGCGCTCGAAGTCCACGTACTGCGTGACTGCGTTCACCAGACCCCAGGCAGTGTTGCGCACACCGCTCATTTCCGATCCGCGGCCCGAACCGTTGAAGAGCTCCATGATCTTTTTGTAGCCCCGCGTTTCGGTCACGATAGTCGCGACGTTTTCAGCTTGTTGCGCTGCGAGCACGCCTGCCAGCACCATGCCAGCTTCGGTGCTACCCATCGACGTCCTCGAGAACGACTTCATTCGGGTGACGAAGGTGCTCCACGACTCGCCGGCCAGGATGCCGAGTTGGCTCTTCACCACGTCCGGATCGAACTCCGCGTCGTGACGAATACGCACTTGGCTCTCGACGTCCCGGTTCAGCGCGAAACGCAGGGTGTTGTTACACACCACACGCGTGCTCGTGTACATCGCCGTCGTCGCAATCGCACTGTCGTATGACGTCGCGAGGAGCAAGTAGCCCTTCACATTGTCACCCGGAACGATGTCTTGCTTCAGACCTGTGTTCGCGAGAACCCAGATCGTCCGGCCTTCTCGCATCGATCCGGCCGTTTCGATCTGGAAGCCGGCGCTCCGAGTCAGATCGCGGAAGAACTCGAGAACCGAGTCCGGCTGGACGACGCGGTACTTCTTCGTCACGACCGACAGGCCCTTCAGGTTGTCGCTTCGCACGAGTACGTCGTGGCCGTCGAGCTTTAGCGTGTCGCCACCCTCCTCTTCCGAGGAATTGAAGCGCACCGGCCGTCGCAAGATCGACCACTCCAGGCCGGCGGCTTGACGCCACTCCTCGATCGAAGCTCCTCGCTGGACTTGCTGGCCCAGACCGTGCCAAGGCTTGTCACCGGTCCAAGCCATTTCCGCGCGACCAAGTTCGTTGATGGTGAGTTGATGCATTGCTGTTCTCCATTGTTGCGCGGGATTGCGCCCTTGATAATGAAAAAAAGGCAGCCCATCGTTTCCGATGGCTGCCTTGTTGATTGCTTGCTGCGGTGAGTCCCGGTGGGACTCTGTGAATTACCACTCAACTTCCAAGTTCGCGATCTCGTCGAAGCGCACGAGACGCTTCGCATTTATGGGGCCGCCTCGATCCAGATGCCACAGATCGAGGTCGACCGTCATCGTTTGCTCCATGTCGTCGAGCGAATGGCCCATGACCGCACCGCGGATGGCCTCTCCGGAATGAAGCCGGACGCGGAGCAGGAATCCGCCCCCGCTCGCGTCCGCTTCCCGGATCGTTTCGACGATCCTGCTAGCTTTTGCCATGATGAAACTTCCTGGGTGAGCGCCGGACCAGAACGGAGCCGGGTGTTGCGATGGAAGGTTGCTTGAAGGGTGACGTTTCAGTGCAGCCGGACCTCGAGAGATCCGGGAGTGCACAGGGCACGCAGCAGCGGATGAAGCACCGTGCGACGTTGCTCAAGACGCGGGCCACCGATGCAGTAGTCGATCAGGTTCAGGCTACTGTCTGTGATGACAGTGCCGTAGACGAACTGCGAGTTTGACGTCTTCCGGTGAAACTGGAATACACGCGCTTCGTCGTAATCGAACTGTGGAGATTTGAGGATAGTGCGCGCGATGAAGTCAGGATATTCAAACTCGTGCTGTGTTCGAATCTCGCGAAGGTCGCGCTGTTGCAGTTGCCCGACGTCTAGGAGCTGACCGGGGGCATTGATCGGATCGGAGTACCGATGTCTCGGGGCCACAAACTTCGTGACTTGGCCCGGACCTACGACCTCTTTCACTTGAATGACTTTCAGGATTCGCTCGTAGGAGCGGTTCCCTATGTCAGGAACGGGAATTTCCATTTCGTCCTCCCTTTTTTTCACCTGATGCCGCCAGCGCGGCTGCTGAGAAAGAGGACGCCATCCGTTGGATGGATGTACGGATCATACCCCAAGAACTTGCTGGTGAAAACACACATGCTTCAAGCTGGTTGCTCGTTCCAGGCATTCGGCAAACTCTCAAATCCAGTTCGGGGGTATGCACTATCCATTCGCGAAACTACCATTTCCACGTTCATTTGCATTCCGTAGAATGGCGAGACAATTAACGTATGAAGACGGTGTGGCAATCGGGCCTGCCGTGATGAACGAGGTGGTTATGAATCCACTTATGCCCTTGGTCGCAGTTGGGTGGCTGATCCGCATCATCGGGATGTGCGTCTGGGCGGTCGCCTTCTCGCACGTCTCGCATGGTGGCCTGGTCACGCCGACGGACATCGACAAACTCATGTTCGTGACGATCGTCGTGCCGGTTCTGATCGTGCTCCCAGACTTCTACAAGGCCTGGAAGTTCTTGCTGGCCTACGCCTTGGTAGCGGCCGGCGCCATCACTGTTGTCAGACTGGCGCACACGGGATGGTCAACTGTGCTGACGGTACTGGGCATCTGGACGTTTCTACTCTTTGCACACCCGCGGATCCGCCCGGCGCTCCTAAATTTTCGGGCGCGGCTTAACGGAGGTGCGTCTCAGCCGATGAATCCGGCTCAGGCTGCCACCTCAGCGCCGCGCCAGGCCCGCCATGGTATTCAGAATCAGCCGCCGCAACCGCCTGCACCGAGTTATGACTTTTCGGACAGTATGAGCACTCCGCGCTACAAGTTCGCGGACGTGGTCGGTATGGCCGAGACGAAGGAGCGCCTGCTCGCCGCAGCGAAGGATGTGATCGCCGCGCGCGCGACACCACGCAACGGCATCCTCCTGTTCGGTGATCCAGGGAACGGGAAAACGTTGTTTGCCGAGGCGCTTGCTGGCGAACTTAACGTGCCTTTCTTCTCGATCGCTTACGGCGACATCGCTTCTATGTGGGTTAACGAGTCAGTGCAGAAGGTGAAGGCAGCATTCGCGGCGGCCCGCAAGACGGGCTTCGGTGTGTTCTTCATCGACGAGATTGACTCGTTCTTAAAGGAGCGTAGCGGCAATGGCTCGCACCACATGGACCGCGATCTGACCAACACGATGTTGACCGAGATCGTGAATCTGCGCGGCACGAAGATCGTGCTGGTCGCGGCGACGAACCACCTGGACGACCTCGACAGTGCCGGTGTTCGCGAAAAGCGCTTCGACTTCAAGGTGGAAATCCCGGCGCCGGATCAGGAGGCTCGCCAAGCCATCTTGCGTCGTGCGATCGGTGGCACTGCTGGTTACGATGTGGCCGAGCCTGCCGTGATCACGACGCTGGCAGAGCGTTGGGCGGGTTACAGCGCGGCACGTCTGACCGCTGTAGGCGAGCAGATCGGCGAAATGCGCCGTAGCGGCGAATTCGCTGGCAAACTCAGTTTCGAGATAGGCATGCGTGCGTTGCGTCTGGTTCAAGGCCGCAAGGGGAAGCTTCCGGAGACGGTGAAGAGCATCGACGAGATTCTGATGCCGGAAGAGTCGCGTAATGTCCTCAAGGACATGGCCTTCAAGATGGCGAACGTGTATTCGCTCGAAAAGATGGGTAGCCGCTTGCCGACTGGTCTGATCTTCGTTGGCCCGCCGGGTACGGGCAAGACCCAGGCCGCGATGGCGCTCGCCAAGCAAGCAGATTGGGCCTTTCTCAAGATCATCGGCTCGGAAATCGCGGCAAAGCCCGAAGCATGGGACAAACTGTATAAGACGGCGTGCGACATTCGCCCGGCAATCGTGTTCCTAGACGAAGCGGACGGAATTCTGCGCGACCGTCAGTATTCCGGCTACGGCATGCTGACCGAGAAGATCCTAACCACCATCGACGGCGCGGGTGGCCGAGTGCGCGACCTGCTGTTCATCGCCGCGACGAACTACTACGACCGGATCGACAGCGCGGCGGTGCGCGGGGGGCGCTTTGAGGAGAAGATCGTTTTCGACGTGCCTGAAATCGAGGATATGCAAGCGTATATCCGCGCCAAGCTGGATCGCCTCAGCGACTGGACGGTCGAAGCATCGGTCGAATTGCTGCTCTGCGAGCACCTCCTCGGCCACTCGATTGCTGATGCCGACGCGGTGATCCAGAAGGCGATCGACGCCGCCGCGGTTCGCCGCCTGCGCGAAAACACCACCGACATTCGGGAATCGGACGTGGGGCAGGCCGTGAAGGCTGTGCTGCGTGCTCCCGCAGGTTCGATGTGATCGTGACCGGGGTCAGGCGTCGCCCTCTCCTTGGCCTTTGCTCGCCTATTGTTTGATCTTTTCGATATGTCCATTGACCAATCCGAAGCCGTTGATCTCGACGTACTAGTGCCGCTTCTCCTCAAGCGGTTCCGCGACCGTAACAACCCGAATGCGGGATTTCCTGACAGCCAGATCCGCGCTAAGCTGCGCGACATAGGGGTTGTACTTCGTGCCGGC
Source organism: Pandoraea cepalis (assembly GCF_902459625.1). Taxonomy (NCBI): domain Bacteria; kingdom Pseudomonadati; phylum Pseudomonadota; class Betaproteobacteria; order Burkholderiales; family Burkholderiaceae; genus Pandoraea; species Pandoraea cepalis. Next base: position 151,362 of record NZ_CABPRY010000006.1, read on the forward strand.
GATTTCGACAAGCTCGCGCTGGCTTTGCGACGGACTCCCATCGCGCCGTCCGCCGAACTGCTTGCTCAAGTGCGGGCGCAGCTCGGCGAGCGTAAGCCGACGAAGCCGAATATACGGCTCGTCGCGGACGAGCTTGGGTTGTCTCTGACATACCGCCAGCGGATCGGGGTATATCTGCATGTGGTTGACAGAAAAACGACCACGATTACGGACGAAGTGTTGGCTGACCTGCGGGCCAAGAGCGCAGGTTGGCCACTCACGCGCGCGAGCATCGGCAACTTGGCTGCGTCGCTCGGCTACAAGTTGCTGCGAAAGGACGTCGACCAGGTCACGCGTCTGCTGCGCCTCGACGCGGCACAGCAACATCCGGTCGTGATGAGCCGGCCAACGTTGGAGTTGGCCAAGGTACTGTCCAAGAAGGCCGGCGTGTCCATCGAAACGGTTTTTCTCCGTGCGTTGGTGGACAGTGCCTTAGGAATGCTGGACCACCAGCGGTTCCACTTCGACCCGCGCGGGCGGGATCCCCTGAGTGTCCAGCACGTCCGTCTTCGCATGCAGGTCATCGACCCCGCCAGCTTCCCGCGTGAGGTGGAAGTGGCCGTCTGAGAGATCAGGACCCAGGACTTTCCGCCGCGCCCAGGGCTCCAGTCATGGCGCCGACCATGCCCTCGATACTGCCGGCCGTGGCGGGCGTGACAATCCAGCGGCCGCGTACCGCTATCGCGGGAACTGCAGAAAGGTCCATCGCGCGGAATGCCTTGTCGCCAGCATCGATCCGCTCCAGCATGTCGGGGGCGTGATACGCGTCCACCAGTCGCTGAGCCTCAATGCCCTCCTCCCTTGCCCACTCGGCCAGATCATGGTCCGACGCCGGGAAGTCGGCCTTACGCGCGACGGCCTGGAAGGCGGCCTCCTGCAAGCGCGGAATCGCGCCGAGGCTGTCGAGCGCGTTGAAGAGCGCGGCCTCGCGGGCCAGCTCCGGACGGCCGCCAGTGACCGGGACGCGCTTCAGGATGACGGTCGGCCCCAGCTGCTTTGCCCATACCTCAAGCATGGGCTCGAACGCGCGGCAATGCGGGCAGCCGTAGTAGAAATAGTCCACCACGACGTTGCGCTCGGAAGCGGTCGCAGTGGCAAGAACGGACCGGGTTTGCGCGAGATCGTAGCCTGTGTCGGTGCGCTTGTAGTCACCGTTTGGGTGCATCCAGCCAGCTACGCCTACGGCTATCAGCGCTCCTACAGACGCCGAGATAGCCGGCACTTTCCAGCCTTTGGTCCAGTGGATCAAGATTGACCTCAAATGGGATTGGGATGGATTGAGTGTGCCCGAGAGCTTGGGGATTGGAAGCCCGAATGAGGGGGGAACTGAGGGGAGATTATCCGCCGCTAGGTGTTTTAATTTCCCCTGGTGGGGTGAAGTTAGGGCCGTGTTCATCCCCAATGAGACCAGACACATAGGCAGCCACTACTTCAGCCTAGTCCACGATGATCGCGGCGTCATCCCTTTCGAGGAAAGGTGCTCGGCGAGATCTTCGCGATTGGCCTCGTGATCGCCAGGTCGTTGGTACTGAATACGCGGTGGGGCGCCGCGGCCAGATCACTCAAACGTTAGTTGGGAGGGACACCGGGGACTGCGCCCCGGTGTTGCTGTGGTTGATGTTTATGCAAACACCTTGCGGTACACGCCAACGAAGCTGCGTGCCGAACGCATCGCCATCTTTGTCATCAGCGAGGCAGTCATCGTGACGAGTTCAACGTCGCCGAGGAACGATTCGCTATCCGCCTGCCGAGTCGTGCCGAAGACCTGCAGGGAAGCCCCTGGTGGAATCTCTTCGTGCCGCTCGACGAGCCGGACGTTCCATTCCGGGGTGATCCGATCAGCGGTGGAATAGTGAAGGATCTTTGCGCGATCCGTCGGCATCACTTTGACCAGCGCGGGTCGCGAGAGAGTCCGGTAGATTGAGTAGCCTCTCTCTTCCACCATGATGCGGCTCACACGAACGGTCTGGCCAAGGTATCGACGGAAATCCGCGAGGATCTTCGTTTCGAGGCCAATCGTTTGCGATGTCATGACATGCTCCAGATTCAACGTGGAGCACGCCCTGGTGGGAGTGCCCACACAGGGTTGAAAAAATGCCGGTATCGGCGGTGAAAATCTGGAGTAGTTCGCACCAGCGCCGCCATCTGGCAGCCGTCGCGTACCGCATGCCGTGGTCGCAGACCATGGAATGCGTAATGGTGGGGCGCGGCGCACACTTTCGTGTGGCCGCGCGTCCGGTTTCGCTTAATGCAGCGTGCGGTCCGCCTTCAGACGTGCGTCCGGCGCCGGATACGTACTCGCTCCCGCGAGGATTTGGTCGAGGTGAGCCTCGATTTCCTCCGACGCAGTTTCGTACGAGGACACTTCCACATCGCAAAGCACCACGCGGGTGCCGCACTCATTACGATCTTCGCAGTCAACTTTGGCCTGGCCGAACAGTTCCTCGGCCTTGAAGGACGAGTAGAACCATTCGAAGCTCCAGCCTGCTGCGGACATCCACGCGATGACGGAAACAGTAACACCGGCTTCGACATTGGCGGATGCTGCTTCGACATGTTCGATTGCTTGGGTATTCATTTCTCCAGCTCCTTTCGAATGACGGAGCAGCCCCTCGACGGAGACGTGCCCCGCGTGGGTTCATGATTAAAGAGTTGTGCCAGAGATCTGGCGGGTAAATCGGCACGCGCGATCGCAAAAGAAAGCAGACTGTGGCGTGAATACCTTCACGGCACAACCCGATGCGTACTGGAGAATTGCGGGCGCTCGAGCGAGCGATGATTTCGAAGGGGCCGGACACGGCGCACGAAAGCGCGTTTATAAAGCGGATGCCTGCAGCCAGGCGTGCACCGACTATACCGCAAATTCGCCGAGAGGAACAACAGCGCCGCCCCCCCCAAACCTTCGGGGCGGGCGGCGTTCGGTTGCGTTTAATCGTTCAACACGGGAGGCGCGTGGGGGCGCCCGTCCGTATGCGTCACGAAGATCGAGGCGGCAGTCTTGCTTTTCTCGACTTTGAGCACGAAGGTGTGCTTTCCGGCGGCGAGACGGATCGAGTCCTGCAGCGAGTCGCCACCATGCTGGCCGTGGACACCCCGCAGGCGAACGTTGTAGAGGCTGCCGTCGCGGTATTCCCGAACGGCCGGCATCTCTATGCTAGCTTCGCGGAAGTTCGTACGATAACGGCGGAATACCGCACCGATCGCGCGCTGGAGAGCCTGATCGCTGTGGTAGCGACTAAGTTTGACGAAGTCGGCGCCGAATGAAACCTGCTCGAGGCCGGCCCCGGTCGTCATCATCGCAAAGCGACTGCCCTTGTAGTCCTCCATCCCGTCGAAGTACGCACCGCGGAATCGGTCCACGATCGGATCGACCTGCGCCTCGCTCGGACCATCTTCCCAGTTGACGTCGATACACGCGCCGCCAGAGTACTTACTGCTGCGGACGCTGAATTTGATCCCAGGGAAGGCCTCCTTCAGACTTTGCCGCAGGATCTTGGCCGTTTCGGTACAGCTCAGGTCGCGTCGATTCGAGGTTGCCGGGAGGCTCGACGCGGAAGCTACGGAGAGGTTGCTGTTCATGGTTGGCTCCTATGCCGGAATGCCGGCGGTGGTGAAACAGGAGCCGTGACCGATCATTTCGATCACCTGCCGATGCGCGGAGTATGGGCAGACGTGGGGGGGGCAGACGCGTCCCGTTGGACGACGTCTGCTATGGTTCCTGATTAATTGAGGGACATACGCATGCCGCCCGCGGACTGGTTGATGCTCTCTGCGCGTGCTGCCGCGGCGTGCCCAAGGTTGCAGGCGAATACTTTCTGGTAGCCCTTCACGATCTCGATTGCTTGATCCAATCGTGCAGTAGGGGCGGCGATATCATCGGCCCAGGCGATCGAACCCTCACCATAGTGATGCCAGATCTGGTATCGACCATCCCCCATCAAGCGGACCTCGGCGACCGCGTCGTATATCGGGTGCATTTGCACCGACCAGACGAGATTGCCCGATATGAGGGAAGCGGTCAGCGCCGCCTTTTCGTTGCTTTTCATCGTTCGTCCTTTTCTACCGGCATCGGCGTTGAGAAAAGATCGAGTCGTTTCCGAGCTCACCTGAGCGAGATACTCAGGTGAGCCCTCCGTGAGGAGGGAGGCGTCCATCTGGTTGCTCAAGCGTGCGCCAAGTGGGTGGTTGAACAGCCAGAGATTGGCTACCGGCATTGAAGGAGCCGCGACGCGTTTTAGGGGCAGGCAGCCGAGTAAATAGCGAAGGCGTGCGAGGCATGGATGTGCCCTGCCGAGGACAAGATTGGGAGATTTCTTGGGCCTGAGAGTAGCCCCGCGGTGCGTTAGAGCCCTGAGGCCGCACCAGTGAAGAGATGCCGAGTGAACGGCTGGAACGGACATTATCATGGGATTTCGGGCAATGCAATCGCCTCGAATTTGCGTTTGTTGGAGCGGGCGTCAGACTCTATGCAGTTGAATTCGCTTTCACCCGAACATTCGGCCAGCGTATTGCTGACCGCGCTTTGGGTGGTAGAGTTTCGACGACTCGCTTCCCATTTCCGGAGGTCAATTGCCCATTCGATCCGCGAGATTTTCCCGCTGGCGCCAGCGAACGCGCTGCGACGCATCTGAACCGTCGTACAGTCTGCTTGTGCGAATGCTTGCCGTGATTGCATGCACGACTATTGTCGCGGCGGCGTTCATAATGTCGCTTGCAGTATTCTGGCGTGCTTCCAACACCCCGACCGTGCTCGACGCACTTTTCGCGAACTGGTCCGACGAGGTGCTGATCTTGCTGGGAGGCGGCTCTCTGCTGGCTGCAGCGTGCGCCGTCCACGCCGTCCGCAAAGTTCTCGAGTGACCTAGCCTCTACCGGAGCTTCACCGCTTGTTCGCCATTGCCCCGACCGACAGCCCTGCCCTCGAAACTCGTTCTGCCGCCTACCCGTTCGGCGAAAAGGTCCCCTCTACGGTGCTGATGCTGCGCACGTGTGTGCCAGAGGCTCCTTTGTGCGTCGAGCCTCAGCATTATCCGATCGCCTACATCGGCACACGTTACCCGTGCTTCGTGGAGTCGAATGGCGAGGTGGCCGTCATCCTGCCCAACGGCCAGTTGATGCACGTGCCGCACGACGCCTTCAAGGTCATGTGCTTCCACTCTGGCCCAACCGACACGAATAGAGCCAAATTTTTTTTGTTTTAAGGGAAAAAACTATCATCGTTTCTGCCGTAATGTGGGATTGATGGGACGACATTGCGCCAACCGATCCACAGACCCAGACCAGGAACTTTGCATGATCACGGATGCTTTCCAGCTTCCTCGCCTCGAACAATCGCCCCGCCTGTGGGCGCTGGCGCTCAATCTCACCCTCGCGCCGTGCGTGGGGGAACTTGAGGAGGAAGAGTCCAATCGCGTGGTACTGGTGATGATGAGCGAGAAGCGCCTCGATCCTACCCGTGTGAAGGATCTGCTCACGCAGGCCCTCTCCGATTATCGCGGTGAGCGTTTGCCGGTCCATCCGGAAACCCCGATGCTAGGCGAGTTCATGCAACGCTCGTCGTGGCGCTTGGCGGTCCATGGTGCGCGGACCGCTAAGCTGCGTTCACTTCACACCACGCAAACCGAGATCTGGCTGCGTGACGATGCCGACGATGCCTACCCCGTCTTGTGCCAGGCCTTCTCGCCTGACCCGGATCGTATCGACGAAATGCTCGATGCCGCGAGCGCCTTCCGGTGGGCGCCGACGGAGCAGTCTCTTCGCGGCGGCGAATGAAGTACTCATTCCTGGCCGCGGTCACCCTGGCGGGTCTCGCGGTCCTGTCGTCCGCGCGAGCGGGCCAGCGGGACGACGAGGAAGTGTACCGACAGCGCGTGATCGACTACGTGGTACAGCAGTACGGAAATGGAACACCCCTCGCCGCGGCCGCGATGACATACGCACGGACTGCCGGCGAGTTGTGGTTGGCGACGGCTCAAACGCAACAATACGATCAGGGGATGACCCAACGCGCTGGCATCGCCGAGATCTGCTTTCGTGGGCAGCTGGCCGAAGCCGGTGTCTCCGATCTCGACGGTGCAGTCGCCGCGCTCGAACGCACGATCGCGTCGAACCCCGCCATATATGCTGGCGAGCTTTATGCAGCCGCGCTTGCCTTGCAGCATCCGCTGGATCTGGCCATGACGCCTACGCAGGCCTGCCTCCAGGCTCGTGTCCCACTCCCCTAGTTACCCTGCGCGATCTAGGGGGCGCGTGAGACGATCTTGGCCGCCATCGGGGGCGGCAACTCGGTTCAGGTCAGCTTCGGTTCGTTCGGCATCGCCGTCCGTGCCGCACGCAGAAGTTCACAGCAGCCAGGGCGTTGGAGCACCGCGCAATCGCGTCGCTGAAGTCAAAGGCGAAGTGATGTAGGCCGGCCGAGGCTTACGCCAGCGGCCGGCAACAGCCCTAGGCGGGAACGAGGAATTTGCGCAGCTTCTCTACGCCACGCTGATGCAGTGCAGTTGCGCGGCTATCGCCGATGTTGAGTCGCTTGGCGATCTCGCGGTTCGTGAGGCCATGGTAGTAGCGAAGTTCGATGACTTCCCGGTCACGTGCCGAGAGTGTTTCGATTGCGTCCAGCAGCTTCTGGATGCTTTGTTCGAGGATGAGGTTGTCTAGGGCTGTGTCCGTGAAGCTCTCGATGTTGGCTTCCTCGATCTCCTCGCAGGAGTAGATGATGACGTCAGTCTGCAGGCGGTGGATCATGTCGTGCACGTCGCTGACCGTCAGCCCCAACTCCTGTGCAATTTCCTTCGCTGTCGGTTTTCTACCTGTGCGCCCCGACACCGCGCTGGCTGCGGCGCTAATCTTCTTCGCCTGAACGCGCTGTGTGCGAGAGAGTGGATCATCCGCGCGCATCTCGTCGATTACGGCGCCACGGATGCGGGACATGGCCCGCGGGATGAATACCTGAACCTCCAAATCCTGGTTGGTCTGGGCGTATTGGATCAATTCGGTCCATGCCGATTGCATGCGGTCGTCGAGGGTCTGGCCAAACCCGCCGCAAAGCCGCTTCACCATCCGCGGAATTTTGTCCGCAAACAGGCTACAGAGCTGTGCCTTGCTCAAATCTGAAACTCGGTGATCCATTCTTCTTTGGCTCGTCGTGGTCTAACTGCTTATTTCATTGTTCTCATTGCATCGCCATACGTGGCAGCCGAACTCGGCTTGGTTGACGAGTCAGTTCAGTGCTCACCGGACTACACCGAAATGCTCGTCAATCACAAGCGCTTCACCCTCCTCTTATGCGATCCTCTCCCCGCTAGAGGGACCTGACACAACCTCGTCTGCACGAGGAGGTTTGAAGTACTTGCTTATCTTATCAATTTTCCGATGCTTGCAAATAGGCTCGCAACTAAAAAATTACGTTAATTCGGGGTTAATTGAATTCGAGAATCTGATGCAAAGGCCGCACAATTCGATTTGAGAAAACGCCATACGTTTCTCCATCCAAAACACACTCTCTCACCGACCAGAACGCTGTCGTTGATACTAACGTTTGCATTTCGCAGTCCCGAAGGGAAATTCGAGGCACCATGCGGCGCAAAAATTCATCCCACAAAACTGTCCACCACCACCACTACTACGGTGGCCGCCGCCGCTTGCGCGTCCGCATCCTCCGTACCCTGGTCGCTACGGTTGTGTTGTTTTTGGCATACAAGTCGGCGGTGCACGTCCTCGCCGGTTCCGGATCGCATCTCTACCACTATTAGCGCTATGTCCAACTGGAACAACCTGCCCCTGCGCAAAAATGACATTTCTCGTTCCGGTTACGGTCACAAGAAAGGACGCTTTGCCCTGCTGTCTTGGGCAAGTTTGATTTTCTGTGCGCTCGTTGCCCGCAGAGCAATCAAACTGGGCCGAAACGTTGTTGTAACCGGCACGCCTGACTCTGGGGCGAATACGGTATTAACGCTTATTTCTGGAAAAACTTTAGGCCCGAATGCAAATCCGGGGGGAGGAAAGACGACATATTCGCCTTCGTTGGAGGATTTGGAGGGAACCCACGCACTGAAATTCATCGGTCCACGAAGCTTTGACCCGAACGCTTGGCGTACGATCATGCAGCACCTCGGCGAGCGGGGTCGCCCGTTCTCGATCGCGACAGTCAGCCGTCACGCCGACTGGCTTCGCCACGAACTGGACCTCTATGCCGCCTCGAGCAACGCGCGCGGCATTTTTTGGCTGACGCTAAAGTGATTCTTGGCCGAGTCGCCACCGCCCAAGTCGAACCATTGAACCCGACCCGGCAGGTTTCGATGCGGGCCCGCACATGTTGTCGGCAGGCAGTGGGAGGGGGTTGTGAAACGGCGCGCACTCAGACCAACAGGCCTGAAAACCTCCCCTCCTACTCTCCCCGTCAGTTGCGCTTGAAAGCTCGAGCCGGCGGCATCAGACGGCTCGCGCGACGCATTGTCCAGTAGATCTCAGCCGTGGCTGTCAGGAGCAGTGAGGCGATTGCGTTGAAGGTTACATGCTGCACAAACACATCGGAGGCGGAGAGGATGAAGTTCCGGGTCGGAAGGTCCATCATAAAGCGCTGAGCGTGGTCGCCGCCTACGGACGGCGAGTTCGCTACGAGCAGGATTGCATCCAGTAAGAGACTGCCTAGGTCGATCAACGATATGAGGGCAAACACGATCGTCGAGGCAACGAGCACCTGGCAGATGAATCTGGCGACGCGTAGCTTGCCCCGGTTGCCGTGAAAGTACACACCGAGTTCGGTGATCGCTTTGCGCGAGGCTGATTCACTCCGCTCGGCAGTGTCCGACACGCCGGTCACGGCTTTATTCATGAAGTGTCTCCGGTGGTTTTGCAAAGCAGTGCGAGCTCAGTTCGAGCTCGGCGAGAGCATGTCGTGAACGAACTTGGCCGTCCCGTCGACGATTGTGGCCATGGCACGTCCCATTCGCTGACCAACGGTCGATACCAGGCCGCCGTCGTTGGATGGCGTCGAGGCCGTGATCGCGGGCTTCCAGGTCAGCGAGGCGCTGCAAATCAGCATGCCGTTCTGTCCGTAAGTGGCGGCTACCCCGGGTGTGCTGCAGGTGCCGCCAGGTGATGCCGTGGGCAATTGTTGGGCGCTCGCCGCGCCGGCGGTCAGTATGGTAGCGATGATAATTGCACCGCGGATCGGCCCAACTCGCGTCATGGGTGACTCCGTAGAATTCGAGATAGCCCTTCGAGGCCGGGACAGAACGTTGAAATTTTCTGTGCAAATGGACTAGCTCGCGATCAGAAAGCACCCCGTCACGGAGACGCATTCGCGCATGGTCAACCTCTTGAACCATTCTCCGCAATTTGCACGATTCCGAAATTGACGACTCGGGAATGAAATTACTTCATAGGATCAGATGCTTCCAGTTTCGGTCGCGTCACGACCGAACACCGGCAAAAAAAAACCATGCGCCGGGGCGGACGCATGGCTGAAGACGTGAAAAACCACGACACTTGATCAGGCCCGATCTACATGCCAGAAGACCCAAGCCGGGGAGGATAGTGCCACGGAGCCCTCCCACGCTTGTGGACAAAAGAGTCGCCGGATGATCACCTATTCTCCCGCGGCGCCATAAGCCGCCTATCGACTTGCAATATCTATCCGGCCCCATAGCCTACGGACATGCCCCGTCCTTTTCCGGAGTCCGTATGTTTCGCTTCTCGTTCCTGACGTTCCTGCTGGTATACTTTTTCAGCAGCATTTTCCGCACGTCGCTCGTGGACATGCTCGTCCATGATGCACTTCACTCAATCACCTCGCTGGCTCAGCACTCTGAGTCCCGCTACTACGATGATCACAAGGATCGCCCCGAGCACATGCTGATGCGCGGTTGTGCTGATGGTGAGGTGTGTCACCCGAACATCGCACGCAGGCGACCTCAGCACACGGACGACTTCGGCGAGAACGGGCCGCTTGATCGCCGCTACGCAGATCCGACCTAATCGCATATCCTCGCATCAACATCGCTCGGGCAGCCCGTCAAACGGCTGCCCGCCGTCGTTTTGAAGGCCAGAATATCCGCTTCGCTGACCTGCGTTTGCATTTCACTAACGCTCCCATAGCCTGATTTTGGCTGGCGCGATCGCCGGCTCCTTTCATTGAAGAGGAATCCTGCTCATGGGCGATACTGAACATTTCTTCCCCCTCCACCAGATTCGCTTCCGTAGCCACCGCCACGGGGCTGAGAGTCGCGCGCTGTGCCGCGAAATCGCTCTGCGGTGGACGCTCCCGCGACGATCTGATGGTTCCTTCGATTGGCGCGCACTCCCGCCAGCAGCGCCCGCTGGCGCCGTATTCACAGCTCATTTGCAGAGAGGGGTGGTGTCTGTGCTGCGGGGCATCGACACCGGCCTGTGGCTGATGCGTCGCGATAGCTTCGATCGGAAGATTGATGGCCGCATATGGCGGCACGAAGTCTTCGTGGGGGACGACGGCTCAGGTGACGTGATCGGCGTGCGCGTGAGCGTCGCCCCGGGCCGCAACATGGTTGTCCCGATGAGGCGTTCGTCAGTGATCTCGTCGCTCGTGCGGAACTGCGCCTTGCTCGACGACAAGACGCAGGTGCAGACTAAACCGCGCATGGTGACGAAATTAGACGTGGCGCCGGTATTGGACCTGCTCGCCTCCCCGACACGCACCCTTCCTGTTCTGCTCTTCAACCGGTTTATCCAGGACTCTATGCACCTCGACGCGCAGAGAGTCGCGGACAAGCTGGCCGGCTTCGCGCATGTGCTCGTGGTGATGCCCGACACCGCGGCCACCGTGCGACAGTACCTCGCCAAGGAGATGGGCGTGCAGCTCTCCGCCGTCACCATCTGCTGGCCTGTGTCGGCGGCCGATCATGGCGCCGTCCACGCCAAATGGGACTTGATACAGGTGAAGGACCCGGCCTTCTGGCATTTCCTTGAGGCAGGCGTGATCCGCGCGTCCGTAGGCACGATGGCAACTTGGCTCGGCTCACTGGTTGCCGGCCCTCGGGATTGAGCGCGCGGTTTGGTACCACGGCACCCAAATGTTGTGGTCCCGCCCTGCCATATTCGTGCGGTACTAGCATCGACCGCCCTCTATACTCGCCGCATGACTCCCACGGCCCTCGAACAGCTTCTGGACTATACGTTCAGCGATCGCTCGCTTTTCGAGCTGGCATTGACGCATCGGTCCTTTTCCGAGGATCACAACGAGCGCCTTGAGCTCCTGGGCGACTCGATCCTCAGTGGTTCGGTCACCGCCCTTCTCTACAAACGCTTCCCACGACTTTCCGAAGGCGGGCTGTCGCGCATCCGCTCGAATCTTGTGCGAGAGTCGACGCTCCATGAGATCGCTGTGGCGCTAAATCTCAGCTCGTGGCTACGATTGAGCGACGCGGAGATCAGTGCCGGCGGACTTGTACGTCCTTCGATCCTTGCAGATGCCTTCGAGGCAGTGCTAGGCGGTGTGTTCCTCGACGGCGGATTTCCACCAGCCGAGCGTCTCGTGCGCCGGATCTATACGCCGGTCCTCGACACGATCGACATCCGCCACTTCGGCAAGGATCCTAAAACACGCTTGCAGGAGTTACTGCAGGCGAAGCGTGTACCTGTACCGACGTACCGCATCGTCGCGATCTTCGACGACGAACAGCCTCGACGCTACGAGAGCGAGTGTGTCATTACCTCCCGCGGTCTGCGCACAACCGGCATTGGCCCAAATCGCCGGGTCGCCGAGCGCGAGGCAGCCCACCGTATGCTCTCCATTCTCGAGACGCGCACAGCGGCCTGACAACGGGTCACTCCCGCGCAAAAAAACCTCCTCGCGCAGGTTTGCATTCTCACGCAACCGCTTCATCGCAAGGACCCTTCCCCTCATTTAGCGGCCTGCGCGCCCTTTGTCACGATCCGTGGATTCCCGTCATGACCATGTAGATGGAACCAGCATGCTGCAAAATTCAACGATACTCGGCGAGATTTACCGGCTGAATCTGGCGTACCTGACGATGCTGCACCGCAACCTCCTGGCGGATTTCGCGACGGCGGTTGACACATTCGGACTGTCCGAAGAAATTGCAGCCGCAATAGTGAATAGCAAGCCTGACAAGCTCGCCAGGCTTGCGCGGACCCCTCAACTGCTTCTCCGCGTCAGGTTCAACGACGTGCAGTTCCTTCGCACGCTCGCAGCGAAGGTCGGACCGGGTATCGCGCAGAAGATCGAGTCCGAAGAGGCCTCGTCCGCCTAGCACTTGCTGTTCCATTTATTCATAGTTTTGATCTATTCACCCCGCGCGGCGTATAGCTGACGCCCTCCCGTCAAAAGTTTGTTTGGACAAACTTAACTTATCGAATTAACTCTTTGGAATTGCTGTGCAGGGTGCTTGCCTCCACCTGCCGCAGTCGCATAGAATGTCTTCAGCCGTTCGGTCGGCATTGTCTGTACTCCATCAAGTCCCCCTCGTCACACTCAACTGAACGTCGTTCAATTGAGCGTCGACCTTCCTCCGGCACGCTGAACCCCGCTCTATATAGGTTCGCTAGTGTCCACGGAGCTCTCTTTTTTCATCGCCACACTGTGGCAATCAGGAGAGCACCATGAACCGTAATCTTCAAGCCTTTTGCGTTATCCGTACGCAGCACGAAATCGTGTTCGGCGATCAACTGATCCTGGTTCAGGAGTTTCGCACCGAACTGAAGGAGGCTCTGGCCGATGCGTCCGTTGTCACGTTGATCGAGCAGCTCGAGAGCGGTGGCAACGTAGCGCAGTTCGACGAGGATACGTGGTGGACCATCGTCGACGACTTGAAGGCGCATCTGGGCAGCCAGTGCGCCAACATGGCGGGCGATTCTCGCGATGAGCAGGAATCAGCGTTGGTCGCTGCGGAAACGTGGGTCGAGGAAAACATCTCGAATGCCACCCGCGCCGAAATTGTCGCCGCGGCGGTCGTTCACTACGGCTATTCGACGGCCGGAACGATGATCCGTGAACTCAACTCGCCTGTCGCGGCATAACTCGCAAGCATCAAAGTAGCTTTCGGCGGTGCCTGTCCTTCTGGACAGGCATTATCCGAATGATCTGCTAGGCCCCGGAGAGCACGTCTCCTCAGGGCTATCGCCTCCTCCTTTTTTAACCGCCAACTCGGCAGAAAGGAGAATCATGAACACCACCATCTACCCGAAACACACTCCCTGGGGCGCCCCGCATACGACCACCATCGTTGCGGAAGGCATCGTGCGGTATACGACTGGCAGTCACGGTGGATACTGGCTCAGCCAGGAACGCGTCGCATCCATGCCCGACGGCCTTCGCCCGAAGGAACTCGAGGTAGATTGTGGCGCCTGGTTCGAAGAGGACGAGCAATGGACGCTCGTCGCCCTTGCCTTCCAGATGTACTTCGACGATGGCGCTATCCAAGTGGCGCGGCGCACGGTTGTGAACTGGATGCCGGAAGTCTGGGAAGCCTGGACGGGCGAGAAAGTCACGCCGGCGATGAGCCATCGCCGCGCGCGGGAAGTTTTTCTGGAACAGCACAAGAGCGATCAGATTGTCGTGGCGGCTTTTGGCAGCTGGGACAAGACGGTGCCGAAAGGCATGGTCGGCGTTGTTGCCGTGACCGGCGGCCGCGTTTCCGGGACGCTCAAACCACCCGAGACGTACTGGCTCGTCGACGAAGCCGAATATGCTGACGCTCACGAACAGCCCGGTTATACCGGTGACTTCGTTATCGACCCGTCGCGTCATCAGCCGTGGCCGCGTGAGGTTCTTGTCAAGGCAGCGTAATCATCAATCGGCGGCGCCTGCACCTTCGGGTGCGGCGCTTCCGATCCATCCCAGACCGTCGGTCGGGTCCTGGATGGCACAAAACGCCATTTCTCTTGTTCACGCCCGCAGGGCATCAGGAGAAAATCATGACCATGATCATCGCCGCCGCTGTAGCGTTCATTTTCATCGCAGCAGTGCGCGCAGGAGCAGGCTCAAACGAAATTGAAGAAGCATCGGACGCACTCGACCGCTGCCCTCAGTGCGGGAACTACCTACCCTGTAATTGCAACCACTACGAGGACTCCTCGTACCAGCATCACCACCATCATGACCAGTGGCCCAACGACGCGATGAACCAATCGTCGCAAGACGACTCGTGTCTCGGTTACGGCCATCACCATCACGGCGGTTCCGATGACTGGAACTGAGCAATAGGGGCGCTCCGCAAGGATGCGCCCCACCTACCCCTTCAAAACGCGTCCGGATCCTGCTAAGCGCCGCTCAGCAGGGCCACGGCCCGCTCCTTTTTCGCCCTACGGGCATCTAAAGGAGAAGCATCAAATGGCAAATTGGACCGGAATTGCGCGCACGAACTACGTCTTCCCCGGCAACCTCGAGGAAATCGAGAAGGTCGCGAAGCGCTTCGATCTGCGCGTCATCAGCGAGGACGAGCGCATCGGTTTTGTGGCAGATACAGACGACGGCGGTTGGCCATCGAACACGTACGACGAGGATCTCGAGGACGATGTCGAGTTCGACGTCACGACGATGCTGATGCCGCACATCAAGGAAGGCGAGGTGCTGGTGGTGATGGAGGCAGGTAGCGAGAAGGCCCGCTACGCATCGGGATATGCGAAGGCATACATCCGCAACGGCGATGTCTGCCGCATGGTGAGCGTGTCGCTCAATGACATTTTTGCGAAGGCGGCCGCGGAGTTCGCCGTGGACGTCAGCGTAATCACCAACGCTTCGTACTGAGGGGAACTATGAACGGACGGGGCTTCGGCCCTGTCCCGCTGGCAATCTTGTCGACCCCTCGGGGGCCTCTCCGGTCGAGTTCGCTCACTCCTACCTGGAGCTGTAAACGTGCTTTCCTCGGGCGCGCGCACGCGCGCAATGAACTCTCAGCTTCGCGCACTGGCGCTGTGACGTAATAAGGCCCGCTGTCCTCTCTTCGAGAACGGCGGGCCTTTTCGTTGCCCCTGGCAGCCCGAGGAACAATCAGTTGACGAATCGGCGATCGAGCAGCCACCTGCTCGGCTGGCCGTCGCGGCCATAATGGATCTCGCCCTGCAGGCAGCCGCCGTCGTCGAAGTACTGCTCCTTGCTACGGTAGACCACCCGCTTGCTCGGTACAACCGAGAAGGCGTGCGCCGGCACCTCAATCAGCGGTCGCACGGACAGGCCTTCCGCCAGCACCTCCCGCGCCCACGCGTCGAGGTTCGTCAGGCTCGCCGCGTCTCTGGCGACGGCGCTCGTCAGGTCCAGTGCCTGAACAATGCCATCCGGCAGGAGCACAGCGCCGCCCGAGCGCTCAAGCACTTGAGCGCTCGTCGGCGCCGTGGCCTGAAAGAAGATGAGGCCGCTGGGCTTTACGCCTGCATCAGCCGATACTGCAACAACCCACAAACGCTTCAATTCGGAATCGCACATGTTGTTCTCCGTGGTCTTTTAGCCTCGTTGGGCTACGACTAGGGCCTATCACCCCGTGAAGGCAGCAGCCTTGACGGGAAGTCAGCAACGTCGAACGTGCAGCGAATAACTCTGCCGCGGGTGCTCCGCTGTGCAAGCGCTACGTATTGGATGCGTTACGTGTGGTCATAGTCTGCCGGAGGCCTGCGGGAGGACGTCACGGACGCGTGCAGGAGCAGACTCAGAATTGATGCCGAACTAACGGCGTGACCGAATGATACTGCGAATTTTCGAATATCGACAAGGGGGGCGGAGTAATTGTAGGCAGGCCACAGCCGTTCGATCGGCGCCGTGGTGCGCTTCGCTACTGAGAGTGCAAGAAAGTCGCCTGGGCTGAATTGGCTGTGGTCAAGCCTTGCGAGCGGAATTTCGTCGACCACGACCTCGGCTGACATGACTACGGTGCATACACCGCGGATATCGGCGATTGCGCCCGTACTGGCATCCGGGTATCATTTCTGCAGCCGTTTGATCGGCATCTCATCAATCCGGGCCTGCCCGCCGCCGGCGTAGTCGAAAGTCACTTTGGCCCCTCTGGCCGATCTTAATCCTCCCCCATCCGCTGACGCTGACCGTCTATAGGTTACGCTCGTTCGTCGCGTCGCGTTCTGCCTAGCCATTCCAGCTACGCAGAGCTTTAAGCTCCTCAGTTTATCCGCCCATCTCGGGCACGAGGAGATCAACATGAACAGTAAGATGGAGCGTTTGCTCGGGCCCGTAGGAGTCATTCCGGACGGACAAATCAACGCACCTATCGGCGACGAGTTGGTGATGCGCACGGGAATCCCCCACCGTGGAGGAAAACTCGCGATCCACGCGTTCGAGAGCGGATATCCCGTGATGGTCTCGGCAAACGCATTCTTCAATCACAGGACGGGCCGCTTCGACGTGCCGCAGCATTCGCCGCTTCAGGACGTCGACGTCGCGCTGGATTCCGCAGGGTTTGTCGCCATGATGAACTTCAAGTCAAAGGGCAGACAAGCTGGTGTCGGGGGGATCTATCCATGGTCGTACGCGGACTATCTCGAGCTCGCCGCCGTGCTTCGACCGACTTGGTACAGCGCTATGGACTTGTGCTGCGAACCGGAAGCCACGAACGGTGGGATCCACACGGACTGGCGTATCAGGGCAACGGCAACGATGCTTGAGGCTCTCCTCCAGATCATCGAAAAGTGGCAGGCCGACTACGCGCTTGAGGGGGCGCGATCGGTGATGATTGCGAACGACCTCAAGCCGCCGGTGCCGATTTGCCAGGGCTGGGAACTAGACGACTACCTGAAAAGCCTCGACTTAACGATGGAAGTGTGGGACCGGCACACGTGGCTGGCACCGCCTTCGCTGATGGGTCTCGGTTCGGTCTGTCGACGCGACCTTCACCATCCAAAGTACGGGCTCTTCGCCATTCTCGACGGTCTGGAAGGACGACTGCCGAGAGGCACGAAGCTGCATCTGTTCGGAGTGAAGGGCGCTGCGCTCGAGCGCGTCAAGATGTACTCCCACATCGTTGCATCGTGCGACAGCATGGCTTGGGACTACGGAGCGCGACAGGAAGCGTTCCGCCACGGCATCTCCAACAACATGGCACACCGTGCCGAGAAAATGGACACTTGGATGAACACCGCCATTGAGCGGATGAAACCGAAATCGGGAGACCAATTCCGGCTTGCTTTCTGAGCCGACGAAATACGATCCAAGCTTAAACCGAAACGCGCACGGCCCCATGGGCATGCGCGCTTCCGGCATCTCAGAAGACCCCAGGCCCCCTGAGCTGCAGCACCACCCTTTATGCCGCCCGAGAGGCACGAAGGAGCGAACCATGAAGCACCGCAAGGAATCGCTGACCTCTGAACAAGCCAACGTGACGTTTGATCACTCGATCGGATTTGAAAGCATCGATGCTTCCAAGTCACTCAGCACAGTCAACAACGGTTGTCTAATCGCCATCTGATGGCACGATTTTGTTGACACTCGATCAACAGAAATTTTTATACCCTCGCGGGCCTCGCTCCCGCAGGGAACGAGCGTCCGCCTCTTCAGGAGAAGAAGCATGGTCATCTCGCAAGAAATTAAACTCGCTGACACGACGTGCAGCCCCGCTCGACTCGTTGATGAAGACGGTAAGTGCTTGGCTCACGTATATCTGACGGAGCAAGGTAGTCGTCGGCGGTCGCCTCAAAGTGAGGAGGCGGCACGGCGTCTGGCTGCGTGCTGGAATGTGTGCGTTGGTATGAGCACGGAAGACGTGGAGTCGTGGGCAGCACAGAACAAGCGCAAGCGCGAATCTCTTGCTGCGGATGAAGCCATCAACTGTGTTGCAACACCAAAAGCATCGACGAGCTGATGAAGCTTCAGTCCGCTCGGTCATTCCGGATTTTGCAGTCCTTGCGATCGTAATCATTAACCTGAAACCGACCCGTCGCGCTCCTTCTGGGGCCGGCGGGTAATTGACCCTCGCGGGGATGCGCTCCCCGTTTGGGACGCTTCTCGCAAAGCTTGGAGAAGCAGAATGAAAAACGTGAATCAAAACCTTACCGTTCCGTCAACCGACATTTCCTCGACGCAGGAATGGACGTGCGATCCGGATCTGATCGAAATCTACATCGGTAGCGCATTTCTGGAGAAGGCCAAAGTTTGCGTCGACTTCATGCAAAGCCAAGAAGTCGATCAGGTAAAAATCTGGTTCGCCTTCGGCTATGAAATGTTTCAGGACATCGACAACGTCATTGAGGAAGACGTTTCGGTTGCCGTCAACCACAACGACCACGAGTACGTAAAGTTTGAACCGGAATACCGCCTCGATGGCTGCCATGCCCAGATTGATCGGGATGGCGATGTCCGGGCCGAATTCGCATTTAAGCATACCAGCGACAAACTCTGGGCCGACATCGGAAACATCAAGACGCTGCGGGAACAGCTATCGGGGTCCGAACGCGGTAGCGCGAACGATGCAACCCACAGCACCGAGCCGCAACCGAATCCAGCCAGATCGGAGGCACCGCGTCGCGGTTTGTGAACGAGATTAATCAATGATTCGGAGACGCGCACTGCCCCATGGGCGTGCGCGCTTCCGGCATCTCAGAAGGCCCCAGGTCCCCTGAGCTGCAGCATCTCCCTTTATACCGCCCGAGAGGCACGAAGGAGATAACCATGAAGCACCGCAAGGAATCGCTGACCTCTGACCAAGCCAACGTGCTGCTGACGTTCGCACGTCGCCACGGCCGCTATTGGAAGAAGAAACTCACTGATCTCTGGCAGACCGGACGCGACGACCGCGAACCGGAAGGTCCGCTGCTGCGCCAGATCCCCAACGGCGGCGGTCACAGTCTGCTCGTCGACTTCCATCTGCCGAACGAAGTCCGTTAAGCATCAAATCGGAACCACGGAGCGCCAGACACGCCGAGCGCGTGATCTGGCCGATTTCCGTATTGTGTCACCGAAGATTATTTAGAGGACGCCCCAGAAGCATTTGACAGAACTACCGTATACAAGCAAATCGACTATCTCAAGCAACGTTATGCCGTTCGCAGCTCCCCTTCTCGAACTGGTTCCCGCTCTTCCGCCAGGCAAGCTATGGCACTGTGGGGAGTGCTTCCGCATCGCACTTCCGCGCACCAGGCCGGTCGATCCATTGTCGGCGGATGGTCATTACGCGAGGACGTGGCAGAGCCACTGCTGTGAGGTCCCGCTCGCTACCACCGACCATGATGGCGCGTTGACCGTATGGAACGGCTCTGCGAAAATGCTGGCAGCCGTTTGATCGGCAACACATTTCACCGGAATGCCGCTCGCCCTGAGCTTGATCGCGTTCCAGCACCCTGTAAGTCCCATTCTCACGTCAGGTGATCAGACCCGACGTGACATGTCTGCGCCGGGCGAAGTCCGGCCCAGCCCTATCGGGTACCTCCTTTTTTACCGCCCCATTCGGGCACAAAGGAGGATTTATGAATAGCAACAAGCAAACCGAAAAGCAGCTGCCGACGGTGCAGGAACTGGGTGCCCTGATCATGGAGCGCGCAAAGGCGGCGGAAAAGATCCTGACGGCCGGGATCAAGCTTCCTGACGCGCACGCGTGGCGGATACCGGATGATGCGCTGTCGTTCTGGGACGGCTGTCCGGTGCGCTCAACCGAAGGGATGGGTTTCTCGTTGTACATCGACCGACAGTTGGTGCCTGGCATGTCCGCTGACGAGATCTACGGCGATCAGGCGACGATTCGCGCGGAGATCCGTCTTTTCATGCCGACAGCGGAGTATCGCCACAGCAGGAAGATTTGCAGGTACCGGCACAGCTTGGACGTACGCTTCGCCGCGCACCTCTGGGTGGAAACCGGGCCGCACTGGGCGTTCCAGTCGACGACGCACCTGGTCGACAACGAGCGATTTGTCTATGCCGATACGCTGGAGGCACTGTGTGCCGCTATCGTAGACCGCGTAAACACCTCGCTCTCGCGCGCAGTTCAGTGTGTAGCGCGTAAACGTATCGAGACGGCGGAGGACGCATGCGCCTGATCGACGGTCACATCGAGAGCTACACAACCTATATGAAAACGCTCAACGAGAGTCTGAAGGACGGTCACCCGGCCATGCAGGCGGAAACGCAGGCCTTGATGGTTGCAACGCAGGGCGTGCTGGACAGCCTGCAGAAGTACCAACGGGTCGTCGACGGGCTTCGGGTAGCGCAGCACCGTCACTGACGTGTAGAGCGGCTTAAGCCGAAAGGAACAGGAGGGAGGGATGCCGCAAGGCGTTCCTCCCTCTCCAAATTTATGTGCGGGCCTGCTTCGTTGGCTTGCATCTTCAGTGTCACGGGACACACTGACGATGTTCCCATCCTTGGAGGTTCCGCCATGAGTCAGTCTGCCCAGTCCCTGCCCCGCCACGCCATACGCACGAGCCCATACGCGGACCGAGTTCGTTCAACGCGTGTGTCGGCGACGTCGTACGAGATACGCATCGACGGCGAATTCCGCTTCCTTATCGAAGGCGATGAGCAATGGCCTGCCCTGTGGCAACTGTTCGCAGTGATCAATGGTGTCCGCTCCGGCAAGTGCCTAACGCTTGAGTCCGAACACTTCGACGTGATCGAGCAGCTCGAGCGCGGATGCTTCTGGATGCCGGCGGCCAAGGTGGCTCCGGCACCGCACTCGTCAAGCCTGACCCGCCACCGCTTCCCGCAGTACCTCCCGGAGTAGCAATGTAAGTTCGAACGATATTTGCAAACCAGCGGAAAATTTCAATCGCTATTTGCGAATGGCGCCCGTCACCCTGAATTCGATCTCGAGATCCTTCAACCGGCGAAACTCGCCGTCGTTCGTCACACGCCAGCCCTGCTCCCACGCTTCACGCAAAGACGACTCTAAGCCGGAAGGACACGCAGTAATGGGCTGGCCAGCACGCGCCGCTCGCCCGCCGCCCTCGACATAGGGCCGGGCGCGGAAGTTCTCGAACGTGAACAACCAATAATTCGCTTCGTCGCTGCCCGCAACGTAGGGGCAGGCGCTCGCATCCATACCCTGTTCGACCGCAAGAACTGCTTCGCCTTCAATGGCGTCCCAGTATTCGCCGGACTCAATGCCGTGCGTCATTTCTCGCCCCATAGAGCCTTGTCGGCCATGAACCCAAGTGATTGATTAATATTGCGATATCTCTTTCGCAGCAAAAACCCGTTGACCTGCAGGAGTGCGCACGACTCGCAAATATCGAGGGACTTTCGCAAATAGCGATGTGGTTTCCCAATTAGCGGTGGAACCTACAACCGCTATGAGGATCAGCGTCATTCGATTTTTCCGTCTTGTCACGCGATTCCGTGGTCTAGACGGTCGATTGCTCTTGAGTCGTGCGCCGGAATACCCATGTGGCGATCGACGCGGATATGCTCCAAACCAGCTTGAGCATCCATAGGGCGACCACCACACTCGCGCCCCATTGACTCACTCTCTCCAACGTCGTCCCGGTAGACAACGAGATCCAAATCGATGATCGACCGAGCGAGCCGATTCCAAACCAGACTATCGTAGTCAAGGCGAACACAAGCGCTAGATGCGCAACGCGTCCCAAAAGCAATGCGAATTTATTCCTCATGATGCTTTCTCCCGCTTTCCGTCGCGCTGGTTCTGTTGATCGACGCGATCAGACAGAGCAAGACGCTGAAGTTCCTTAGTCCAATCGTTGGCCTGACGGCCAAGGATTGACTTCTGGCGTAATCGCAAGTCATTTATTTTGCTTGTGATAGCGGACATTTTAGCGCCCAGAAGAGCTCGACCGGTTCGCAGATATCAACGGGCATTTGTAGATTGCGTTGTGCATTTTCCATTAGCGGTGGAACCTACAAGCACCCCCTCAGACGAGTTCGTGCTGGGTTGCGTCGATTTCCAGTGGCGCAGTAAGGTACCCAAATGTCATGATCTGGCGCAGATATTCCCGCATGAACTGGTCGATCGAGCCAGCCACTTCGTACTGATGGACGTGGCGACATTCATGCGTCAGGAGGCGCCGCGAGAGGTGCCGCGGCGTGATGAAGATCGCGTAGCCCAGCGCCAGGCCGGCGATGTCGTGAGTGAGCATGCCGGTGCGGATAGCGACATCGCGGAGCTGCGGATCGTCCGGTATCGGGACCTCGTCGACGAGCGAAAGCCGAATCTTCTCCGGGGCCGACACACCCACCTGACGGGCATCGTCGAGCTCAGCCGGGGTTAGCGCGCGACCGGCCGCCAGCCCCTTCTTCGCCTGTTCGCTCGCCCATGCGAGTGTCTTCGGCAGGATGGACTCCAGAAAGCCGTCTTGGATCAGGCCGGTCATGAGGCCTCCTTTGTGCGGCCTTGCCCCGGGAACAGTTCATCAAGGCGGTCCTGCGCCTGCTTGCGGCTCATCCCATATGGGAACCGCGGTTGCTCGTCCTTCACGGCATCCTGCAGGCAGGCGAGCACATCCGCCTGATCTTTGTTCCGGTCCTGCAATCGGCAGCTCATCGCCAAGCTGGCGAGCAGTGCGCGATCACGGTCCCGCATCTGTGCCAGATCCGGCCAAACTATCTCGAGGCGCTCTCGCGATGCAATGCCATCGCTCTTGCCGACCATGCGCGTGATGGAGATGCCGAGACCGCCGATGAGGACGATGCCGAGGAAGAGCGATATGACGCGTCGAGTATCGAGCATGTAGTACGTGCCTCCTCTTACGCGCGCTGGCCAGCCAGCGGCGTTTTGTTGACGACCGCGCTCGCTTCGAACCGCGTGAAGCTGAACCTGCTCTGGATAGTGGCCAGACGTTCGTACGTAGGCCCGCTGGCCGGCACGCGTTCGAACAGCATACCTTCCTTACGGCCAGTCGCCGCTGCGTCCTCCACGGCCGACGGCCAGTCCGGCACCAGGCGCGCCTTTTCCGTCAGCCCCTCTTCGTTGCGGATCTGATCGCCGGCTTCCTTGATCTGGTTGAGGAAATTCGCTCTTGCAGGCATGGTGATGCGTCCCTTGGTTGATGTTGGCCGAACGGCCGTTCGATACCAGCGAAGCCATTGTCGTACAGGCTCAGAGTACTGCAACCCTGAATAGTTGAGTTCTACATCTCGTTATCGACCAGACAGCGCCACCGCTGAAGTGACGCTGGGTCCGGAAGTACGGGGGCAAATCCACGCTGTCTATCATGATGGTTGCGTGGCGGGCGCGGGTTCGAACTGGTATCCCGCTCAGAGCGCCGCCCTCGCCCACCAAACGCTCGGTCTAACCATGCAATTGCCGACAGGGAATACTGCGCGCACCCGGAGTGCAGAAAATTGAAATTGCGTCCGTCGCGCACGCCGGTCTAGTGGCAGGCATAAAAAAAAGCCCGCCGCTACCTGAGAGGTAGACGGCGGGCTTCGTTTCGAATTGACGAATTACATGGCGAGTGTCGTCATTCGCTAAATCTTCCGATGGATAACAGAACGTCAGCAGCACCGGTAAATAGGTACTATGGCCTGCGTCAAATTACCAGCCGGGGAAATGGCATACGGTCGAAATAACGATTGCGAGCGTACCTGCAACTGCACCAACGACAATGATGTCGCGGCCATGGTTGAGGTAGTACAAAGCACTCTGAAGAAAAGACGGCTTGTCGTTGAAGTCGCTATTCATGGTGTTCTCCTTTTTGCCTTACAGGCGGTAGAAAAAGGAGGAGCTTCCGCTCGGCGAGCCATGGGTGGCTGGCCGAACTTGTCGACACCATCGAACAGTTTTCAGATTTGGAAAATACCCGAACCTGAATTTTTCCGAAGTCTTACGTGTTGACCATGTTACTTTGGTCTGCCACGTTTTTTTGAATCTTGCCAATTTAATGGCTGGTCCTACTTTACGTATGTTCTGAAGTAAGGTCAAGCTGAAAAACGTCGCCCATACTCCGAGCATTGGCTAGACACGTTTTCACGAAGACCGTTGATCTCGCTGAAGGCTTTCGAGCCGGCCACGCAAAATATCTGATCGTCCGTGCGGCGCGGAATCAAATGCCCACCATCGGCGCGAACGAACCGTTGGATGAAAGCTGGCACGCACCCGTAGGGGCGTGCCAGCTTACCATTCAGTTTAGCGTCACACACGCCTCGTCAGTGCGTTCAGCCGGATCCACGAGGGCTTAAGCGCCGGGTTGTACGCCCGCGCCGTACCGGTCAGGTCAATGACTTCCGATGAGCCGGCCAGGTCCACCTCGTAGTCGCCGTTGACGACGGCGAAGATCCGGCCGTCTTCCTGAACCAACGAGGTGATCTCGCCCAGGATCTTCTCGTCGGAGTCGACGACTTGCATGCCCACCTGATAGCGATGGACCGACTGTTTCTGCGGTTGGATGTTGCTGTTCATGGTGCTCTCCTTGAATGCCCGCTCTTGTGGGCTTTTGACGAGGGGAGAGCCGGAGCTCGGCGAGGCGACGGCCTGGCTGAACCATACGACTAGTTAGGATCGCCGCCCCCCCCTTAGAGAGGGCGAGCGGCGAGGTGCTGCAGGTTGAAGATTACCGCCGAAGCACTTGATGCCTTCCAGCGAGTCATTTTCCGATCATCAGATGTTGCTGATGTTCTCGTTACTGAACCTTGGTTCCTGCGCCAAATCGTGCCTCACCCTCCTTGGTGAACCGCGCGATCGCCTCTGGCAGCTTTGCAGGCTCGGAGAGCACTTCGAAAAGCACCTGCGCCCCCTCTCCTTCAGGGCCATACAGGGCGATCTCAGCGGGCTTTCCTGGTTTAAGGCAAGCGGTGTCGGTTTCCATATCCGTCAGCATGACCTGCCAGCGGCCGGCCGGCACGTCGAATTGTAGGAACCAGGCAGAAAAGCCGCCGCCGGTCGAATGTTCCGTAAAGCCTGAGTCGATCAAATGCTGGGTGATCTCTTCAGTAGTATCGAGTTTGGTCATCATTTTCTCCAACTTGGCGAAAGTGTAACCTGGCCGATTGTCCATTACGGTGTGAGGTGGCGACCAGTTGCGAAGCGAGCCAACGCCGATCAATTCCATACGACTCTCCAGATTTGGCGAGAACCGTCCCCAGCGGGATCGGCGTCCCGCCAGGGGTTAAGTTACTTGGATCGAGACCACCCACCTTGAATCGCCGGTAACGGAAAATGGTGCGTGGTTTCGTACATTACTGTTGGTCGGAGCCTTGTTTAAAGGCTCCAGACGGCAACTTCCATCCAGTTGATTCAATCCGGATCGGTACCGTGTATTTGGTCGCGATAGCTTGCTCAGCAACCTCTTCCTCGTACATGTACGGCGTGCCCTCGTTGGCCAATTGCCTTACCGACTTAGTGCGGTGAATCGTCAGTCCGAACTCGCTTTCCAGATCGGCGATCCGCTTGAAGCGCGTGGGCAACAGCTGTTGCTCAGTGGCCCGCTGGTGGCAATCCGAGAATATGCAATGTGCACAGGACACACGGTTGAAGCCCAGGTAGTACGCCGGATGTGGCCGAACACCGAAGCGCTTCATGATGTCCCACACTTGCTCCTCGGACCACTGCAGTACCGGACGCCAATGATCAACGTACCGGCTCCGCGTGTTGCAGCGATCGGGCTCGTGAGTGAGGTACTTCGACCGCGCCGCGGACTCTTGCGCGCGCTCCCCCGTGCAAACGAGGGTGCGGATGCCCAAGAATCGGGGCTGGTTCCTCATTGCTGCGGCGCCGACGTCGACCTTGAGACTGGCCGAGCACCATCTCTGCGACAGAGCCGCCGTCACCTGCGGGAACTTGCGCCGCGTGTTCTGCGGCCCTGTCCCGCCCGCCTGAATTAGCCCGTCTGGCGTTTCGGCCATAACGGGCGCGGTGCACTGGTCTTTACGAAGCATCTCGCGCAGGAACCCGCCCACACGCCAACTGAAGTACAGCGGCAGACCGAATGCTGCTGCGAACCGCCGGCAGTAGTCGCTGGTCACAGGCCAATCCATGAAGGATTCGCCGTGGCCGTCGATGTCGTGATGCCAGAGCTCGATGCGATTTGGATCGATACCAATGTCGAGCAGGTGCAGCACCGTTGCTACTGAATCCTTGCCCCCGCTGAACATGACCACGTATTTATCGTACGCGTACCGATCAAACTCTACCGGCGAGCCAGTCACAGCGGGAAGTTCCGCCTCGAATAGCGATTGCTGCTGCGGAGGCTGACAGTTTAGTGATTTCAAAATGCTCTCCATGGCCTCACGGCCTGCATGGCTAGCATCGCCCCCAGCGGGAGCGACGTCCCGCCGGGGTTGAAAAGTTGCTTAGGCTGCGACCATATCGGCTCGCACGAAAGACGAGAACGAAATCGAAGTTGCCTGCTTGAACGCTTGAAGTGCTCGGCCGAGTGCGTTGAACACGGAGACAAAGGGCGGAACGCTTACGGCTTGGCCACATGTTTCGTGACCGAACGTTTGCGTAACGCCTTCGACCATGTCCTCCCATACGCCCTTGCATCTCGCGTGCTCAACCAAAGTAGGGATTCTAAGAAGATCGGGGTTCTCTGGGTGTTGGAAGAAGGTTCCGGTGCTTTGACGCTTGTGAAGCGTCTTGTTGAGCGTAGGAACTTTCGGGGAGTCCTCGTTCACGATCGTCATTTTGAATCCCTTGCCTGCTGCCTCGTCCCTTAGCTGTTTCTCCTTCAAGTACGTCAGCGGGGACCAGCACTTATCGTCCAGCGCCACCGCATCCATGATCTCACCCAACCTACGAGCACGAGGCTCAGGCCGATCGACGAGATCGAAGGAGAACTCGATTCCTTGCGTGACCGCGATAATGCACATGCGCTCACGATGCTCGAGCATGTTCCAGTCGGCCGCGTTCAACACCGTCTCGTGGACGACATAACCAAGGTCTCGAAGCATGGAGCGCGCAATCGCGGCGGAGGCGGTGTTTAGCCAGCCGGGTACGCATTCAATTGCGACGAAAGATGGAGACGTCTGCGCCACGGCCGCCAGGAACGGCACGACGAGATGTCCGACATCGGGATGTGACTCCGGAAACTCCAGCTTCCGTTTCGTACGGCCGGCGTTCGATGCCCCGCTGCACGGGATACCAATAGCCAGGCCGTCGAGCTTCGGCAGTTGTGACATGACCCAGTTGTCGAACACCACCTCCTGCATTGGTGCCGTCAGGAGGATTGTCTGGCCATCGAAGACCGGATTGCGCTCGACGGCGTGTTCAATGCAATCGAGCCTTATTTCGTTAGCTACCGCGAGACGCGTACGAATCCCAGCTTCTTCGAACCCCGTGTGTGCCGCACGATCGAGGATACCAATGCCCGACGAGAAAGAACCCATGAGCAGCGGTTCATTGTTCTCGAGCTTCGACTTCAGACGATCGAGCCGCTCCTTCGCTCGCACTTCCGATGCGATTGGAAGCACGAAGATCCTGTGCAACTGCACCACGAGGCGAACGGCCGTGAGTCCCATCCTCACAAAAATGCCAAGCAGGTTCTCGCTATTGATGTCGACAACAGGGACGTCACGATCGCGCACGGTCTTCTTCGACACCACACGCTCACCGCTTTCATTGGCTTCCAGTGTCAGCATGCACTTTTCTTCGTCTAGGGTGACGCTGATTTTCATGCCGGGCAAAAAGCACGCGCGGCTTGCAACGGCACCTTCGATCCACAGCCGAGGTCTCCCTCTGTTGCTGCCGATCTTCCGGATTTCCATGCCTTGGAGTGATTTCTTGCTGTTCATCGGGTTCTCCTTTTTTTCCCTCACGGGCTGATAAAGGAGCGAGCAGAGCTCAGCGGGCCGGCGTGGCTGGCTGAGCGTAGACGAGGCGGTATCGCCGCCCCCGAAGGGACGGCGAAGCTTGCTTTGGTTGATGAACGCGGGGCGACCGTTACGCGGCTGCCAACTGCTGCGCGGCGCGCTTTTCGCGCCTGTCGATCATTTCGAGACATTCCTCGATCGCACGGAAAACGGCCCTTTCGAGCGCTCCGTCTTCCGACAATGGAACGTCGATCGTGTGTTTCGAGTCGGTGTCGTCGTTGACGTAGGCGCCGAGGCGAGTGAATGTTCCTTCCGGCCCTTTCACGTCGTAGAGCCTCAGACGAAGACTCGCTTTTCCGTCCTCACGCACGAACCGCACCTGAACGGGCGAGTCATGAACGGGATATTGGTATCCGCTCGGTTGATTGGCGAGAGCCCAATACTTCAACATGCTGCCGATGTCGTAATTCGTTCTCTCGGGATTGAGTACCCCGTCCCGAAGGACGAAATGCGTGTAGTCGATGCCCTGCGCTGCAAATTTCACGCCCCGCAGCTGTCCGTAGGACTGCCGAACCTGCTCCCGATAGGCCTTGATCGTATCGACCGCCGGTACCGCGTGACTGCTCAGGTACCACTTGTGGTTGACGCAGTGCGCAAACGGTGACTCGATGATTGGATTGCTGGTCATGGTTACCTCCTTCGATGCCCAGTCGGGCGTTGATAGAGGCGCGAGCAAGATGCTCGGCGGGGCCTGGTGCCCGGCTGAGAAACTGCGGCCTGCCACCCTTAGATCAGGATGGCAGGCGTTCTGGTTACCGGTTGGTGACGGAAAGCACTTTCTGCAGGTGCTCGTCGGCCACGTGCGTGTACGCTTCATCGGCGTCGTTGAGGCCGGCCGCGAGCCAGTTGACTTCTTCGAGGACCGCTTCGTCAGTTCGGTCGGAATACGCACCGTCGTGCGCGGTGGCCTTCTCGAGAGCCAAGCGAGCGTCCCATAGACGCATTTGGGCCGCGACGACTTCCTGCAGGAGCTGCAGGGGGCTTTTCGGCGATTCCGTATTGTTCGGGATTTTGCTGTTCATGCGTTTCTCCTTCGTACCCTAGTGGGCGTTGATAAAGGAGAGAGCAAGATGCTCGGCGTGGCTGGCGGGCCCGGCGAAGCGATTGCTCTGAAACGCTGAGGTGGCGGCAGGCGCCAGAGAGACATGCCGATCGAACGGCTGAGCCAACTATACCACATGGACCCAGCACGTCCACACCGCGGATGCTCCGTCTGCGGGCCTGCTCCGGGGCATAGCCCCGCAGATCTTGGATGAGACCGGGGACGACCTTGAGTAAAGATGCCGACTGCACGCCTTGAACAACTGCAGTGCGGCGATCATCTGGAGCCGCTCGTTGATACCCCTATGAGGGGTTGTGGATCACCGGCGGCACAGATTCACTCCTTGCCATATCCTCGTCGTCGTTGGTCGCGGGCTATCTCTCTCGCCTCATTTGCTTCTTGCGTCGTTCGTCGCGGCGGTCCATCTGTAGGACCAACATTGCGAATACCACGAAGAGTTCGGGCTGGCCGAGCACCTCGACGATGTGTCGATCACGCATCGCCAGCACGCGTCCCGTGGCCTTCGCCAGCGTCTCCCCCTCGCGGGCGACACGGAATTTTCGGTCCCACAAGTTGCCGGTCACGGTGGCGCCGTGCGCGGGGCCGCCGACCGCATAATACTTGCGCGTCAATGCGAAGCGCTTTCGCTTGATCGCGAACGTCCCGAGTTCTCCTGAGATATCCCACGTGGGCGCCCACGCAAGGATCCGGCGCCGAATACTGCCGACGTGGCTGTCTCCGCAATAGATTTGCCACTTCGACGAAAGTAAGAAAACCAACTGCCCTTTTCCGCGATATGCCGGATTCCCTTCACCATCGGTTATGTCGATGGCGTCGCGAATGGACAGCAGCTTGTTGGCAACGCACAGAATTCTGGGCATCCTCTACCTCGTATCGTTGGTTTTGATCGGGCATGCGTCTTATTCTGGCTATCCGGATTCGCCCGTGGAATTGCCCGCTCCAGTCGTTCGGCCTTCTCCTCGTGCACGACGAGGTACCCCAGCGCGTGCTCGTACATGACGATGTATTTCGTGCGCTTCGTCAATTGTGAATGAGCGGTGCCGTCCGTGCTCATCTCCCATGTTTTTGTATCAGGTGGTTGAAAAGTGGTGAGCTGAAGCTCGGCGAGGCGTTACGCCTGGCCGAACCGGGATGGCTCGGCGCCCGCCATCCTCTCCGGAGAGAAAGACGGCGGATGCAATTCAAGTCATAGTTTCCCGTCAGGCTAACGCGACGGCGGCGCTCAGATCAGGCCGGTTCCGAGCGATCGCCCATTGCGTCAAGGTTGGCTTTAACGCGGTAGAAGGCAGGTTTGAGTCCGTGCGACGCCCGCGAAGCGGCAACGCGACCAGGTGTGAATTTCCCGGAAAACTCGAGACCATTTGCCCGTACCCGGTTTCGCATCGCGACCTTGATACCTGGTTCCATCGCCACATCCCTTTCTCGAAGCAATACGATGTACTCCGCCTCGATCGCCAACAGGAAAGCGATGTCACCACAGGCAATGTCCTTGTCTCGCCTGTAGCGTTTCACCACAGCCGTGTGGTAACGCAGAATAAAACTGAGCACGGCCGTAACAATCGTGATGCCGCCACCGATGATCTCCAACACGTCGTGTGCTTCCAAAATCATGATGAACTCCTTTCATGCGCGGGCCAGGCAGCGTTCTGCGCGCAACCCGCGCGGGTTGACCGATCAGACCGCAGCCGTCTCACCAACGACGCGCTCGTAGACTTCCTCGATCAACTCCTCCTCCGAAGAGAAGAAGCCGATGTAGTTGTGGTTGTCCTCGTCTTGATTGATCTCGGTCTCGCCGGGTAGTAGCGCGTACCAACTGTGCATCAACCCGCCGTTGCGGATGCTGTAGCCTGACTGCTCGATAGCCCTGCGGCGAAGCGAGTCGTCGAGCACGCCCCAGCCGTGCCTCGTTGCATTGAGATACCGACCGTCCGGGGTTTGCACCTCGAGGTACGTAATCTCGGCATCGTGGTACGAATGCCCGTGGATCCGCTCCTTCCGGCTTAGCCAGTCTGCGACCGCGGCACCGGCTTGCTCGCTGAGA
The DNA here is from genome assembly GCF_902459625.1 of Pandoraea cepalis. Lineage (NCBI taxonomy): Bacteria > Pseudomonadati > Pseudomonadota > Betaproteobacteria > Burkholderiales > Burkholderiaceae > Pandoraea > Pandoraea cepalis. The sequence goes on from NZ_CABPRY010000006.1 coordinate 182,193, forward strand.
TCCTTCTTGCGGTCGAAGCACGCCATGCTGCCAGTGATCTCGATGTTGTCCGCGCGGCGTCCGTCTTTCGTGGCACTGAACACGACTCGGCAATCCATCCACTGTGCCGTGCTGCCATTGTTGCTATTCATGGTTCTCTCCTCTTGCCCGGTGGGGCTGTTGAAAAAGAGAGAGCATCAGCTCGGCGAGGCGTATCGCCTGGCCGAACCGTTGGTAGGTTCGGCGCCCGCTAGCCGCTTCAAGGGACGGCGCGGCGGGCGAAGTTTCAAGGTTGATTGATTAGGTAGAGATTGCCGGCGCGGTCTCACGCGAGTAGCTGAACACGGGTGTAATGCAGCAACTCTCCGGATCGGTTTGAGCCGGAAAGCGATCGACATGGAACGTCACCGTGCGCCAGCTGGTCTCATCGACATAGCCGAACACGAAACCCGCGAGTGCGCTGGTCTTGGCCAGCGCATCTCGAGCATCGTCGGCGCTCGGGTATTGTTGCGAGTACGCTCGGATCAGAGACTGCGACCCGGGATAGCGGCTCACAGATTGCCTCGCCGACACCAGATCCCGCGCCTCCTGAACCGCTTCGAGGTAGTCTCGCGCCTCGAGCTTGTTGAACGATTGCTCGTTCTGCTCGCGGCCGATGTACCAGAAGCTTTTCACGCTGGAATCACAGCAAACTCCCGTCCACGTCTCCGCAAGCGGAGCGGCCGTGACGCCGTCATGGATCCGTACTTGGCCGCGCTCCGTGGTTAGGAATGGGGGCTTTGTCAGGTTCGATTGCGCCTGCGGCAGATCGCCCGGAACATTGCTGATCCACGGCGCTTCGCCTAGCGCAGCTTGGCGGCAAGCCAACTCGTACGCGAGCGGACCGCTGTATTCGGCGACGCAGTCGATCGCGACGTCATCGCCAACCCGGACCAGGAAAACGCCGAACCCGTTCTCGCCCTTCGGACGCACTTCCCGCTTGATGTTGCTCGTCATGTCTATCTCCTTGGATGCCCAGATGGGCCGTAGTGAGGAGAAGAGCCTCGGCTCACCGGAGCGGACTCGGGTGAGCGTGGCATCCCGCACCAGTCGCATGCCGAAACGCATGGACTGGAAGGGATTGCACTGATGGTTGCCGGGTGGTTACTCCGCGAGCATGCAGATGTTTCCCGCGTCGTGCAGACGGAAGGCTTCATTGATGCCCAGCGTGATCAACTGCTTAAATCGTCGCAGAGCACCCTCATGTTGACTTGAGATCAGCAGCCGAACTTGCTCGACCGTGATCCCCTCGGCCTCAGCCATATGCTCAATCGCGCTAGCAGCGATGATCTGGCCAGCAGCGGCCCACTTCTTGGCAGTCAGTTCCACGTTCATGATTTTCCTTTGTGCCTCCGCGAGGCTTTGATAAAGCATCGAGCGCGAGCTCGGCGAGTCGTCGACTGGCCGAACAAATAGCAAGCAGCCGAGCGACACCTCAATCGGGGCATCGCTCGGTGCTGGCGGCGCTCGTTACATTAGCGACGCGGTTGCGGGTTCATGCCCGTGCAAGTTGTCAGCGGCGGGCTTCAGAGTCGTGACGGTCACCTTGCAGCGTGAGAGCCCTGCCGGCGCCCATCCGATCCCGAACAGGAACCAGGCCTGTTCGAAGGTAACAGCCACACTACGGAGCAGGTCAGCCATGAGTTTGTCGACGGTATCCCACTCGATGGCATGATCGATGCGTCCGCCTAGGCCGAAGCCCTGGACGCGAAGGCATTTCGGCCGACCCGCGTCGCTTAGTCCGAAATAGCCGTACTCGGGACGACGGCCGGAATCGACGCGCAACGTCAGTTCCCATTTGCCCCACCGAAGCGGCTTGAGGACTTCTGAGTGGAATGGGTCCGCGTAGCTGCGGTTCAGCGAGCCGGTCAGGATCGATTTGATGGCTGCGTGATACGCGTCGACCGAGACGACGTAGCCGACATCGTGCTCGAATGCTTCGGCAGGATCTTGCTCGAGTTTCGCGAGCGCGGCGCTAGCCCAAGCTTCAAGTGCGGAAAAGCTAGCTGCCCGGGTTTCCGCGGTGAGTTGCTGATTCATGATTCGCTCCTTTCTGCCGGTATCGGCGCTTCAAAAGAGGGGAGCGTTTGGCTCTGCGGAGCGATAAACTCGGCGGAGAGGGACAAGGGCCGGGAGCCCCGATTGCGGATAGATGCCGATTTAACGGCGGAGTTCACTATATCACGGGTTTAGCCTGCCGGGCATCCCCCCTATCGCGTTTGAAAAGTCTCTTTTCCTGCTTCCGCTCTGGAAGAGCGCCATGCGTTCTTTCGATGAGTTCCTGGAGGGACGCCGGCACCGCTATGAGCGGTAATTCTCTGCGCGATTAGTTCCCCCGAAAGCCACGGGTCACCCGAGGTTGTAATGGACCGTTGGGGTCCACTGCATAACGAATACGTGTGAATTACGCAATGCCGTTCCGTGATCGCACATGACCACGCGCTTCGCATCTTGAAGTAACGGTTTAGTTGGGAATGCGATGCCCAACCGCTGGCGCTCATAACGCTCCATATCTTCGGCGCACATCGCGTTGATGCGTCGATCAATGGTTCTCACGAACCACGCTATTTCATTCGACTTCAGTTCCTCCCTGACCACAATCAGGAACGTTGAAGGGCTTCCTTCGCTGCAAACGGGGCTGATCGATGCGCTTTCAGCAACGGCGCAATTGTGGGCGATCTCCCGTCGTCGCTTACGGGAATGGAATAGCCAATCAAACATCGCCTGGTCCCCCTACTGTTCGCACTGCACGCTGCTTGGATTGACTGCCACCTTTACGCGAGTGTCGCAGTCAATCAAATTGAGCGCCACGGCAATGCTATAGATGATCCCGATCGGGATCGCAATGAATGTGTTGCGCGTGATGAAAACCCAGATCAGCTTTAAAATAGGTTGGCTCCATCTCCAGCGACCGACCAGCGCGGAGCGCCGACCGGGCTAAGTGGCTTTCTTCCTCGGTGTGTGGAGTTATCCCGCTATGCGGCGCGCCACAATGGTGACTTTCAATCCAGCGCTCTCAGCCACCACCGCTTCCTCGCCGTCCCGAAGCGGCATGACCCGTTCGTCGTTCCATGTGGCGACATCGGGTAGTTCCACGTTACACCCGCCAGGCGTATTCGAACGGTGCATCGCCGTCAGGTCGCTCTCACTAATCCGGACGTCCGCAGAAATTGCGTTGCCATCGACCTGCCGAGTTGTCACCGAGACGAATGTTCCAAGCTTTAGGCTGTCCATCTTGGGAACTGCGGCACCGTTGCCATTGACCGTGCAACTACGCAGATAGGGACGTTCGTCGCCAGACGAATGCACAATCTGGTCTCCAACCCTACCGGACAGCGTCATTTCAGCGACGGTCTTTTCGCGCCCTGCATCTTGCTTCGTCCATTTCAATTTGTAGACGATCAACTCGCTTTGGGGAGACCCAACGGCAGCGTTTGTCACAGCACCGTCGCCCGCGTAACAAGCACCAGCTGAGCTGATCAAGATGGCTCCAGCAATCACGATTTTCTTCATTCTTTTGTTCCTCTCTGAGATACCGGCGTCCGGCCGGTGTGAAAGGCGTTCACGCGCCGCGTGCTTTCCTGAGACCAAAGTAGCCAGGGATGGCTTTGGCGATGCCGCCAGCGGCCTCCCCAAGGCCGCCCCTCGTAGTACCCTCCCTAGGGAGCCGCCAGATCCATTGTTGAGCCTTTTCCATGGCCTTTTGCGTTTCGCCGCCTTTGCGCGCATCCATATCAGACTTCAATTCCCAAAACATACTCAGCGAATTCCCGGCACGCCACAAATCGTACGGAAGAACAATCGTACACACCCAATGCTGGCATATCAATCTATTAGCATCCCAAATCATAATTTTTCGAACGTCAGCCAAAGCAACTTCCGGCATGCTACGAAAGCCACTATTGCCGCTCGGCTGCATCCACTTATCCAGCGTCTTATCGGGTACGCTGATGCGCTGCGCGCAGAAACGCTTGCTGCGATTTCGGCTCGGTCATGCCCAAATGCGTGCGTCATAGACCCACTTGCGCAGCTTCGTGGCCGTAATTCTCGCAGCATCCGCATGTTCGGGATTCACGAGAACGTTCCATTCTTCGGGCACGACCGTGGACGGCACGCACAGCAGCGCGGTGCTTTTTGAAGTGGCCCATTGCGTCCCGTAGTCGAGGCTAACCTTGCCCTCAGGCAGTGCGTCCCATCCAACCGGTGCCGCCGTAGGCGTCAAGGTCTGCGCCGCCTCCCATACATCATCGGGCACGTCGAGCCTCACCAAGTAACGATTCAGCGGCAGCGGACCGACAGCGATATGAACTATGGTTTCAAGGCATGCGAGCGCGATGTTAGAGGCGCAGTACAACATCGGTGTGTCCTGGCGGTTCCAGCGCCCGCCCGTCTTCTTCGCCCCGGCACCAGAGAGATCGTCGGCCGTATACTCCCGAGTATCCGTTGCGATGCGCCAAATCGAGACCGTCATGCGTAGGCCCCGCTTTGCATCCGCGCAATCAATGCCGACACCAACTCCTGGCCGGCCACGGTATCCATGTACTCTGCTGGGCGACGGTTGCCGAGCGCCGGATTGGGCTGCTCTAGCCACCGCGCCACCCACTGGGCGGCGTCGAACCCCTCTGGGTTGCCCGACTCGGTGACCATCGCCTCGACTTGGCCGACGAGCGCTGACAGGCCGACGAAGCGCTCCGCCTGATCTTGTGCAAGGTCTTGCTTCAGCCTGATTTTCCTGGCCACCGTTGTGCGTGGGAAGCCGAGCAATTGCATCAAGCGATCATGGGTCGTGTCCATACGTTCGGCCATGCGTGGTACTTCTTTCGCCGCGACGCCACGCTTAATCAGATCGATGCGTTCGGGCGCCGCAGCCCTGAAGACGTCATAGAAATGACTCGTGCCAGAAGCGATGACTACAACCCCAGTAACCGGAATTTCGCCACCTAAGAGCACGTCATAACTCCGGGAAGCGGCGGTGGCGGGCTTAGGAGCGGCGGCCTTAGGGGCGGCGGCCTTGGCCGTTTTGCCGGCCACTGTGGTCACGCGCTTGGTGGCGGAGGCCACCTTCTTCACTGGGCTGCGCTTTTCCGTGTGTGTCGTGTTCATGGTGATCTCCATTTGGGATTTAATTATATGCCATATGGACAAAATATCATGAAAACTGCGTGAACAGCCCTCGTTCCGGACGCTGCTCCGTCTGGCATCATTTCGGACCAAACCCGTACCCGAACATCGGCCGTTCATGATGTCCATCAAGCCAAAACCGGATACCCCGACATAACTAACCTTGTCCAGCACCAACCTCATTGCCGACTCGTTGCCTGACTATCTCGTGCCAATTGTTCGGCTTGACGCAGCCAGCGCACGCGAGGCGGTACTAGCCGGCTTCGGCATGATGCCCAAGGCGCGCGCCCCGGCCGGCGCCAAATCGTGGGATTCGAGCGACGCGAGTGCGGAGACGGTCGGCGAGACGCGCGCCTTCTCGGCGGCAGATCCAGCAAACCTTGCGCTGTATTCACATTTCTGCTTGAATCGGCCGAACAACAAGCGATCAACAAGGACGGAAACGATGGACACCTTTTTTCGAAGAATCAGTTTGCTGGTCCTCACCGTTGTCGATTTTTATGGCAACGCCACCGAGTCATGGCACCCGCTGCTGGCCATCGGCGTCCCTGTGGGTATTTTCGCGAGCATCAAATACCTTGCACCTTCCTGGCTTTTTCTGAGTCTGTCGGTCGTCATGGTGGCATTCTCTGCAGCCTTCTTTGTGACCGTGGCCTACGTCTGTGCTACCTACCTGGCATTTCGGCGTGATTGAAGTGTCGGCGCAGTAGCCACGCCGCATAGACCATCTTGGGGTGCGGCCGCTCCGTTCAGCAGAACCACCGGGCGGCCCATTCAGGCTACCAAGCATTCAGGTCGTCGTCTCTCCTTCCATCGGCACAAAGCCAGCAGACGAACGGACAAAAATCCTTCGACGAAACGTGTCAAGCTGCCCGGGGAACCCTTGGAGTGGTGTGCGGGACACGCAAATCTTTTGCACAAAAAAGGAAGCCCGCCAGTCTCCACATGGGAGACGCGGCGGGCCGGGGTTACAGGTTGATGGTTAAATGCTGTGCGAGTGGGAGTCGCGTCGAGACAACTCGCCCGCGAACTCCTCGTTCGGGCCAATTTGCACGCAGAACTTCAGACTACCGCTCGCAGCGGCAGATGCAGCCTCCAGCGTGTCGCGCAGATATGCTTCCGCTTCGTGCTCCGAGCAGTCGGCCAGTTCGTGCGGAACCAGTACATTGGCCTGCACGGTGACAGCCAAGCGCTTACCGAAGCGCTGTAGCGTGCCATTCTGAAACGAACTCAGTTGCGATTCTTCGTCGCAACCGGATTCGATCGTCACTGCCGGCTCGGGCGCTTTCCACGAAGGATCGGTACAAAACCGCTCAGGCAGAATGCTCGTAGCGCGATCGCGGAATACCTTGAGCGCGGCGATCGTGTCATCCACGTCGCCCACCAAGTTACCCACCTTCTCGCCGCTGGGGTCCTCCAACAAGGCTTGCCCCCAGTTTTCGAGTAATACCTTCGCTGCCGCTTGCCCTGCGTATCCGGAAAGCTCGGGACGGAAAACAGCGTTCTCACCATTGGCATGCATCTCGACCAACGACGCGAGCTCCTTGCGAACATTATCAATGCACTGCGGCGGTTCCGCACTGGCGTGCGCAGTGACCTTGACATGGAACGACCGGCCTAGACAGCCTTGCGCCCACGTTGCCAGATTCGACAGGTCTTTCGCGTCCATTTCCGGATTAACGTAGTCCACGACGAGCACGACCTGCTGGCTTGGAAGTGTATGGGCCGCCAGACCATCAATGCTCCAATGGTCGCCGGGGAACTCCTGTTGCATGACCTCCTCCACCTCGTCCACGAGATCCGGACGCTGCTTCACGATAAACGACGCGAGATCGGTACGCGTCATGCCGTCGATGTTGTCTGCGCGAACCGAATCGAGAACGCGAAACACGTCGACCTTGCGCAATACCCCAATCGAATTGGCCGCGATCTTGATGTACTGCTCTTCAATTTTGCTGTTCATGGCACTCTCCATTCTGCCCTTCAGGGCGGTTGAAAGTGAGTGAGCCGTAGGCTCGGCGAGGCAAGCGACCTGGCCGAACCGGATACCCGGTTTAGCGCCACCGGCCCGAAGGCGCGGCGGCATGGCTGGCTTCGTTACTTAGACCGTGGAGGAAAGCTCCTCCGCCATCTGGCGGTACGAAATCAGACCTTCCTGGTGACGTTGCATGATGGCCGAGCGGCGAACGCCGAGCGCCCATCGGTCCGTTGCGGCGACGCGATCTAGGGCACCAACATCGACTCGCCGGTAGCCCATCCGCAGCATCTCTTCGACGGCCTCTTCGATGGTGTCAAAGCACATGTGTCCGATGAACGAATCTTGATCGAACTGCTGGATCCGCCACGGCTGGTCGCCAGACGCTTCTGGCAGAACAAAGGCCCAGGCCTCCCGATTCGAATTGCGGCACTCGATCCCGACGGGCTCGCCGCCATACTGAGCCATGAGGCTCTGGTAGGCGATTTGGTTAGGGCGGGCGCCTTCTCGCAGGATGCGGGCAAATGCGGGCGAAACACGGCGATGCGCGACACGGACACGTTCCCATGCGCGAGTACGGTACCGCGGCGTCGACGACACCACTGCTGGGGTATTGCGATTCATGATTTTCTCCTGGTGCCCGAAGGGGCGAGTTCGAAGGAGAAAAACCGGCGCTTTCTAATCAGGCGATGAGAAAGCTATTGGAGGGATTTTGATGGGCGGCGCTGGCCGCTTGGATGCCGACTTAACGGCTGGCAATTACTCTAGCACAGATGGACTGATCTCAAAGGCCCTTTTCTTGCGAGGACGGCCATTGTGCCAGCAACGGCATGGCCAGATGAACGGTTTCTCCTACGAAAAAAGCCGCCGGCCCATAGGGCGCGACGGCTTCTGCTTCAATGCAGCCAGGAATTAATCTGGACTACGTGTCGCCGACTTATTCGACATATGCGAATCTTCATTCGCTCGCCTCCGTAGCCGTCAGCCATGTACGACGGCCGATCGTGTGTCCGTCGTCGGAGGCGCGACGGCGCACGATCTTGTTTGCGTCTGCTTTACTTGCCGCGCAGATGCCTTCATATAGCAGCCCGTCCACTTCATCCCATGATGGGTATTGGAACCGAACGACAACATTCCACATCTTGAGCGGTGCGGTGTCTGCCTTCTTCGGCACACGGACAGGAAGCCCCAGCGCCGCCTCGACTTCTTCCAAAGTTCCGACGAATTCAGGCTTGTCGTAACCATTGGTGCAGGCGTAGAACTGCCCGCTGTTCAGCTTGCCAATTCGCGGATCGATTGCCGTACAGGTACTGCTCGCGCTGCACTTAGCGGGAGCTACGCTGAATTCTGGCGGACTGGCCACCAAGCCTCCAGTCGCCAATTCCGCCACCGCGTCGCACAGGTCGTTGATGCTGTCCGGGCTCTTGCAATGCGCCAGCAACTCGTCGAACAGGCCTGAGTTGGTGGCAACCGACAGCGCAACGTTTATCAGTTGCAATGCCTCGACCTGCTCCGCCGCGAGCCGCGAATTCGCAGCCGCGGGCAATGCCGGCCGATATTCCCGTTCAAGGATCAGGACGTTCGTTCCGATGAGCGACCCGATCTGCTCGGTGTTGACGATGATCAGTTCCGGATTGTTCGGATTATTCAGATCCTCCGAATCCGCGCCGAACACGCCATCCAATAGGCGACGCTTGAATGCGTCGATGGCGACTTCGACCGCCTCTGCCGCGATCACATGAACCGTGTCACTGTCGTCGCCAAAAACTGCTCCTGAGATGACAAATAGGCTAAGCGACGGGACATCCATAGTCGCGATCGGTTTCTGTTGAGCGTTGTGCTTCATGAAAAGCTCCTTTTCCTCGATGGGCATTGATAAGGAGTCGAGATGTGATCTCGGCGAGGTGGTTTCGCCCGGCCGAGATGGAGGTTCGTCCCCGCCAGCGCCGCTTTATGGGCGCCGACGGAAGACGATGAGGTTGATGATTTCGAAATTTCTTAGGCAGCCATCTGCGCCTGGGCAACGCGATCCAACGCGTCCGCCCCCTCGAGGATGAAAGCCGCTCGGCTGAGACGGCGCTTGGCATCTTCTTGCATTTCCGTCGCGATCGCACGCAGTTCGGCAGCCGTGCCGTTGTCCGTTCTCAGCGACATGTCATGGCCGTCAGACCTGATCTCGACGAACATGTGGCCATTGCTGCGCCGAATCGACACCGAGACCTTGTCCGTCGATGTGGCCGCCGGTTGTTGCACTTCAGCGTTGCTGTTGCGATTCATGTTTTTCTCCGTAGTTGCCCATAGGGCGCTAAAAATGGAGAAAGTCGTTTCGTCGGCTTGGCGGGTCGCTTGACCTGCCAAGCCCCACAATTGTGGGACCGGCCGCCAGCCCCTCTCGGGACGTGCTTTGTGTTGCTCGCTCAGTTCCAGGTAGGCGCGACCCCCAGGATCGTGTTGGGGCGTCGATTGGTCACCTTCAACGCGGCTTCGTGTGCCTGCTGAATCGTGTCGAACTCCGCGGTTTCGACCTTCGACATCGGCAGGCGGATGAGGCCATCGATGCCGAGCGTGCGATCGTCCGCGCTGCCGCCGAAGAACGGGTCGCCCGTGCCGCTATACTCGATGACAATCATCGACTTTGGCAGGGCACCCCAGCGTGACAAAAGCTCTTCGACTTTTTCCGGGTTCGTGAGATCGCGCGGTGCGCGGTCGCTTTCCAGTTTCATGAGACCTCCTTTATGCCCATTTGGCGCTAGTGAAGGAGTTGCTGACGCTTGTCTGTCCGATGGACGGAAAAGGTACCTTTTGATGGGATGCGAGCAGCGCTCAACCTAAGCGCCGCCCGCCTGCTTCAGGATTAGATGATGATGCAGCCGGCTCGCGCCGGTGCGACGAGTGGTGGATTGCACCGGATGTGCTCAAGAACCGACTCGAGTTGCTTGTCGTAGGTCTCGTCCAGGTCCCGTTCGATCACATGGTGAGATCGACGGTACTTGTCCGACATAACTTCGACGGCGCGGCAGTGCATATAGATCACATCCTGCGGCGCCGATCGCTCCATCTCGCCGATCTTCTCGCGCTCCGCGTCCGACTCCGGGCAGTCCAGTGCCTGGGTCGCAACCGGATGCAGCTCGTAGCTCGGCGTGATTTCGCAGCAGTGCGTGACACGGTCGGCATCGTAGGCGTAGACCTGAAAGACCTTGCCAGCCAGTTTCCGCATGTCGTCGCTGTAGTAACGCGTTTCGTCGATGACGACCAGTTGGATGTCGATATCCAGCGAAGTCGCGGCGGCTTGTGAAAGACCTGCCGACTTCGGGATGCTCGATAGAAATTGCTGATTCATAGGTTCTCCCTTTTCTGCCAGTGGTGGCGGTTGAAAGAGAGAGCGCCGCGGGCTCGGTCATCCCGCGTAGGGATGACCCAACCGACAGCGTTGGGTCTCGTCGGCCGGGAGGCTGGCGAGGTTGCTGCAAAGGATCAGTTCTTAGCCTGATCGTTCTCGTCGATTTTCAGTTGCCAGACCTGCGCAGCGTCCTTGGCTCCCGGCAAACCGGACACCAGCGCCTCTTCGCGCCTCAGACGACACGCCAGGTAATTGAGCAGGCGGGAGTCGCCCGGAATTTGGCCCTGCCGCTCCAGCTGATCGTAGAGTGCCCCGATAGCGCCGTGCAGACCCGTCATCGCCCCTCGCCGCCGCAGCTCCGCGAAGAGAGCCTCCGTACTCACGTCCGTGAGCCCATATTCAGACGGCGCAAAGTTGACACGCTCACAGAGATCGTCAATGCCCTCCTCGTCCATCGAGATATCCTCCCTCGAAAGATCCGCACAGGTGCCACAGGCGATGTCGTGGATTTCATCCGGTCGATTGATCGGTTCACCCATCCCAGCCTCCTGATAGACGCGAAGTGCGGCAAGGATCGTGTTGCGGTCCTGATTAGCGCCGATGATGAGCACCGACTCGGGCGACCGAGTTCCTTCCTGTTCTTGCGAAACGACTTTCTGATTCATGCTCAGCTCCTATTGCCCAGTGGGCGTTTGAAAGGAAACGAGCGGCGACGCTCGGATGAGCGGGACTCATCGCAGCGTACGAAATGCCAGGGGATTGTGGGCGCTCCCGGGCGGGAGGCTGGGCGGCGCTAGGCCAATGAAATCTGCTGCCGACTGAACGGCTAAGCCCATTCTAGCCTACGGGGAGTGGGAGTGGCAACCGGGTTCCGACACATCCGAGTTCGTGACCCCGCCGTCCAAAGGACGGTCAGGGCCAGATTTACCAAATAACGTCGCTCATAGCAGAACGCTCGAATGCTTCATATCGTGCAAGAGTTGCGGTTGATGAATCGTGGCATGAGGGAATCGTAGTGCTGCGCCCGCCAGATACTCCAGGTGTAGCTCCGTTCCAATCCACTTCCGCCCTAGCCGCTCGGCTACGGCACCGGTTTGGAACGATCCACTGAACGGGTCAAAGACGGTATCACCTTGCTCGGTACACATCTTGATGAAGTGCTCGGGCAGACCTGCTGGGAAACGAGCTGGGTGAATCGGCAGATCGTTTTGGCGGCACAGTCGTTGATACGCATCGTTGGAAGAACTGTTGCTCAGACTCAGCAGATTCGACGCTATCGCACCGCCGTTGTCCACGGAGAACGCACCTGCGGCAAGATGATGGCCGCTCGGACGCAAGGCCCCGGTTTCGCCACCCCGCGCGAGCGTCGATTTCATCGACTCACTGTACGGGACAAGCACCTGACGATTGTCCGCAAAGGGCATATCGTTCGGTGCAAGCCAGTACAACTGTTCGAGTGATGTCTTGACGCGCACCCGCCGAACCGTCACCCACTCCGCAGGAGCTGGAAGCTTCGACGGGTTGTGCCAGGCGTAGCGTTGGCACAGCTTCCAACCGAGCTCGTCCTCGAGGCGTACCAGCAAACGCTCCTGATACAGCGAGACCGTCGGTTCGCCTCGATTCATCACATCCCCGAGGTTGATCACCACGGAACCATCCCGTGTCATCTTCTTCGGCCACGTTTCGGCAATTCTAAGCAACCAGTCAACGTACTCGTTCGCCGCCTTGTTCGAGTATTGTTTTTCCCGAAGCAGCGGGTACGGCGGAGAGGTGAACAGCAAACGCACACTTCCGTCGTCAATATGCGCCACGGCTTCTTCAGCGCGACCGAACAATGCAACACCATCCGCTGTCGTGAAAATCGTGATCACAAGTCCCGGCGCCGCACGGTGCAACGCTTCCTTGCCCTTGCCGGTCAATTCCCACGTCGCTTTCCCTGTGGGAAGGGTTAGCCCCAGCGCCTTTGCACGTTGCTGTGCCCACCGCACCGTTCGATCGAATCGGTTGTACTCCTGGCCACCGATCTCGATCATCTCGTCGCGGGTCGCTTCTTCGATGCCCATCTTGACCGCTACGGCATCGCACAGATCCCGCGTGCGAGCACGCCCTCCTTCGATTTCCAGGCAGTCTAGCAGCGGCAGGACAAATTGCTCTTGCGTAAATGTCTTCCGTGAGTTGGACAATATCTTCGTTTCAGTGTCGCGTTTCATGCTCTTCTCCATTCCCGCTTAGCGGTGATTGATAACGAGCGAGCGACAATGCTCGGTGAGGCACGATGCCTGACCGAACCGAACGGCCGATTTGAGACCGCGCCGGCCTCCCGGAGGGAAGCTCGGCGGGCCAATATTGCGGTTGAGTGATTACACGGACGTCCTCTGAGCACTACCGCTCACACGAAATTCCATCGGCGTCCACGGCGCTTGTTCGCATTCCGTGATCGACTCCATGGCATTGAGTGCGGCGAAGTAAGCTCGTTTGTCTGCCTCACTACCTTCCCTTGCGAGATGGTACGGGCCGACAAACGCCCCCGGGAGATCACGCGCCACTGCATATCCGCCGGTAACGGCGGTATGCAGGGCGAGGAAGCGTTCATCCTGACTGAAAAGTTCTTCACCAAACGCGGCCACCTCGACGCCATCCTCGAAGCGCACCTTCAGAAACGGCAGGAATTCTTCATCCCAGGCCTGCTCCTGCTCGGGATTGATGCCGACGCCGACGATCGTTGCCTGCTGGCCCGAATGGGCGTGGTACACGGCATTGTGTTTGGATCGCTCCTGAAGCATCGAACTGAAAACTACCTTCAGCCCATCTGCTGCTTGCAGAGTCTCGGTCACTTTTCGCTCGAATGCGATCACCGGGGACTCGACTGGCGCCGACGCCAACTCGTCGGACTCGATGGAAGCGACTGCGCTGATGAGGTCCGTGCCGTTGTACTCCTCAAGCATCGCAGTCACGGCGCCCCACGCGGTAATCGCACTAGGATTCGAGCTAGTCCGGACAAACTCCCCGGAGAACTTGAAACCGAGCGATGTCAGCAGCACGCGAGCCATACGCTCGGCACCATCGACAACTTCCTGATCCGTCAGTCCCACATTAACTTGAATGTTCCCGTTCATGGCTCTTTCCTTTGTACCGCTTGGCGGTAGTTGCAAAGTAGCGAGCGGTAACGCTCGGATGAGCGGAGCTCATCGCAGCGTACGAAATGCCGGGGGATTGCGGGCGCTCCCAGACGGGATGCTGAGGCGGCGCTAGGCCAATGGAACGTGATGCCGATCGAACGGCTGGGCCGATTCTAGCGCACCACAAACGGGATTGGCAACGCGGTCGCTTGACATGAGAAGGCCCGCCAGCCCCACTGAGGGACAGGGCGGGCGCGGTTTCAGGTTGATGGTTACTCAGTCAGAACAGCGCGACTTGAGCGCCTTCGAGTGACCATCCGAAATACTCGAAGCCCTTGCGAACTTTGTCGTTGCATAGGAATGCGCGTAAGCCTTCGATCACCTGCTCCGCATCACCCTGCTCGAAGACTCCGTCGAATTGACGCTCCCCGAAATCGAACACGGTGTAGAACATGTATCCCGGCGAGTGCAACCCGGCCTCGAACAGGCGACGCACGATGTCAATCCGCAGATTGAGCGTTGCCTTGTTGGCGTAATCCAGACGAACAAAGTAATACAACCAACAGCCGAGCTCGAAGTGCTCTCGAGCAGCTGGAGCTTCTCGCGCGTGATCCCATACATCGAGCGTGCAGCCCTTACGTTTCGCCGCGCCGTAGAGGTCACGGGCATCGCGCGCCAGTTGGGCACGCTGCGCAGCGGTGATGGGCGCTTTCCCGCAACCCATGGCGGTTTTCATTTGAGTGTTGCAAGTCATGACTCTTTCCTTTGTACCGCTTGGCGGTGGTTGAAAAGGATCGAGCGACCACGCTCGGATGAGCCGAACTCATCGCAGCGTACGAGATGACGGGGAATCGAGCGCGCTCCTGTGCAGGAGGCTGAGGTGGCGCGGGGCCAATGAACGTCTGATGCCGATTGAACGGCTTCGACCATTTTAGCCCGCCGAGAGCGGGGATGGCAACGCTGCCGCTTGCCTTCCCTCGCCGGCGGGTACTCTGGAGGAATTATCCTATCTCTCGGGCAAGTGGGAGCCTCATCCACCTCCGCACGATGGGCGCGTTCTGGTCGTGCTCAGCGGAGGCATGAGACACGCGAGATCCAAGCGAGTGTGCCTGGTGAACGGTTCGTTCAGGGCAGGCTCGGCCGCGCGGGACGCTCCTGACGCTTAGGGCCGGCGGCTCGACTTTACTCAGATCGCTCGCAACACCCTCATCCGCGTCGTTGGCATGCCCGTGGAAATTGCGACCGCCAGAGTCTCGTGACTCGCCGACGACGACAACGCGGCTGCGGCAGGTAACCCAGATCAGGAGGAGCAATCAGCGGCGTTGGCCCATCCTGGACGGGTTCACCGGTAGACACTCCAGCGGATATCTCCAGCAAGGTTGCATTCGCATGGTCTCAAGGGACACTGGCTTCATGGTCGGGCGTGCCCCGCGGCCCCCGAAAACTAGCGAACAGACCTGCATGGAGAACCAGATGAAGCGAGACAGCGTATTCGACATTCAGGCGCAACCGCGCCGCCGCCAGATGCTCTTGGACATTCAGGAAAAGATCATCGTCGACCTGTTTGCTGGTGGCGGGGGCATGTCCGAAGGTATCGAGCTCGCGCTCAACCGCCATCCCGACTTCGCGCTCAACCACAACGCCGATGCGATCAGCATGCATGCGGCGAACCACCCACAGACGCATCATCTGATCGCAGACGTGCGCGAGGTTAACCCCTACCACGTCGCGGATGGCCGAACGGTAGGGTTACTACATTTGTCACCAGATTGCCGAGATCACTCGCAAGCTAAGGGCGGCCAGCCGCGCGATCGAAAGATCCGTGCCCTCTCATGGGTGGCGATCTACTGGGCTGGCACGGTGCGCCCGGAGTGCATCTCTCTCGAAAATGTCAGCCCCATTTTGAGGTGGGGCCCGTTGGTCGCAAAGCGCGATCCGAAAACCGGCCGCGTTGTGAAACTGGACGGAACCGTGGCATCCAAAGGCGAGTACGTGCCGCTGCGGGCACAGTTCCTCGTGCCCGACCGGAAGCGCCTCGGCGAAACGTGGAAGCGTTTCGTGGCGATCCTGCGCGGCATGGGCTATGTCGTCGACTGGCGCGTCGACCGCGCCTGTAATCAAGGCGTGGCCACCTTCCGCGAACGCCTGATGATGTATGCGCGTTGCGACGGCGAGCCCATTGTCTGGCCCGAAGCAACCCACGCCAAGGACCCGACCGATGACAAACTGCCGTTCAAGCCGGCCGCCGACGCGATCGACTTCTCCATCCCGGGCAAGAGTATTTTCGGCCGCAAGAAATCCCTGGCGGACGCGACGCAACGCCGCCTCGCCGTCGGCATCGGCCGACACGTCCTGAGCGAGGCGAATCCGTTCATCATCTCACTAACGCACCAGGGAGGCGACCGCGTCCATCCGATCACGCACCCACTGCCGACAATAACGAGCGCCCATCGCGGAGAATTCGCCTTCGCGGCGCCAGTGCTCGTACAGACCAGCTACGGCGAGCGCAAAGGGCAAGCACCTCGCGTGCTCGATCTGAAGCAGCCTCTCGGCACCATCGTGGCCGGTGGCGGGAAACACGCGCTGGGCGTAGCGTACCTCGCCCAGATGAACGGCGGGTTCAACGATGTCCGCGGCGTTCCCGGGCGCGACCTGCGCGAGCCCATGTCGAGCATCACTCAGAAGGGCAGCCAGCAGCAGCTCGTAACGTGCCACCTCGTGCACCTGCGCGGCAACTGCGATTCCCGCAGCGTGGAAGCACCGCTACACACGATCAGCGCGGGTGGCCAGCACCACGGCTTGGTAGAGTGCGTCCTGTCACAGGACGACTTCGAAGGCGCGAAGCGCGTGGCGGCATTTCTGCGCCGGTACGGAGTTATCCCGGAGGGCGCCGAGGACGACATCTCCGGCGTGCTCGTGAATATCCGTGGCGTGCAGTACGCAATCGTTGACGTACACCTCCGGATGCTTGTGCCGCGCGAACTTTTCACTGCTCAGGGCTTCCCGCACGACTACATTATCGACCGAGGCCACGACGGCCGGCCGTTCAGTCTGACCAAGCAGATCCACATGTGCGGCAACAGCGTCCCGCCGCTTTGGGCGGCTGCCTACGTTCGCGCGAACCTGCCGCACCTTGTCGTGCCGCCGGACCATCCGAAGGCGGTCGGCCGTGGTCGCACGATCAGCGGGCCGCATCTCGGTGGCGATCGGCTGGTCGCCTGACGGCAGTGGCGGCGCGCTTGCACCTGCGCCGCCTGCCCATATCCTGCAACTGTGATCCAACTTTCCTAATCTCAGCCTCATGTTCTCTGACCGCCAGCTTGATCTGTTCGACCACGTGGGCGGCGCTTTCGCCCAGCCGGAGAGCGGCCGCCTCACGATGCAGGAGCTTTACCGAATCGCAGCCGGCCGCGCCGGAATCCCTATGCAGGAAATGAACACCCGATCCCCCGTCGGTGAGAAGAAGACCCAGCGCAGCCTCCTGCAGCGCCAAGTGCGCTGGCACTGCCAGTCGCTCAAGGCCCAAGGCTTGCTCGAGCGTGTAGAGGACGCACGCGGCGTCTGGCAACTAACTGAAGCCGGCAAGCAGAAGCTCAGGAAGGCGCGCTCCGGCGTTTCAGTACTCGCATTCGACACGAAGCTTGGTATCGCGATCTGGGGCGATGCGCACCGCGTGTTCTCGTCCTGGAACGAACCGATCTTCCTTTGTCTGACTTCGCCGCCCTACCCGTTGCGCCGCCACCGCGCGTACGGAGGCCCGAGCGAGGCCGAGTACACCGACTTCATCACGCGGCATGTCGAGCCGATCGTGAAAAACCTTGTTCCTGGCGGCAACATCGTCTTGTCCGTCTCCCCGAACATCTTCGAGGAGGGATCACCCGCCCGCTCGCTGTATCTGGACCGCCTGACCATCGCTCTGTGCGATCGCCTTGGTCTGCGCCTGATGGACAAGCTGATATGGGTGAGCAACCAGGCGCCCGGCCCCTTCCAGTGGGCGAGCAAACACCGAATGCAACTGAACACGGGCTACGAGTACCTGCTTTGGTTCTGCAACGATCCGCGCCAGTGCATTGCCGACAATCGCCGCGTACTAGAGCCGCATACCGAGAAGCACAAGAAGTTCATTGCCGCGGGTGGCGTAAAGAAGGCGCGCGTGTGCAGCGACGGCGCGCACCGGCAGGTGCTCGGGGCGTACAGCAACCCGACCGAAGGCCGGATCATGCGCAACGTGATCTACGAGGCAAATACCTGCGCTAGCCAGCGAGCGTACAAGAAGCGGGCCCGCGAGCTTGGCCTCGAGGCGCACGGCGCACCAATGCCGCTTGCGCTCGCGCGTAAGCTGATCCGCTTCATGACCGAAGCAGAGCAACTGGTCGTGGATCCATTTGGTGGGTCGATGACGACGGGCCTCGCCGCCGAGAGCGAGGGGCGGCGCTGGGCGTCGACCGAGCTCGTCTACGATTATGTGCGCGGCGGTGCGGAACGCTTCACGACTGATGACGACGTCGAAATCCACCTGCCGCTGACCACGTGAAGCGGAAAAGGATGCGTCCGCCCCCATCAGGGCGACGACATCCCCGCGACGACCGAAGATCGATCGGAACGAGGTTGTAATTGAACTAGACCCGTTTCGCGTGGCCGCCGAATGAATCGTCGGCCTTAGCTACTTCGCACACGTAATAGGTTATCTCGGTCAGATGGGCGTCCTCAGGCATGACCTGTTGCTTCGCGCGAGGTCGGGCTAGTCACGCGTCTCACTCAGGACCATTGAGGTCAATAGACGCTTCGCTTCCCCATAAAAAAACCGCCGGCTCCGAAGAGCACGGCGGGTAGGGTTTCAGGTTGATAGTTACACGCGAGGCGACGGATTATCCGCTCGTTCGCAATGCTGTTTCCATTCGTCCGAAAGGTCCGTGTACTTCAGCCAACGATCCGCCGAGGGCAGCGTTTGAAGCACCTTGGCAACTGCGGTTTCTCCGGGCCAGACCTCAATGGCTTCACCGTTGAGGATTGCCTGCTGAAGGTACATCAGGTCCGTCAGCGTTCTGATACCATGCTCGTCCGCAATCCCGTCGAGCGTTTCCACGGAGGCCAGCAGTTCGATAAAGAAGAGCTTCGCCCCGTCGCAATCAGCATGGCGCTGCGCCTCGGTCCGCTGCGACTCCACCTTCCAGCATTCCGTCCCAGCATCGAACTGCGTCGTAGGAACGTAGTTTCTGGAGTTGAGATATTCGTCGCTATCTCCAACTTCATCGACCAGCGCTCCGACAACCTCATCCGCGTACTCACCGCGCGTGAATTCCCGGCACAGATCCACGGATGCTTCCGCTTTCTCTATGGCATTGAGTTGTGACGACGCACTCGGCACTTCGACCGGCACCCGGACGACGGCGTACAGGTGTACGCGATAGGCCTTGTCGGCCGCCGATTCCGGCTCCTTCGAGTCGACATCATCGTGGACCGAGCCCACCAATTCGGCCGATCCTTCGGAGACTTCCCAGTTGCCTTCGAGATCCAGGTCGATATTGCCTTCACCGTCCCTGACCATCATGTCTGCCAACGTGGCCAACAATGCTCGCGGTGGAGTGAATGCCTCTGCTGCGTCCTCGTCGACGGCCAATACGCGCAGCTTTATGCACAGGAATACCTTCTTTCCGATCTTGTCTCCTTGCCCATCATCATCAGTGATGTAACCGCCGACGATAGCCACAACTCCTGCCGGCAGAGTTTTTTCCTTCGTAGCGGTTTCGGTGAAGCCAGCCGCCTCGGATTCGCTGAGTACCCGACCGGAAAGGTCCGAGGTCGTGAATCCCACGTCTTCGAACTGGATTTCGAATTCCCGGTGTTCAACTTTCGACAGTTTCGCTGCATTCATTTTGCCTCTCCAAATTGATTGCGGGAGGCGTCCCCAACGGGGAGCGCGTCCCCGCGGGCTTTGAAAATTGCTGTTGATCGGTGTCAACGAACTCGTGCCATTAGATGGCGATTAAGAAGCCAGACGTTGCTCGCAATAACTGACTCGGAAGCTCCAAAGCTTTCGAGGCATGGCCATTTGACCAACTTCGTTCCCTGCCGGCCGGGAGACAAGCCGCCGTGCCGACCGAAGCATCCTGTCGCAGGCCGTGGCGGCGTGCAGCGCGATCGCGCGGACCGGGCCGCGATTCTTGGTGCCACTGAACGCAACAACGACAGCTTGTCCGCTAATGCACAGTCGGATAATCCGCGGAGAAACCCGCGTTCACCGGCCCCAAGGGGCGCGGCAAACACGGTGCGTTTCATGACGGCGGGGCCGTCTTCAGGTTACTGATGGGATTCCATGTAGCGCCCGACCCACTCCGCGCGCTTCTCGATCGGCTCAGCGTCGAAGTTGCGGTGGTAGTGCAGGCCTACCCACTCCCCAACCGTGTCGATATCCGGGTACGCCACGCGGCGGCCGAGGGCCACTTCTACAACGTAACGCGCACGAGTGACCCAGTCGACTTCGTTTCCGTGGACCGAATCGAACGTGATCGCTCGGCCCAGTCCGTCCAGGCACGCGGCGACTTCGGACAGCGCGGTCGTGAGGCTTTGGTTTGCAAAGCGGAGAT
Source organism: Pandoraea cepalis (assembly GCF_902459625.1). Lineage (NCBI taxonomy): Bacteria > Pseudomonadati > Pseudomonadota > Betaproteobacteria > Burkholderiales > Burkholderiaceae > Pandoraea > Pandoraea cepalis. The sequence goes on from NZ_CABPRY010000006.1 coordinate 202,353, forward strand.
TGCCGAGCTTCGTGAGCAAGCTATCCGGGCCCTTCGACTCGTGCAGCTCGGTCAGTGGCTCGGTGATCTTCTCGACGTCGCCGTCATCTTCGCCGAAACCCTCGTAGTCGATACCGGGTTCGACCGCACAGCCGAACACATCGACTACCTCGATCTCGAAATCCGATAGGTCCTCGATACCCTGATGGCCGTGGAAGACCTTGAGCGCGATCTCGGCAAGTTCTTCGCGACACAGTGTCTGATCATTCTGGACTGCCTGGCCGAAGTTGACCTTATACAGGCCTGCCGCGCCCTCGTCTTCCGAATTGCCGACCTTCTCGCTGACCAGTCGCACGTTGACGAACAGGCGCGCGATGTAGTTATCGTCGACCTCGTCGTCATGGTTGTCGGTGATATAGACCGACTTATGGCCGTCCGCGATCAAATCGGTACGGATATGCAGTGCTTCACGAAGATCGTGCGTTTTATTGTCACACTCTCCTTCGCCATGCCAAACGTAGTATTCAATGTTCGTCTTGAAGCGTTTCCCATTCATGGTGCTCTCCTTTTGCCTCTCTGAGGCGACTGAAAAAGCGAGAGCGACTCGCGCTCAGGCAGTCAGTGACTGCTTGAACATCAGGTCATTGATGCCCGTTGGGCTGTTGAAAAATGGGGGAATCCCTAAGGTTGCAGGTTATCGCCGACGTGCATTATCAGCACTGTGGCAAGACCCGGCCGACACCCGTGTCGGGATGCCGGTCGGACTCGCTTCATGATTGCCGGGCGGCAGACCGCACGCTAGACTTCTGGACCTGAAAACTAGCCCACCATCGCGCGACTTTCCTTATAGTCGTACACCGTGCGCAAAGTCAGATTTGGATTCAACACATGGATCGTGTGGACGCCATCTTCATCTCGGGTAATGATCGACATGGTGTAATCCCCATTCGACAGCGCCCGGCCGATAGCCCCTCTAGCTCGGTGTCGGTCGAACAGGGCGTAGGAGAGATGCATCGCCTTGCGATACTCTCCGCGGACCCACACGACACCGCGAGTTCCATGCGGCGGAAGTTCGCCGTCGAGCGTTAGTCCGAGTCCATCGAGCCACTTCAGCAAATGTTCCCGCTTGTTGAAGGCGGTATGCGCGGTGCAGCAGTCCGTCTTAACCAAGTACCAATAGTCGCAGGTGCGATCGTGACCGTCCTGATCCAACGTGACGACGCACAATCCGCCGTGTCTGCTCACGACAGCAAGGCGCTCGGCAACCTGGACGTAGTCGTTCGAATTGCGGTTCATGAGTTCCCCTTTGAGGCCCTAACAGGGCGATGAAAAAGGAGAGAAGCTGACGCTATTTGACGCTTTTCGGTCTCGTCGACGGAAAAGGTTCTTTGAAGAAGGTATCGGCCGGCAAAAAATGCCGTTTCCTGAGATGCCAATTTAACGGCTGCTGTCACTATATCACGGAGAGATATCGCGAAGATACCGCCGCCGGCGTCCCATGACGGGATGCCGGCGAGCGTGGTTTCCATGGAACAAGCAAAGGCGAGCGGCACTTATTCGCCGCTCTCCTCGTCCTCACCTTCCTAGCCATCGACTCAGACGAGCTTGACTTGGCTTTCGTGAACGAATTCACCGTCTTCGTCGACGAACAAGATTTCTTCCAAAGGGCTCCGGACCGTCCGCTGGCCGTCCCAGTACACCTCGGTTCCGCCTTCAAAATCGAAGCTAAGTGAGCCGTCCGGCTTGCGCGTCGCGGTCGTGATGCCGCTCATACCATTCATCACCTCGTACGAGCCGGCGATCGGCCTTTCGTCCATTGTGACGAGGCGCCCCGGCGTGCCGACGGCGACCTTGTCGTGTTGTCCGAACTTCAGGTCATCCTTCCTGGCACGAACGAGTTGCGCGCGCTCTACCTGCAGCTTTGCGATCTCTGCGTCGATCGCTTCGATGGTACGGGTCGTGTTGCAATTCATGATTTTCGTCCTTGATGCCCTCATGGGCTGTGGGTAAAGAGTCAAGCCGCAGTGGCTTTCCCGTCCGAACGGACGGGGAAACCCGATGGGTCATCGGCGGGCTTCCGTTGCGCGTTGATGACGGTCAGTCGTTCTTGTTCCAGCACCAGCCAAACGCACCGATCGCGTAGAGCTTGATCTGCCGGCCATCCACCGTTACGGTTTCTGGCTCGAAGATCTCGGGCACGTACATCGGATCGTTGACGTAATCTGGATCATCTAGGATGAATTGGTCTTTTTCCGCGACGTACTTGAGCCCCACAAGATGCGGATGCTCTGTGACCTTCATTGCTTCCTCGAAGGTAAAGTACGGGCAATGCCACCCGTTCCAGCGCTCGCCGCAGCTATAGGCCTGATAGGATGGGCCTTCGTCGAGCGAGACCGATATGATCTCGAGCGTACGCTGCGCAGTGGCATCGACGTGAGCGTTGCTGTTCATGAGGAACTCCCTTTTTACCTCAGTGAGGCTGTTGATCAGAAGTGAGCCTCGGGCTCAGCGAGGCACGTTGCCTGGCTGAACCGGATAATCGGGATCGGGGTTCTGCCGGCCGCCCCGAAGGGCAGCGCGGCAGAGCCAAAACTAGGTTGATACGTTACTCGCTCGGCGTCGGCTGGCCCGCATGAACGGCCACTTCGAGTTTGAGGACGTCGACGGCGTTGAGCGCCGCCTCGTCGACCGTCGCAAAGCTACGCTCGCACCCGTTGCCTTCATCGCCCAGCCAATTCCACATGCCGTGAACTTCAGGCTTCTGGGCTTCGACTAGCTTGACATTGTTGTCTTCGCACAGGAGGCGGGCCCAGAGGCCACGGCGATGTTGCCTCAGCCAGCCCATCGCCTCGCGCTCGTCCACCAAGCACTCGAAGCCTTGCTGCTCACGAGTACCGTTCGTGGCTCGGCAAAATGCAAACAGTCCCTCGATATCCGGGTTGCTGTCCTCGAAGTGCCTCGCCACGTCATCCGCTGCATAATCTCCCGTCCAACCGATACCGTGCAGGTCGATGATTGCCTGATCGGTCGCTACCGCGAACCACGCGGCCGCATCGAATTTGACGGTGATGCTCTTTGCGTCGGTGTAGACCGCAGCCGCCACCGAAGGCGTCAGCAGGATCTGGGCCGCGTTCACGTCAGAGGCGCCAGCCTCGTCCTCCTCATCAGCAGATCGCTTCGCATAGGCTGCGAACTCGGTGAAGAGGTTGCGATCGCGCAGAAAGCCTTCGAGGTGGATGATCTGCGACTCCGCGTTCCAGCCCTGAACATTACACACGTCGTGCCATGCTTTCTCCGGGTTGGTAGCCTCCGCAGATTCGACCGACATCCACTCGATAGCCGCATCGTCGCTGCAGACCACGAGGAAGCGTTGAAGGACCTTGGCTTCGTTCTCTTCGATGGGCGTCACGCTGGCGGGCGAAAGGAAAAGCTCACGACCGTTGTGATAGAAACCGTTGTCGCTCGGCTCGCCCTCTTCGTCGTAAAACGACTGGGCGATGTCGCGGAGCTTGTCTTCCGGTGAGCCGCAGACCTGCAGCAGAACCTTGTGCCCATACATATACTCACCGTTGCGCTCTTGCAGCACGCCAACGAACCACGTAGCTGCCTGAGGTTCCGGTGCTTTCGTTTGAATATTGCTAGTCATCGCTCTATCCTTTTTGCCCGTTGGGCCGTTGAAAAAAGGAAGAAGCATGCAGCTCGGCAAGACGGCTTGCCTTGTCGAACCTGACAACTGTTGTGCGCCACGCCGCCCCCCCCACGAGGGGAGGCACGGCGGGCTTGGTTTCCTTTGCCGGAACGGCGATTACGAAGCGATCTGAAGATCCGACTGCGAAATGGCTGCGCTGCTCCGCACGTGTGGGTGTTCGTCGTTCAGGAGCGCATGACGGGCAGCAGCATCGCACTTCGCGAAGAGCATATCCGCGATTGCGAAGCGAACGCCGCGATCCAAACCCCGCAGGTCGGCCGCCACGATCATGTCACGCTGGCTTAGCCTTTCAAATTCCGCCTCGCGCAGTTGATACAGTTGGTGAACAACTGGCAGCGGCATCGAGCCCTTGACCGGATACCGCTCGGCCAGGACCTGGGACGTCACCGTCCCCAGGATCTCCGTGTAGTGGAAAACGAATACCGTACCGTCGACGCTGACCGACACCACGTTCAAAGCGCTGAAGTCCGTATTCACGAACCCTATCACCGCCTTGTCGTGGAAATCGATTTCGACTGCGGTGCCCGATTCATACGTCACCGAATGCGGGTCCGTCAGCCTCGCTAGATGTTCGGCGCTCAGGAAGTATCCATCCCCGTCCCGCTTCGAAACGGGCATAACCTTGTTGCCGACTACGATGTTCTCGGTCATGAGCGTCACGTAGTCTGCGCCTTCGTCAGACATCTCGATGTCAAATACGTGGCCGGATATGAAGTCCAGTTTCGCCTTGGACTTGACGTTGCCCTCTGCCCACACGGAAATGAAGTCGACCTCCAGGCTATGTCCCGGGAGCTTCCTGGCAATCTTTCGGCATTCAAGCCGCCCAGCGTCGTACCACTTCTCCCACGCTGCTCGATCCGCCAGAGCTGTGATCTCGTCGTTCGATGCGCCCTCCGGAACGTGGAGATCGAACCAAACGTCCTTCTGGTCGTGGTGCTTCTCCGCGCGGGTGGACGCATTTGGATACCAGTCGACGCCGCCAACCGTGTCACCTTCCAGCGCGGCACAGTAGACGGTCCGCGCGCCAATAGGCGATGTCCCCTTCGGCAAGCCCAGCAAAGCCTCCGCGTCCGGGAGCCACGCCGACAGAATGGGGTTGCCTTCCGCGTTGGCGATTCGCACACGCTCAACGGCGTGGCGAAGGCATTGCGACAGTTGCGATTCGACTTTGCTGTTCATGGTTCGCTCCTAATTGCCCAAATGGGGCTGTTGAAAATTAGGGAGCGTAGAGCTCGGCGAGTCTAGCGGACTGGCCGAACCGCAGCGATGCGGCTTGGAGGATCGAGACGGGCTAAGAGCCCTGAGATGCCGAATTAACGGCGTGCAAATAATATACCACAGGAGGCGCGGATTCTGGGCCGCACCGGCCGCCCCAGTGGGCGGCTCGGTGGGCTGGTTTCAGGTTGACGGGTTACTTCCTCTACGCCGCTGGCTTGTGCGCGATCTGCTGGTCGACACTCCGCTCCGGTCATGCTGTAGCGAAGACCTCATTTGGCAGATTTGGCTCCAAGCGCTCTCGCACTGAATCGTTTTCCATGAAGGCCTGTTACTGCTCAGGCGTCACCAAGTGCCACATCTCGACGATGCCGCCCTCCCTAGTCACCTGCTTTGTGAGCAGGGCTATCGGGTCCGCCATGAATCTGGGCCGCGACGAAGCAAAGCTAGGCACGTCGCTTCAGCATCAAAGGTGGGAGAACTGGCACATCCCGATCAGTCGTTGCTCAGCACCCCGAGCCAGGTATGTTACCCAGCGCCTTCTTGGCTGCCTGTACAGCCTTTATGCCCCGGACGCCGAGTGGCGTATATTCCACCGCCTGCACCAACTCGGATGTGACTTTGACCAGAGCCTTCACCCAACCAGCAAGCTCCTTCGGCGCGGCCTCGATCTGGCAATCTCCGGCAGCATCATCCGCGTTGAAGTCCGATGGAAGCGCGACCCGGAAGAATTCGAAGTCGATCTCGTTCGCAGGTCGAAGGCGCGTGTTCCCGTGCACGATCGTCGCAGGTCCGTTCATGGGGTTGTGACCTCTGCGCTTCACGCTGCCGGCGAGCACGCCCATGACGTTCGGCGTCTCATCGATCAAATATCCGAGCGTGTGCTCGTCCATGACCACGTACTTCGCGTTCGTCGATTTCGTTTTGGTGTCGCTGTTCATGCGTCGCTCCTGTGATGCCCTAGTCGGGCAGTTGATGAGGAGTGAGCGAGAGCTCGGCGAGTCTGGCGGACTGGCCGAGCCGCAGCGATGCGGCTTGGAGGATTGAAAAGGGTTGTGCACCCTGAGATGCCGAACTAACGGCGTGGGGGCGACTAAACCCCGGAAGGTGCTGGTTATCGGCCGCACCGGCCGCCGAGATGGGCGGCGCGGCGGGCAAATTTAAGGTTGATGAACTGCGGCCAGAACCGGCACCACAGATCGGCCGTCCATACGGTATTTCGGCACCTTCTCCACGCTCGGATAGTACGTGCCCCTTACCTGATCCCGGACTAGACCGAGTCGCTATTGATTCTCGGTACCTTGGCGTTCTCAGCGATCCACTTGAGCGCCTCCTCGACCGAGCCGACTGGGTGATACGCATACGCTCCGAACATGCTCCCTTCTCTCGTCGCCAGCGACGTGTCGTACAGGTACACGGCCTCGACGTAGACATTGACGCGCAGACTGTCTTCCGCGGTCAAACCGACCGAGATGCCAATCGAGCTGTTGCTTCCGATACCGCGAGCGTCGGGATCCGTGATGACGAAGGCTCCACCAGAACGACCGTTGCTGTTGTAACGCTTCTCGACTGAGACGTCGAACGTATCCCGAAGGAACTCCGCCGCCCGGTCCATTGCGTAAGTCAGCCGGTCTACCGCCGAAACGCCCGCGCCGACCAGCATTCCCGTACCGGGCACCACAGCACCCAGCGAATCTCGGATTTCCGGACGTTGCGATTGAGTATTGCCGTTCATATCGTTCTCCTTTGATACCCCGTCGGGGTGGTTAGAAAACGAGAGAGCCTAAGGCTCGGCGAGGCATAGGCCTGGCCGAACGTCGCGGGGAATTAATTCTCCGACCATCCGATGATGTGCATCACCTAGCCCCCGAGCTGCTTCCACAAGGTGGCCTGGTTCCGATCCCAGACATCGGGGTGCGACACGGTCGCATCGCATCGTGAGCGTCAGATTGACTGGTCGCGACGCCAGGTCGAACATAAAGCTGGCCCACCACGCCCGCGCCCCATACTGGCGGCGCGAGGAGGTGTCCCGGATGCGTTTCAGGTTCCCTGATGGATGAGAATGTACGCCGCTCCCTCAGCACGCGCGGCAGCGATCACCGGCCCGAGGCGGCCTGGATCACCTTTGAACGTGACACTGAGGTTTAGCATAAACTCCCAAACGCCGTACTTACCGTTGCGACTGTGGACGTAGGCAGCGTTCGTTTCCACCCATTTCCACTCCGGCACCTGGTCCGGTATGTCATAGTCGTCGACGACGTCCTGCATCATCAGCGAAAGAACCGTCTGCGGCGCGCCGAACACACGCGCCGCCCCCTCTTCCTTGATCCCTAGTTGCCCGAGGAGGAAAGCGTACGGCAGACCGTTCAGCTTGCACACGTTCGCCTTGGCCTGGACGGCTTGCTCGAACAGGAGCGTGCCACCGCCTTCTCCATAGTCGAACTCCGCATCACCCATCATGCAGAGCGATGCCATCAGCCGGCGGTCGAAAGTTGGTGCATCCGCGACTTCCGTCCAGTCGTGTCTGTCCATCTCCACGCCATTCGGCAAGACAATAGTGTGGATGTCGATTGCGGCGCCATCGTCCTCAAGCTGAGGAGCATTGCCCGCCTGGTCCTTGAACGGGTACTCGATCACGACGTCGCCCGTCTCGTAAAGAAGCCCCTTTGCTTCGAAGTCGATCGGATAGCAAGTGTCCGTCGCGATGACCTTCACCGAGTACGGGAAGAACGTGCGCGGGATGATCGGAACGCTGTCAGTTCTCTTCGCTTCGTTGGTTTTCGGATTCATGGTGTGCTCCATTTATGCCTTGAAAAGGCGGTCGAAAGAGGAGCGAGCGATGGCTCGGGGCATGCTTGATGGCCAGAGCCGCACCCAACCCGCCCCAAGGGCGAATCAGGTGCGTTCATGGATTACGCGGCGAAAATCTCAGGCGCCTTGTTGTCGACTTCACAGCGCCCGTCGCCTTCACGGACACACTCCAGCTCGATGCGTTCGAAGCAGCTGGGCCAGCTGTAAATGACTTCTGGTTCGTAGCCACCGAACTTCATATTCACGCGGCCCTCCGGTTGTCGGCGGCCGGAGCGATACGATCGAGGTTCTCGCTTATGAGGGAGACGAGCGCAGCGGGGTCTAGACGGCGGCCCTGCAGTTCGCTTTCCAGCACCATCTGCAGGTCGCTGAACACGTGCTCAGTGATGCTCCAGACATGGTCGACGCGCGCACGAGCGCGTTCAATGAATCCCCGGATCTCTTCCTCGCTTGCAGCCGAACCGCAACCGTCTCGACATACCGCCATCTCCCGCGCCACGGCGTCGATCGCTTCGTCCCTGGTACTGGCTTCGGCCTGCCCAGTGAAGGTTCCCTGCTCGTCATCGTCTTCCGCCCAGTGGATCCGGACCTCGAAGATGGATTTCATGGCTTTCCCCCTGTTGCCCGCTTGGGACTGTTGAAAAAAGAGGGAGCATCACGCTCTGCGGGATGGCGTGACCCGGCAAAGCTGCAGCAGATTTTTGGTGTGGCGGCTGGCGCCTTGAGGTGGGATGCCGATCTAACGGCTGGGTAGGACTATAGCACACGCGATTTGGCGTGAGCGAAACCGGGGCTGATGCCGGAGTGACAAGCGCCGCTGGGCGTGCCCCAGTTGCATTCAAGGGGCCGTGGGAGAGCATGAAGGCGTTTCTACCGCCGAAAGGCATCACACGGAGCACATCATGCATTACGCCAACCCGTCGGCCATCGGCCACGAACTTCGCCCCCGCATGGCGGGCCTGCACCTGACGTTACACGCCTGCGAGCGCACCCTTTCCCGTACTGGCCTCCATGGCGAGCGCCTGCGCAGTTTCATCGCCCGGGGCGGCGCTGTTATTCTGCCGTGGCAGAGCGAAACAGGTGACCGGATCCGCACCTATCACTTATTCTACAACCTGGAACAGGACGCGTTTTTTGTCGCCGTCCTCGCGCACCATCCGGCGCCGGATGCCCCTCCCTGTATTGTTACGGTGCTCACACAGGTGCAGTTCGAGAACGACGCGGGCCCAATCTCGGTCGCACGCATGCGCACGGCAGCCTTCCAGGCGCTCGACCCGGTGGCGTTCCGCGCTTGGGAGCTGCGCTACTTCGGTGGCGTGCTGCCGGCGGCGCGATACCGCGTCACGACCTGGTTCCGCCGCGACGATGACGCGCCCGGGGCGCGTCCGGCGCAGATGGTGTTTCACAACGCCCCGGTTTGCCGCGACTTCGTGGAGACGCACTCGCTCGAACAAGCGGCTGGCCACCCTGGCTTCCTCGACTGGTACCGCGCTCAGGCAGAGCAGCATGGCCTCCCGATCGAGCGTGTGGTCGCGATCCGCATCGCGGACACCCATCCTGTTGAGCTCGACGTTAGTGCGGCGGCGCTACCATGCTCATGCTGCTCGGGTCAAAACCCGGCCAATGGTATGTTCTCCGATTTCGCCCCGGCGAGCGCAGCTCAAGAAGATCAGTTGGCTCGTTAAGTTCTGCCGGAATCCGCCGATAGGACGGAAATCGCGTAAACTCGATTGGCCCTGTTCCACCTGAGGTTTTCGCTTGAGCATACGAGAAGGTAAGCGCCGCCACGCGCTAAGTCGCTATAGCCATGTCATAGGCGATATCCGTCTGGGCCGCCTCGCGCGCGAGCAGGCGCAGTCGGTGGCCTGCTTACCACCGTCTGATCTCGAGGCCGCCGTGCGCACCGGGTTCGCGGTTCTTCTGAGCTACACGGATCAGGAGTGCGGCTATCTCGGACTGTATGTGCCCGCTCGGGACAAGATCATCGTGTGCGCGGTAACGCTGAACGAAAGTGTTTTCGAAGACGGCCATCCCGTCATCGCCGAACTTCTCGACCTGGACGAGTTCGAGCACAAGGGCGGCGCGATCGACGTTGAGGTGCAGCGGCGCATCGCCGGCCGGCAGCTCAATCCCGTGGCCCTGCGCGCGTGGGAGGCAAAGCACCTCAGCGCGACATACTCGTGGCCACGGCCGCGCGTCTTCATCTATTTCGAGCTCGACGGCAAGGTGCACACGCACTACGCACGCCGCCCGCCCGTCTGTCGCGACTGGATAGACACGTACGGACTCGAGAACATTCTCGGTCACCCGGGCGTCTGGAACTGGTTTCGCCACGTCCTCATCGACGCAAAAATCGACCCCGAGACAGTCATCAGCCTGCGCGTCGCTGACGGCATCAAGATGCGTCTGGACATCGATCCCGAACAACGCTCCTGCCCTGACTGCAAGTACGCGCGCTTACCGTATGGGCCGGACACCGAAGAAGACAAGGCCCTCGACGTCGACGACGCAGCGCCGGACGCTGGCTCGGGCCGTCTCTTCGGTTGGCTTTCAGGCGTACTTAAGGGCAACTGATTTTATGCTTCGTGAATTCGGGACAGTTGGGGACCAGCTACAGGAGACCACATGAGCCGCCGCGCTTCCCGTCGCACGCATACCCCCACAAGCAAGACAACGTCTGGCCGCGCACCGAAGTCTGGCGGCGGCGCGGGCTGGCTGCTGGTAGTGCTCTTCCTGATCGGCCTGGGCGTGCAGGCTTCTGCCCTACCCGCAGCTGCGGCCGCTGCGTACTGGCTATTCTTCGTTGCCGTTGTGCTCTCGCGACGATCGCGGAAGAATAGGAGCACTGGCGTACCAGAACCGGCGCCCAACCTCGTCGCAGCTCCTGAGCCTGAGCAGGTTCCGGCCAAGCCCCCGCGGCAGCCCAGGGACGCACCACGCGCCACAACATCCTCCTCAGCCTCGATCGGGACTATGCACTCAGACCATTTCTTTGAGGCCCAACTGAAATCGGACAAGCCTGAAGTCTTCGTCATTCGGTCCTCTCCGAACCCGGTCCGCCCGCAGGACCTGGCTACGCATTGGGTACCGCCAGGCGTTCGCGTACAGGTGCGCCAATATTCGCTGCCAGACGGCCTCGTGTATCTCTGCAGTAGCGCTGAGCGCAATCGCCTCGAGCGCACCGAGCCGAGCCTGATTGACGAAAGCCTGCAGATTGGGCGCGAGGAAGACTTCACCGTCAACCACCTGCCGTATTATCCGACCTACGAGGGCGCTAGTCCGACCGCGCGCGCCGCGTACATTAACTGGCTGATTAGCGGCCGGCGGCACCCGAACGCGGGTCTCGGCTACGTATACCTATTCTTCTATGGCCTCGAGCGTCGCGCGATCATTGACGCGCGTAGCGACCAAGCGGCGCGAGACGAGATACCGGCCATCTGCGCTGAGCTCGAAGGTCTGATCGAGACATACAAAAACGGGACGTTCAATTGGCGAGCCCGACAGTTACTAGCCTTCTGCCGCTACATCTACGGTGCTGTGGACCTCACGCCGCCAGCTCTGCCGCTGGAAGGTAACCCGCATGTCGTAAAGGACCTTTGCCGAATCGGGCTCTCGCAGGCATACCACGAGCGCCACGAGCTTCCCGCGAAGTGGCTGGCGACATGGTACATAAGCGACGGCCGCTTCAACAAACCAGCCGTGGTGAAGCGACATCAGTTGCAGTTCGCCGCTATCTTCCAAGACCTTTGTGACCGGCAGTTCCGCAACAACCTAGCGACCTGGAGCCCGCCCCTTTCGACGAAGAGTCTCCAACTGTCGTATCAGCCTGTGTCAATGGTGCTGAGCGAGGTTCAGGAATCGGTAGCCATGGCCGATCTAACTTGCGAGGAAGCCGGACTCGGCCGGCTCGTCGAAACCATCGCTCTGTCCGCAACAGAGGAACTCACCCGGTATTCCCGATACGTCGCCAGGAGCGCTGAGCGGGCCGACGATCCGGTCTCGCGGCTGATGCTGCCCTGCCCGCTCTGGCCCGGCCAGGTCTGGGAGCGCCTTGCGCTGATCCTCGCAGAACTGAATGCCGGGGTCGATGTGACCGAGCCCTCGACTCTTGCGGCATTCCTTGCGCCGCTCGATGCGGACGACGTGCTTACCAAGATTCCGATTGCGGCCCTGCTGGGTCAGATGGATGGCTACATGGGCATTGGCGTCGAGCCCGATCCGCGACACGGATCGATCGCACCCAGCGCCGCCACACCGATCGTCTTCTTCCGTTCGGGGGAGTTGCCCCTGCCGGAAGCGTCGCGCGGTAAGAGCGCAGGTTTGCTGCCGGTCCATCTCAAGCACCACGCGCGGGTGGCCTGCGTCGCATTTCTCGCAGACCTGATCCGCATGGGCCTGCCGAATTCCGCCGCCGCGCTTGAACAGGCGAAGGCAATTGCACTAGAGTGGGGAGGACTGACAGCCGCAGCCCACGTGCGCCTGCAGGCCTTGTTGATCGCGCTGACCGCTCCGGAAGCTCCTGAGTTCAAGGGCAAGAGCGCGCTCAAGAAGCAACTAGCGTTGATCGACGCGCCCGATCGGGTATCTCTCACCCACGAGCTAGTCGCCGTTGCTCGGGCGGGCGGTGCGCTCGAGCAGGTCGCGGTGGTCCGCCAGTTGGAGAAATATTTTGCCCTGCTCGGTGCAGATCCGAAGGCCCTCTATGACATGGCGCATACGAGCTTGGGACTTGGCATGTCAGCGCCACCGGCACCGCGCGCGACCGCAGCACCAGGAGTGCTTGATACGGCCCGGATCGCTGCCCTGCGCAAGGAGACGGCCCGGGTCGACACGGTGCTCGGCTCTATCTTCACAGATGATGTGGACGGGGCAGTTGACCAAGCGTCAGCGATCGCCGCCTCGCCTGCCGCACCTCCTGATCACAACGTCACGGCACCGGCCGCCGTGGGCTATGCCTCGTTCTCCGCGCTGCCCTCGCTGGACGCCCGCCACAGCGATCTGCTGCGGGCTATGCTGGCTCAGGCAACGTGGACCGGCGAGGCTTTCGCTGCCTTGTGCGCGGAACGCGGCCTGATGTCGTCCGGCGCGATCGAACGGATAAACGACGCTGCCTTCGATGCATTCGATGAGGCTCTGCTCGAAGGCGACGATCCAATCGAGTTCAACCCGGGGCCGCTAGCGGAGTTGCGAAGCTAAGAAGGTTCGTTTGCATCCGCTTGAGGCGCCCATATATTCGAAGACATCTAACACGTCCGAGGGAACCCGATATGAAGCTCATCAAGACCGCACTGATCGCTGCCGCATTTGCACTTCCGCTTGCCAATGCGCATGCTGAAGGCTGTCTCAAGGGTGCCGCAGTCGGCGCAGTGGCCGGCCACTTCGCGGGCCACCACACCGTCTTGGGCGCGATGGCGGGTTGCGCGATCGGCCACCACATGGCCAAGAAGGAGCGCCAGCAGCGCCTCGCCGCCGCGCACGGCGCGAACGCGTATCAGCCCGCCAGCCACTAGCCGTTTAGCGGCCGCGCCCGGTGCGGGCGTAAGATGGAATGCTCGCACCCCTTCAGATCAGTTTTTGAAGGGGCAAGAGAACGTGGCAGTACCGACTGGCGGTAGGTTGTGTGTCAACTCCATTCTGATCTCCATTGCCTGTCACAAGCTAAGGTCGGCTAACCAGGCCACTGTTGTACCTGAAGTCCGACTTTCGATCCGTAACGCTTCGTTGAAAACGAATATTTCGCGACGAGGAATCCGACCTATGGTTGCAACGCTGAACGCCCCGCTCCGATATGTTTGCATCGCTGGTCGCGGTCGTGGTTTGGCCTCAAACCCTTGAACCGCTGCCCCTTGGGCTGGTTCAACATCATGAGCAAGCATTGCACTCGAGCAGGGCAAGTGCTCATTCAGTACCGCAGACGCCAGCCTATCTTCACGGGGCTGGCGTTTCTCGTGCTGACGGCTGCAAACATCCCCGTAACGGTAGCTACCATTCGAATCTGGAAGCAGCTGATCGTCGGTTGGGATAGCACTTCATGGAGCGTGCTTCAAGAGTTCTTTGACGATGCGCTTATAGCCACGCTTATCACCCTGTTCATTTGGCTTGTAGTCGGGTTGATTGCATGGGCTTGGCTGGCCGACCGTCGAGGTTCTGACTACGTACAATAGGCGACGAATGCCGAGACGAAAGTGGACGCATATGTGCTCCCATATTCACCAGATAATCTCGAAGGAATCCTAGTGACGACCTCGATTACAATCCGCCCGCGCGATCGCGACGCCCTCCTCCAGGCTCTCCGAGCCGGGGTTGTTCCGCGCACTGGCCAATACCTCATTCAGGTCGGTCGCGCCCGCGAGATACAAGCGCTGATCGCCGACATCGATCGCATCGCTGCGGGCGGCACGACCTTTCGGGTCGTGGTCGGAGCTTACGGCGCGGGCAAGACTTTCTTCCTAAATCAGGTGCGCGCGATCGCCCTTGAGAAGAAGCTTGTCGCGATCTCCGCGGATCTGAACCCGGACCGGCGCCTTCACGCGACTGGCGGCCAGGCGCGCTCTCTCTACGCCGAGTTGATGAAGAATATGGCGACGCGAAGCAAGCCGGATGGCGGTGCACTTGCCAGCGTGTTGGAGAAATTCATCGGCATGGTGCTCGATGAATCGCGTACGAGCGGCGACAACCCGGACCAACTGATCTTCCGCAAGTGCGCGCAGCTTACCGAGATGGTCGGTGGATACGATTTTGCCACGGTGGTCACAGCCTACTGGCGCGGCCACAACAATGGCAACGAAACGCTCAAGCTCGACGCGATCCGGTGGATGCGAGGTGAGTTCACAACCAAGACCGACGCCCGCCTGGCGCTCGGCGTACGTACGATCGTGGACGACTCAACCGTCTACGACCACATAAAGCTGATGGCCACGTTCGTGCGGCTCGCTGGGTACGGTGGTCTGCTTGTCGGTTTGGACGAGATCGTGAACCTCTACAAGCTGGCGAACACACAGTCACGCAACGCGAACTACGAGCAGTTGCTGCGCATTCTGAACGACGTCCTGCAGGGTACGATTGAGGGGCTCGGCTTCCTGATCGGCTGCACGCCAGACTCGCTGCTTGACACGCGGCGAGGCATCTACAGCTACGCAGCCCTGCAGTCTCGCCTCGCCGAGAACACCTTCTCGTCCGGCGGACTGGTGGACTATAGCCATCCCGTGTTGCGCCTGAGCGCACTGACGCGCGAGGATTTCTTCGTGCTGCTTGAAAAGATCCGGCTCGTCTATGCGTCCGGCGACCCGGCAAAGTTCCTATTGCCGGACGAAGGCATCGCAGCCTTCATGTCCCATTGCGAGCGGAGGGTCGGCGAGGCCTACTTCCGAACGCCGCGCACGACGATCACTTCGTTCATCAACCTGCTTGCCTTGCTCGACCAGTATCCGGACACGCCTTGGGATTCGCTGATCGAGCGGGTGGAAGTCGCCAAGGACGACGGCGCAGCCGTGGAAGCCGAGACAATCTCGGACGACAAGGGCGATGAAGGCCTCGCCGAGTTCAAGCTCTGATCACTAGGCCATGTCGACGCAATCCTCCAGTTTCGAACTCCTGCACCCGCTGATTCAGCAATGGATCTGGCAGGCTGGCTGGACGGAGCTCCGCGACGCTCAAGAGAAGTCGATCCCGCCCATCATCGCAGGTAACACGGACGTCATCATCTCTGCCGCCACCGCCGCCGGCAAGACCGAAGCCGCGTTCCTGCCGATCCTGAGCCGGCTGCTTGGTCCGGATGCGGCCGGCCACAGCGCCCTGTGCATCTCTCCGCTCAAGGCGCTGATCAACGACCAGTGGGACCGCCTCACGCAGCTATGCGAGACGTTAGAGATCCCGATCGTGCCGTGGCACGGCGATGTGGCTGCCAGCCGTAAGCAGGTCTTTGCCAAGAAGCGATCCGGCTGCGTACTGATAACTCCGGAATCGCTCGAGGCGCTCTTCTACAACCGCGGCTCCGGTATCGTGGGCCTGTTCGAGCGCCTCGACTACGTCGTGGTCGACGAACTGCACGCCTTCATGGGCAGCGAGCGCGGCATGCAACTGCAGAGCCTGCTTGACCGCCTCGAGGTGGCGCTCGGCCGGCACGTGCCGCGTATCGGCCTGTCTGCCACGCTCGGCGACATACAGCTCGCCGCCGCGTTTCTCCGCCCCGGCGAAGGTGCCAAAGTCACAATCATCGAGAGCGCGCAGTCGTCATCATCCCTCCGCATCCTGATCAAGGGGTATCAAGATGGACCACCGCAATTGTCAGATGAGGATGTCGAAGAGCGTGTGAAGCGCGGACAGCCGGTAAGTGCGATGGAGACGACCAGCTCTGGGATGCTCCAGATCGGGCGCCACGTCTACGACAACCTACGCGGCCGGAATCACCTGATCTTTCCGAACAGCCGTCAGAAGGTCGAGCAATACACCGCCCTCCTGCGCGCAATGTGTGAGCGCGACTGCGTGCCGGCCGAATTCTGGCCGCACCACGGTAACCTTTCCAAGGAACTGCGCGAGGAGACCGAGCGCGCGCTCAAGCAAACCGTCACGCCAGCGTCCGCCGTCGCGACGTCGACGCTTGAACTAGGCGTCGACATCGGCCCGGTCGAATCCGTCGTTCAGATCGGCCCGGCGCCGTCCGTCTCCAGCCTGCGGCAGCGGCTCGGCCGCTCCGGCCGGCGCAAGGGCACACCTGCGATCCTGCGCGGCTACGCGCTTGAGGCGCCACTCGATGCCCGCTCCACCGTGCCTGATCGCCTGCGCGAAGATATGGTTCAGCTCATCGCACAGGTTGACCTGCTGCTGCAGCGCTGGGTAGAACCGCCGCGCGTGGGCGGTATGCACCTCTCGACGCTGATCCAGCAACTGCTTTCGCTCATCGGGCAGCGCGGGGGCGTCATGGCAGCCGACGCATTCCGCCAACTCTGCGTGCGCGGTCCGTTCCGATCGGTCACGCAAGCGGACTTCGTCACGGTCCTGCGCGCACTGGGCGCAAAGGAAATTCTGATTCAGGACAGTTCAGGCCTCCTGCTGCACGGTCCGGCCGGGGAGGCAATCACGGGCCACTACAGCTTCTACGCGGCCTTCTCCAGCCCGGAGGAGTTCCGTCTAGTCTCGCGCGGCCGCACACTCGGCTCATTGCCGATGACCTCCCCGCTCGCCGAGGGCGATTTCCTGCTTTTCGCGGGTCGCCGCTGGAAGGTCGTGCGAATTGACGACGGCCAGAAAGTGATTGAAGTTGAGCCGGCCGCCGGCGGGCGGGCGCCGTCGTTCGGCGGCTCGCCGGGCATGGTGCACACGCGCGTGCGCCAGCAGATGCGCCAAATCCTCGCTACTGAGACACCGGTGCCGTTCCTTGACGAAGAGGCCCAGCGGCTGCTCAACGGGGCACGGGCGACATACCAGTCGTTCGGACTGGATAAAGCATGCCACGCGGACGATGGCGGAACTCTGCGGCTTTTCCTATGGCAGGGAGACGAGATTCAGACGACCTTGGCGCTGATGTTGAAGTTTTTCGGCATGGAAGCAGCAAACGAGGGGTTGTGCCTTGGGCTGGGCGGCGCGTCGATCAAAGAAGTCGAGCGGCTGATGACGCGCCTGGTCGAAGGCGAGCCGATGCATGCCGCCGACCTACTGCGTCACGTTGAGAACCTGGCCGTTGAGAAGTGGGATTCCCTCCTCCCCCCGCCACTGCTGCAGGTGAATTACGCGTCCCAGTTTCTCGACCTGCCCGGCACATACGCATTCCTGCGTCACCATTTGGATGCGTCGGATTCGCATTGAAGCAAGCAACCGTTCGACCGGTATTCGTTGCTTTGACTGGCGGATCTCCCCATAGGGTCGCCCAAAATGAAGATGCCCGCCGCCCTCCCGAAGGGGAGGAACGACGGGCAAGGGTTACATCTTTCGTTTAGGCTTTCAAGCACTCGCGAACCGCAGCAGCAAGACCATCAAATGCCGCGTTGATGCGCTGGCGCTCTTCACCTTCCGGATACGGTTTCCACTCGATTCCGGTCAACGCGTCAATATGGAACTTATTGTCGGCAAACACCGACAAATAATCGTTGCGTCGACCCTGCTCCGCCAGACGATCCTCAATCCATGCCTGGAACGCTCGCGCGGCCATTTCATAGATTTCAGTAAAGTACGGCTTGCCCTTTCCGTCGAGCTTTACGGCTTCCGCCATGAAGGACGACATCTTCGGGCCACAGCGCACCTCGATTTCTCCGCCGTCCGGATTGCCACCGTGGTGGGCAATCGCGATGCGGCGCCAGCCGAGATAGTTGCTCTTGCTGCGCCCCGCAGGAACCTGCCCGGGTTGAAGCCCGAACACTTGCTCAAGGCCCTGGAGGGCCTCTCCGAGGTTACTTGCATCGCGAATCAACCTGGCGATCTTCGTCGCGCTGCTCGGTCGAACGTTCCGGCTCGCCAGATTCACATCCTCTGATGTATAGGTCAGGATCTGCGTCGCTTGGTGGTTACCGGACGTCATCGCGACGCGCAACTCGCGGAACGCGTTGCGCAGGCCGCCGGCCGGTAGCATCTCGGGATTTGCTGTGGCGAACTCGAGCGAACCGGGTTTTCCCGTGACGATTTCGACGATCAGGTTGTCAAGCGCGTGGAACCACTCGTGTCCCAAAGCGCCGCCACCCTTCTCCTTCGTCACGTTCACGACTCGGTGAATCAGCTCGTAGTGCGCCATGGGAGCACCGCCCTTTGCACCCGTTGCGCCCTTACCGCGCGCTCCGAATGCCACGGCGAGACGCCCACCGTGCGAGATGTCACGATCCGCGATACCCATCAGGTCGGCCAAATCTGCAAAAGCCGTAGCAGTCTGCTCGGTATGGAACTTCCCGCTAACGACGTCGCGCAGCACCCAGTTGCCGGACTGCACATCCCGAAGACCAAACATCTCCTTCAGTTCTGCTGTCGAGCCCGGAATTACGTTTCGACCACCGACACGTGCGTACCTATCAGCGACCTTAAACTGGAAGCGCACAGATTCCTTCGTGACGCGCGGCGCGCGCGACACTGAGGTTTCTGCCCACGACCAGTCGGCAACGAGGCCCGTGCGCGCCGCTGCGACATGCTTGGCAAACGCTTCCGAACCCTTCACCGCGCTGCGATACCAGAGCACCTTGACCAGACGCCCGCCCATCAGGTTTAGGGCCCGATGGAACCGGCTTTCAATCAGGTTGCGAGCTTTCGCGCGGGCGTAGACCGCTTCGGCTTGCCGACGGATCGCGGTGAGCTGCTCGTCGATCCCTCGTCGGCGACCGTCCTTACCTTCTTGGCACAGACTGACCCACTCGTCTTGACGTGCTTTTTCGACGGCTTTCGCCGATTTCCAACGTGCATCGAGTTCGGGCGCGACCTTCCAACCACGACGGTTACGCCTTTCGACCTCTCGGTCAACGACGAGGTAGTTGGCCGACGCTTCCTGATACGCCTTGTACGCTTCGTCGCTCACGCGCTGGAGTTCTGCGCGTTGCTCTCCAAGTTCCTCGCGTCGGGCCATGAGAATACGAATCTCGTCGGCCTCTTGCTGGACCAGCTTGATGCCATCGAACTCTTCACGAAACTCCGCGAGCGCGGCAAGAACATCGTCGACCTTCTTGCACACTTCCAGGCGATCGCGAAGCATCTGCAGGCCGAAGGTGTAATCCTTGCGGGCTTGCGGCGCATCTTGATCCGGCTCGTTGCCGATCGCGGCATACACTCGATCGATGAGATAGCCCGCCCCCGGCTCGAGGCCCGCGGCGCGCAGGCTGTCCCAGTCCACGGCGCCGAACAGGTTCGACTTCGTGATGAGCGCCTTTGCTTCGCGAGGATTGCTTTCCAGGTCATCCCAATCGATCGTTCGTGCGTGCACGCGAAGACCTTCTTTCTTGGCTCGAAGAATGACTTTGGAAGCCGCCTCCTCCTTACGTGACCCGGCAATGTAGCCTGTGTCTGCGTATCGATAGTTGGCACTCTTTGGGTCGTTCAGCTCGAGGGGGACTCGTTTCGGCGGTTCGGCGGACAACAGCGAAAGCTGTCTCGGATCCGAACTCGTCGCGATAGTTGCTTGATTCATGATTTCCTCCTTCATGCCCTTTGGGGGCGATTTGAAAGAGTCAAGCTGCTTCCTTGCTGGATGCGCTTGGCGAAGCCGATGGGCTTGGCCAGGCGTGAACATGAATGTGCAGCACTTTTTGCAACCACTCCAGTGACTGCAAATCGCACCGCATTGGTTACTGCCCACCGTCACCCCGAGGAAGGGTGATCGGTGGACTCGATGTCAGAAGTACATCGACTAAACCGCTTCTGTACGCTGAGACATTACTGTGTCGATCTCGCTGTTCACCATCTCAGCAAGTTCGTCAAACAGATCATCGACGTTGGAGGCTTCTACGCTGCGGCATTCGACGCGATATACGCCCTTGCCCGCCCACCGCGACCCCGACCGCACCGAGATGATTGCTTCGAGTGGGGCCTTCATCGTGAAGGTACGGCACTGGAGTAGATGCAGACGGATCCCAACGAGCACGTTCCTCGGATCATCCGGGTGTGTGCCGATGCTTTTCGATCCGGGAGACGGAAAAGCCTTGAAAAGTTATGAGTGGCGACGCGCGCCTGTGGGAATGCCGATCGAACGGCTGCTCGAAGCATACCACCACTCCCCCCACTGCGCGAGCAGCGTGAAGTAAACGCATGCGCAGTCGCCGAACAAATGGCCTATAATCATCGCAGCCGTTTAATCGGCAGTTTTCGTCAAGACCCACATCCATCTGCCCCTATCTGGCGGCATACTCCGCGGAGAACCGTCTCCCCAGAGGCAATGCTCTCTCCTTTTTCATCGCCCTCTCGGGCAAAATGGAGAAAGCATTAATCAGCAAGCACTCGCGCCGCCTTCGCCCCGGCTCACAACCCAGCAAGTCGTCCAAAGCTTCACCGCGCGCGTGGGACGTCTGCGGCCACGTCACCCTATGGCAAGCTTGGTGCAGCGATGACCCGCATGCACCGCCCAGCGGCAGCAGGGCTTCCCTGCGGCAGCGGTCCTGCGCAGTGCAATCTGTGCGGCCACCGAGCTTCGTCCTGCAGACCTGGAGCACAAAGTTCAGGTGCCGGCCGCGGGCGGCCAGTCTGTCGTGAAGTAGTCAGCAACCATCAGGTTTTCGGTGTTTCTCGTCGCAATCCCATTCAGGCGCGCCGCTAGCACAACCGGGCGGACCTGCCCCCTCTCGTCAATCAGCTTCGTTGAGCCCGTCCTCAACCGAGCGTTTGTCTGAGGCCATTTGTGTTTCATTGCCCCTTAGGTACGCTGCTCTTCGTATCGTCACGCACTCATCGAGACGCCATGATGTCGAGTCTAGCCCTGTCCTACCCACGCGATACCCAAGGCCGCGACTTAGCGGTCGGGGATATTCATGGCCACTTCACCAGCCTCGATACGGCCCTGCGCAAAGCAAATTTCTCCCCGGCAGTCGATCGCGTGTTCTCGGTTGGTGAGAGGATTGGCCACACACCGCTCAGACAGATCTGCCGCCTCGCTAACGTCTATTACATCGACGCGGGCGTTGAACAAGCTAACGCTTGTCCGGAGCTTACCTACCGCCGGTCCAATCCTTCAGGCAGAAGCCGTCGCCTAACTCGACCATCACCCACAAGAACCATGAACGCTCGCCAACTCACTTCGCTCTGGGAACACTACGCTGTCGCGAACAATCTCCGCCTGCAGGAGGCAGACAGTATCGCCACGCTTTTCGGCATGGACGAGGTCGATGTGGACTACACCTACAGCCGCATCGTGCTACCGGATGCCGGCGTCGTAGAAGTCGAGGGGCTCGCCGACCAGGAAGGCGAGATTGAGTGGGTCGCACTGGTGGACACGGACGAATCGATGTGGGTCGTGCTCGGCACCGGCACACCTTTCGAGGCGCAGGACACACTACCGACCGTGAACGGCGTCGTTATGGCCGTGCCCGCTGCGGTGCGCCGCCGGATGCCCGGCACACTGCCCGGCATCCCCGTCTTTTTCCCCAACGCTGCCTGAACAGGAAAGCGCGCGTGACAAACATCCCCTCCTCATCTCAAGGCCCTGAGCAAGGGTCGCTCGCCCGCTACAAGAACCGCATCGTGCGGGTTGTAGGCGTTGCTCAGGGTGAGCGATCGAAGATCCAGTGGTTGACGGAGGACGGTGAGATGCGCATGAGCGCCGTGAAGTGGAAGAACCTGCACCGGATGCAGCCGCAGCTGTTCTGATGCCCTCTTGAGAGACGAATTCCATGGCTGATCCGAACGAGCAAGTACCCTTCGCGCCCTGCGACGCGCAGGCCAACGACCAGAACACGCGAGGCTGACCATGGCCACTTCGCCATTACTCGGAGCACAAATCGCATGACCAACGACCTGAAGACCCTGATCGTCAACTACGCGCGCGCCTGCAATCGCGACGCCCCGTTCTCAGTAGAGGAAAGCGCCGAATCCCGGGCGCTCGACGACGCCCTCGCGGCGCTGGCACCGGCTGATCTCGACACTCGTGCAGAGAGCGCCGCCAAGGCGCTCGAACGCGAGCGGTGCAATCAGTTCGAGTGGTCGGACGAGGAGTTCGAGATCTGGTGGAGCAAGGACGAAAGATGCAAGCGCGCCGATCGCATCGCCGAGGCGCGCTTCATTCTGCTCGCGGCGCCGCCAGCCAAGCTTGACCAGCAACCGGCAGACCCGTTCGCAAGCCCGGTCAACTGGCCCGCGCCCCTGACCGACGAGCGGATTCTGGAGATCCGCAATCAGGTCGCCGTTCCAGTGTCGGAAAAGTGCGCTGGCTACGACGCCCTGTGGATTCGCGCGGCGCGCGCGGCAATCGCTGAGGCGCACGCCTGCACGGCAGTCAGCGCCGATGCCGCGTTCGATCTCTGGTACGCCGGACAACGCCACCAGCTCGTGAACGAGCAGGTCTGCCGGCTGATCTGGACGCGAGCATGGGAGCTGTGCCTCGCCGCCCTTCGCGCCGGCGCTCTCCAAGTTGACACGCAGCGTTTTGGGGCGGACATCGCACTGAAATTCGCCACACAAGGCGCTGCGGCGCACAGCAGCAATGCGCGCCTGGAGTCTCTACCGCAGCCGGCGCCCGAACTGCTCAAGTGCCTGCAGCGGTTAGCGAACGTCTGCGCAGACGCGACGGCCGACGGCCGTACGGAAAGCAAGGAGGACATCCAGACGCTAGCCGAGATCGGTGCTGTGCGCCTAGGCCCATTCGGCCGAACCTACATGACAGATTACGGACGCTGGCTGATTTCGGCCACACATCCTGATCAAAACGGCACCCTGCTGACCCACGTTGCGGCACGGCCCGATCTGCTTGACGCGGTGTTGCCCGATCCGGCCGTGGACCGGCACCGAGAGCGTGCCCAGCCGCCGACACGACGTGCCGGTTAGTGACGTGGAGTCACCGCAACTTCGGATGTAATGGGCACCGGAAAACAGGGAATAGCGTCGTGGCGATCTATGTGGAAGCGCTTGAGAGTTGGGGCTGGAAGATGCGAGGACGTGAGGTCCGCAGTTGCCATATGTTCACGGACAGCTTGGACCTGGAGGAACTCCACTCCTTCGCAGAGCGAATCGGGATGCGACGGACATGGTTTCAGATTCACAAGGTAGCGCCCCACTATGACCTGACGGAGAACCGACGCTCTGCGGCTGTGTTGTTCGGGGCTATCGAAGTCGGCCGACGGGAGGCAAGCGCGATTTGGCGTGCCCGGCGCGATGCCTTGCTGACAACAACGTAGGGACAAAACGCCCACCGTCTCCCAACGGGAGCGCAGTGGGCGTAGTTTTAGTTGATTGATTATGTGTTCGGCGAAAGCAGCTCGCTTTTCGTATGTCCCGGCTCCCCGAAAGGTATGCCGAAATGCCTCGCCAGCTCCGCAATCGACTGTGCCGCGCACTCGACAGAGTCGTCCGTGTGCTTAACATAGGCCCGGAAGAAGAATTCGGCTTCGGTAACAACGAGAACGTCGCACTCGGTGCGTACCGAATTTTCTTCACCTGCGTCCTGCGCGTCGTCCACATCGACCAACGGATCGTACCGCAGGAACTCTGCGCGATAGTCGAACCTCTCCACCTTGTACAGATTGTTGGCCCTGACGACCGCCGATAGGCTGACGATATCCTGGGCGGATTGCTTGCTCACCTGAAATATTGCTACGCCGGGAGCGTTGTCCAATTCACCACCGCCGTGTACTTCGACGCGGTAGCACTTTGGAATGCCAATCTCGGTATTGCTGTTCATGAATGACTCCTTTGCCCGATGGGCGATTGAAAAAAAGGAGCGAGCGAAAACGCTCGGATGAGCAGAACTCATCGCAGCGTTCGGGACATTCAGGGACTTTTCAGGCTCTCCGGGCAGGAGATTGGGGCGGCGCGTAGCCAATGACAAATGATGCCGATTGAACGGCTGAGCTATTCTAGCGCACCAAGACTGGACTAACAACGGGTCCATTTCACGACCACTTGCGAAGCCCGCACGCCCCGTGGTAATTTTCGTTCCAGCCCCTCGAGCGGCATCATCTGCACCAAACTGACTTTCACGCCCTTCTGTCCTGAGCGCCCGCGTCCCGGACCCGCGTTTTCTCTAGTCAGCAACATCCCAAAGTTCATCAATTCCGCGTCCTAGCCGTCTAGGTCGTAGGTCCTTTTTGCCTCTTAACTCGACTTGCATTCCGACCTTCGCGTCGGACCATGTCGTTACGAGGCCCTCGCATGTCCCGTCAAGGACAAACCTTCACTGGACATCGCCCTCTCCCTTTACAGAAGCCCGTTCGGGCAAACAGGAGAAAACCTTGAAAGCCACTAGTCAAGAAAACAACGAACTCTTCGGCGCCACGTTGGACGCGCAGCTCGCGTTCAACACCGATATCGCATTCGGCGGTGTGAAGAGCCTAATGACGTTGATCAAGGCCAAAAGCCGCGATCTGTATCAGGTGCCGATCGAACTCATCCAAGAACTGCCGAATTTCAACGTCCGCGTCCACGATGAAGTCTACGACGCCCACGTTGACTACCTCGCGCAATCGATTCTGGAGAACGGCTTCTACCAAGACAAGCCGCTTGCCGGCTACGTTGGCAACGTCGACGGCAAGAACGTGATCTACCTGACGGACGGCTACAGCCGCTTCAAGGGAATCGCGCGGGCGAACAAGCAGGGTGCCAGTATCACCACGGTGCCGATGGTCTTCAAGTCGGCGGCGACCTCGATCGAGGACCTCACGGTCGCGCTCGTGACGTCGAACGAGGGAAAGCCCCTCACTCCGTTCGAGAAGGGCATCGTCTGCAAGCGCCTCGAGGGCTATGGAATGGAGCGCACCGAGATCGCGAAGCGCCTGAAAATCTCTTCGGTCTACGTCGGCCAGCTGCTAACGCTGATGGGTGCGCCGAAAGAGATCCGCATGCTGGTCCAGGCCGGCAAGCTGTCCGCCGAGAACGCGCTCGCCGCCATAAAGAAGCATGGCACCAAAGCGGTCGGGATCCTGCAGACCGCCAGCGAGCAAGCCGCGGCATCGGGTCAGAAGCGCATTACCGAAAAGAGCCTGCCGGGTGCCCAACTCGCGAAGGTGATTAAGAAGCAAGCACCCGTCATGGCGGAAACACTGCGCAGCGTGAAGGATGACCCTGGCTTCTCCGCGCTTTCGCCTGAGCTTCGCGACAAGCTCGAAGCACTGCTCGGCACGCTCGAAGCGAGCGAGAAGGCAGCGGCCGAGGCACCGAAAGCAGCGGCTGCCGCGGCCGAAGCAACGACGGAAACGGTGGAGTGACGGCCATGATCTAGGTGAGCCGAGCCCTTCGCGTCTCAAGGAATCTCTGTGTCTCCGTTTGCCCCTGTCGTCTGCCCTCACTCTGAGGGGGTGGCGCAGGGGCGTCTTCATCTCGTTTAGCACAGGCAAATGCCTTTCCTAAACCGGTTGGCGCCGTAGCTGGCGGCGCTTATGGAGATGCCACAAACCACCTTGGAGCCTACATGTCCTTCGATTCACCCACACCAGAATTCGACCGCCGAAAGGTCCAGATCGAGCGGGCATTCGACGCATCCGACTGGCTCAAAAGCGCCGTGTCCTACTTGAGCACCAAAGACCCCTTGGATGCCATCAAGGATGTCGAGGTGCTGCTCGAGCTGATGACGCTCCGTGCCGACGAGATTCTCGCGCACGCGCAAAAGCTCGCTGCTGAGCGTGGCGAGTAGGACTTGCATTCCGAACGTCACAAGGGACACTGATTTCGCAGGCAAGACAGTGCCGCGATCACCGGGCTTGTCGGACGCGAATCCATTTAACGCCGACCTGTTCGGCATGTCTCACCACCACAATTACGAGGACCACAAGCGATGCGTAAGACTTTCATCACCATGGCGGCCGCGGTGTTCACCACGTTGCTCGGCGCTTGTTCGCAAATGCAAATCGCCGGCGGCGGCCAGAGCCCTGACAGCACTGCCGTGGCCGGCACGCACGCGCCGACGGCCGACAACATGCACCGCTGCGCCGCCCCGCTCGGCACTATCGCGATCGAAGAGGACACCGGGGCATCGTGGTACTCGCTGCTTACCGGCCAGTATCATCTCGGCAGCACAGTTCCTGTGCTCAAAATGCTCGTCCAGGAGAGCAACTGCTTCGTGATCGTGGATCGAGGCCGCGCCCTCAACCAAGCAATGGAGGAGCGTGCGTTGGGCGAGGCAGGTGAGCTCCGTGCGTCGAACAGGATCAGGAAGGGCAAGATGGTCGTCGCCAACTACACAATGACCCCCAGCATCACGTTCTCGGATCAGAACGCAGGCAGCATAGCTGGCGTGCTGGCGGTGATCCCGGTCGTGGGTGTCTACGCAGCCCAGGTCGCTGGCCAGATCAACACTAAGTCGGCCTCGACGACACTCACGTTGGTCGACAACCGCTCGACGGTACAGATCGCGGCGGCCACCGGATCGGCCCGCAGCATGGACGTCGGTGCGATCGCGGGGCTCACGTCGTCTCGTACGGTTGGCACGGTAGGGGGCTACTCGGACACGCCGGAGGGCAAGGTCATCATCGCCGCCTTCACCGACTCTCTCAACAACCTCATCGACTCGGTTAAACAGTACAAGGGCCAGCATGTGAAGGGCGGCCTCGGCACCGTCGGCCAGCTTCGTGTCGACTGATCCCCTCCCCGCCAGGCGCTCACCTTCCCCGGCCGCAGCCGGTTTTGCGGGCGGGCGCCTTTTTCGTCTGAAGGAGACAACATGAACGCCAAGGCGATTGCAGGTGCACTGACGGATCCCGACTGGATGCGCGTGCCGATGCACGACCGGGAGGCGATCGTCTCGCTCGACACAGCAGAACCCGGCGAGATGGCATAAGCATGCACACGTCCTACCTCAACAACGCCTCCGCAGATCCGCAGGGGCAGCTACTTTTCGACGACGCGGCAACCACGGCGCGGCGGGCGGCGGTCGATGTGCTGCACGCTCGTACCGCGATCTATACCGCCAGCCCGGTCGTCGATGACCTTCTCAAGCGTCTCGCCTGGCCGGACGCGGCCAGCCGTCTCGTCGATCCGAGTTGCGGCGACGGCATGTTCCTCGCCCGGGCGCTCGACGCGCTGCTCGACGCCCGGCCCGCCGGGTTCGATCCACGCGGCCAGATCGAAGGGTGGGAGATTCACCCGGCGGCGTGCATCGATGCGCGATCGCGCATCGCGGCCGTCCTCGTCTCGCACGGCTGGTCGCCCTCCCGCTCGTCGGCCCTGGCCAACGACATGATCCACAACCGGGACTTCCTGACCGAAGGGCCAACGACACCACAGTGGGACATCGTGGCTGGCAATCCGCCATATCTACGCGCGGCCAACGTGCCGGAGCTTCTCCGAACCGAGTACAGCCGCCATGTGCCGGACTACGCACGGGGCGACATGTTGCACAGCTTCCTCGAGCGTTGCAGCCGCACGGTGCGCCCCGCGGGCCGCATCGGGCTCGTGACGGCCGATCGCTGGCTTTTCAACGATGGTGCGAGCCGTCTGCGCGAGCGTCTTGGCCAGCGCCTGTCGCTCGCCCACGCGGAGCGCCTTAGTGCCGAGACTGCCTTCTATCGGCCCAAGCAGCGCCGAGCCGGCTCGCCGCCGCGCGTGCATCCGGTTTCCGTGGTGCTGGTGTCGGATGCCGGCGCTGAGCAGAACCTGACCCGCCGGCCGATTCACCCGGGCGTGGACGAGAGTCGGTACGAGGGCATGCGACTGCTCGGCGACTTCGCGGAAGTACGGATTGCGCCGTGGCTCGGTACCGAAGGCGTCTTCGTGGTCGACGCCGCGACTGCGCGCGGTCTGCCACCCGAGTGCCTGGTACCGGCCGTGGATACGGACGATATCCAGAACGGCAAGCTCGGCACGCCGACGCGCTGGGCCATTCGCACGCACCCAGGGGAGGAACCCTGCCCGGAAATCATGGCGCACCTGGGGAGCCGGATGCACTTGATGGCCAAGCGCGGCCGGCAGGGCAAGGCCTGGATGCCTCCGGAGTCGTTCCACTCGCTCGATTTGTCGCGCGAGTCTCTGATCGTTCCGCGGATCGCGAAGACGCCCAAGGCCGTGCGCGTGCCGCCGGGCGTCCTGCCGATCAATCACAACCTGAGCATCGTCGCTGGCAGCGCCGCCACGCTCGATCAGGTCGAGGATGCGCTGGCGGCGCCAGTCGCGGCGGAGTGGGCTCGCGACTACGCGAGGCGCCTTGAGAACGCCTACCTGTCGCTTACAACGACACTTCTACGACGCATGCCAATGGCGAACGTGCCGGCGTGACCTGCAGCTCGAGCGAGCTTGCACTCGCCACCCGGCCCGTATTCTGGAATCACACACGCTAATGGAGAGGACCATGAATGCACGTGAACGACTCGCTGCTGTGGCCGATTGGCTCGGCTACAACGACGAGCAGCTGAGCTTTGGCCTGCGCAACGCCTTCGACGCGCTGCGCCTCTACGACTACTCCCAAGCGCACCCGGAACTTCCCGAGATGGCGGACGAGTGGGAAGAATCGGACCTGATCGCCGCGCTCGGTTACTCGCCGTATGAGTTTGACCAGAGCGAGGCAATTCTGTCGCACGAAGCGGACACGAGCGGCGCGGGCAAGGCAGCCGAGGCGATACGCGCGGCCCGCAAGCTGCTCGACTCCGTCGCGTTCGTCGCGAAGGACGGCGACACCGCACCTGTGATCGAAGCGCTCGACGAGGTCATCCCCGCATGAAGCGCTTGCAAGCGGCCTCCGCGCCCGCTCCAATCCCGGCCCTGCCGGATCGCGACCAGGCGTGCGAGGCGATAAATGAGGCACATCACGACGGGCGCAACGCACTCTTCGCCAGCCACCGCAGTAGGACGGCGCTGTGGCACGCACAGGCACTGTCGGAATGGGCCATCCGCGCGACCACGTCGGCGGCGCTCACTGCCTCGCAGCACGACCGTGCGATCGCGCGCGTGGGCGGGGCCCGGCGCAAGCCGGCCAAGCCCAATTGCTACGCCGGTTCACTCGGACGTGGGCCGGCGGGCGAGGCGCGCCGCATCACACTGATTGGTCAAAGAATGGACGGGGACATCTAATGCTTCACTTCCTCGAGTGGGCTGGAGCCGTGTTGGGCGTGATCGGTTCGTACCTGTTGGCGGAAAATCGCGCGTTCTCCCGCTACGCCTGGCCGATCTGGATCGGATCTAACGCCTGCCTGATCGCCTACTTTGCGTCGATCCATTCGTGGGGCGTACTCGCGATGCAGGCGATCTATCTTCTGTCTTCCGTTCGCGGGCTTTATCGATCCTTTCCTGGTATTCGGTCGCGGCTCCGTCGCCAAGCGCCGCCCCGAAGTGCGGCCGACGAATCCCTAACGTCGCGGCGGCGCTTGACCGAATAGGCACACGTGCCTATCATCAACGCGCAACCAAATAGGCACATGTGCCTATCCAAATTCTCAATTACGACGGAACCGCTATGGCCAACGCAATCGCCAGGGTATATGTGAACGATATCGAGGTCGGCGCCCTGCCCGCCGATCAATACGACAAGATCGTCAACACGGTGCGCGCTAACAGACGCATTTACGTTGTGCAGGCCGTGAACTACTGCAGCGTACTGTGGCGGTTTCTTACCTCGTCGCTACGCCGCGTACCGATCTTGTGGTTCGTCATGCTGGTTGCTGCCGAGGTCTTTGCGCCCTCTTCCGTGACAAACGTCATCGCTGTTCTTCGTCAGGCTACGCCAGCTTTGCTCAACCAACAGCTCTGTAGCCTGATTTGGACTGGCTGGTTGTTTTCCATGGTTATTCACGCGGTCTATATTGCTTTCTTTTCGTATCCAATGGGGTACGTGAACGAGTTCGAAGCTAGGATCAGCCGCCACATCCGCTCACTGCTCGAAGTTCCCGCTGAGGGGACGATGATGGTCATCGTGTCGAGCGCCGCCGACAAATGAGCAACAGAGATCGCTATCGGCAGTTGCTGATCGCGCATGGACTGACTCAGGCCGAGAGCGCGGTTCTGATCTGCGAGCAGACGCAGCGGCCATGCTCGGTACGGACGGTTCGATCATGGCTCAATGATCCGGACAAGGCCAGTTCGCGCGAATGTCCAGATTGGGCGGTCGCGGCTCTGGAGAACGCCATCGCTCGTCGTCGCAAACAGCAACTCTGAAGAATTGAAGGAGGGTGACCATGTACCTCGATCAACTGAATGCCATAGGGAATTGCCTCGGACTCGCGGCCATTTCCTATGTTGGTCATGAGCAGACCGTGCTGGAAATCATTGACGACTGCCAGCGCGCCATGGAGGAGGAGCGTGAAGGGGCCATTGGCCCATGGGAGCAGCGCGAACTTGACTACGCCCGCGTTGCCGTCCGATCTGGCTTCCTGCGCCTAGCGTTGGTGGCCGCTGAAAAGGCTCTGATTGTCAGTCAGCTACCGCGCGACGAGTACGAATACGGCTTCAACTTCGGCAACGCGATCTAACACAGAGGAGGAAAGTCATGAAGCACGACCAAATTCAAGCTGGCATGTTTTACCACGACGCAAAGGCGGGTGTGCGTGAGGTGATCGTTATCGAAGGGGCGCCGCTGCGAGTCAAATACAGGGTGTTGGCGGCGAAACAGACGCAAGCGTATGACTACGAGTCTCGCGCGATGAAATCGCTCATCGGTAGTGAATCGGTCGTGAGCCTAGAATCGTTTGCATCATGGGCCAGGAGCGCGCATGACCGCAGATCGATTGATAGCGTGTTGCTGTCGCTCGAGGCACGTCGGGTGAAGCTGTCCCCGGGCGAGCAGGCCTTCGTGCGCGCCACGCTCGATGCGGCTCACGGGAAGATCGCTGATGGCATGCGTGTAGGCATTGATCACACAGAGGGCCGGTCTGTTGCCGGTCTCGTGAAGAAGGGCATTGTCGTCCGCGATGGCGACGAGGCGGTAATCACGAAACTCGGTGCGGCTTACGTCGCGATTGCACAGGTTTGAGAGAGGAAAGTTCGATCATGATTCTGAGTGATGCCGAGCGCACCGCTATCCGCGCCGTGGCCGCCGGCGACAAAACGAAGTTTAGCGAGGCTGTGTTGAAGCAACCGGTCAGCTCGGTTGATGCAGTGATTGAGCCGGATGCCGCTCAGTTCCGGGTTGGTGATGTGTGGGAGAACTCGCGGGGTGTGCGACATCGAGTGGTTCGCGTCGAGAAGCGGGTCGCGCACTTGGTCAACGAGAAGACCGGCCGTACCGCTAATCGCGCCTGGGATGATACGGGCTGGAAGTCGGGAAGGATTTGGGCGCGCGTGGAGTCGGCCCCGACCAGCAAGTAACTGAAAGAGAGGCCGGAGATCGCCGTGACACAAACCGTATCAATGGAAGATGCGCTTCGCTGTGCAGTGCTGACAGCCAAGGAGCAGCCTCGTGAGGTACCAAATGCTTGGGCTGGATGGATTGAGGAAGCGGAAGACGCACTGGATTCGCATGACGCAAGTCGAATCGGTGATGCTGTCAAATCGGTCCTGATGGCACATACACAGTATCGCGCAGATTTCGATGTCAAGGGTTGGCTGTACGACCTGCGCAATGCGGCGCGAGCGGTACGATGACGATAGGAAAAAGAGCCATGAAGAACGTCAAACCGCTCAAGGACGGCAAGTACACGGCCAAGTGCAAGCAGACGACGATCCTGGCCGCTGTAGCAGCCGGTCACTCGCACGTCTTCCCGATGGCCGATCTGATCGTTTCGAACGGATGGGCGCGGTTCTACAAGGGAGGCAAAGAGGTTTGGTCGTGCAACCCGACGTATGCCGCTGTGCATTTCGAAGTTCATCAAGCCTAGGAAAAACGCGACGCGTGACGGCCGAAGGCCCGGACTCCGAGTCCAGCGGTCGGTCACGAGCGCACGAACCGCTACCACGTCTCGGCCATTGTGACCGGTAGGCCCAAGCCATTCTGGCGGCAGCTGTAAAGCAGAGGGAAGCAGGAAGTGGCGAATCCAGAGCAGGTGATTGCCAAAATTCCACCGCCTGCCTGAGCTCTACATCCGTTCCCCCTCTCTACTCGCCAATTCTTCGCAGCCTGAGCACCTGCGGCCCAGCGCGTGGTGGGATTGCATTGCGAATGAAATCGTCGTCGCTCGCGCGGGCGACGAGCACAGGCCGCCCACGATCGCCTGCCCGCCCCTATTGCGCCGACCACGTCTCGGTGCGCCTAACGCAAGTCCGGGGGCGGAATCGCTCACCTCGCTCTAACAGCGCCGCCCCGAGCGCGACCTGAATTGCCCAAAGAGCGCATCTCATTCATTTTCGGATGCATTTGAAGCCACTGACGCACAAATTTCCATTCTATGGCTTCATTTGAATCCGTTCCGGCTCTATATGTTGCTCACGGATATTGCTTGCTATAATGGTCTCATTTAGAGCCGCTGTTAGCCGCATCCCGAGTCTGCGATCTTAAATGAGGCCGCTATGGCAATACTGAAATCGATGACCCCTGACCAGATGGTTGCTCGGGTCGGCGAAAACATCAAGGCGCTGCGACTGCAGCGGAACATTGACCAACTCACCCTGGCCGAGCGCGCTGGCGTGAGCCGCAGCGCCCTCAAGAACCTGGAGAACGGCAGCGGATGCACGCTGCGTACGCTCGTGAGCGTGCTGCGCGCGCTGGGCCAGGAATCGTGGATCGACAGCTTGGCGCCCGTCGCAACCATCAACCCGATGACGATGCCCCGCAGTGGCGTCACCCGTACACGCGCGAGCGTGAAGTCGGCCCGCCGCTCCCGCTCCTCCTGAACAACACTCTATGGCCACTATCGCACCGAAAACCCGCCGCTCAGCGCCGCGCCGCGCCGCCTATCAGCATGTCGACCGCGTCGAGGTCTACCTCTGGGACGAACTGGTCGGCGCCGTCGCGCTCGATCCGGCATACGGCTACTACGCCTTTGCCTGGTCGCCCGATTTCATCGAATCGGGCGTCGAGCCAGCACCGCTGCAAATGCCGACCGACCGCTCTGGTCCGTTCATCTTCCCGAACCTGCCGGACCTGACGTACAAGCGCCTGCCCGCGATGCTGGCGGACGCGCTACCGGACGACTTCGGCAACGCCC
Source organism: Pandoraea cepalis (assembly GCF_902459625.1). NCBI lineage: Bacteria > Pseudomonadati > Pseudomonadota > Betaproteobacteria > Burkholderiales > Burkholderiaceae > Pandoraea > Pandoraea cepalis. The sequence continues at coordinate 235,677 of NZ_CABPRY010000006.1, forward strand.
TAATCGACCGCTACATGGCCGAGCAGGGTATTTCCGCGTCGGGCGTTACGCCGCTCGACCGACTGGCATACATGAACTCGCGCGCGATGGGTGCGCTTATCTTCAAGCCGTCGCGCGGCAGTCGCAAACACGTGCCGACGTCGATCAAACTAAGCGATCTCGTTGAAGAGGCCCGCCGAGCAGTGCACGGCGCCGCGATTGACGACGACGGTACGAACGCCGCACTGCGCAGCATCATCGACGTCGGCACGTCGGCCGGCGGCGCTCGCGCGAAGGCTGTTATCGCCCTAAATCCGGATACGAAGGAGATACTGTCCGGGCAGATGGACGTGCCGGACGGGTACGAGCATTGGCTGCTCAAGTTCGACGGCATGGGTCCGGACAACGAGCTTGGCACGAGCCAGGGCTATGGCCGCATCGAGTACGCCTACTACCAGATGGCCACGGCCGCCAAGATCACGATGTCGCCTTGCACGCTGCTCGAAGAAAACGGTCGAGCGCATTTTATGACCCGTCGATTCGACCGCGAAGCTGGCAATGTGCGCCACCACATGCAGACGCTGTGCGCGATGGCTCACCTCGACTACAAGAAGAAGGGCACGAACGCCTATGCTCAGCTGTTCGGGACCATTCGGGATCTGGACCTCTCCTACGAAGATATGGAAGAAGCGTTCCGTCGGATGGTATTCAACGTGATGGCGCGCAACTGCGACGACCACACGAAGAACTTCTCGTTTCGCCTGCGCCGTGGCCGTGCGTGGGAACTAGCGCCCGCCTATGACGTGACCTTTGCGCACAACCCGCAAGGGGAATGGACGCACCAGCACCTGATGTCCGTGAATGGCAAGTTTAAGGATTTCACGATCGACGATTTCCTAGCCGAGGCTGAATTGTTCGGCATCGGCTCGATCCGGCGCGTGATCGCCGAGGTTCAGGAAGCCGTCTCTAGGTGGCCTGAATTTGCGGCTCAAGCAGGTGTCGACGAGCAGAGCACGGAGAAGATCCAGTCACTGCTACTGCCAATGGCTTGACCACCCTGGCCCGCACACTGCCCGTGGAGAACTCGTGATGGACACCATCGCCGCCTCATACCTCACCGACGACCGAGATCTGCCGGCCGAGGAGCAGCGCCGCCTCGTGATCTTCTTCGGCGGCAACGGCGATCTGTACGTCCAGGTCGCGCCAAAGAACGGACCGACCGTTGATGGAGTTCGCGTCTGTACGTCGGGCGGCGCTTCGACGCAATGCCCTGGCCTTGGGCCGGCACTGGCAGACGCGTACCGCGCGATGCTGGCTGCGCAGGAGGGCGTGAAGGTGGAGCGCCGCCAGCCCAGCGACGAGCTCGAGGCTGAACTGCGCGCCTGGCGAGCCCGCTTCCCTGATCTGGTCTTCGACGGACTGTCGGAGATCGTCGACGTCTGAAGCGGGCTACACCAGCAGGCGCTACTGCCAGTCTGACGCCGCGCTGCCTCAATTAGGCCCTCGCCATGGTCAAGCGTACTGCCCGTCCGAAGACCGCGGCTTCTGGCGTATGAAAATGAGCCGCCCTTCTCGGCAATCACGCCCGCGCGCACGAGTACTACGCCGCCCGTCCTGAAGCAAACGCTATAAATCCGGTCCGCTTTCACCCGCTATTTCGCGCCGTGATTTCGAGCGATCTTCGTTACCCTGAGACCGTACAGGCGGAGCATGTGCGCTTCCCTGCAACCTCGACCAGGATCCACACCTCACCATGATCCGCAACCCGGACAGCGTTCGCGGGCTTGTGAAGGAGCTCGCGCAACATGGCGTCGACGTGACCGTGCACCCGGGCACCACGTTGTTCGGCGCCGCGCTCAAGTCGCTTACCAGCGAATCCGCCACGACGATCATCACCCTGCTGCTCGAGTCGCGTCAGGCACAGGCCGCGTAATCCGCCCTTCCTGATCAGACCCTGCTCAACAACGGAGAACGCCTTGAGCATGAACGCTGTGACTACCGAAGACATCCTCGGGCAACTCGAAGCCGGCCCGCTCGACTCTTTCGCGATCGCCAAGATCCTCAACCACTCGCACGTCGCCGTGCTATCGAAGCTCGAAGACCTGATAGACGCCCGCCAAGTTTCGATCGACTCGTACCGTACGAATGGCCTGCCCGAATACCGCCTCTTCAAGCGCCCGCGCCGCAGCGCCAAGCCGGCGTCGATCGCGAGTGGCCCCTACGTACCGGAGGTTACCCCGCTGAAGGGCTACGAATCTAGCCTGATGGCATTCTGTGACGCCTGCATGCTCACGCGCCGCTGATAGCCTGGGCGGGCGGCGCTCGTAGGCTGGCTTGCATTCTGATTCGCACGGGTAGCCTCGATAGACCAATGGCTTTCGAGGAGGTATCCATGGCAACAGGACTGCGGTTTTCGGAGGAGGAGTACAAGGCGCTGAAGCAACGCACAGGATCGCGCGCGGCGCCGCCGGCGGTCGAAGCACTGACGACCGAGCCCGCGGCGCCGAAGCCTCAAGACCGCATGCTCGCTCTCGGGAGGCTGCCGCAAGGCAAGATGAACCGGACCGAGGCTGCATATGCCGCGCACCTCGAGATGCTCAAGCACGCCGGCGAGATTACCTGGTACCAGTTCGAGGCGATCAAACTGCGGCTGGGCAAGAACACCTTCTATACGCCCGATTTTGCAGTGCGCCTCAAGAGCGGCGAGCTCGAGCTTCACGAGGTGAAGGGCTTCTGGAAGGACGACGCTCGGGTAAAGATCAAGAGCGCCGCCTACCTGTACCCGATCTTCCGCTTCGTCGCCCTCACGATGATCAGGAAGCGCGACGGCGGCGGCTGGCGGCGCGAGGAGTTTTAATCCTCGGACACGATCAATGAATCGCCTGGAAACGAAGGCCGAACAAAATGGGCATCAACAACACAGGCTTCGCCCGTTGCAAGTTCTGTGGTGCAGAGTATCGCCTCTTCACGATATTCAACCGGGACATGCAGGGTTTGTGCAAGACATGGAAGCGCCGCCATGAGCACGCGTGCGCCAAAAGGACGCCGGCACAACGCAGGCTGTGGGCTCGGAAGTATGCGGGAAAAGATACTACAGAGAGCAGCCTGACCGTGGATTTAGCCCACGCGGGGTTCGGAGGTACACCTCTGGGGTAACATCAGTCCGCTAGAAAGAGAAAACCCACCGGCACTCCTGTCGGAATGCTCGGTGGGCGTGGGTTACGGGTTATCGATTTCTTTGCGTCTATTATGCCGCTGCAAGAAGCGGCAGTTGATGCTGAGTAACAGCGCAGGCGCCCTTGGATTGCTCAGACGCCAGCCGAAACTCGACGTGGATGCCGTTAGCTTCGTGCACTTCCTTCATCGCTTGGTCAATCCTCTCGCAGGCCTGCTCGTGGCCGTCCCACGACTCGTTATCGATGGATCTGAACGGATCATCGTACGAACGAACGCCACTCTTGGCTACAGCTTTCCGGATCTCCTTGTCCAGTTTTTCAGCCTTCTCATACTGATCCCAGAAGCCGGCTGACTCCAGTTTCAAGTTCTCAGCAGGAAGCCAACCGCGGTGACGTCCAACTACCCGGTTGAGACGGTCAATCAGCTTCTTGTCCCGAGGAAAAAAGTGAATGGTTCCCATCCCCGGGTAGTAGCGGATGTCAAAGTACGACGATTCGACTCGCGCCCCATGCTTCAACTCAGTCCAGCACGAGTTGCACGCACTGACCAGACTCAACGCGGGAGCGGTATCTCCAGCCAACAACGCAAACCCCTTGTCGAAGTCCGCAAGCAAGCTTTGCATTTCCCATGGTGCAGAACTGTTCCACGTATCGGCGGGGAAGCCAGGGATGATGAAACGTGTATAACGAATCCGCCGCCCAATGGACCGGTAGTGCTTGTCGTTGCTGCGCCACCCACGGTAGTAGGCGACATTGTCGCTATGGTAGCGAGTAATCCGGTCGAAAGTGTCGCACAGCATATCGATCTGGATCTTTCCCTGTTGCTCGCAGATCCCGATCAGAAAGCTGTAGATGTTCTCCACCGTGAATTCAAGCTCTGCAATCAGCTTGAACTCAGACTCGACCCGCTTCTGAGCCTGACTCGACAGCCGGCTTGTCACATCGGCGGACCTAACGACCGATGCCCAGGCACGCCCCTTCAAGTCACCGTACGCCTTTCCGAGGGCCTCTCGAATCAATTCAACCCTAGGTGCGACCACCCGGTCCGACTGGCCAGGAGAACGTGGCCCTATCGATTCGCCGAGCATGCCCGCGTACGCACTGGCCTGAGCCTCCGCGAAAATTGCTGCGCGGGCGCTTATCACCGCTGCGTTGAAGATAAGGACGCGGTTTTCGATTTCGTTCGCGGGCAATGCCACCTGCCGAGGCTCGGCATATCCATGTCCGAGTTCCTCATTGCTGACGGTGTCTCGCTGCAAGCCACGCAGGAGATCCATCGTCACAAACGACCCGACTTCAGCCTTCTTCACGAGGTGAACGATTGCCACGTCCACTGGCGTGCGGCGTTCCGCGTCATCGACCTCAAAAGCTCCTTCGACAAATTCGACGTCGCCGAAATCGGCAATGAGTTTGACGAGACGTTTGCGCTCTGCCGATAGCGGTTTTCGGACAGTTTCGGCATTGATGATCATCACCACCTCGCCATCCCATAGCAAGTCCCACGCTTTCAGCACGTGCTTCTCGCCGTTGTGAAACGGCGGGTTGCCGACGATCGCCGAGTAGCAGGCACCCGACTGCATCGCGAGAAAGTCGTGACCTACAATTTTCACGCCAAGTTCGCGAAGCTCAGAGTGGTGGCGAACATCGATTTCGCAGCATTCCACGTGGGCGTACGGTTGGGTGCCAAAGGAGTGTCGGCGTTCGTGCATACCCTTCAAGAGATGACCCTTCCCAGCGGAAGGCTCGAGTACTCGGTCCGGGTGCTTGTTGTTCAATTTGCTCCAGACTCGCCTAGCGAGATCAGGCGGCGTGGGGTAGAACTGAAACAGGTCACGCGTGCCGTTTCGTTGCGTGTTCATAGACTCTCTCCTTATTGCGCCCGATGGCGCGTTGAAAAACAGGAGAGTTGGCAGCTTCGGGTAAGCGCTTTGAGACGCTGAGCGGAAAGTGCCGGTCTGGCGAGAGGTTTCCGGGGGGAGCCGGATCGCTAAGGATGGTGGCGAACATTGCCGATCGAACGGCTAGTACAAAGTCTAGCGAGAAAGCGTGATCGTGGCAACAGTCCAGGAAGTCAAAATCCGGCTGATGCAATTCCTTACTTGTCGGCGCAACTGGAACAGGGACGAGTGGTCGTCGCGCACAAAGGGCCATTTCCGAGCAGACCGAAAACTCGTCCTCGCGCCAGCCGCATAGACGATCCCAGCGCCTACCCTGCCGCTCGTCATCGACGCGAATTATCGAAAAGTCATCCTTTATGGGCCAACTGTCCGGCGCCGCCAGCACGCATCAAATCTGGCAGCTTGCGGCGCGTGTCCCATTCGATGACCTGCACGCTCCGTGCCTTGTAGCTCTTGATCTTTTCCGCCTTTCGCGCCTCGTACTCCGGATTGCCCATCATCCCCCAGACCTCGACCACGCACTCGCCTTCCTGATCCTGCAGGCAGAAGTCCGGGAACTCGGCCGCGCCGTCATAGCGAAGCGGCTTCGTGAAAGCCCGGCCCGCATCAACCAGCGCTTCAGCCATCTGCATCTCGTAGGATGAGTCCGCGGGAATGTAGTGCCGGCTCGTCAGCATGAAGGACATGTCGACGCCCTTGAGCGTCCCGTTGCGCGTGACCTCAACCACCATGATTAAAATAATGTGCGCATCAGGATTTTCCATCTGGGCGGCGACCGGCGGCGCTGACTGCTGCGCACGTTCGACGATCGCCGTGTCGACGAAGAACGCATGCATATGGTGTTTGAGCTTAACCTTGTGGCTGAATTTGGAGAGTTCCATCGACTTCAGCTCGCCGATGACGATGCCGCGCAGCCTATAGTCGCCTTGTACCTCTAGGCGCGAGCGGAACTTCGCCCAAGACGATTCGATCGCTTCGCGCTCGGTCTCGCGCCAAGCCGGTACGCAATACAGCGCGTTCTCGACCGGCTCACCATTCACCTTGCCGTCAAGGTTGATGAGCGCGCGGCGGCAGCGCCACCAGTCGCGCGTCCACCCCGGGCGCCACTCGTTCAAACCCGAACGCTCCCACAGCGAATGAAGCATCCCTAGCAAGCCAACCTTCGCCCGAGCCTTACCGCCATTTTTCGGCTCCTCGCTGCGCCGGACCGCCCCGATCCTTGCCTCGATGCGAACCTTAAGAGGCACATCCGCATTGATGTCGACTGACCCGTCCGGCTTCTCGATAATCGCGCCCTTTGCGTAGCCCGCGCGACCGCTCTGCGCTTCCGCGCGCATGCGGAAAGTACATTTCTGGTGATGGGAGAGCGCATCTTCCGGCCAGACGGCCAAATGGTATAGCCCGTCGCGCAGCCGGATCTGCAGTCGCCGGCCACCAGGCACGCATAGGCATCGTGCATGTCCCTGTGTGGCGCGGGCCAACTCGAACCACCTGCAATAGCGCTCGGGTTCCTGAAGGATGTCCTCGAGCAGCAGTGCGTGCCCGGCCAGATCAATGCGCTCGTTGTGCGCGATGCCTTCCATGCGTCCCCCGGAAGCGAGCGCACGAAAGACGAAGCGCTCGCAAACACCTGCGTTGGTCTACTTGAGTTCGCGCAGGAGGTCGAGGTAGGAGACGTATCGCTGCGCATCGTCTTCCAAGATACTAAGACGACTCGCGATTTCACACGTTTGAATGCCTGGGTTTTCTTGGCGAATTTCGCCAATTCGATACAAATTCTCCGAGAGCAGTTCGTCATCGCTCAGCGAGCTAAACAACGCGTTCTCTCGAAATTCTTCGTCCAGCCACGTGGAGAATGCCTGCGCATCGACGTCGCCCTTCGCCTTCATCAGCCCATGAACGCCCTGAAGTGTGATCATGGTGACCACGCCCTCTGGCATCGGGCTCGGCCACACTTCGTCTTGCATGTCGGCGGCGCTCACGAGAGCGTCGAGGTCAGCACCTTCAACCATGCCCACGACCTTGGCGACGTCGCCAAGTCGTAGGGCGACAAGAAGCCTGTCTCGCGACATAGAAACGAGCACTTCTTGACCGGCATAGATTCGCCTTTGAACGGGCATAGTTGGAACAATGAGGTGGAATTGATAAGCAACCGTGCGTTGCAGGAGCCAGACTATACTAAATCTTTTTCATTTTCACATCTGGGGTTGACTATATTAACAAATACAGAATTTCCCCCAGAATATTTGGCTCCAATCGGTCGTTTGATAAGACCTTTACAGGATGCCGAAGTACCGGCGGCACGCGTGCAGTTTCCCAAATCCTCGGATTCGCGCACGGACGGCATGCGCGGCTGTTCCGACCGTGCAACACAGCCACCCAACTGCGCTGCATTGAGCGCCATTTTTCAACCTTCCCCGCCTGACTTGGGGGCGCGCGGTTTGAAAAGCACCACACTGTCTTTAAGAGGCAGATCCATTTGACGCACATCAAGCAACGCATCCGTCCGGCGCCGCCCGGCCTTATCTTGAACCGGACCACTAGGGGCCGATGCAGACGACGCCGGAACGACTCCACGCAGCACCGGCCGTGACTTTGCCGATCGCGCCTGGCGCTCCTCGTCGCTGACCTTCTGCGGTGGGCGGCGGAGGCCCTTGAAGTGGCCATAATACGAGCCTGTGATGCTCGTGCGGCTATGGCCGAGCTTTTCGCTAACTTGGCTCAACGCCAAATGCAGCTCCTCAGCGGGCATCTGATCGGCCGTTCCGCCAAGCGTCGGAGGCACGAACGGCCGATCCTTGTTTACCAGACCAGCGTTCTCCGAGTACTCGGCACGCAGACCGTGACCGGCAACGCCGGCGGCGCTCTTGGTGACGTCCATTTCACTCATGCGTCGCATGTATTCTTGGCAGCTATACGCGAGGGTCGCGGGTTTTCCCCTCCGCGTCGTCTTCCAACCCATAGAATCGCCCTTCGGCATGCGTGCCTTCACGTAGTCCAGCATCTCGCGCTGGAAGGTGTTCTCTATCGGCACGTTTCGCGCCCGGCCGCCCTTCGGTCCCGCGTTCGGGTAGACGGCGAGGTAGTCCCCGTGGTCGCATTTCCAGGGCTTGAGCATCAGGATTTCCTTGCGCCGCAGGCCGAACGCAATCGCCAGACGGAGCATCAGGCCAAAACGCTCATTGAGCGCATCCGCTTGGGCGATCTTCTCTTCGACGTTAACGCCGTTCTTCGACCACGACTTTGACTTTGTAGCAACAGTCCTGCGCTGCAGTTCAGCCCTCGGCACATGAGGGAGATAATCCTGAAGCGTTCGCACCATGCCCTTCTTGCCGATCCAGATCGCGAACTTGCGCAGCACCGAGAGTTCATTTTGCATCGTGGCAACAGCCCGGCCCTCCGAGTGCCAATGTTTCACGAGCACGTCGACGTGCCGTTCACCGAGGTTGCGCGGATTCTGGAGCTTGAAACCGAGCACGGTCAGCGTGCCGAATACAGCAAACAATACCGACGCCGTCAGTTCTCGCGTCCGGTGAGAGGCTACATTACCGTTCACGCGGACGCCAGCATGCCGGTCCACGATGGTCTGTAGTTCTCTCCGCCAGCCTCCATGAGTGTCCGTACGCACTGCAGGAGTCGCTTGCGAAGCACCTAGCTCCATGAGTTTTTTCATCCCAGCCTCCATAAGTCGTTCATCACACAATGATCACGCCTCGCCGCGTGCGTTACGCATTGTGAAATGCGCGCCCGATCTCGCCGGGGTACCACACATACAGTAGCTTTTGAGGGGTATGAGCGAACCCTTCGTAAAAATGTGCGTTTGTGTCGCCGGCTCCAGCTACAACTTTTGCTGCTCAGCGATCACCCCGGCGCTTCCGCTAACCGGGTCTCCCTCCCATGCGGGCTGGAACTGGCCTTTCTAGCAGGGACCATACTGCACCGGTTCGTCTTGCGACGATATAGGCCCGGTACGAGCCTTGTTCGTTTATCTCCCACATGCCTTAAAGCATGTTGGCTGGGCCCTCTATCCGCCGGTCTTGCGACCCGATCAAATAGCCCACTCACCGACGTCATCGGAGAGCAGCAAAAGCCTCTTCTACCGCAGGTCGTACGACCCTTTGGAACTTTTTGTATGTGGACGTTCTGATGTTCGACACCGGACGCTCTGCCGCACGCGATAAGGGGTTTGCGCCCCCTCTGTGTTCGATTGTCGTTCGAATTGAACCGAGTGAAAAAAAACGCGCTTGCGCGCGAATTCACCATTTCGAGGTGGTCGTCCTACGACGAATTCACCTAATGGCGTGGTCAGTGATAGTGCTACCAACTGACACTGGGGAGAGCGAATCCGGCGAGGGATTCGCATGCCGCCAACGCGGCTTAGGAAACTACTGGCTGGAGCCACTGCGCTCCGATGGACAAAAGTAAATCACATCTGGAGCGTCGCTGCAAGCGCCTCAGCGAGGGTCTCGTGTCCGTCCTGCGGAACCATGTGAAAAGGACTAGGGGCATTCGGACCGGTACCTCGCACCCTTCCGCACACGACGGCAGCGTCCCACGATACTCCCCGTATCGCCCCGCTGTTCGACACTCATCGCCCATGTATCAGCGAAACTCAACGATGGTGCGCACATACAGTCTACGTTGCTCAACAATGATCACCTTTTTTCAACATTAATCCTCAGTTCTCAACGCTTCTCTCAACATCCCTCTCCACTTCTCAACGATTTACTCAACTTTACTAAACAGACTTCATCATCTCGCTCAACGTTAATTAACGTTGCTACCTCGATCGACTTAATAAAAGCCCACTTTCTCCTGGATTCATTCAAATTTTCCGTATCGATCTATGTAAATCTCTCAACAACCGCAACCCCTAACCCAAAATTGCACCGTGACCTCGTTAGACGAGTTTTTGGCCAGAAAGCGACAGGAGCGAAACCGAGGGAAACTTGCTGGGCTCACAAACCAAATTAGAGCCCTCAAGGATCTGGGCGCGAGCTACAAGGAAATCGCTGAGTATCTCCAGATCGAGCACGGTCTCACGGTCACTCGTGGTGGACTGCAAAGGCACCTGAAAAGCCGTTCGAGCGAACAGTCGGCCCCGCCCGCGTTCGACATCGGTTCTCCGGCGACACGTCTGACTATCCCACCGGCAGCACAACCGCATCTGCGCCCCCCAAACGCGACACAAGAATATGCATCTGCTTCAAGCGAGACATTCACTGACCAGCGCCGAAGTGAAGGCGACGCAATCCATACATCCGAGGCGCCGCGGGCGGAAGTCCGGGCTAAATATGACCGGAACTCCCCAGAGCATCTGGCGAAAGTTGCCGCACTTAGGCAAACGAACAGCAAATCCAAGACGTAATCTTCACCAACAAGGGGAATAGCCATGCCACTCAAACTTCTCGTCATTCATTCCACCAGCATGGTGGGCAAGAGCACGACCGTCGCGACCTTACTGCATCCGCGACTCGAATCACCGAGGGTCTTCTCCGTCGAAGAGCAGAATCAAGACGCAGCGCGGTACGGTATCGACGTCACGCGCTATCACGCCTCTGAATTCAAGCGGCTCATGGAAGACGTCGAGCTAGAAACGAACGATCTGATCGTCGACGTCGGAGCGTCGCAATATGCAGAGGTCATGAACGCGTTCGACCATGGGCGCGGCGTCATCAATGACTTCGATGTCGTCATTGTCCCCACTACGCCCAACGGGCGCGTCCAAGAGGAGACCCTGACAACAATTGAAAGCCTCCGGCAGGTGAATCTGCAGATGGACAAATTGCGAATCATCTTCAACCGGGCTGCTGTACTCAAGGGTAGAAACCTCGAGCGTCAATTCGAAGATGTCATCGCTCATCTCTTCTCTGAGAAACAGATTCCTTACTATAAGGATCTCGTTTTGTTCGAGAGCCCCATTCACGCGGACCTTCGTGAGGCCGGTTTGTCCTTCCGCCAGATCGAGAACGACCATACGAATTACCGGCAGGCACTCGACGAAGCAAAAAAATTAGACCCGCGAGGGTCGGAGATTCTCCGCTTAGTGCGCATGCTCGCACTCCAGCGCGCCGTGGCCCGAGCCAAAGAAGATCTCGACCACGCGTTTGCTGCGCTCCGTCTCCCCGCAGACAACACTAAGGCGAAGGAGTAAGCATGCTGTATGGTGGACCGTACAGCGCGGCCGAAGAGATCTATCTTATGCAAGCGGAGGAGGCTACAAACCTTCGTGCTGACATGCGTGAGGTGGTAGACATACTCCATGCCCACCACACTCATAATCTGGCCATGGCCGAACGGCGGCAAACGGCGGATCACCAGATCCTCGAGACCGTCGCTGCCCTGATCACCATCGCGAACGCGCTTGAATCTCTCGCGCGCCAGGCGGACTCGATGCCGGATCGAGTTCAGGCAGTCCTCAACGCGGCAGACGTAACCGAGATTCACAAGAGGCTCGCGGATGCCTTGGCCTTGGACATCTGGGCGCGACTCGGCACTCATTCAGAAGCCGAAGCCAAGCGCTTAGGAGACATCGGAGCCCGTATCGAGAAGAATGTGCACGAGATCGTCCGGAATCTTCACGACGCGAACGCCGGCAAACCGAGTCTTCCGCCGCTCAAACCAGAGGGGACAGCAAAGGGGAGGCTCTTGAGCCGAGCCCGCCTCTGCTACATCTACTTGTTGCGCCTGAGCGGCGACGTTCATCATCTTGTGAGTATCGTCGCAAGCGTCTGCGTCGCTCTGGCCGCCATCGCAATCCTGGTCGGACAACTTTCTCACGTACCATCCGGCCACTGAAGGCCGCGTCCTCTTCATCCCACAGCGCTGTCCGGTCATGACACCAATAGCCGCGAAGACACCTGTTTTCGCGGCTATTTTCCATTCACGGCACACTGAAATCATCTCGGCGCTCACTCCATCGCGAATGGGGCCCCTGTGATTCATCCATCGCCTTCTGGCATCAAATGTGCGGAGCGCAATGTATTTATTTAGATGGGGGGGGTGAAACTTCTGCTGGAAGCGCCGTATCTGCTCTATATCGACACCAGCATTTCCTCCACTAACGTGTAGATAGGACATCGCGTGATCATGCGACCCAAGACTCCCACTTCGCCGTTGCGGAGGATGACCGCAGCTCTATCTATTAGGATGCGGACCGGACTACGATGCATCTACATCAAGGTAGGAAAATGCGCACCTCAAGCGGGCGTCGCGCGTCCCCGCGTGGCGCTGATTGCGCATCGCGTGGGCGAGATCATCGCTTATGCAACGATGCAAAAGCCGAGCTTTTCGCCGCGTGACAGGAAGCACTTCGCCGGCTTGCCGTGGATACCCATTCATCGGGGCGCCCGTTGACTGCCGCTCCCGTCACTGACCGACTCGCCTGCAAGTAACACGCTTCCGTATAAATAGGAGTTCAATCATGTCAGCCATGGCACCCATTCATTCCGCCGATCCGATCCCCACCATGCCGGACGGCCTCTCTCACGAGGCGCAGCAAGAACTTAGTGCCCTCGCCGTCAGCCTGCGTGTACATTTCAATGGCCTGCTGCAAACGGCCGTACAGATCGCGCTGATCACGTACCGCCTCTCCCAGATCATCGGTGACTCTGTTAAGGCACAAGCCTATTTCTGCCAAGTAACGGGAAAAGCCCCCAGTACTTTCCGCAATTACCGCGGCATCGGCAGGATCGTCAGCAAGCATTTCACGCATCCGGAAGGTTACATCCCGATGCACATTACCCGTCTTCCGCTCGAAACCTTCCAACTGCTTGACGACGACATAGACGCGCGCGTCGTCGATGCAATCGCCGAACATGCACAGAACGGTCCGCTGACGGTGCCTCAAGTCAAAAAACTGATTGCGGAGGCGACCGCCGATCTGCGCGGCGATCTCGACGAAGCAAACGCGCGCGTCGTGGAATTGGCCGCGTCGGCTGCAGAAGCGCAGGCACACGCGAAGGATGCGGAGATAGGAGAAGCAAGCGCTAAAGCCAAACACGACAGCGTGGTGGTTCAACTCCGCGCCCAGGAACAGCTGGCCACAGAGCTTCAGGCTGACCGCTCGGCGATCCTTAACGACCTCCGGGAAGCCCAGGAAGATATCAACCGTCTTCGCCAGGCTGAGTCTCAGATCCAGTACGTGGACAAGACAGTCGAGGTGCTTCCGCCTGATGTCGAGAGTCTGGAGCAGGCGCGGACAGAACTAGCCGAGGTCAGCGCTCGCAAAGCACGGTTGACACAAGAACTGCAAGATCTCGAAAGCATGATCGCGGATGCACGCGAGTCGTCGAAATCCATCGACGAACTCGAAAATGGCGTGGGTGGCCTGATTGCCGCATTTCCCTCGGCGCTCGTCCTCAAGATGCGCGGCTCCAATCCGATGATCGGCACGAAGATCGACGCGATCGCGGGCCAGCTTCGCGCCCTGGCCGACACGCTGGCCTCAAAGAAAATCGCCTAATTACGACCACTACCGATCCCGGAGAAAATCATGAGCAGAGGTAACGGACCCGAACTGTTCCTTCCCCCCTTGGCAAAGATAGCGATGGCAGAAGCTAACATCAAGATCCTCGAATGCTATCGCAGCCTCAAGGACCATGCGGATCCTGCTGCGGCCCTCACTTTTGGTCTCTCCGACGAGCAATTCGAGATCGTTCGGAAACTGAGCCATTCGGACATTCGATGGCTCGCGAACGAAGGTCTGCCGCTCTGGAATGCGCGCTTCGAGCTGAAGATGACCGACGGAAATCTTGAACTGGATCGTGAGCAGGTGATCGCATCCCTGCTGATGACCTTCTGACGAAGCGAACGAATCCGACAAGGAATATGACATGTTGACCGCTGGAAGTGCACCTACCCTCAACGAACGCATTGCTCGCGTGCTCATTCTCTCAGGAACGAGGCGGCCGGTGGTCAGGAGCATCAGTCGAGTTCCGGATCCAAAGATCGACCAGATGTATTCTCAGGAGATCGGCCGCAACTCATCGTCTGGGCAATTGCCTTCGAGTCTGGAGTGGTTCACGAAGACGCACCGCATCCAGATGCACGGCGCCTTTCTCTTGCTGGCCTATCACCGCATCCATAAGTCCCTCCGTGGCACATCCTCTCAGGGCATCATGCCAGATAGCGTTCCACGCGTCGCCTTCACTCGCACCCTTACCTGGTACCACGAAATGTGCGGAGGGAAGGACAAAGCCGTCATTAGTTCGCAGCGCCTCTACACTTTGATCCGCACCTTCGCCGATGCCCAATCAATTAGCCAGCGCGGCAACGAGGCGGCAGAAATCAAACTCCACCGCTGTGCGACCTGCAAACTACCGCTGATCATCCCACGTCACTACACCGAATACCATTGCTCCGCCCACAAGCCTAAGGGGCGTCGAGCATCGAAAACCTAATGTCGGTCACAGTTGAATCATCGATTGAAAAATCGTGCCCTCGCCCCAGACTTCCGGCGCCGCGCCTGACGAATAGGGCGCTACTATCCACGTAAGACATTCACACGTGGAGAACCGTGTTGCATACGATGCAGGACCAGGTGGCGGACCTGCTGCCATTACAAGCTGAAGACACCATGCCCGCAGAAGGAACGCTCGACATCAATCAACTGAGGGACCGCGGGTGGACTCGCCAGATGGTCGCCCGATTTCTTGGTGTTCCAGACGCACGTCGGCCCGCCACGCGCGGAGGCGGCGGACGTCCGGCCGAACTCTTTCGAATCAGTCGTGTTCGCGATGCCGAACGCATGGTTGCATTCTCTCTGGCGCGACGTACGGCACTGGAACGATCATCTCTCGCTCGCCGCTCCCAACAAGAACGCCGCGCATCGCTAATGCGTTTCGCGTCAAGCCTCGAGTTGACTCTCCCTGACCGGGACATCGAAGCCGTTGCGCAATCGGTGCGGGCTGACGAAATCCCGTCTCTCGCCGGTGATCTCGCCAACAAGAAGAATCGCGCCGTGCGTCTCCTTCTGAGCATGCTCGCGGACTCCAGCAGACGACTGGACGTGTTCCACGGCCAGCCCGGCATCAAGGACGCGCGCACTTTGCTCCTCAAACGCAAGCTCGCTCTCATCGCGTCGCGATATCCGGCCCTAGCCGATAGTTGCGACTGTGTGAATCTTGAACAAGTCCAAGAAAATGTCCCTAATCCCCCACCGTAAATGGTACGCGATGGTGCGAATTTTGGCCGCTCGCCTCTGCACGGAAATCGCACAGTTAGCCCCGAACTGGAAATGGCGGATTGACGGCGTCGCAACCGCGGCGGTGCTGATCGTGCTGATCCTCGACAGGACTACGTTCAAGGTCTCTGCGGCCGGCCCATGGATGAATGTCGTCGCGATATTCTGCGTCGGCTTCGTCTTGCAACGAAATCTGGGTCGTCGCCGACAGACAAGGCAACAACCCTCACGCGGCCTCATCCGCAGAATCATCACTTGGCGTCGTTCGCGAAGCTAGTTCAACGCATTGCGCAACGTTCATTTGCGTTCCCCTCCGACGACACTATTCTTGTCTCAGTGCGCGGGACGTTGAGTAACGAACCCGCGAAATCAATAGACACCCAAGGAGTACGCGATGAGCAAGTTTAAGAAGAGCGACGACTATCCCACCTTCAACGAAGTCATCAACACGCCGCGCCAAACGAAGCTGTGGCAACCGTTCCGATCCGACGACAAGCACTCGAAAGCGGAAGTCGCGGTCGCCAACGCGGGCGTACTGGTGGCGTTCGCACTGCTGGTCGCGATGACGATCGGCGTTTACGCAATCGCCATCTGGCTGACGAACCTCGGCTGCGACACTCTGATCGAGATGATGCCGGGATGCGCGAGCTTTGCAGACCTCATCGGTTTGGCGCTGAAGGTTCTCGCAACTATCTCGTTCGCGTGGTTCATGAAAATCTGCTGTGATTGCGTGCCATACGTGGTTAGCAAGCTGCGAGAGAGCGCGGATCAAGTTTTCTAGAGCTCCCGTCACCCAATTTGCAGTGGCACCTGGTTCTGGACGGTCATGCCGTGTAAGTCGCGGTTGCCGTCCAGAAGCTCCTTTTTCCGGGTCCGGATCGCAACTGTCGGGGCTCCTCCACCACGACAAGCCCCACCCACACGCACACTCCGCAAAGTCAACCCGACTGAAGGTTTGACCCGTGGGATTCGGCCGCTGCCTATTCGGTGCGAACCGGACTAAGCTACTTGCGCCTTCTGGAATTCAATGGGGCTGACGTAGCCTAGGGCATCGTCTTATACACAATTTCCAGCGTGACCGCCGGCACGTAACTTCTGCAATGTCTTGGCAGCGACATGAACCTCTTTGAGTCCGAGCCAAATTGCTTTCGCGCCTGGTTCGCGATCACCCTTGCGGCCGAGAAATCCGCCCAAGCGCGCGATCAAGCGCAACACCTCATTGAGCTTGGGCTTGGCCGGCTGCTTGACGTCGGTCAGCAAATACGCGCCGCGAATTTCATCGACATCGAAGAACAGTTCGGCATCCAGATCGGGGCAACTGCGGCCCATATGCATCAGATGGACGATTCGCCAAGCCACGACCAGAAACAGCGCCAGCGCGCGTTCGAGCCGTTCGATTGCGCCCAATTGCAGCGCCTCGACACGGCAACCGTTCTTCAGCACGTTGAACAAGATCTCGATTTCCCAGCGCGCCCGATACCAGTCGATCAGTTCAATCGCTTCCTGCAGCGTCGTGGCTTCTCGGTTGGTCAGCAAGCGCCATTCGATCGGCTTGACGCCGCCTGGTGCATCAAACTCACGCGCCACCAGACACGTGGCCGCTACGCTTTGACCAACGCCTGCTGGCAGTTCGATGCGCCGCAACCATATGTGCTGGCGCACCTGGCGCGCCTTCACGCCGTGACGCGAGCCCATCGTGAAGGCAATCTCGCCGAGCGGTGCACCTTCTGTCGCCGCCGCCCACAGCCTCGCTCCCTCGGGCAGCGCGCGGTCGTGGGCCGAGCGAATCAGCCAATCAGCCGGCGTGCCCAACTCCTGCGCCCGCACCATCAGCGCGAGCATGTCTGCCTCGCGATCAGCGACGTACACCAGTCGCGTGTGCGGCAGGCTCGATGCCGTTTGCGCCACCCGCTCGTAACCCTCGATCCAGCGCAGGCTTTCCTTGAGGCCGCCGCGCTTGCCCTGCGCGTCCTTGGGCTCACGCGCCCACATCCACGCGTCGAGTACACCCAGCGGCACCCGCTCAGGCGTCACCGCATAGGTCGGATGCAAATACATCCCGCGCTGCATCTCGTAAGACAGTGGCCCAAGGCCCGCGGCCTGCCGGCCGTTGAAATCCAGTTCCGTGGTGTCCTGCAGGCACAACACGACCGACTGAGCGGCCATTCGTTGCTCGGTCTGCCGCCAGTGCGGCTCCAGAATCGCACTCCACTCGACCTCGCCGTTGTCGAAGAAGCGGTACGCCGCCATCGTCTCGCCCCAGCCCCGACACGCCTGCGGCACGCCAGCCGTCGGCTTGGCCGCCAATCGCTCCATCAATGTCCTCGCTCGCTTGTTCAGGCGCGCGTCGCCAAGGTCGAGGTCAGCAAATTCGGTTTCCGTCCAGCACGGTGCTTCCAGGGCCAAGGCGTTCACGCAAAAAGCGAGAGTAAACGCGACGCGCCGAAAGTTTACAAGCCCCGGTCCATCTCATTGCTCGACGACCGTTTGTTCCGGCCTACGGTTGCGGAGGACAGACTTATGTATAAGACGATGAGCCTAGGGTGGAATGTCGGCGCGTCGGGTTGTAGAGCCGCTCCATCTATTCGAACACGTCGCCTCGCGAGTGCTCGCCGGCTAGATGCACCATGCGGGCTGCGCGCTCATTCGTCGTTAAACTGTTTAGTGAGGCTTAATCTCGGCCCGCGCCGGCTCGTCACGTCTTACTCGCGCCACCGCAGTAGCGCTCCTTGAGCAGATTGACCGCCACAAGTTTGAACTATCCGTTCAATACTCCTCTAGCTTCCACATGCCGTTTGTAGTGGTCAACTGATCCCGGACACTGCGTTAAGTTTTTCTTCTGCGACTGCCGGCGCCACACCGTTATTGAATTGATGCGGTCGAATCCAGTTGTACCGCTGCATCAGGTAATGGCTGATGTCTCGATGGGCTTCTCCGGCACTCATGTATCCAGTGCTCGGCACCCATTCCGTTTTCAAGCTTCGGAACAGGCGTTCCATCGGGCTGTTATCCCAACAATTTCCACGCCGACTCATGCTCTGCTTGATTCGATAGCGCCATAGTCTCTGACGGAATTTCCGGCTGACATATTGACCGCCCTGGTCGCTGTGGAACATCAAGTCCGTAGGCCGACCGCGTTGCTCGAATGCCATGTCTAATGCCTTCACCACCAGGTCGGCATCGGGGCTCGTCGAGAATGACCAGCCGACAACGCGGCGAGTGAAAAGGTCCAACACCACGGCCAAATAATGCCAGCGCCCCTGTGCCCATAAATACGTGATGTCGCCGCACCAGACTTGATTCGGTGCCGCCACATCGAACTCGCGATTCAAGACGTTCGGAATGTCGATGCGCTCCACCGTAGCGCGCTTATATGCGTGGTTGCCAGGTTGCTTGCAAATCAAGCCGAGCTCGTCCATCAGACGGCTGACCTTAAAGCGCCCAATCGTCGTGCCTTGCTCGCGCAGCATGCCCATGATGCTGCGGCTGCCTGCTGAGCTTCGGCTCTCGACAAACAACTCGTGCACGCGACTGCGCAGTGCCATTCGTGCCGCATCAACTCGCGCTCGACGATTTCTGTATGCGTAAAAGCACGACCGAGGTATATCGAACAACTCACACAACATGGCTACCGGAACGCCGTCGCCGACCTGGTCGATTATTTCGTACGTTCTATCCCTTCCGACATCAGTAGCGCGGTAGCTTTTTTTAAAATGATCTTCTCCCTCTCGAGGCGTTCAATCCGCGCTTCCAGCTCCTGGATGCGCTGCTGCTCTGGCGTCATTGCAGGACTCTGAGGCGTGATGCCGCGGCGCTCCTGGTGCAGTTGTTGAACCCAACGGCGCAGAACCGACTCCGCGACGCCGACCGACCGGCTGGCATCGACGTGGCTATAGCTCTGGTCGAGGACTAGAGATGCAGCACTGCGCTTGAACTCAGGGGAAAACGTACGACGTTGCTTGCTCATCAGACACCTCTTCATGGCGAGTATTCTCGCCTAAATTGGTGTCCGGGGAGATTAGACCACTACAGTTTCCGACTACACCGTCACACCTTAAACAAGGTGTCTTTAGAAACGGCAGGGATCGCGAAGTCATCACCGTCGCGCTACCGCATCTCGTCTGTATAGCCGTTCGTGAGCAGCTTATTCACAACCCTCTGAACCTTGGCCGCATACCGATCCCGATAGGCCGGCGTAGCGGAATTATAGGAGCCGATGGCCGCCCACGTATTCCCATATTTTTCGATCGATTGTCTGAGTATCCAGGCGCCCATATAGACGCTCTTGCAGCCATTGAACAGGTCGGCCTTCCCAATGCCATACCGGGCAAGCTCGGGAAGATGAATCGAATTGATTTGCATCAGGCCATAGTCAATCGAACCATTTCGGTTGGTGTTCGTCAGATTCGCCCGATTGCCGCTCTCGACAATCGCGATGGCTCTCAGGATCAAGGGATTGACGTGATGAAAGCTCGCTGCGTCGTCGAAGCAGTCGGCAAAGGCCAAGCCATGTATAGAGATCAAGAGCGGTACACACAGCCAGCGAAGGCAGGATAGCGGGCGCATGGTAGTCGTCGGACAGAGGAAAAAATGAATGAAGCGGGATTTAATTTTCCCCACATCCACCTGAATCAAAGAACCAAATATTCCTCAACCAAGTAGTCCAATCGGAATCCAATTTTTTCCGTGAGATTACGCCCTACGCATTGCCAAAAACTCGCACCGCGCAGTCGACTTGCGCTAGTCGATACGGCATTTAGAGTGGAAATGTCCATGTCAGGACGCGACATTTCAACAACTCGTCAAATATTATGGCTAACAAAAGAATCCTCGCAGTTCTTTCCGCTCTTCTGATCGCCGGCGTTACCTCGAGTGGTGCACACGCGCAAGTTCGCAACGAAGTTTACGGCTCCGTCGGTACGGACGGAGTGGGTCTCGGCTACGGGTACGGCATCAGCCAGCACTTCGGCACCCGAGTCGAAGTGAGCGGCTTCAGCTATTCGCATGGCTTTAGCGCTGGCGACATGCACTACGATGCCAATCTCCGCCTGATCCACGGTTCGCTTCTGGGTGACTACTTTCCCGCACCGTCGTTCTTCCCGATTCGGCTGACGGTCGGGGTACTGGTGGGCGCTGATCAACTCAGCGGCAACGCGACCGGCTCGCAGGGAACCTACACCTTCAACGGCGTGACGGTGCCGACCCAGGGTGAATCGGTCCACGCCAGCCTGAAGTTCCCGGCCGTTCGTCCGTACGTCGGCATCGGCTTCGGTCACAACCCGAATGCGAAGGAGGGCCTGTCGATGGCGTTCGATGCTGGCGTCGCAATCGGCAAGCCGAGTGTCACCTTCGACGTTCCGCAGAATATTGCGAGTGCGGCCGGCGCTCAGAACGTGGCGGCTGAGGAACAGAACCTTCGTTCGAAGGCGAGCAAGTTCCCGGTCTACCCGATCGTTAAAGTCTCCCTGACCTACCGATTCTTCTAATCGACAATTCCGCAGGATTGCCACACGGACGCCCCATCGCTCGATGGGGTGCTTGTATTTGTGCGCAAACATTGGCGCACTTCAGCGGCTGTGAGTGCCGCAAGCTGGCCACCGTGAATAAAGTGAAGCACAAGTGCACGAGGACGATGGAGTGTCGGGAGGCAGCGTTGAGCGCAGCGCTAGCCGATGGCACGCCCCGCCGCCGGCTTCCGACAAAGGCTAGCGCGTTCATTACGATCGTCCCCATCTTGTCGAATGCGCGGTCCGGGGCCAAAAAGTCAGCGCATCGGGCGTGAGACGCCCGCAAGCTCCGACAAAGCCTCCTTGCGCCGAGCGGCGTGTCGCCCAGACGAGAACGCTCGTAGAGCTCACTTGCGAGACAATGCAAAGCAAAATTCCAGGCCTGCAGGTACCCCGAGTACGAACATCCTGACGCTCGCATGCTCGACATCTTCGTCATCGGAGTTCACCGCCATCACGACGATCTAGCCGCATCCATTCCCGTCGGGAAACCGCTTCAATCTCGATGCGTAGACAATACGCGCCTGTCAAATCTTGACCACCTAGGGAATCTGCACGCTACGACGGGTCACTCTTTCGTTGCGTGCAGGGTGATCGTGTAATCGCCCCAAGCGGAACTCCATGAGGTCCACGCCGGGATGTACGTTGGGCCGCCGACGGTTATTTGATATGTTCCCGTCATGACTCCGTATCCTGTACCTTCTTGGTCGCCCCAGTCCACGTTCGTGTCTACCAAGGCCCCATTGATCCAGAATGCCGCCCCGTTCCACGCGGCTTGCTGTGCGTAACTGACGCCAGAAATGTCCCATGTGCCCCCGCTCGGCAACGTGATGCCGCAGGACGTTGACTTGCAATAGGCGACGGCGGAGCCTCCACCCCCGGCCGCGGTCCACACGCCGGATCGACAGAAAAGTAACAAGCCCGTGCCATCACGTCCGACCAGCCCGTTTGAGGGACACCAACTGCCCGCCGAAGCGTATCCGTTGACCTGCAGGTATTCGCCGGTCGTCATGCGCCCGCCCGATTGCATTGCGCCAGTAGCGTAAGCATCACCGTTTGCCGTGATGTTCCCGGCATTCAACGATGCAGTTGCCGTCCCAGCCTGGTTCTGGATATAGAGCGTGCCGTTCTGGCGAATAGCCGAGTTAAAGCCGTCCCCGTAGTAATAGGTGCTTCCGACCTGAACGCCATTCCCTGCGGCAAGCTGAATCTGTTGAGCGTTGGTGATGGTGTTGCCACCCATGCTCAGGTTCGTGCTCATCGTGTTTAGCTGCGGCTGACCCGGCACCGCGTTGCGGTAGAGGTAGTTACTGGTCAACGTACCTTTGTTGAAGTTCAGCAAAGATGCCGGGCTGCCGCCCGCCACACCATAGGAAGCAGTCGGAATCTGCCACGCACCAAATGCCCCATAAGCGGTCGCAGCGCCGCCCGGATACACACCTGAGTTGTTCGTCGGGATCATGCCACCCACGCCCATTGCGGCCCGCGCTATCGAGCCCAGTTCCTGGTCGTTGATCCGTGTGCCCCCGATAGCATAAATGAGCACCTGTAGATTGCCGGCAGACGGCTGCGTCACCGCTGCCGCCCACGTTTGATTGAAGGGATTTGTACCTGTGAATCCGACTGGGAGACCTACATTCGCAGCCTTCACCGCGGCAACCGATATTGGAGTGGGGGTCGTCGTGACTGTCGAAAGAAGTGTGGCATTGTTCTGGGACACGTAGCTAGACACAGCGGACACCCACTGCTGTTGTTGCTGGGCAGTCGTGACGTCCGTCATGACGTGCCGCTCCGTCGCGATGCCGCTTTGGATCTTCGGCAAGTACATCATGCCGACCAATAGGGCGAACAGCGCTCCAAGAACTTCGCTCATAATCAGTTTCCAGTTTTAACGACCGACACCACATCCCCCGTTGGGACGGTGACATTCAGGGGTTGTGGCGCCGTATTCACACCGCTCGCGCATGCTATCCACGTACTTCCCGCCGACAAGCCAATCGAAGCGTCATTCTCGGAACGCACCAATACCTGCTGTAACGTACCCGTCGGCAGTGCGGCATACGTAGTTATCAGTCGCCCAGTTCCGGACACGGTCACCGCATTACTCGCGGCAAACTTCGCGATGAACACCGAGGAGTACTTAGGCGAATAGGCACTCAGTTGGCTCGGTTGGATGGTGCCGGTGAAGGCCGGATTGTCCGTCATGAAGGCCATGACAGCCGACCGATAGCTCAGAAATTGTGCCGCCGCATCGTTTACCGAAATTTCCTGTGCGGTGGGTTTGATAGCCTGGAACGTGGCCGTCTGATAGGCCAAAGTTGATGTAAGTACGGCAAGTACGAGGAGAGCCATCAAGCGCATGACAACCTACCTCGCCCGCCCGAGACTCATCTCGGACTGAAGCTTCAATAGCTCGTTTTTCTGACGGTCGATCTCACTCTGCAGCTGCGCGAATTCGCCCTTTTTCATATGACCGCGGATGGGGTCAGCGTCCGAGATGCAAAAGAGAGATCGTGCAGACAAGACTCGCGGCGGATTGCCCGTCTCCAGCGAACTGATGAGACTGTCGTTGATCGGTCGTGCACGGCCACCCGTCTCGACCATACGAAGATCGATATGCACTGCGAAGCGAAAAGCATCGACGAACTGTGCCGACACGATGCCATGCCCGGCCGCGCGCGCAAAGCGCTCGATTCCGTTGATCAAATCACCCCCGTGATACGTGCACAGAACCAAAAAGCCCATTTTCGAAGCCTGTGCCACAACCTCGGCCGTCTGATCATCGAGCACCTCGCCCACGAACAGTACGTTGGGCGTCGCGCGAGCCAGATCCTTTACGGTTTCGTACAAGATCTCCGGGGTCTCCACCTCAATCTGATGGATGTAGCCATTCTCATACCGGCCTTCGAGATGATCCATCTCGACAGGGCTCTCGATTGTCCACGTCACCCCACCGAGACGGCGCGCTCGTTCCTGGAGAAACGAGTAGGCTGTAGTGGTCTTGCCCGCGCCAGGACGCCCCAGAATAATGCCGATCCCGCCCCGAATCTCGGGCGACAATAGCTTATTGACGAGCGGCGCTGCGATGCCAGTGTCTTGCAGCCGGAATGGCTTGAAGCGAAACGCTCGGCAGACATAAACATGTTCGCCGTTCGCTAACTGAATGCGCTTCGCGCGCAAGCGCATACCATCTTCTGGAGGCCACTCCATCGGGAAGCCATAGCGGGAAGCTACCGCACCACGCTGATCCCATGATCGATTCAGCGCAAGAAATAGCTGCTTCAGTTCCTCCCAAGAATCCGATGGCAGCGGCGAAACCACCATAGAATCCGAGGCCGCCTTGAGCCAGCCCTTCGATGGATCTTCTCTCACGCAGAGGTCCGACCAAATGAGGTCCTTCAGTTTATTCACGTTAGGATGCGGAATCGCAATTAGTGGCCGTACACGTAAGTGATCGTCTGCGTTGCCGCGCTGTTGCATTCGGTAACGGCCGCACCAGCATCCAGCGGGTTCGACTGGCTGTACGTCGTGCCGTTAAGCGTCATGGTGACGTAGTTCGATGCCTTGTTTGCCATGTCCACGCAACCGTCGCTCGGTACGCCTGCCTCCACAATGTCGAACTGCGATGGGTTCGCATCCACGGACACCGTCACCGCCCCCCCCCACTGGTTGATCAACGTAGATCCCGCCACCATATTAGACGGAGCCAAATTAGCTGCAATCGCTGTCGTC